>DASYAV010000093.1:0-21950 GCA_036501145.1 Streptosporangiaceae bacterium | reverse complement strand
GGCGACGCCCGTGCCCGGCGGAGACGCGTCACCGCGGTCCGGCAGGCCCTGCGCGAGCTGTCCACCCAGCTGTCGCTGCTGAACAGCCAGGTCGGCGGGCATCTTGAGCTGCGGCCGGTGGACATCCACTGCCTGGATCTGATCGCCACGCACGGCCCGCTCAGCCCCAGCGAACTGGCCCGCCGGGCAGGGCTGCACCCCGCGACGCTGACCGGCGTGCTCGACCGGCTGGAACGCGGCCGGTGGATCAGCCGCGGCCGCGCCCCGGCCGACCGGCGAGCCGTCCTGCTCCGCCCACTGCCGGACCGCAGTGCGGAAATCCTCGGCCTGTATGCGGGCATGAACCGGTCGATGGACGCCATCTGCGCCGGCTACACCGACGCGGAACTCGAGGTGATCGCGGGTTTCCTCGGCCGGGCCGCGGCGGCCGGGGTCACCGCGACCGCTGAGCTGGCCCAGCCCTGACCGCTCGTCCCCGTGGCACGTTCATACGCATCGGCGTCGCCGTCCGTGGGTAGTACCAGTTCATTGCCGGGCTGGGGTTCGCGCGTCCGGGTAGGCCCCGCGGCCAGCTTTCGTTATGGGGGAGCACGGAATGGGCAACGGCCGGGTTTTCCGCATCACGAACGTCAACGTGTTTGACAGCGTGGCGGGCCGGGTGGATGGCCCGTTCGACGTGACCGTGGGCCAGGGCACCATCACGTCCGTCGGCCCGGCCGGCCCGGCGGAGCCCGGCGGCGACCGGATCGACGGCACGGGCAAGACGCTGATTCCCGGGCTGATCGATGCCCACTGGCACACCGCGTTCACCACGATCCCGGCCGCTGTCGCGCTCATGGGCGAAGTCGGCTACGTGTTCGCTCAGGCCGTAGTCAGCGCTCGCGAAACACTCATGCGGGGATTCACCACGGTCCGCGACCTCGGCGGCCCCTCCTTCGGGATCAAGCAGGCCATCGACCAGGGCTCCATTCCCGGCCCGCGGATCTACCCGTCCGGCGCGTTCATCTCCCAGACCGGCGGCCATGGCGACTTCCGCCTGCCGAACGAGATCCCCCGGGGGATCGCCGGGCATCTCAGTTACAGCGAGATCGTCGGCGCCGCGGTGATCGCCGACGGTGAAGACGAGGTGCTGCGCGGTACCCGGGAGATGCTGCGCCGCGGCGCATCGCAGATCAAGCTGATGGCGGGCGGCGGCGTCGCCTCGGACTACGACCCGCTCGACGTCAGTCAGTACACCGAGCGGGAGATCCGGGCAGCGGTCGACGCCGCCGAGAACTGGGGGACATACGTGACGGTGCACGCCTACACTCCGCGCGCGGTACGCACCGCGATGGCCGCCGGAGTCCGGTGCATCGAGCACGGCCAGTTGCTCGATGATGAGACCGTCGCACTGATGGCCGACAATCGCATCTGGTGGTGCCTGCAGCCGTTTCTCGACGACGAAGACGCACCACCGCTGGCCGGGCCCAACCGGGTGAAGTTCCTCCAGATGGTCGAGGGCACCGACAACGCCTACAACCTGGCGATCAAGCATCAGGTGCAGCTGGCCTTCGGTACCGACACGCTGTTCGATGCCAAGCTCGCCACCCGCCAGGGTGCCCAGCTCGCCAAGCTGACCCGCTGGTTCAGCCCGGCAGAGGTACTGCAGCAGGCGACCGTCCGCAACGCCGAACTTCTCGCCCTCGCCGGCCCGCGCAATCCCTATCCCGGGCGGCTCGGGGTCGTGGCGGAGGGAGCCATCGCCGACCTGATCCTGGTCGATGGCGACCCCGTCGCCGACATCTCCCTGATCGCCCGGCCGCAGGACAGCTTCACCGTCATCATCAAGGGCGGACAGCTCATCAAGGGCGCCACCGCTGGTCAACTTGCCGCGGTCAGTCCAGGTCGATGCGGATAGTGAGCATGTCGCCGCTGTCGGCGAGCCTGCGCAAAATGAAGCCGTCCAGTCGGTAGAGCGGCCGGCCCGGGCCGAGCTGGCGGTGCCGGGCGTCCGCGTCGTCCTCGGGCATCAGGTGGGCGGTGCCGGTGCGCGACCGGGTGCGCAGCCCGTCCCGCAGCCTGGCCGGGCGGGCGATGACCCGGACCTTGGGGTTCGCCCGGATGTTGTAGACGTAGCTGGCTTTCTCACCGCGGCCGGAGATCATCCAGAACGTGTCACCGTCGAGCCCGCTGGCGACCGGCACCAGCCGCTTGTGCCCGCTCTTGCGGCCGGTGGTCTCCACGACCGCGTAGGTCGGCAGCCCGAGGCCATGCGTGATCAGGGCGGTCATCACCGGGTTGACCACGCGATTGTTGAAAGCCCGCTCCCGGGCCGACATCCCCATCGCCGCTCCGTTGCTTGCTCTGGCAACGCCAGCCTAACGGCGGGCCGGGCTGGCTCAGTTCCAGCCGTGCCAGCCTGGCGTCGAGGCGCCCGGGAGCACACCGAACGAGGCCACAATCCGCTTGGTCACGCCCTTCGCGTTCACATATTGGTAGATCAGGTGCGAGAAGTACGGGTAGGACAGGCCACTGTGGGTGCGCGGTGTATCAGCCCAGACGGTGACGTTGTGCACGCTCGGCGGGCAGGGATGTCGTGGCTGACGCGGCAGATAGCGCGAGCACGCTGGCCAGCAGGCCAGCAAAAGCGACTACGGACATGCGGACTACATGCTTGATCATTTGCTCCCCCGTCGTTTCTTCCCGGTACGACGGCTGAGCTGGGTGCAAAGTTGACACCCCTTGACGCGCGGCCATCCTCCGGCGACTATGCAACCGTTTGCACTATTCGTCGGCAAGGGGCGATGGTCATGGGACTTCCCGGGCTGACCGGCGTTGACCACATCGGGTTCACCGTGCCTGACCTGCACGAGGCGCACATATTCCTCACCGATGTGCTCGGCTGTGAGTACATGTACACGCTCGGCCCGTACTCCGACGGCGCCGGCGGCTGGATGCGCGAGCACATGAACGTGCACCCGAGGGCGGTCATGCGGCAACTGCACTTCTACCGCTGCGGCGGCCGGGCCATCTTCGAGGTGTTCCAGTACGAGGCACCCGATCAGCACACCGAGCAGCCGCGCAACAGTGACATCGGCGGCCACCACGTCGCGCTGTACACCGACGACCTGGACGCCGCCGTGGCCTACCTGCGCGGCCGCGGGGTCACCGTGCTGGGTGACCCGACGGCCAGCAAGGGCCCGAGCGAAGGGCAGCGCTGGGTGTACTTCCTCGCCCCCTGGGGCATGCAGTTCGAGCTGGTCTCCTACCCGGGAGGGAAGGCGTTCGACCAGCCCGGCTGGCAGGCCACGCCCTATCCCGGACGACCCGGCGGGGAGTGACATGCCCGAGCATCGCGAACTGCGCGCGGACGCGCCGTGGGTGCAGGTGACGGCCACCGAGGACGACTGGGATGCGGCCGACCCACGGCTGCTGACCAGCATGTTCAGCCAGCTGCTGCTGATCAGGACGTTCGAGGAGAACGTGCTCAGCCTGGCCGCCGACGGGCTGATCCACGGGCCCGCCCACTCCAGCATCGGCCAGGAGGGCGGCGCGGTCGGCTCGATCCTGCCGCTCACCTCGGCCGACACGGTCAACGGCTCCCACCGCGGGCACCACCAGTTCCTGGCCAAGGCGCTGCACCACGTGGCGCCCGGCGGAATCGCCCCGGCCCGCCCGTACCCGGAGCAAGTCCGGGATCTGCTGCTCCGCACGCTGGCCGAGATCTGCGGACTGGACCGCGGCTTCAGCCATGGCCGCGGCGGGTCCATGCACCTGCAGTGGCGGGAAGCCGGCGCCATCGGCACGAACGCGATTGTCGGCGGCGGCGTGCCGCTGGCCGCGGGCTCGGCCTGGGCGCACCGCCGGTCCGGTGGTGACGCGGTGGCCGTCACCTACTTCGGTGACGGCGCGGCCAACATCGGCTCCACGCTGGAGACGCTCAACCTGGCCGCCGCGTGGCGGCTGCCGTTGTGCTTCTTCATCGAGAACAACCAGTACGCGGTGTCCACCAGCGTGACCGAGGCCACCGGCGAGGCGCGGCTGTCCGCCCGCGGTTCCGGGTTCGGCATCGCCAGCTGGCGGGTGGACGGGATGAATCCGCTGGCGGTGTGGCTGACTATGCGCGAGGCGCTGACTCACCTGCGCGCGGGGAACGGGCCGGCGGTGATCGAGGCCGACGTTTACCGCTTCTTCCACCAGAACGGCCCGCTGCCCGGCAGCGCGTTCCACTACCGCAGCAAGGAGGAGGAGCAGGCCTGGCGGCAGCGGGACCCGCTCACCCAGGTCACCGCGCAACTGGCCCGGCGCGGCATCCTGGACGGTGCCGCGGCCGAAGATGCCGCCAGGCGCGCCAGGGAACTGATGTCCGAGCTGGACGAGGTGCTGCTCGAGCCGGCGCCGGGCGGGAACCGCGGCCGCCGGATCCGTGACTCCGAATGGCCGGATCCCAAGTTCGCCGACGTCGGCGTGCGCGGTGATCTCAGTGAGTTCGCCGAGGCGAGGTTCGCCGAGCGGGACAGCTTCGGCGGCAAGGTCGCGCCGGTGAAGTTCATTGAGAGTGTGGCCGCGGTGATGGGCCGCCGGATGGAGACCGATCCGCGGATCTTGGTGCTCGGCGAGGACGTGCACCGGCTCGGTGGCGGCACGAACGGCGCCACCAAGGGGCTCACCGAGCGCTTCGGCGATCGAGTGCTGGGTACCCCGATCAGCGAGAATGCGTTCTCCGGGCTGGGCGGTGGCATCGCGCTCGACGGCCGGTTCCGGCCGGTGGTCGAGTTCATGTACGCCGACTTCATGTGGGTCGCCGCCGACCAGTTGTTCAACCAGATCGGCAAGGCCCGGCACATGTTCGGCGGCAAGGACAGCGTGCCGCTGGTGCTGCGCAGCAAGGTGGCCATGGGTACCGGCTACGGCTCGCAGCACTCGATGGACCCGGCCGGCATCATCGCCACCTCGGCCGGCTGGCGGATCGCCGCCCCGTCCACCCCGTTCGACTACGTGGGCCTGATGAACAGCGCGCTGCGCTGCCAGGATCCGGTGGTGGTGCTGGAGCACGTGGACCTGTACACCGCCACCGGCGACGGGCCGGTGGACGACCTGGACTACTGCATCCCGGTCGGCCGGGCCGCGGTCCGCCGTCCCGGTGCCGAGGTCACCGTGATCAGCTACCTGGCTATGACGAACTACGTGCTCGCCGCGGTGGCCGAACTCGGCGTCGTGGACGCCGAGGTCATCGACCTGCGCTGGCTGGACCGGGCCAGCATCGACTGGGACACGATCGGCGCCAGCGTGCGGAAGACCAACAACGTGCTGATCGCCGAGCAGGGCGCGCGAGGCACCTCCTACGGCGGCTGGCTCGCCGACGAGATCCAGCGCCGTTATTTCGACTGGCTGGACCAGCCGGTGCAGCGGGTGACCGGCGGGGAGGCCTCGCCGAGCATCAGCAAGGTGCTGGAACGAGCCGCGATCGCCCGCGCCGAGGAAGTCGTGGCCGCGCTGCGCGCCATGACGGAGACCAGTCATGGCTGACCGCAGGGGACTGCCGCAGGCGACGGAGGCGAGCCATGGCTGACCTGCTGCGGATGCCCTCGGCGGTGGCGGGCGAGACCGACGCGGTGCTGACCGCCTGGCTGGTCGCCGAGGGCAGCGCGGTCTCGGCGCAGGACCCGGTGGCCACGGTGGAGACCGCCAAGGCGGCCTTCGACGTGCCGGCTGGCGCGGACGGCGTGCTGCTGCGCCGGCTGGTACCGGAGGGCGCGGCGGTCGCCGCGGGCATGCCGATCGCGGTCACCGGGACCACCGGCGAGACCGGCGGTGACGCCGACGCCCTGCTCGGCCGCCTCGGCCTCTCCGGCGCCGGAGCCGAGGACGCCGGAGCCGAGGACGGCGCTCCCGCGGAAGCGCGTGCCGCGATCGCTGATGCTGCCCGGGAGAGCGGTGCGGACCGGAACGGAAACGGCCGGATCTTCATCAGCCCGATCGCCCGCCGCCTGGCCCGCGAGGCGGGCCTGACCTATCAGGGCATCACCGGCACCGGCCCGAACGGCCGCATCGTCCGGCGCGACGTCGAAGCGGCGATCGCCCGCCAGACCGCGCCGTCCCCGTCAACCACGCCAGAGGTGGCCGCTCCGGCCACGCCGGCCGGGGCCAGGACCGGCGGCGCTGAGGCTCCGGCGGGCCCGGCGTACATCGATATTCCGCACTCGCGGCTGCGCCGGGCGATCGCCGCCCGGCTCACCGAGAGCAAGCAGACCATCCCGCACTTCTACCTGCGCGCCACACCGGACGTGCGCAAGCTGGCCAAGCTCGCCCGGCAGCTGAACGCCGCCGGCGCTCCCCGGATCACCCTCACTCACCTGCTGCTCAAAGCGGCCGCGCATGCCCACCTCGAGGTGCCCGCCATGAACGTGATGTGGACCCCCGACGCGGTCCGGAGTTTCGCCACCGTGGACCTGTCGGTCGCGATCGCCACCGATGACGGCCTGGTCGCGCCGGTCGTCCGTTCGGTCGAGCAGCTGTCGGTGTCCCGCATCGCCGCCGTCGTCACTGACCTGGCCGGCCGGGCCAGGGACGGCCGGCTGCGGCCCGGCGAGCTGGCCGGCGGCACGGCGACGATCACCAACCTCGGCATGCACGGCACCGAGGAGTTCGCCGCCGTCATCAATCAGCCGCAGTCCGCGATCCTGGCGGTCGGCGCGGTGCGTGAGGTCCCGGTCGTGCGCGGCGGCAAGGTGCGCCCTGGCCGGGTGATGACCCTGACTCTGTCCGTCGACCACCGCCCGGTGGACGGGGTGACGGCGGCCCGGTGGCTGCGCGTCTTCACCACCCTGCTCGAGGATCCTGTCCGGATCCTCCGCTGACTGCGGGCGCGACCGGCTCGCCTATGCGAGGTGCCGCTGTGCAGACACAAGCGCAGTGAGGATTTCGGTCCAGTGCTTCGGCACGATCAGATGGCCTTCGCCCTGGTAGATGGTGAGCCTGCTGTCCGGGATCCGCGCGGCAAGCTGCTGCGCCATGTGCAGGGGGACGTTGGTGTCCCGGTCACCGTGCCAGATGAACACGGGAGGCTTGATGGCGGCGGGGTCGAATCCCCATGGCCCCGCGCAGATATGGGCCTCATGGACGAGGCCGCGGATACCCTGGCGGAAGGCCTCGGGGGCCGCCATGATCATGAGTTCTCGCTGGCGCGGGCTGGTCATTGCCTCCCGGTCGGCTTCTGGCAGCCTCTTATCGTCAGCGGACCGGTCGACGACCCTCCCCGGCTGGCGTTTCACGAGGTAGGCATGCGGGGCGACCAGCAGGCCCAACGCCGGGGGTGCCTTCCTGGCGACCCGGAAAATCAGCCGGTTGACGCGGTTCATACCCACCAGAGCATCCGGGGTGTCGATCGGCCCGGCGCCGCTGATGCTGCCTGCGGCGATCACCCGGTCAGGCAGGCCGTGAGCGACGGCCAGCGCATGCGGGCCACCGCCCGAGAATCCCGCCACCAGGAACCGCTCGATGTCCAGCGAATCGGCAAGCTGACGCACATCATCCGCCCAGTCCGTCAGGCCCCGGCCGGCCTGGAGCGTTGATGCCCCAAATCCCGGCCGATCGGGCGCGATGATCCGGACGGCGGCGGGGTCCCCGGGCCACATCTGCGGGGCGTCAAGCCGCGAGCCGGGCAAGCCGTGGAACAAGAACAGTGGCGGCCCAGATGGCGCCCCGTACTCTGCGTAGCCGAGGACCCGGCCGTCGGAAAGGTGAACGACCTGATCGAGGCGGGCGGCCCGAGCCACCATGTGTTCACTCCCACTCAGTGCTGGTGCAGCCACCGCGGCGCAACCACGCTCTCCCCCGCCCGGGCCGGCGGGAAGGGAGGGCATTGCCTGCGTTACAGTGCTGCTCCTCACCGTTACCGTAATCTCATTACTGTAATAATCGGATTACGGTAACGGTGTCTGGCGAAACCGTCAACGGACGGAGGAGACCGGTGCGACGGGCCGACGCGAAAGCCGCCAACCGGCGCGCACTTCTCGACGCGGCAACCGGTTTGATAGCACGAGAAGGTGCAGAGGTCCGGCTGGAGGCCATCGCCGACGCGGCCGGGCTGACCACCGGCGCCATCTACTCCATCTTCGGCAGCAAGAGCGAGCTGCTGGTCGCCGTCCTTGCCGATGAGATCTCCCGGGTGGATCTCGGAATCCAGGGATACGACCCGGCCCTGCCCCTGGGGGCGGTGATCGACCGGTATGCGCAGACCTGGATCGCGACCTACAGCGGCTACACGAAAACACAGGCCGCCTTCGAGCTGCACCTGCTGTTGTCCGCCGTGCACGACGAGGAGCTGCGGCTGCGCCTGACCCACATGCTCGAAACCGAAGTCCGCCAGCTCGCGGGGCTGCTCGAGAACCGGATCATCGATCCCGCGCGGCCGGCGCACCGCACCACACCACAGGAGGGAATGGCCATCGCAAAGGCGATCAAGGCGGTCTTCACCGGGTTCGCCATGCGCGAGCCGTTCACGGCAGACGCGTCCGGCCTCGCCGATCTCGCCAAGCAGTCCTGCCTGGCGCTCACCGCGCTCGTCCGGACGCCACCGGATGCCGCTTCCTGACCCCACGGCCAGCCGCCACCTCGCACGGGCAGGTCAGCGAGGCGGAACTCCTGCCCTGTGCAGTCCGCGTGCCCGGCGCCCTGGCACCGCCGCCGGCCAGAGCCGGGGCGGCGGTGCCAGGACCGGTCTCCCGGCCCGCCCGGCGCGCGGCCGGCGGGCGGTCAGTGCAGCGGCGTGACCGAGATGTCCTGCCAGCTCGCGGTGCCGTTGAAGTCCCGCAGCCCGATCATGCCCTGCGGGAAGGAGTTGTACGGGTCGGTGGCGGACAGCTGGGCCACCGGCGCGCCGCCGCCGGCCGGCGCCAGCGTGGCACTGATGTGGCTGCCCACCGCCTGGACGGTGATCTGGTACCAGGTGTTCGCGGCGACCCCGCCGGGCACGTTCACCGTGGCCAGCGGCTCGTAGCTGTAGTTCTCCTTCGCGATCACGAAGTCGCCGGCGCTGGAGTCGAAGAACACCAGGTAGCCGCGGTAGGAGTCGGCGCCGGTGGAGGCGTCCGACACCCGGACCGCCACGCCGTCCACGCTGCCCGCCGAGGTGGCCTCGACCTGCGCGCTCAGCTGGTAGTCGCGCCATCCGCTGGAACCGGTGACGGCCTTGTTCCCGCCGGTCCCGCCGCTGGTCTCCGACAGCACGCCGTTGCTGGCCGACCAGGTGCCGCCGAACATGTCCCAGCCCTCCTGGCCGGTGCTGGCGAAGCTGCTGTGGTAGGGCAGCACGCCCAGGTCGGCGGTGCCGGTCGCCTCACCGCAGGCCGACGAGCCCGGCACGCTGGTGGGCGCGGTGTACATGATCATGCCGTCCGTGCCCACCGGCAGCAGGTCGGGGCTGTAGTCGGCGTTACAGGCCGAGGACGAGGTGGAGATATGCCAGGGCGCGGGGGCCCAGTTCCACGGGCCTTTGCCGCCGTCGGTGTTCACGAACACGCCGCGGTAGTCGATCGGGGCCGGCTGGCTGTCCACCGCGTCCCAGATCTGCTGCGCGGCCATGACCAGCTCGCCCTTCGGACTGCCGTTGGGCACCCAGGTGATGTTGGGGCTGTTGCCGAGGTAGTAGCCCTCCGTAGTCTCCAGCCAGGAGCCGATGTCCGCCGGGTCGCCCCAGTGCAGGCCGTCCTTGGAGAACTTCAGGTGCGCCGCGCAGTTCGGCTGCCCGCACACCTCGTAGGACATCACGTAGCCGCCGTGTGGCCCGATGCGGGTGACGTTGGCCATGCCCGGCCGGTCCGGCTGGACCGAACTGGCCACGACCGGATACGACTTGCTCCAGCTGGCCCCGCCGTTGCCCGAGACCATCTGGGCGATCATCTGGCTGTGCGCGGAGTTGTCCCGCTCGTCGGAGAACTCCATCACCAGCTGGCCTTGTGTGTCCAGGTGCACCTGTGGTTCCCAGATGCCGTCGCCGAAAGTGCCGCCCTGCTGGATGGTGCCCATCGACTTCCAGGTCTGGCCGTGGTCGAAGGACAGCCACTCCTGGAATTCGGTGTACGAGCCGTCGGCGGGCACGGTGTTGCCGACCAGCATGATGGTCCCGGCCGGGTAGGCGCCGAGCTTGCGCGGGAACTCGAACAGGAACGGCTGCCACATCTGGGAGACCGGGTGGCCGGCCCCGGTCAGCGTGTCGTGCACGGTGGACAGTGTGGACCAGCTTGTGCCGCCGTCCTTGCTGGCCTTGATGATGTACTCCGAGGGCGTGCCGTCGGTGTACCAGTGCTCGAAGGTGCCGATCAGCATCCCGTTGTCCGGGCCGGCGTGCTGCAGCTGGATCACCCGGGCGTAGGCGTTGGCCTCGTTGCTGGAGGTCGGGGTGTAGAGCAGGTTCCCGGTCCCGTCGGCCAGCGCGTGCGGGCTGGCCGCCAGCACGGCCGCCGCCAGCCCGAGCGCCGCCGCCGCGGCCACGAACCGGACCGCCCGGCCCGCTGGCCGGATCCGCGTGGCGGACCGCATTAGGCGGGTGGATCCGGCCCTGCCTGTGGTCCTGGGTCGGTTGCGCGTCCTGGCCCCACCCGGGGGCCGGCCAATCCTGGGCATGCTTCCTCCCGCGGAGTCCTACAACCCACGATGTTTACAACGTTGTACAGATCGTGGGGCGCTATGCCCGGGATTGTCAAGGCCGTCCGGGACGCTCTACCGGGCCCACAGCGGCACGCTGGCCGCGGCCCCGGCGCTGCTCTCCCTGATCACGAGCTGGTGCCGGGCCATGTACTGGGTGGTGCGCGGCGGTGCGCCGCCGGCCCGCCCTAGCCGGGAGACCAGCAGGTCCACCGCGACCCTGGCGATCTGCTCCTTGTCCGGTGACACCGTGGACAGCGACGGCACCGAGTAGCGGCCGTCGTCGATGTCGTCGAACCCGACCAGCGCGACGTCCTCGGGCACCCGCACCCCGCGGTCGTGGCAGGTCCGCAGCGCGCCCAGGGCCAGCAGGTCGTTGAACGCGAACACCGCGTCCGGCACCGTCCGCCCGTCCAGCAGCCGGGCCATCGCCCGCGCGCCCTCCAGCCGGTGGAAGGCCGGCGTCTCGGCCACCAGCGCCGCGTTGTACCGCAGCCCGGCCTGCTTGAGTCCCTGCCGGTAACCGGCCAGCCGCAGGTGAGCGGTTTCCCCGCTGGCGTCGCGCTGGGCGCCGATCGCGGCCACCCGCTGCCGGCCCTGTTGGACGAGGTGCAGCACCGCTTCCCTGGCCGCGGTGACGTTGTCGATGGCCACGTGGTCGGCCAGGGTGCCGCCGATCCGCTCACCGAGCAGCACCAGCGGCGTGGTGTCCCGGCGGCTGGCCAACTCCGGCTGGCCGAGGGCCAGCGGGGAGAAGATCAGGCCGTCGATGAGGTGCGCACGGATTCCCTCGAGCACCAGCCGCTCCTGATCGGCGTGCCCGCCGGTCTGGTCGATGAGGACGGTGAAGCCGCGGTCGGCCGACGCCTCCACCACCAGCTGGGCCAGCTCGGCGAAGTACGGGACCCCGAGTTCCGGCACGGCCAGCGCGATGATCCCCGACCGCCCGCCCCGCAGGTTCCGCGCCGACAGGTTGGGCCGGTAGCCGAGCTCAGCCACCGCGGCCTCGACCCGGGCCCGGGTACGGGAGGAGACATGCTGGTAGCCGTTGACAACGTTAGAAACTGTCTTAACCGACACTCCTGCATGCACAGCAACGTCCTGCAGGCGCACAGCCATGGCGCCTCCTTACCCCGTGGAAAACATATACCAGGCTCTGGTAAAGGCCAGATCATTGTATGCATGGCGCCGTATGTCCAGGCAGATGCCACGTTGTGCGGGTCTTGACAGCGGTCTGCCTGATTTCTAACGTTGTAAAAACTCGCCAGGCCGACCCCGTATCCGGCCGCTGCCCGGTCCCCGCGCCCCGCTGCCCGCGGACCGCTCGCTGCCGTCGCCGGGGGCCCGGCCGGCGCCGGTGCTGGACCTGGAAAGGACGAGAAAGCATGACAAGAACACGCCGGGTCAGCTCACCTCACACTCAGCGCGCCGCCCGCCGCCACGCCACCGCCCGCCGCCGCACCACACTGGGCATCAGCGCTGCCGCTGCCACCGCCCTGCTCGCGCTCTCCGCCTGCGGCGGGTCGTCTGGATCGTCGACGACGGCGAGCACGCACCGCCTGCCCGCGGGGTGCACGAAGGGCGCCACCCAGATCACCTTCTGGGGCTGGGCGCCCGGCTACCAGCAGGTGGTGAACGAGTTCAACAAGACACACCCGAGCATCTGCGTGTCGCTGGAGAACAACGGCGCGGCCATCAACGAGTACACCAAGCTCACCGCCGCGCTGCACGCCGGGAGCGGCACTCCCGACGTGGCCGAGGTCGAGTACCTCGAACTGCCCTCGCTGGAGATCACCCACAGCCTGGTCAACCTGGTGCCGTACGGCGTGAACGCCTACCGCAGCGACATCGTGCCGTTCGCCTGGGACCAGGTGAGCCAGGGCGGGGCCGTCTACTCGATGCCCGGTGACATCGGCCCGATGGCGTTCTACTACAACTCGAAGCTGCTCTCGAAGTACCACATCACGCCGCCCACGACCTGGGCGCAGTTCGCCACCGACGCGGCCAAGCTGCACCACGCCGACCCGTCGGCCTACCTCGCGAACTTCGACCCGGTCGAGACGCAGTGGCTGTACTCGCTCATGCAGGAGGCCGGCTGCTTCCCATTCCGGTACTCCGGCGGCAAGGACGTCACGATCGATTTCACCGGGCCCGCGCAGATGGCCTTCGCCAGCTACTGGCAGAAGCTGATCAGCGCGAAAGAGATCAACCACACCTCCGACTTCAGCCCGGTCTTCTGGCACAACCTGGACAACAGCGTCGACGCCAGCTGGCTGTCCGCGGCCTGGTCGCCGGCCGACATGGCGCCGAACGTGAAGCAGACGGTCGGCGACTGGCGCGCCGCGACGCTGCCCCAGGAGTCCGCGGGCCAGGACCTGGCCGGCAGCTGGGGCGGTTCCACCTTCGCGGTGGTCAAGGGAACGGCGCACCCGAAGCAGGCGGCGGAGTTCGCCGAGTGGTACGGCGGCACGCTCGCCTCCTGGAAGATCCTGAACTCCCCGGCCGCGGGCGCCTTCCCCGGGTACAAGCCGCTGCTGGACAGCAGCCAGCTGAAGAGCGCGACGATCCCGCTGTCCGGCCACTCCACGCCGAACCCGGTGTTCGTCAGCACCGCGGCCCACGTGGTGGCGATTCAGTGGCCGCCGTTCATGACCGAGGCGCTCACCGAGGGCGCGTCGGTGTTCGCCGGGGTGCTGAACGGCACCGAGACGGTGCCGGCCGCGTTCCGCGCCTACCAGAGCGCGCTGGTGAAGTACGCGCAGGCCCAGGGCTTCACCGTCACCCATTGAACGGCAGCCAGGTGCCGGGAAACCGGGACGGGACGCCCGCAGGGGCGTCTGCGGTGCCGGCCGCGGGGACTTCGTGACCGGCATGGCCGTCCCGGTGCGTGAGCAGCGGGGCCGGCTGGGCGGCTTTCTGGTCCGCTCGGCCGAGCCCCGGCCCGGCGGGCGGCCCGGCTGGACGCACCGCCGGGACCTGCGCGGGCTGCTGTTCATCGCCCCGTTCGTCATCTGCTTCGGTGCGTTCATGCTCGCCCCGCTCGGCTACGCGATCTACCAGAGCCTGTTCGTCAGCCAGCTCATCGGCGGCACCCACTTCGCCGGGCTGGCCAATTACGGGCAGGTCTTCGCGTCGGCGGAGTTCTGGGCGGGGGTGCGCCGGGTCGTCGTGTTCGCCGCGGTGCAGGTGCCGGTGACGCTCGGCCTCGCCTTCTTCTTCGCGGTGATCTTCGATCTCGGCCTGGCCAAGTTCGGCCGGTTCTTCCGGCTGGTGTTCTTCCTGCCGTTCGCGGTCCCTGCCGTGGTCGCGTCCGTGATGTGGTCCTTCCTGCTGGTCCCGCAGTTCGGCCCGTTCACCCGGCTGGCGGACGCGCTCGGTTTCTCCGGCACCAACTACTTCTCGCCGGGGCTGATCCTGCCGACCGTGATCGTCATCGTGGTCTGGGAGTTCACCGGCTACAACATGATCATCTTCTATACGGCGCTGAAGGCCGTGCCGCGGCAGGTGGTCGAGGCGGCGCTGATTGACGGGGCGCCGCTGTGGCGGATCATCATGCGGGTCAAGCTGCCCATGGTCCGCCCGGCCATCGTCATGCTCATCTTCCTGAACATGATCGGCGCGCTGCAGCTGTTCACCGAGCCGATGATCCTGGCCACCTTCCAGCCGCAGGCGATCTCCTACGGCTTCACCCCGACGATCTTCGTCTACAACACCTCGATCGGCAGCGGTGAGTACAATCTGGGCGCCGCCGCGGCGGTCGTCCTCGGCCTGGTCGTGTTCGTCATCTCCACCGGCTCGCTGGCCTGGCGGCGCCGCAGGCGCGGTGACCGGTGAGCGCCCCGGCCACCTCCACCGGCCGCCGCTGGCGGCGCCGCCGGGAACCCGCTGCCCAGGACATGATCCCGCTGCGGCTGTATGGCCTGCGCCGCGGCACCGTCACGCTGATGACCACGCTGTGCGCGCTGTTCGCGGTGTTCACCCTGGCGCCGATCGCCTGGATCGCGGTCAACTCCACCAAGACGCAGGCGAACATCTACCAGTCCTTCGGCTTCTGGTTCGCCCGCCCGTTCGTGTTCTTCCACAACCTGACCCTGCTGTTCACCAACGCCGACGCCGGCGGCACGTACGCCAGCT
The DNA here is from genome assembly GCA_036501145.1 of Streptosporangiaceae bacterium. Classification (GTDB taxonomy): domain Bacteria; phylum Actinomycetota; class Actinomycetes; order Streptosporangiales; family Streptosporangiaceae; genus PALSA-505. The sequence goes on along the minus strand of DASYAV010000093.1, from coordinate 7,190 downwards.
GGCTGGCCAACACGGCGCTGTACTCGGCGGCGGGAGGGGTGGGCGCGACGCTGCTGTCCGCGCTGGCCGGCTACGGCTTCGCCCGCTACTCCTTCCGCGCCTCCAAGGCGCTGTTCGCGCTGGTCATGTCCGCGCTGCTGGTGCCGATCACGGCCATCACGCTGCCGCTGTACCTGGTCTACGCCAAGGCCGGGCTGATCAACTCGGTGTGGGGGATGATCCTGCCGAGCATGGTGACCCCGGTCGGGGTGTACCTCATGCGCACGTTCATCCAGGCCTCGGTGCCGCCGGAACTGGTCGACGCGGCCCGCATCGACGGGGCGGGAGAACTGCGGATCTTCATCCGGGTCGGGCTCCCGCTCATGCGGCCCGGCCTGGTCACCGTGCTGCTGCTCAGCTTCGTCGGCGTCTGGAACAACTACTTCCTGCCGCTGATCATCTTCAGCCGGTCGAACCTGTACCCGCTGACCGTCGGCCTTGGCCTGCTGTCCCAGCACGCGGAGGCCAACGGCACCTCCGCGTTCGTGCCGGTCGTCGTGACCGGCGCGTTCGTCACGATCATCCCGCTGATCATCCTGTTCCTCGTGCTGCAGCGGTACTGGCGGGGCGGCCTGCTGCTCGGCAGCGTCACCGGCTGACCGGGCGCGGCCGGCCGCGGCACCCGTGCGACTTAGGAGGCAACGCCACGGTGGCAATCATCAAGGTCGATAACGAGCGGGTCGTGGGCCGGGTGGACCGGCGCATCCTCGGCGGGTTCGCCGAGCACCTGGGCCGGTGCATCTACGGCGGGATCTTCGACGAAGGGTCCCCGCTGTCCGACGAGCACGGCTTCCGCAAGGACGTTATCGACGCGGTCCGGGCGCTGCGGCCGCCGGTGCTGCGCTGGCCGGGCGGGAACTTTGCCTCCGGGTACCACTGGACCGACGGCATTGGGCCCGCCGATCGCCGGCCCCGCCGCACCGAGCTGGCCTGGCACAGCGTGGAGCCGAACCGGTTCGGCACCGACGAGTTCATCGCGTTCTGCCGTGCGGTCGGCGCCGAGCCCTACCTCTGCCTCAACATGGGCACCGGGACGATCGACGAGGCCCAGGCCTGGCTGGAGTACTGCAACGGGACCGATGACACCGAGTGGGCCCGCCGGCGCGCGGACAACGGTCACCCCGAGCCGTACCGGGTCCGGTACTGGGCACTCGGCAACGAGATGTACGGCGCCTGGCAGATCGGGCAGCGCTCGGCGGAGGATTACGTCAAGGACGCCCGGCAGCTGGCCAAGGTGCTGACCTGGACCGACCCGACCGTGGAACTGGTGTCCTGCGGGGAGAGCGGGCTGAGCGACTGGGACGTCACCGTCATCGACGGCCTCGCGCCGTTCGTCCGCTGGCACAGCATCCACATCTACACCGGCGACGAGGACTACTGGGCCAACGTGCTCGCCCCGCACCAGAGCGAGCGGGCGCTGCGGGTGGCCGGCGCGCTCATTGAACGGGCCCGGCACGCCCAGCGGGTGCCGCATCCGATTCACGTCGCCTACGACGAATGGAACGTCTGGTTCAGGGAGATGAACGGCGCTGCCGGGCTCGAGGAGCGCTACAACCTGGCCGACGCGCTCGCCGTCGCCACCTACCTGCACAGCTTCGTCCGGCACGCCGGGGTGGTGAAGATGGCTAATCTCGCTCAGCTCGTCAACACGATCGCGCCCATCGTCACCCGCCCGGACGGCATCCTGCTGCAATCCATCTACCATCCGCTCCGGCTGTTCGCCGATCACCTGGGTGGCGCCGCGCTCGATGTGAGCGTCGAGTGTGCCAGGCACGAGCTCACCGAGCCCGACGGTCCCCGGCCCTGGCCGGCCCGGTTCGCCGACCTCGGGCCGTTCCCGGTGCTGGACGCCGTCGCCACCTGGTCGCGGCGGCAGCAGAAGCTCATGGTGAGCGTGGTCAACAGGTCACCGGACGAGGACGTCGTGGCCGACGTCCGGTTCGCCGCCGCGCTGCCACCCGGGCCAGCCCGGCTGGCCGAGCTCAACGCCCCGGACTGGCGCTCGGAGAACTCCTTCGGCCAGCCGGACACGGTGTCGGTGGCCGAGACCGCCGACGTCAGGCTCCCGGGCCAGTGGCGGCACAAGTTCCCGGCGCACTCGCTCACCGTGCTCACCGTGGGCGGCGAGCCGGACCGCTGAGCCAGGGTCAGCCGGTCCCAGGTCAGCCGTAGCGCAGGTGCGCGGCACGGGCCGGCCCGAAGTCCCGCAGCCCGGCGTCCCAGCCGGCCACGATGTCGGCGGCCGGGGTCCCGGCCGCCAAGGCCTCCCGGAGCAGGCCCGACCCGGCCAGCCGGTCGAAATGGCTCGCCGAGAACGTCAGCCGCCCCGGCCACAGGGCGCCGGTCACCGTCAGGATCTCCAGCGCCACCCGGAGCGGCTCGAACCGCCGCCGGTCGGTGACGTGCAGCTGCACCCCGCAGACCGGCTGCCCGGCGTACCGGTCGAACTGCGGCACCGCGTACGCCTCGCGGAACGCGACACCGGGCAGATCCAGCGCGCGCAGCCGCCGGGCGAGTTCGTGCGTCACCCAGGGCGCGCCGATCAGCTCGAACGGGGTCGTGGTGCCGCGGCCGACGGACAGGTTCGTGCCCTCCATCAGGCAACTGCCCGGGTAGCACTGCGCCGTCGTCACCGTCGGCATGTTCGGTGACGGCGGCACCCAGGGCAGGCCGGTCTCGTCGAACCAGGCGGCGCGCCACCAGCCGCTCATCGGGACAACCCGCACCAGGCCGGCGGCGTCCTGCCGGGACGCGAACAGCAGCGCGAGCTCGCCGGTGGTCATGCCGTGCCGCAGCGGGACCGCCGCCCGGCCGACGAACGAGGCGTATCCGGGGTCGAGCACCGGCCCGGCCACCGCGGCGCCGGTCACCGGGTTGGGCCGGTCGCACACGATGACCTCGGTCCCGGTGCGCCCTGCGGCGCCGATCAGGTCGTGCAGCGACGACTCGTAGGTGTAGAACCGCACGCCGGCGTTCTGCAGGTCGGCGATCACCACCTGCGCCCCGGCCGCCGCGAGCACGTCGTCCATCGGGCGGTCGTAGGCGTCGATGACCGGCACGCCGGTCGCCTGGTCCACCCCGGACTGCTCGGCGAAACCCGCTTGCATGCTGCCCCGGAAGCCGTGCTCGGGGCCGAGCACGGCGACCACGTTCAGCCCGGCCGCCAGCAGCGCGTCCAGGGTGTGGCCGAGGTCGGGCAGCACGCTCGCGGGCCCGGCGAGCAGCGCGACGCGGGCACCGCGCAGCCGGGTGGCGTGCTCACCGAGGAAGACCGAGATGCCCGGGGTCACGTTCACAGGTAATTATGTTATAACAGCATTACGTCATGACTGTAGCGGAGTGATGAAAGGGTTGGCATGTCTGGTGACGGCACTGGTGATGGCCCTGCTGGGGGTGCTGCTGGCGGCATGTTCCTTCCCCGGCTCACGGCCCTGCTGACCGGCCTGGAGAGCCAGGACGAGGCGTTCGGCAAGGGTGCTGATCTGATGGCCGGCACCCTCGCCGGAGACGGGCTCGTCCACCTGTTCGGCAGCGGTCACTCGGTGATCCCGGTCATGGAGGCGTTTCCCCGGTACGGCAGCTTCGCCGGGCTGAACCCGCTCATCGACCCCCGGCTGGCCTGGTGGGAGGTGCTTGGCCCGGGTGGCGTCCAGGAGTTGCTCTGGCTGGAGCGCACCGAGGGCTACATCGGCAACTTCCTCGGCCACCGGCCGGTGCACGACGGTGACGTGCTCATCGTGTTCTCGCACGGCGGCCGCAACGCCGCCCCGGTCGAGGCGGCCATGATCGCCCAGCAGCGGGGCGCCCGGGTGATCGGCATCACCTCGCGGGCCAATCTGGCCCGGCCCGCCGGGCACTCCTCCGGCCAGCGGCTCGCCGACCTGGCCGACGTCGTCATCGACACCGGGGTGCCTGCCGAGGACGCGCTGGTCACGGTGGACGGCTGGGGCGCCCCGGTGGGCGGCGCCTCCACGATCGTGGCCTGCTCGTGCATGACCGAACTGCTCACCCGCACGGCCGCGCGGCTGGCCGCGCGCGGCGTCACGCTGCCCACGTTCGTCTGCCCCACGGCGCCGGGCGCGGCCCCCGCCGCCAACGACGAGGTGTTCGCCGCGCACCGCGATCGGGTGCTGCGGGCCGCCGCCCGCGGCAGTGTCTCCGGTGGCAGTGTCTCCGGTAGCAGTGCCCCCGGCGGCGCGGCCAGCGGCACCCCCGGCCAGTGACCGCGCCCGCGGCGGGCGGTCCCGCGGCCGGGGACAGCACCCCGCAGATCGTGGTGTCGGCCTGGTACGGCGGCGGCCGCACCCGGGCCACGATGGTGCGCCCGCCGGAGCCGGGAGACCGGGAGCGGTGGCGCCGGGATCTTGACACGATGCGGGACAGCGGTCTTGACGCGTTCCGCTGCTGGGCGGACTGGGCGGCCGGGGAACCGGCCCGCGGCACATATGACTTCCGCAACCTGGACCTGCTGGCCGACCTGGCCGAGGAGGCCGGTCTCGGCTTCTACGTGCAGGTCTACCTGGACTCCGCGCCGGACTGGGTGGGCCGCGACTACCCGGACGGGCGCTACGTCGCAGCCGGCGGCGAGGCCATCGATTCCCAGGGCAGCCCCGGCTACTGCTACGACCACCCGGCGGTCCGCGAACGGGCCGGGCTGTTCCTCGGCGAACTGGCCGGGCGGCTGGCCGGCCGGGCCGCCTTCCGCGGCTGGGACCTGTGGAGCGAGCCGCACATCGTGCAGTGGAGCTACTTCGACTTCCTCACCGAGCAGTCGATGTTCTGCTACTGCCCGCACACCGTGACCCGGTTCCGGGACTGGCTGCGCGGCAGGTACCGCACCGTCGAGACGCTGAACGCCGCCTGGTACCGGGGTTTCGCCTCGTTCGGGGAGGTCACGCCGCCGCGTTTCACCACGCTGATGACCTCTGTCCCGGTGCTGGACTGGCAGCACTTCCTGATGGACAAGCTGGCCGCGGACCTGCGCTGGCGGCACGACCAGGTGCGCCGCGCCGACCACCACGTGACCAGCAGCCACTCGGCGGTGCCGTGCCTGCTCACGCTGCCCACCAGCGGGCACGGCTCACCTGACGACTGGCACATGCCGGCCAGCGTGGACGTGTACGGCACGTCGCTGTACCCCAAGCACGTCGGCGCGAAGGAGACCGCCGCCCCGGCGTTCCGTTCGGCACTGCTCGCCTGCACCCGCTCGGCCAGCGGCGACGCGCCGTTCTGGCTGGGTGAGCTGCAGGGCGGGCACGGTTACGTCGGCACCTTCGCCGCGCCGGTGACCGGCGCGGACGTGCGGTCCTACGCCTGGCAGTGCATCGCACACGGCGCCAAGGGCCTGCACTTCTACGCCTGGTACCCGATGACGACCGGCATCGAGTCCGGCGGGTTCGGGCTGGCCAACCTGGACGGCTCGGCGAACGACCGCACCCGCGCGGCTGGCCAGGTGGCCAGCATCGTGCGGGCGCATCAGGACGTGCTCGGCCCGGCCCGCCCGGTACCCGCCGAGGTGGCGATCTGCTGGAACGTGCACGCGAACACGCTGTGGGCCGCGATGCGGGAGAGCTGGCACTACGTGCCCAGCCGCAGCTACGTGGGCGTCTACCGGGCGCTGTACGGCGAGCGGATCCCGGCTGACTACGTGCACACCGACCAGATCGAGGCCGGCCTGCCCGCCCGGCACCGCGTGCTGTACCTGCCGTTCGCCCTCGCGCTCACCCCCGCCGCGGCCGCGGCGGCCGGCCAGTTCGCCGCCCGCGGTGGCGTGCTGCTGGCCGAGGCCAGGGCGGGCTGGACCGACGACGCCGGCCGCTCCGGCCAGGCCATCCCCGCGCTCGGCCTGGACGGCCTGTTCGGCGCGCGGGAGCGGGACTGCGAGCGGACCGCCCAGGACGAGCCGGTGCCGATCCGGGTGCTGCGTGACCACCCGCTGCTGCCCGGGCTGAACCCCGGCGACGTTATCAACGGCACGCTGTTCCAGCAGCGCCTGGAGGCCCGCGACGCCGAGGTGCTGGCCGTCTTCGCCGACGGCTCACCCGCGATCACCGCCCGCCGGGTGCGGCAGGCCGGGGAGGCGCAGGCCGGGGAGGCGCAGGCGGGAGCGGCCGGTGCGGGCTGGGCCGTGCTGGCCGGCTCGCTGCTGAGCCTGTCCGTGCACCGGCTCGGCGACGACGGCGCGCGGCGGTTCCTGGCCGGGCTGGCGCACGCCGCCGGGGCCAGGCCGCCGGTCGAGGTGCCGGACGCCGGCGCCGCGGTGGAACCGCACCTGCTGGTCACCGAGGCGGCGAGGCCGTGCTGATCGCGTTCAACCACGGCCCGCAGGAGACCACTGCCCGGTTCACGTTCGGCTGGCCGGGTGCCGGTGCGCACGTGGTGGACCTGGCTTCCGGCGAGCCGGTGGACGGCGTGCGGGCCGGCGGCCAGCGGGTCACCATCCCGCGCCAGCTGCCAGCCGGCGAGGTGTTCGCCGCCCGGATCTCCCCGGCGGGCTGACCTCGCCCCGGCAACTCGGTCAGGTCCGGGCCCAGCGCGTGCCGTTCCAGCGCAACACCACGGTCTTGAACGTGGGGCCCGGCACGGTGTTGTCGAGGTCCCCGACTGCCCATGCGTCGGCTGGCGACACGGCATCGACACCGTACAGGTCATCGGCTACGGGCGGCGGGCCCGGGCTGGGGCTGGCCACCCGCGCCCACGTCGTGCCGTTCCAGTGCGGCACCAGCGTCTCGAAGGTCGTGGCGGTCTCGAGATCCCCGAAGGCCCAGGCGTTACCGGGAGACAGCGCTTTGACCGCCCACAGTGTGCCCGGCAGCGGCTCAGCCGCCCGCGTCCAGCTTTTGCCGTCCCAGTGCAGCAGCACCGTGGCCGAATGGTGACGGAGTTCGGTGTCGCCCACCGCCCAGGCGGCCGACGCCGAGGCGGCGTCCACGCCGAACAGGTCGCCCCCGAACCTCGTGACCGGGCCGCCCGGCGGGGAAGCCCTAGACGACCCATCGCAACCACACTAACCAACGGTCGCCCCGGCGGGAGGTCACCCGGCCGCCGGGGCGATCCGGTTACTTCTTGGTCAGGTGCAGCACGACGATTTCGGCCTCGTTGCCGGCCGGCTCACCCAGCGAGTACGGGTTGGCTGGGGTGGGCCAGCCGGT
>DASYAV010000092.1:0-34464 GCA_036501145.1 Streptosporangiaceae bacterium | reverse complement strand
CCGGATGCTGGCCATCGCCCAGCAGGCCGGCGCCAGCGTCATCAACCCGGACCGGATGTGGCACTACGTCGAGGGCCTGCACAACTGGAACCCGATCTGGCCGGGCCACGGCATCCGGATCCTGCCCGGCCCGTCGTCGCTGTGGCTGGACGCCACCGGCCACCGGCTGCCGGTCCCGCTCTTCCCCGGCTTCGACACCCTCGGCACCCTGGAGCACCTGCGCCGCACCGGTCACGACCACAGCTGGTTCGTGCTCACCCGCAAGATCATCGAGAAGGAGTTCGCGCTCTCCGGCTCCGAGCAGAACCCCGACCTGACCGGCCGTTCGGTCCGTGACGTGCTGGCCAGGGGTCGGGCCGGCGTGCCAGGCCCGGTGCAGGCGTTCGTGGATAACGGCGCGGACTTCGTGACGGCGGACTCCGTGCCCGGCCTGGTCGCGGGCATGAACGCGATCACCGGCGACGGCCTGCTCGACCCGGCCGTGGTCGAGGCCGAGGTGATCGCCCGGGACCGCGAGATCGCCAACCCGTTCACCAAGGACCTGCAGGTCACCGCGGTGCGGGGTACCCGCTCGTACCTGGGCGACCGGCTCATCAGGACGGCCCGCCCGCACCGGCTGCTCGACCCGGCCGCCGGGCCGCTGATCGCCGTCCGGCTGTCCGTGCTCACCCGCAAGACCCTCGGCGGCCTGCACACCGACCTCAGCGCCCGGGTGCTCGGCGCCGGCCAGGAGCCGGTGCCCGGCCTGTACGCGGCGGGCGAGGTGGCCGGGTTCGGCGGCGGCGGCATGCACGGCTACCGGTCACTGGAGGGCACGTTCCTCGGCGGCTGCCTGTTCTCCGGCCGCATCGCCGGCCGCGCCGCCGCGACGGCCGTGGCGTGATGCCTGCCGTGCCTCCATGCTGACTCAGTGCTGGATCAGGCCGCCGACCGGGACGGCCGCCACGTGGCCGGTCGCCGGGACGGTGCGTGCCAGCGCGAGGCCGACGTCGACCAGCGATGAACGGCGCAGGTGCGCGACGCCGGGGATCGGAGTCCAGGCCGACTCGCTGATGTCGCCGCCCGGCTCGGGCCGGAGCTGGCCGCCGGTGATCCGTACCCGGTAGAAGACGCCGACATTCTGATGTGGGACAGGGCCGGGAATGGCGCGTTCGGCCACGGGGATAACTCTCGAGTCCACGCCCAGCAGACGTTCGACCGCCGCCTCGCACCCGGTCTCCTCGGCCATCTCCCGGATCACCGCGTCGAACGGATCCTCACCGTGCTCGACCCTGCCCCCCGGAAGAGTCCAGTTGGCCTCGCGCTCCGGGCGCTCCGGCGGTGCGTAACGCGCGAGCAGCACCCGCCCGTCCTCGATGCACACGGCGTACGTCGCCAGCCGGAAACTCACCCCGGCACCGTATACCGGACACCCGTGCGCGCTACCGGGCCCCGCCGAGCCAGGTGGACAGGCGGCGGAGGAAGAGCGCAGCCACCGTGGGCCGCGGGTCCGACAGGATCGCCAGGTGGAACGTGTGCGGCATGCCCTCGTAGACGTCCAGCGTGACCTGGACGCCTGCCTTGGCTGCCGTCTCGGCGTAGCGCCGGGTGTCGTCAAGCAAGGCCTCGTTGCCGCCGGCTACCAAGAGCATGCGCGGCAGGCCCGTCAGGTCGCCGTGGATGGGCGATTGCGGGGCCTGGTCGTTCGGCAGCCCGTTCAGGTACTGGCCGACGATGTGCTCGAGGATCTCGCGGCCGACGAAGTCCCGGCCCGCCGGGGCGTCGATCGACGTGTTCGTCAGTGTGAAGTCGGTGATCGGCGAGACTGGCACCACCACGCCCGGCAGCGGTACGCCCTCCGCGCGGAGCGTGAGCAGCATCTCCAGCCCAAGCGTTGCGCCGGCCGACTCGCCGAACAGGACGATCCTTCCGGCCGGGACACCCTCGGCCAGCAGTGCCCGGTACGTGGCGACCGCCTCGTCGTGCGCGGCAGGGAAGGGATGCGCGGGGGCCAGCGAGTAGTCCACGTTGAACGCGGGGCGGCCGGCCGCCTTCGACAGGTGGTAGGCCATCAGGTGTTCGAGTTCGGGGCGGCTTTGCTCGAAGCCGCCGCCGTGCAGATACAGCACGGCACCCGCCTCCTGCGGCGCTCGGCCAGCGGCGTTCGCCCATCGGCCCGGTACGGGCAATGCGAACGGTTCGGCGGTATCCGCGTCCGTGGGCAGCAGCGGCGTCCCCGCGCCCATGCTGGTTAGCGCGGCGACCACAGTGTCGAAGGTGTCAGGGCTGGCGACGCGGTTGATCGTCAAGCGGTCCACTCTAGTTCAGGCGGCGCTCGGCCGCCCACCGGGTGAGCTGATGCCGGGTGGACAGCTGGAGCTTGCGCAGCACCGAGGACACGTGGCTCTCCACTGTCTTGATGGAGATGTACAGCTCACGTGCGACCTCCCGGTAGGTGTAGCCGCGGGCGATCAGCCGCAGCACCTCCCGCTCGCGGGTGGTGAGCTGGTCCAGTTCCGGGTCGAACGACACGCGGGCGGCGTCCGGCTCCCCGGCGGCGGCGAACGCGTCGAGCACGAATCCGGCGAGCCGGGGGGAGAACACCGCATCCCCCGCCGCCACCCGGTGGATCGCGTCCACCAGTTCGGCACTGGAGATCGTCTTGGTCACGTAGCCGCGGGCGCCCGCCCGGACCACCGCGATCACGTCCTCGGGCGCGTCCGACGCGGACAGCGCCAGGAACCGCACCTCCGGGTGCTCCGGCTTGATCGCGGTGATCACGAGCTGGCCACCGCCGCCGGGCATGTGCACGTCGAGCAGCACCACGTCCGGCTGCACCCGCTTGATCTCCTCGATCGCGGGCTGCACGTCGTCCGCCTCGCCGACGACCTCAACTTTGCCGCCGAGCTCAGACCGCACCCCGGACCGGAACAGCCCGTGGTCATCGACGATGAACACCCGCGGCCCAGCGCCGCCACCACCAGCCGCGCCACCACCGGCCGCGCCACCACCGGCCGCGCCACCACCGGCCGCGTGGCCCTCACCACCTGGGCTGGGGCTGGTCACGTCCGGCTCGGCTGGCGCTGGCCTGCGGATCTGGGCATGGTCAGGGACACCTCGGTTCCTTCCCCCCGGACGCTGCGTACCCTCGCGGTGCCGCCGCGGCGGGCCATCCGGCCGTGGATGGACTCGGTCAGCCCGCGGCGGTCCCCGGGCACCGAGTCGGGGTCGAAACCTACCCCCCTGTCCCGCACGAAGATCGACACCGCGGTCGGCTCGACCTCGGCGAACACCGAGACAACCGGGGCGCCCGACCACTTCACCGCGTTGACGGTCGCCTCCCGGGCCGCGGCCAGCAGCGCGGCCAGGTCGTCGTCGAGATCACAGTCGCCGACCGTGACCGCCTCCACCGTCGCCGTCCCGTGCTGCGCCTCGACCTCCTGCTGGATCAGCCGGATCCCGGCGGCCAGGGTCATCCCCTCCTCGCCCAGCGAGCCGGGCGGGCGGCCGTCGAACAGCCAGGCGCGCAGCTCGCGCTCCTGTGCCCGGGCCAGCTGGACCACCTTGTGCGGGTCGTCCGCGCGGCGCTGGATCAGCGCCAGCGTCTGCAGCACCGAGTCGTGCAGCTGGGAGGCGATGTCGGCCCGCTCCTCGGCCCGGGCACGGGCCTGCCGCTCCACCATGAGGTCCCGGGCAATGCCCAGCCACCAGGGGCCGAGCAGCACCACGATCGCGGCGATGACCAGCGCCACCCCACCGAACTGCCGCAGCAGGATGTGGCTGGGGTGGCCCTGCAGCAGCGCGACCATGCCGCCGCTCAGCAGCGCCAGCCCGAGCACCAGCCGCCAGGTGCGCCACCCCCGGCCACGCTTCCCCATCTGGCCGACCAGCGGCCGGATCGCCCGCTGCACCAGTTCCTGCTCGTCGGCGGGCGCGTTCCGCCAGATCAGCACCATGGCGGCGCCGCTGATCACCAGCGGCCAGGCCGGCAGGTTCAGCCAGCCCGCGCCGAGCAGCGATATGACCAGCAGCAGCGCCGCGAGCAGCGCCCCGAAGCCCACCGCCAGCGTGATGCCGCGCCGGTCCTCGAGGGCCCGGGTGGCGATGTTGCCGTCCTCGTCGGCGCGGGGCACCAGCAGCCAGGCCAGCATGTAGCCGGCCAGAGCGATGCCGCTGGTCAGCAGCGTCGCCACCACGAAGACGATGCGCACCAGCGTGACATCGAACCCGGTCCGCTCGGCCAGGCCGGCCGCGATCCCGCCGGCCATCCGGCCATCCCGGGTGCGGCGCAGCGGCCCGTGCCCCCAGCGCCTGGCGATCTGTCCCAGCCGCCCGTGCCTCTGCCAGCCGTGCCCTGACCAGTTCTGCCCCGGCCAGTTCTGCCCGGACCAGTTCTGCCCCGACCAGCCGTGCTGGGTCCGGGCCTGGCCGTCCCGCCCGGGTGGCGAGGCCTCATCCGGCCGCGGCGGCCCTGGCCGCTGCTGCTCAGGCCGCCGCGGCCCAGGCTGCTGCGATGCCGGGCCGGTTCGCTCCTCCATGCGTCCATCATCGCGCCATCGCGCGCCGCAGGCCATCCGGGCTGACCCTGAACCCTGAGCCGGGGTCTCAGGGTCGACTCAGGGGTCTTCCCGATACCCCCGTCCGCACGAGCCGGGCAGGCTGGAGCCATGAACACGACATACACCGGCCCGCCAGACAGCGAGACCAGCCAGGACAGCAGGACCAGCTACGACAGCGACAACCATCACGGCGACTTCGGCTCCGTGGAGCGGCTCGAGCGCCCGGTGCACGGCCGGATGGTCGCGGGAGTCGCCGCGGGCGCCGCCCGCACCCTCGGCGTGGACCCGACCGTGGTGCGCATCATCTTCGCCGTGCTCGTCGTCGTCGGCGGCTTCGGCATCCCGCTCTACCTGGCCGGCTGGCTGCTCATCCCGGAGGAGGGCCGCCAGCAGTCCCTGGCCAGCGATCTCATCCAGTCCTTTCAGTCCAAGTCACGCTGACCCGCCAGCACGGCCGGTCACTTCGCAGAAAGCCACCCAGATGAGCACCCGTACCGCCCGTACCGCCGCTTTCCGCCGCATGATCTACACCGACCCCGACCTGCGGGTGTCCGACGCCGAGCGCAACGAGGTGGCCGACCTGCTGGCCAGGCACTACGGCGACGGGCGGCTGACCCAGGACGAGTTCAACGAGCGGGTGGACCGGGCGATGAACGCCACAACCCAGTCCGACCTGTCCGGGTTGTTCGACGACCTGCCGGCCCTCGGCGGAGCTCAGGAGCCGGCCCGCAAGCCACGGCCCCGCGGCGGTCACCGGCCGCTGCTCTACCTGGCGCTGATCGTCGCGGTGCTGATCGCGGCCGGGCACGGCGTGTGGTGGCTGTTCATGCCGCACTGGCTGTCGGTGCTGCTGCTGATCGCGGTCGGCGTGTACGTGATCAGGGCGATCGAGCGCGGCGCACGCCGCTCCGCCGGCCGCCCCGGCCTGGACGACCGCCCCGGCTCCGGCAACCACCCGGGCCTCGGCCGCAGGCCCTAGGAACGCCACGGGGGCGCGATCTAGGCTGGCGGCAGAAGCGTGAAGCAGCCTGAAGCAACCCAGGAGACGGCCGGTGCTTGAAGATCTTGACGTAGACGACAGCGCGGCCCCGGCGATCGCGATCGCGCCAGCCGGGGCCAGCTGGGACGAGGTGGCCGATCACGTCAAGATCATGCACAACCCGGTCCTCGTCGGCCCCGGGGGCGACGGCGAGTACACCGGGGCCTACTGGGCCGGGAACCGGCTGATGATGGCCGAGAGCCTCGGCACCGACCAGGACGATGCCCTCGCCGACCTGCGCGATATCCTGCTCGACCGCGGCGACCTCTGACTCCCCCCGCACCGGCCACACCGTCGCACCATGATCACGGGCATTTTTGGTGCGATCACGCTAGCAATGGTCCACGGGCCGGGCGGCCAGGCGGGCCAGCGGCTAGGCCGGGACCTGGCCAGAACAGCTAGGCCGGGACGTCGAATCGGGCCGGCAGGTCCAGCAGCCACGACACGTCCGACCCCGCCGCCAACTCAGCCGCCGCCGCGCCCCGCCGGAACAGCCGGGCCTCGGCCACCCCGCCCAGGCTGCCGCGGCCGCCGGTCACCCGCAGCCAGGTGCCCTCACGCAGCCCCAGCACCGGCACGTCGTTCTCCTCCACAAACTCCGCCAGCCGCTGCTCACGGCTCTCCCCGGACCGCGTTCCGGTCGCCTCGGCGTACGGGTAGTGCGGGTTGACCTGGAACGGGATAAGGCCGAGCGCCTCGAATGGGCCGGGATGCACGATCGGCATGTCGTTGGTGGTGCGGATCGTCGGGCAGGCCAGGTTGGACCCCGCGCTGACCCCGATGTAGGGCATCCCGTCCAGCGCCCGCCCGCGCAGCACGTCCAGCGCCCCTGGCGCTCTCGCTTGGCCACCCGCCTCCCCGTCTCTTTTCACTGCCCGCATCCGGCGCAGCAGCCGGAACGAGTTGCCGCCCCCGACGAACACCGCCTCCGCCTTCGCGACCGCGTCCAGCACGCCGGCCGGCCCGCCGGCCATCGCGTGCGCGGCCTCGACGATGATCCGCAGCGGCGCCATGGCCTCCCGCATCAGCTGCGTATAGCGGTCGGGTTCGCTCGACGCGAACGCGATGAACAGCAGCCGCTGCCGCCCGGCGAGCAGGCCGGCGATCTCCGTCCTGGCATGCTCGAGGTAGCCCTGGCCAGGGGCGCGGGAGTTGGACAGCAGCAGCACGTCCGTCATTTCGTCCGGTCTCCAGCCGATCGCGGTGACACAAGCCGCGGCGCGGCTCAGCTTCTGCCCGATCATTGCATCCGGGCCGGCGCGCGCGCCGCTAGCCTGCCTTTGGGGCCGGGTAGGAGTGGCTTGACGCCGCCTGCGCTGTGCCGTCCAGGCCCGCCGCGCAGCCGTTAAGGAGGATTCTGTGGAACCCATCGACGACTGGGGCCGGACGCTGCGCCAGGAGGCCGGATCGTATGCGCGCGTGGCGCTGACCAACATCAAGCGCGAGTTCCCCGGGTTCGTCGCGCACATCATGACCAAACCGGGGGACCTTCCGTACCGGCCGCGGGCGCGCACCCCGGTGTTCTACGGCAGTTTCGACTGGCACTCCTGCGTGGAGATGCACTGGCTGCTGGTGCGGCTGCTGCGGGTGGTGCCGGACGAGGTGCCGGTGGCTGAGATCAGGAAGGCGCTGGGCGGGCACTTCGAGCGGGTGGCGCTGGCCGCCGAGCAGGAGTTCATCACCAGCCCGGACGGGGCGATGGAACGGCCCTACGGCTGGGGCTGGGCGCTGATGCTGGTGCACGAGACGGCGAACTGGGACGATCCGGACGGCCGCAAGTGGGCCGGCGCGCTGGCGCCGCTGGGCAGCACGCTGCGCGACCTGTTTCTGCAGTGGCTGGCCACCGCGAACTACCCGGTCCGGCACGGCGTGCACGCCAACAGCGCGTTCGGGATGTCGCTGGCCCTGCCGTACGCGGACGGCCTGGCCCGGTCCGGCGACACCGAACTGCGCGGCGCCATCGAGGCCAGGGCGCACGAGTGGTTCGGCGCGGACACCTTCTACCCCGCCACGTTCGAGCCGTCCGGCCACGACTTCCTGTCCCCGGCGCTGACCGAGGCCGAGCTGATGACCCGGATACTCGGCCCTGACGACTTCGCCGAGTGGCTCGGCGCGTTCCTGCCCGGCATCGAGCACGGTCGGCCGGGCGTGCTGTTTAAACCGGTGCTGGTGCCGGAGACCACCGACGGCCACATCTCCCACCTGCACGGGCTGAACGCGAGCCGCGCCTGGTGCTGGCGGCGGCTGGCCGAGACGCTGCCCGCCGGCGACTCCCGCATCCCGGCCATGCTGCGGGCCGCCCGGGTGCACGGCCAGGCCGCCCTCCCGTTCGTCGTCGGCAGCGACTACGCGGTCGAGCACTGGCTCGCCGTCTACGCCGTGCTGCTGCTCAGCTGACGCAGCCCGGGCCGCTCAGCGGGGTCCCAGCCGGGCCCGCCGTAACTCCCAGGCGGTCTGGCTACCGTGGCCGGGTGGACGAACTGGCGGACTCCACCGTGCTGGTGCTTGACCGGGAGGCGCTGCGCGCCCGGCTGGCCGCCGACGGGTATCTGTTCTTCCGCGGCCTGCTGCCCGCCCGCGAGGTGCGCGCCGCGGGCGCGGCCGTGGCCGGCCGGCTCCAGTCCGGCGGCTGGCTGTCCCGCGACGGCACCCCGGCCTCCCGGCCGCGCGCGGTCAACCCGGCCGACGCGCTGGCCGACCCGGCGTTCCGGGCCGCGCTGGCCGGCCTGGATTTCAACCGGATCCCCTACCTGCCCGCGCTGCGCACGCTGGTCCGCCGGGTGCTCGGCGACGCGGCGTTCTCCTACCCGGCCAAGGTGCTGCGCGCGGTGTACCCGGAGCAGCCCGGCCAGCGGCCGCGTGGCCGGTACGTGCACTACGACTACGCCGTGGCCGGCGTGCAGGACATGCTGACCAGCTGGGTCCCGCTGATCGACATCCCGGCCCAGCTCGGCGGGCTGGCGGTGCAGCCCGGCGGGCATCTCGGCCGGCTGCAGCCGCCCCGGCTGCTCAGCCGGAAGGAACCGGGCTGGGCCAGCACCGGGTACCGCCTAGGCGACGTGATCATCTTCCACAGCCTCACCCCGCACGCGGCGCTGCCGAACGACGCGCGGACGCTGCGGCTGTCCGGCGACTTCCGCTGGCAGCTGCCTGACCAGCCGGTGCCCGCCGAGCTCGTGCTCGCCCCGGGCGGCCGGACGTGGGAGATGTTCAGCCGCCTGTTCCGGTTCCGCCGCTGGTGGGAGCCGGTCCCGGGCGGGCTCGCGCTGTGCCCGAAGAGCCAGCTGCTGGCCGCCCCGCCCGGCCCGTCCCGGTTCTTCCGGGTGCACCCCAGCTGGCGGCACTGGCAGCCGCCGCCCGGCACGGTGCACTGACGCCGGCCACCCCGCCGCCCAGCCGGGCTATGCCAGCGCCTCCGTCACCCGGTCCAGCGTCTCCCGCAGGTTGTCCGCGGCGGTGACCTCCCGCGCCTGCGCCGCGCTGAGCCAGCGCAGCGGGGCGTCCGGGCTCTCCGGCCTGGCCGCCTCCGGTGTCCGGGTGGCCAGCACGAACCGCAGGTCGGCATGCTCGTGCGCCGGCTCGCCCTTGCCCGCGGGGACGGCCACGATGACCACGTGCCGCAGATCCGCCGCCGGCCACGGCCGCAGGTCGGCCAGCCCGGTCTCCTCCACCGCCTCGCGCAGCGCGATGGCCAGCGGGTCGCTCTCACCCGGATCGCCATGCCCGCCGACCTGCAGCCACGCCTGCTGCCGCTGGTGCCAGCGCAGCAGCACCCGGCCGCTGGCGGGGTGCACGACCAGCGCGGACGCGGTCACGTGCAGCGGCAGCACGCGCCGCCACGGATCACCCGTCTCCGCCAGCAGCCCCCGCACCCGCGCCACGTCGGCGGCCTCCACCGCGCCGCCCGGCCGGTACCGCTCCAGCATCTCCCGCAACGGGGCGCCCGCCCCGGTGTCCGCATCCACCCGCCGATGTTCGCACACCGGCCACCAGCCGTAGCCTGAATTTCACCGGCGGCTGCGCCTCGCCGCAGCCGGTCAGCCCGGCGTAGCCGGGGCGCGCTCCGGGAACTGCTCGGGCGGGCCCTCGGCGGCCTCGGCTGGCGTCTCCCAGTCCCGGCCGTGCACCACTTCCCTGGCCGCCATCATCAGCAGCGACGGCACCAGGTCGGTGGACCGGCGGAGCACCCAGACGGTGCCCTTGGTGGCCAGCCAGCCGGCCATCGCCAGCCGGGTCGGCGGCGGGTTGCCCGGCTCCGCGTCCGGGGCCGCGCCGAGCGGGATGACGGTGGTGGCCAGCCGGTCGTGGAACCGCCGGGCAATGTGCCGGTGCCCGCGCTCGCTGGGGTGCAGCCGGTCCACCGCCCACATCCGCTTGTCGTAGACGTGCACGTCGTGGGCGGCGTCGAAGTGCAGTGTGCCGAACCGCTCGGCCACCTCGTCCATCACCGTGTTGATCTGCCCGGCGCGCCGGGCCAGCGGCCGGGCCAGCGCGCCCGGCAGCCCGAGCATCCGGCCCGGGTCGGGCAGCCGCATGGTGAGCACCTCGGCGCCGGCCGCGCGCAGCGCGCTCACGGTGTGCCCGGCCGCGGCGGCGATCCGGTCCGGGTCGAACCCGGCGCGCAGCGTGTCGTTGACCCCGAACACCACGCTGGCCAGCTGCGGGCGCAGCTCCAGCGCGCGCGGCAACTGGTCGTGCTCCACGTCGGTGGCGCAGGCCCCGTTGCTGGCCAGGTTGTGCAGCTCGGCGTCCGGCAGCGACCCGGCCAGCAGCGCCGCCCAGCCGCGCCAGGCGCGGCCGCCCCCGCCCTCCTCCCCATCCCGCCTCTCGAGCCGCACCGGGTCGCCCACGCCGAGTGTGATCGAGTCGCCGAGCGCCGTAAATGTGATCATGCCCTCGCTCCCGCGGTCGGTGCTGGTGTGGTGGATGGCGTTGCGGCCGATACCGGTGCGGCCGGTGCCGCCCTGACCGGGGCCCGGGGGACAGCTGCCGGCGTGCCGGCCTCCAGTACCTCCCGGTAGTGGCCGATGAGCTCGTCGCAGCGGGCCGGCCAGCTGCGCCCGGCGACCGCGGCCCGGGCCGCGTGGCCCTGCGCCGCGCGCAGCGCCGGGTCGGCGGCCAGCCGGGCCACCGCGCCGGCCAGCGCGGCGGCGTCACCGGGGGCGACCAGGAACCCGGTCACCCCGTCGTCCACCAGGTCGAGCGGCCCGCCTGCCGCCGGCGCCACCACGGGCAGCCCGCTCGCCGCGGCCTCCTGCAGCGTGTTGCCGAACGTCTCGTGCGGCCCGCTGTGCACGAACACGTCCAGGCTGGCGTAGATGGTGGCCAGGTCGTCGCCCTGCCGCTGGCCGAGGAACTCCGCGCCGGGCAGCGCCCGCCGGGCCGCCGCCTCGGCCGGGCCGCCGCCAGTGACGACGACCCGCACCCCGGGCAGCCCGGCCACCTGGCCGAGCAGGTCGAGGCGTTTCTCCGGCGCCAGCCGGCCCACGTAGCCGGCGATGACCTCGCCGCCGGGGGCGAGCCGGGCGCGCAGTTCGGCGCTGCGCCGGCCGGGATGGAAGCGGATGGTGTCCACCCCGCGGCCCCACACCTGGACCCGCTCGATGCCGTGCTCGCGCATGTCGGCGGCGGACGCGTGGGACGGGGCGAGGTTGCGGCCGGCCGCGTTGTGCAGCTTGCGCAGCCGCCGCCAGCACACCCGCTGGCCGAGCGGGCCGGTGCCGTAGGCGCGGGCGTAGGCGGCCATGTCGGTCGCGTACACCGCCACCATCGGCATGCCCAGCCGCCGGGCCGCGGCGCAGCCGGCCGCGCCGAGGATGAACGGGCCGGCCAGATGCACCAGGTCGGCGTGGTGTGCCTGCAGCGCGGCGGCTACCCGGGGACCGGGCAGGCCGACCCGCAGGTCCCGGTACACGGGTATGGCCATGGACGGCACGCGCACCACCGGATAGCCGAGCGTGCCGTCCGGGTGCGACTGCCCGCGGGCTGGCTCCGGCGCGATGACGAGCGGCTCGTGGCCGCACGCGGTGAGATGCTCGGCGACGCGCACCGCGGTGTGCGCGACACCATTGACGTCGGGTGGGAAGGATTCCGTTACGTAGGCGATACGCACGCTACACAGCGTGGCCGACGCACCCCTAACCGCCGGTCGCGTTGCCACGACATCCAGGAGAACAGTAGGTGACATCTGGGCGGTGAACGCCCAGGTCAGAACCGTTTCCGCCGGTGAGCGCGCCGGGCCCGGTGGCTGGCCTGCGGCGTGCCTACGGGTCGCGGCCCTGCCAGCTGCACACGCAGGCCTCGTTGCCCTCGGCGTCCGCCAGCACCCAGAACGCCGGCGCCTCGGCGTCGTAGGTCAGCGTGCCGCCGGCGGCCAGCGCCGCCTCGACCCGGCGCCGCGCCTCGTCGTGCGGCACCGACACGTCGATGTGGATCCGGTTGCGCTGCGGCCGCGGCGCGTCCATCTGCTGGAACCAGACCGCCGGGCCCTGGCCGAGCGGGTCCACCAGCCCGCCCGCGGCATCTGGCCCGCCGGGCTCGTCGGTGTAGCTCAGCACCGCCTGCCAGAACGGCCGCACCGCGGCGATGTCCAGCGCGTCGATCGCGATCTCCAGACCCTGCGGCGGCCGCGGCGCGCCGCTCGCGGCGCCGATGGCGTCGGTGGCCAGCCCGAGCGTCCGCACGAACGCCGAGATCCGGTGCGCCAGGTCGACCTCCTGGCCGGTCACCAGCGTCCCGTCGGCCGCCTGCACGGTGAGCAGCAGCCGGTCGCTGCGCGGATCCGGGCTCAGCCGCCGGTCCGCGGTGCCGCCGAGGAACGCGGTCAGCCGGGCGGCCAGGTCGGCCGCCTCGGCCAGCGAGCCGGCCGGCACCTGCGTGACCAGCGTGCCCAGCACCAGGCGCCAGCCCCAGTCGCCGGTTGCCGTGGAGATCTCCTGTCTGCTGAGCCGCCCGCCCGCCGCTGGCTCCGGATCGTCCATAGCCGCATGATCGCAGCCGCGTACCCGTCGGACCAAGTGAATACAAGATGAACGCCATAAGGCTGATCGGTAGATCAGTCATGAACAGGACATTGCGCGGCCCGGATCCCCGGCCCTAGGCTCGGCCTGCCGAACCCCTGCAAGTCAGGAAAAAGGAGGCGCAGCATGCGGGTATCCCGTCGCGTACGTGTGATCACGGCCGTGTTGTCCGCGGTCGCCCTGAGCGCGGCCGGGGCGACAAGCGCCGCCGCGAGCGGTGCCGGGCGGTCGGTGGCCCGGCACGGGCCGCCGGGCCACACCGCCACGCCGGTCAAGCACCTGGTGGTGATCTACGACGAGAACATTGCCTTCGATCACTATTTCGGCACCTATCCGTACGCGCTGAACCGGCCGGGCGAGCCGGCGTTCCACGCGCGCCCGGGAACGCCGCAGGTCAGTGGGCTCTACAACAGCGTGGGACGGTCTGGGCCGACAGGGCCGCTGCTCACCCACAACCCCAACCAGTCGAACCCACTGCGGCTGAACCGTGACGATCCGATGACCTGCGACCAGGACCACGCCTACACCGCCGAGCAACTGGCCGCCGACCACGGCGCCGAAGACCTGTATGCGCAGAACACCGGGAACCACGAGACGCTGACGCAATGCCTGTCCGGCCTGGACTACCGCGGCAAGCCGGAACGTGTGCCCTCGGGCGCGGGCTCGAACTACGCGGTCATGGACTACTACGACGGCAACACGGTGACCGCGCTGTGGAACTACGCGCAGCACTTCGCGATGAGCGACGACGCGTTCGACACGACGTACGGGCCGTCCACGCCGGGCGCGCTGCACGTGACCTCGGCACAGGACTACGGCGCGATCTGCGGTGCGTCTTTCGCCACGGTCAATGACTCCGCGTGCACGGCGCCGCACGGGCTGAACACCAAGAACCCGGCGGCCTCGCACATCACCACCGGCGCGACCGGCCCGACCCCGGTGGCCGACCAGCCGCCGGCCGGACCGGGCACGACCTACAGCGACGCCGACCCCAGCTATGACATCTGCTCCTACCTGCCGGCCAAGGACGGCGGGGACGGCGACACTCCCGCCGACACGATCACCATGGGCGGCAACAACATCGGCGAGGATCTGACCACGGCCCACGTCACCTGGGGCTGGTTCGAGGGCGGTTTCGATCACGGCTACGTGCCCGGCCACGGCAAGCGCCCGGGCACCGCGCAAATCTGCTCGCAGACTCACAAGAACGTCGGCGGCGGGTCGGTGACCGACTACTTCCCGCATCACGAGCCGTTCGAGTACTACGCCTCGACCGCGAACCCGATGCACCTGCCGCCCACCTCGATCGCGGCCATCGGGCACAGCGACCGGGCCAACCACCAGTACGACACCGCCGACTTCTGGGCCGCGGCCGACGCGGGCAATCTGCCCGCGGTGTCCTACCTCAAGGCCCCGGCCTACCAGGACGGCCACGCCGGGTACTCTGACCCGCTGGACGAGCAGACGTGGCTGGCCGACACGATCAACCACCTGGAATCGCTGGGCACCTGGCGGTCCACCGCCGTCGTCGTCACCTACGACGATTCTGACGGCTGGTATGACCATGTGTTCGGGCCGCTGGTGACGCAGTCGCAGACCTCACTCGACGCGCTCACCGGGACCGGTGCCTGCGGCAGCCAGGCCAGCCAGGTGCCGGTCAACTCCGCCGGGCAGCCCGAGCAGGCCCAGTGCGGCGTCGGTCCCCGGCTGCCGTTCCTGGTGATCTCACCGTGGGCGCGGTCGAACTGGGTGGACAGCACGTTTATCGACCAGAGCTCGGTGGTGAAGTTCATCGAGTACAACTGGCACGTGGCGGCCATGGGGAACGGCGCCGCGGACAAGGCGGCCGGGTCGATCCTGGGCATGTTCGACTTCGCTCACCCGGCGAGCCACCGGCTGTTCCTGAACCCGGCGACCGGGGAACCGGTCAGCGAGCGGGCGGCCCTGGGTTACCAGTAACACCGCCCGGCCGGCGGCGCCACCCGGGGCGGCCGGGCGGCGCCGCCGGCCGTGACGGCACCCGGCCGGCGCTGCTCAGGCGGCGCCCGCGGCGCGCATGCCGGTGCCGGTGCCGGTCATGATGGACACCGCCACCGGGCTGGAGATGCCGATGACCCGTACCGAGGTGCAGGCGATCAGTGCGTCGCCGGCGTGCAGCAGCGCCCAGCCGTTGTCGTAGCAGCCGTCCACCACGAGCTCGCAGCCGACCGGCCGGCCGGCCTTGGACAGGCATTCGATCGCGGTCCTGATCCGGGCGCGCAGCGTCGGCGTGGGCTCGGCCAGGCTGTCCCGCAGCCGCTGCCGCAGCGACTCGAACTCCGCGTCCTCCGATCCCGGCGGGGCCGGTGTGTCGGCGGTCTCCCAGGCGCAGGCCGCGGGGGAGGCGCCGCGCAGCCGCAGCGACAGCTCGTCCAGCTGGCCCTGGCTGCGGGCCGACACCCAGCCCGGCCGCCGGGCCGGCGTGCCGGCCGCCGACCAGGCGCCGCCCGCGGCGGGCCCGATCTGCGGCTGCTCGCAGCGCACCGCGATCCGCAGCGCCGGGTCCAGGCCCAGCGCGGTGGCGCCGCGCTCCAGGTAGACGCCGAGCAGCGCGGGCGGCAGCGCAGGGTTGCCGGGCACCGGCCCGGCGTCGCGCAGCCGCAGCCCGGTCCAGCTGATGACGGTCCGGCCGGCCGCGTCCACCGCGGTCACGTCCCACAGGTACTCATCGGCCGCGTGCGGCCCCCCGGCCCCCTTCACGGCCCGGCCCGACGCGCTGCGGGACGCCCGCTGCCAGGCCCTGACCTCGACCGCGCCGGAGATCTGGCGGCCGCTGATGGTGACCGTGTCGCAGCCGGCCGGCAGCACCCGGCGCTGCGGGAAGCAGGCCTGCAGCACGTGCAGCGTGGCGTCGTTCAGCCCCGGGCTGCCCAGCACCAGCGGCCCGCCGGCCTCGGCGCCGAACCAGGGCTGGTCGTCGCCGCCGCGCACCAGCGCGCGGCACCGGCGCGAGGTCAGCTCGGGCAGGAACGCCACCCGGCGGAACCGGCCGGTCTGGAAGCAGATCGAGCCGTACAGGTCGGCGCTGTCCAGGATGCCGGTCGTCCGGCCGAACACCCGCCAGTCCGGCGCCGCACCGCCGCCCTGGCCCGCGCTGCCACTGCCCTGGCCCGCGGCCGCTCGCCTGGTGCCCGCGTCCGCCTTGCCGCTGCCGGCGGTCATCGGGCCGTGGCCCGCGGCGGCGGCCGTCCGCCGCGCGGCGGGGTCCGCGGCGCGCAGCGGGAAGCTGGCCCGGGCGTGATCCACCCACTGCCCGTCCCGCTGGCTGCGCAGCACGGCCGAGACTCGCTTGCCTTCCCGCTTGGCACACACCCTGATCAGCAGTTCCTGGCCCGCCGGGACGCGGACCGGGGTGTCGAAGCTGACCCGCGCGGCCCGGCGCATCGTCCGCCCGGTCAGCGTCGAGGCGGCCTGCGCCATCGCCTCCAGGGCGAGCACGGCGGGCAGCACGGCGTGCCCGTCGATCCGGTAGTCGGCCAGGTAGGGGTCGCTGGCGGCGGTGAGCCGGCTTTCGGCGATCAGTTCGGCCCCCGGCCGGTGCAGCTTGACGTCCTGGATGAACCGCCCGGCCCGCCCCGGCCGGGCCGGGCCGCGCTTGGTGAGCGGTATCACGTCGGCCGCGGTCCCGCGGTCCGGTTGCTTCCGGGCCGCCGTGCGGTCCGGGGCAGCATCAGCCGAAACGGCTGCGCCCTCCTCCGCTTGCTCCACCGGGCCCGCACCGCCGGGAACGCCGGCCGGGACGGCTGCGCGGTCCGCGGCGGCGTCCTTGGGCTGCTCGGGCCGCTTCGGTGCCGCGGTGGGCAGGCTGATCCGCTCCTGCCAGATGTCCACCGGCCGGGACGGCCGCCCGGCGAGCATCGGCTCCAGGCTGTCCACCGCGCCCGCGGCGAACAGCGCGGCCGCCGCCTGCGCCGGGCCGTGGTCGTCGCCGGTGTGCGCCTCCAGGCTGACCGCGGGCACGTCGCAGCCCGCGCCGGCCAGCGTGGCCAGCGCGCGCCCGGGCCCGGTCTCACAGAGCAGGTCGGCGTCGCCGGCCACCGTGGCCAGCGCCTCGGTGAACCGCACCGGCGAGGTCAGCTCGGCGCAGAGCAGCCGGGCCAGGTCGTCGCTGGGCAGGATCTCCCGGCCGGTCACCGTGGACACCACCCGGCGCCGCGGGCTGGCCAGCGCGATGTCACCGAGCACCGCGCGCAGCGGCGCGACGCAGCCGGCCATGGCCGGGGAGTGGAACGCGTGCGAGACGTCAAGCACCACGGCCGGGATGCCCTGCCGCCCGGCCCTTCTGAGCACGTCCCGGACGCTGGCCGCCGGGCCGGCCAGCACGTGCGAGGCCGGCCCGTTGAACGCCGCGACGACCAGCCCGGTGCCCAGGCACAGTGCCTTGGCGGTGGCGGCGTCGGTGGCCAGGCTGACCATGGCGGTCTGCCGCACCCCGCTGGACCTGATGACCGCGCTGCGCTGGGCGGCCAGCCGGGTCGCGTCCGCCTCGGTCAGCGAGCCGGCCCACACCAGCGCGCCGATCTCACCCAGACTGTGCCCGACCGCCGCGCTGGCCTGCACGCCGAGCTTGTCCAGCCAGCGCAGCCCGGACAGCGACGCGTGCAGCACCGCGGGCTGCACCGCCTCCGGGTCGGTCAGCCCGAACAGCGGTGGCGGCGGGCAGCCGGCCGGCGACCCGGCCGGTTCCTGCCCGATGCCCAGTCCCGGGAACAGCAGCACCACGCGGCCGCGAGGCGTGTGCCCGGCGAAGATGCCGGGCCGGGTGGCCAGCTGCCCAGGCCGGACCGTGGGCAGCAGCCGGGCCGCGTCCGTGGCCAGCGCGGCCAGCTGCCGCTGGCCGCTGGCCACGATGCCGAGCCGGTGACCGCCCGCCGGGCTGGCCGGCCGGCCAAGCTGGCAGGCCAGGTCGTGCAGTTCGGCGTCCGACAGGGACGGCGCGAGGTCGGCGATCCGGCTGGCCGTCGCGGCCAGCGTGGCCTGGTCCGGAGCGTGCAGCACGTACGCCTCGACCGGCGGCGGGGCCAGCCATGCGTCACGGCCGCCCGGCTCGGGTGTCACCGCGGCCGGGTCACCCGGGGCCGGGCCGCCTGAGGCCCAGGCCGCGCCGTCGGCGGGCCGGCGCCGCAGCGGCGTGACGGTGCTGGTGCCTGCGCAGGCTGTGCCGGTGCCGCTCACCGTTGCTGGTCCTCTCTGTGCGCCGCACCCGGCACGGGCCGGTGTGCCGCTGGCGCGGGAGCGCCCGGCACACGCACCGGCTCACGCGCTCCCGCGGGAGCGCCCGGCTGGGCCGGCACGTACGCCGGGAAGTCCGCTGTGGCATCCCACGCGCCCAGGCCGGCGCCCGCCCGGGCGCCAGGCTGGGTGCCGCCGGACAGTTCCCCGGCCTGGTCCTCGCCCGGGCTGCGGTAGCCGGTCCACAGGTCGCAGACCTCCTGCCGCCACAGCCGGTACCCGCCCGCGCTCGCCGCGGCCGAGCCGAGGCGGCCGAGCGCGGTGGCCACCCAGCCGCTGGCCTCTTCGGCCAGCGCGCCGGTCAGCGCGTGCGCCGCGGCCGCGGTGTGCGCCGGGACCAGCCCGGCGTGCGTGCGGGCCGCGCAGGCGAGCGCGGAGCCGTGCGCCAGGTCGGCCCGGTACTCGCCGGACAGCATGGCGAGCCTGCCGAGGTCGGCCACGTCCGCGCCGCCGGTGTAGGTGGCGGCCAGCCCGGTGCCGCTCCATAGGTCGCCGCGGCGGCCCGGCGCGAACTCGGCGATCCGCAGCGCCACCCCGTCAGGGTCGGCGCACTCGTGGAACCAGATCGACCGGCCGACGCCCTGGTCGAACAGCGCCCGCTGCTCGGCGGTCAGCCTGCGCGGCAGCCGCTGGCCGCCGATGGTCGCGTCGGAGCGGAAGAATCCGCGGTGGAAGCCGTAGCCGTCCCAGGCCAGCCAGCGCAGCGCCGGATGGGTGATCTGCCCGGCCGGCAGCGAGTGGCCCAGCCGGGCCGGCCGCCGGCGCAGGCTGGCGTAGCCGCGGCCCGCCCCGGCCAGCACCAGGTGCGGGTGGCCGCGGCCCGGTCCTTCGAGCAGCGCCCGCAGCCGGCGGCCGCGCCCCAGCGTGAGCAGGTCCAGCACGGTGACTGCCATGCCCGCCCCCTCGAGCGCGTGCCCGCGCTCCTGCTCGCCGAGATCGCCGAGCTGGGCGGCCAGCGCCCCCGTGGACCTGCGAATGGCGGTGTTATAGCCCGCCAGGAACGTTTTGGCCGCCATTTCGAGTATTTCCCGCTGCGGTCCGGGGCTGAGCCGGAAGCGGCGCACTCCGAAATCAACGCACCGTTCGTCCCGGCGCAGCAAAGCTGGCGTCCCGCGCCTGGGCTGAGCGCGCCCAGCCTGCACCCGAACGTCCATTATTCCCCCGATAACGACGTGATCCCCCAAGTTGGCGCCGCCGCTCCAAGTAGCGGCCGACCTGGGGTGCGGCGCTGACAGCGGTGCTGCTGCGGCTTCGCTCCACGCAGGGGCCGCCTCACCTGGGGCGGTGGGCTGGGTTGACCCTATTGGCGTTCACCGGGCGGGTCAATAGGCATTCCCTGACGTGCCGGTTTTCCCGTGCCGCAGCAGATTTTCCCGCCCATGTATGCTTTTCCCATACCCGGCTGATTTTCCCGTCCAGTAGCCAATTAGGGGGAATTCAGCGCGCTTGGCAGGCCGGCGCCTCAGGTCAGTTCCTGTGCCCGCGCGGCGGGCCGGTCAGGCCGGCCTGGCGAGGGCGCAGCCGTTCATCATGACCCGGTCTTGATCTTGTGACCGTCCGGGTCATACGGCGGGCGCAGCCCGGCCCGGGCCGGGCACAGCTCGCCGCCCACGTTCACCTCATACCGGCCGGACCTGGCGAACCCGCCGGTGACCACCCCGCCGTCCGGGTCGTGCAGGTAGGCCAGGCCGACCGCGCTGCCGACGGTGGCGCCCCAGGCCGCGGAGGTGACCTGGCCGGCCGGCTGGCCGTCGCGCAGCAGCAGCTCGCCGCCCCACATCATCACGTCCGGGTCGGTGAGCAGCACCGAGACCAGCCTGCGCCGCGGGCCCTCGGCCCGGGCCTTCTCCACCGCCTCCCGGCCGAGGAACGGGATGCCGGACGCCAGTTTGCAGGCGAACACCAGGCCGGCCTCGACCGGGTTGTAGTCCGGGGTCAGCTCCCGGCCGTAGGCGCGGTAGCCCTTCTCCAGCCGCATCGACTCGATCGCGTAGTAGCCGGCGTTGGCCACACCCAGGCCGTCGCCCACGGCCATCAGATCCTCATACACGCCGACCGCGAACTCGGCCGGCACGTACAGCTCCCAGCCGAGCTCGCCGACGTAGCTGATCCTGGTCGCCCGCACGGTGGCGTAGCCGATGTCCACCAGCCGGCTGGCGCCGAACGGGAACGCGGCGTCGCTGAAGTCGCTGCGCGACACGGCGGACAGCAGCCCGCGCGCCGCCGGCCCCATCACCCCGTACACGGCATAGCCGGAGGTCACGTCGGTCACCGTCACGGCGGCCCCCGCCGGAATGTGCCGGCGGATCCGGTCGGTGTCGTATTCCGCCTGGGCCGCGCTGCTGATCAGCAGGAATTCGGTGTCCGAGAGCCGGGTGACGGTGATGTCCGCCTCGTAGGTGCCGCGCGCGTTGAGCATGCCGGTGTACACGGTGTGCCCCGGCGGGCCAGCCACATCCGCCGTGCACAGCCACTGCAGCAGGCCGGCGGCGTCCGGGCCGGACACCAGGTATTTGGCGAACGAGGTCTGGTCGAACACCGCGACCTCCTGCCTGGCGGCCTGCTGCTCGGCGGCCGACCAGGGCAGCCAGTTCTGCTTGCCCCAGGAGTACTCGATCCGCGGCCGCTCGCCGGGCGGCGCGAAAAAATTCGCCCGCTCCCAGCCCATCCGGCTGCCGAAACACGCGTTGGCCTGCTTCAGCAGGTGATATGCGGGAGACCGGCGGAATGGCCGGGCGGTGTTGAGTTCACGGTTTGGCCAGGGCACCGCGTAATGCAGGCCGAGCACCTCACCCACCCGGTCGTGCAGCCATTGGTTATTGCCGTGGAAACGGGCGAACCGCCGGATGTCCACGGCCGAAAGGTCGGTGCCGGGTTCACCGCCCACGATCCATTCGGCCAGCGCCTGCCCGGCCCCGCCGGCCGACGCGATGCCGACCGAATTGAACCCGGCCGCGACGAAGAAATTGCGCAGCCGCGGCGCCTCGCCGAGAACGAACTGATTGTCAGGGGTGAAACTCTCCGGCCCGTTATAGAACTTTTTTATACCGGTTCCGGCCAGTACCGGGATTCGCAGAAGGGCGTTTTCCATGAGGATCGAGAAATGGTCCCAGTCCTCCGGCAGCAGCTGGAATCCGAAATCCGCCGGCAGCTGGTCAGGGGCCAGCCACGGCTTGGCCGCGGGCTCGAACCCGCCGACCACCAGCCCGCCGACCTCCTCCTTGAAGTAGGTGTAGCCGTCCGGGTCGCGCAGCACCGGCAGGTCCCGGTGCACCCCGTCGATGCGCTCGGTCACCACGTAGAAGTGCTCGGCCGAGTGCAGCGGCACGTTCACCCCGCACAGCGCGCCGACCTGCTTGGCCCACTGGCCGGCGCAGTTGACCACCACCTCCGCCTCGACGTCGCCGCCGGTGCTGCGCACCCCGGTGACCGCCCCGCCGCAGGTGCTGATCCCGGTCACCCGGGTGTGCTCGCGGATCGCCGCGCCGCGGTCGCGCGCGCCGCGGGCCAGCGCGTAGGTCAGGTCGGACGGGTTGGCCGTGCCGTCCCCGGGCAGCCACAGCGCGCCGGCCAGGTCGCTGGTCGCCATCACCGGATACAGCGCCGCCGCCTCGCGCGGGGTGATCAGCTCGCAGTCCAGGCCGTAGGCGGTGGCCGCGGTGGCCGTCCGGCGCAGCTGGATCAGCCGGTCGGCGGTGCGCGCCACGGTGACCCCGCCGCACGGCTTGTACCCGGCCGACAGCCCGGTCTCGGCCTCCAGCCGCTGGTACAGCCCGGCCGAGTACTGCACTAGCCGGGTGATGCTCTGTGTCGCGCGGAGCTGACCGACCAGGCCGGCCGCGTGCCAGGTGGTGCCGCAGGACAGCTGGCCCTGCTCGAGCAGCAGCACGTCCCGCCAGCCCAGCCCGGCCAGGTGGTAGGCCACGCTGGTGCCGATCACCCCGCCGCCGATGATGACGGCGCGGGCCCTGGACGGCAGTGCGTCAGCCATCGCGCCGCACGTCCTCCAGCAGCGCGCCGAAGCCGCGGCCGGTGAACCCGGCCGCGGCCGCCTCGTACCGCTCCATCGCCCACGACCAGAAGTCCACCGGCAACGGGCTGGTGCCGGCCTGGATCGCGCCCCACAGCGTCCAGCCGTACCTGGCCACCAGCCCGGACAGCCGGGCGCGGGCGATCTTGCCGGGCCGTGGCCGCCCGTAGTAGGCGCCGACCAACTCGGCCAGGCCGTCGTCGGTCATCCCGCACTCGCTGGCGATGTTGCCCAGCTCGAAGCAGGGGTCGTTGTTGCCGGAGAGCTCGTAGTCGATGACCCACACCCGTTCGCCGTCATCGATGAAGTTGCCCGCCAGCAGGTCGTTGTGGCACGGCACGCGCCGGGCCGGCCGTGCCGCGAGCGCGCGCCCGGCCTCCTCGAAGCACGGCATCAGCGCGGTGTACCCGGCCGGGATGCGCAGCCCACGGGACTGCACCACCCCGAGGTAACCGCGCTGGATGGCGAACATGTCGAATTCATTGATGAACGGCTGTGCCGTGTGCAGCCGGCGGCACGCCTGGGCCACCCGGTGGATCACGGCCGGCTGCGCCAGGTCCGCGTCGGTGAGCGTGCGGCCCTCGAGGTAGCCGACGACCAGCATGCCGTCCTGCGGCCGGTAGTCGATGACCGCTGGCCCGGCGCCGGCCGCCGCCGCGGTCACCGTGTTGTGGTGCTCGTGGTCCCGGTCGATGGCCAGCGCCTCCGTGCCGGCCGCGAAGACCCGGGCCACGAACGTGCCGGCCGGCGTGCTGACCTTGTAGTTGCGGTTGGTCAGCCCGCCGTCCAGCGGCTGCACCCGGCGCGGTGTTCCGGCCAGGCTCGGCACCCGGTCCAGCAGCGCGCCGAGGTCGCCCGGCAGGGTTTCGGTCATGATGCCTGCAGCGTAAATGCTGCGCCCTTAAAGGTACAGACCTTAAATGGCGCCGACGCCCCATGACGGTACTTGCTTCACGTGTACTAACCGATATTGCGACAGAAATGCGACATAGTGGAAATCGCTGTCAACGGACGGTCGCCAAAGGTATGGACAATTTGCGGGCCGGCGACTTACGCTCCAGCGGTAACGACGTGCCTCGCGAAACCCGGTGGTCATGCGGGGCACAGCCGGACCGGGTCCCCGCTGGGAAGGCAACCGATGGGCGCTACCGAGGCCACCACGGGCGGCCACGAGCGAGACTCGGCCGACCTGGCCCGGTTTGGCTACAAGCAGGAGCTGAAGCGCTCTCTCGGCATGTTCAGCTCCTTCGCGGTCGCGTTCAGCTACATCTCGCCGTCCACCGGGATCTTCACCTTGTTCGCGCTCGGCCTGACCACCCTCGGCGGGGTGTTCATCTGGACCTGGCCGGTCGTGGCGCTGGGCCAGTTCATCGTCGCGCTCAACTTCGCCGAGGTGTCCAGCCACTACCCGGTGGCCGGCTCGGTCTTCCAGTGGACCAAATACCTGGCCGGCCGGACCTACTCCTGGTTCACCGGCTGGATCTACCTGTTCGCCGGCATCCTGACCGTCACCGCGGTCGTCGCCACCCTGCCGCTCGCGCTGATCCCGGCGCTGAACGGGCTGGGCTGGCACAGCCTCAACGGTGCCAGCCTGCACACCCAGCTGGTCGTCGCGCTGATCACGCTGGCCGTGATCACCGTGCTGAACATTTACGGCGTGCGGCTCGTCGCACTCATCAACAACACGGGAGTGCTATTCGAGATCCTGGGCATGTTCGTCTTCGCCATCGTGCTCATGGCCTTCCACAACCACCAGGGCTTCCATGTCGTGGTGAACAGCGGGGGGTTCAAGGTCGGGCCGAGCTCGTTCCTGGCCGCCATGTTCATGAGCCTGTTCGTGATCTACGGCTTCGACACCGCCTCGACCCTGGCCGAGGAGACCCGCGACCCGCGCCGGAACGCGCCCAGGGCGGTGCTCTACTCGGTGGCCGGGGCGTTCGTCATCGGGGGAGTGTTCCTGCTCGGGACGCTGATCGCGATCCCCAGCATGCACGGAGCGATATCCGGAGCCTTCGGGCCCGCGCAGATCATCGAGGCCAACTTCTCCTCAGGGTTCGCCACGCTGTACCTGTTCGTCGTCTCGGCGGCGATCTTCGTCTGCTGCCTGTCGATCATGGCGGCGACCATCCGGCTGTGTTTCGGCATGTCGCGGGACAACCAGCTGCCCTGGTCGCGCCCACTAGCCCGGGTGGCGCCCACACTGCACACGCCGGTGTGGACCTGCCTGGTGGTCGCGGTGGTGGCGGCGGTGCCGTTTCTAAGGTATTCGGGGGCCGGCACCATCGCCATCGCCGCGACCGGGATGATCTATCTCAGCTATTTCCTCGGCAATCTGGTGATCATGCGGGCGCGGCTGCGTGGCTGGCCGAAGGTGAAGGCGCCGTTCCGGCTCGGCCGCTGGGGGATGCTCGTCAACGTCGTGGCGCTGCTGTACGGCGGGGCGATGCTGGTCAACTTCGCCTGGCCGCGGGCGGCGAGCAACCCCAGGCCGGACCAGACCGCGACGCTCAGCTTCGACGTGGGCTGGCTGGATAGGATCCCGATCTTGTGGACGGTCGTGGCCGGGATCGCGGTGATCGGGGTGGTCTACTATCTGGCCGCGGGCCGGCGCAAGCGCTTCACGCCGGTGATCCCCCCGGCCGACGAGCCGGAGCCGACCGCGGCCGGGACGGCGTGATGGGGATGCCGCAAGCCTCGGCGGGCCTGCCGCCGAAGCTGGCTCGCGGGGCGGGTACCACGGTGCACACCCAGATCGAGGACTGGCTGTCCGGGGCGATCGCCACCGGCCGGTTCAAGGCGGGCGACAAGCTGCCCGCCGAGCAGGACCTGGCCGAATGGTTCGGGGTCAGCCGGATGACGCTCCGGCACGCCCTGGGCGAGCTGGCCAGGCGCGGCCTGGTCACCAGGTCGGTCGGCCGCGGCGGCGGCACGTTCGTGGCCGAGCCCAAGCTCGAGCAGGACCTGACCACGCTGGCCGGGTTCTCCGAGCAGCTGCGCCGGCACGGGGTGACCCCCGGGGCGCGGGTGCTGGCCGCGACCGGGTACCCGGCCGGGCCGGCCACCGCGGCCGCGCTGGAGATCAGCGAGGACGACCACGTGTACGGGGTGCGCCGGATCCGGCTGGCCGACGGCAGGCCGATCGTGCTCGAGCACTCCCGGTTCCCCGCCGCGCTGTTCCCCGGCATGCTGGACTGCCGGCTGGACGGCTCGCTGTATGAGCTGCTCGAGGTCAGGTACGGGCAGCGGCCGCACCACGCCAGGGAGCGCCTGGAGCCGGTGACCGCCAGCGTGCGCGAGGCCGAGGCGCTCGACGTCGAGGAAGGCGCGCCGCTCATGCTGGTGGAGCGCACCGCGTACTCCCGGGACGGGCAGCCGCTGGAGTTCGCCCGGGACCTGTTCCGCGGCGACCGCACCCGGGTGGTCGTCTGGACCTCCGAACTGGCCGGCGGGCCGGCCAGTTCGCTCTAGCGCTCCGGCCGGCCTCAGCGGGCGACGATGTTGACGATCCGGCCGGGCACCACGACGACGCGCTGCACGGTCAGCCCGTCGGTGACCCGCGCGTAGTCCGGCTGTGCGGCCAGGTACTCGCGGATCTCCTCCTCGGCGGTGTCTGCGGCCACCTCGATCTGGAACCGCCGCTTGCCGTTCACCTGAACCGGCATGACGACGGACTTCTCCACCGCCAGCGACTCGTCGAACTCGGGGAACGGCTCGTAGGCCAGCGACTGCGGGTGCCCCAGCCGGGACCACAGCGTCTCTGCGATGTGCGGCGCGAGCGGCGCCACCATCAGCACCAGCGGCTCGGCCAGCCCCCGGGGCAGCGCACCGTCCCGCGCCGCGAGCCGGCTGGCGTGGTTGTTCAGCTCGATCAGCCGGGCGATCGCGGTGTTGAACCGCAGCTCGCCGAAGTCGTGCCGGACGATCTTGATCGTCCGGTGCAGCAGCCGTTCGGAGTCCTCGTCCAGCGGCTTGTCCGCCACCATCAGCTCGCCGGTCTGCTCGTCGACGATGTTGCGCCACAGCCGCTGCAGGAACCGGTAGACGCCGACCATGTCGTCGGTCTGCCAGGGCCGGTCGGTGTCGATCGGTCCCATGGACATCTCGTAGAGCCGCAGCGTGTCCGCGCCGTAGGTGGCGTAGATGTCGTCCGGTGTGACCGCGTTCTTCAGGCTCTTGCCCATCTTGCCCGCCCGCGCGGTGACCCGCTCGCCCTGGTAGCTGAACCCGCCGTCCGGCCCGGTGGCGACCTCGGCCGCCGGCACGTACATGCCGCGTTCGTCCAGGTAGGCGTCGGCCTGGATGTAGCCCTGGTTGACCAGCCGCTGGAACGGCTCCCTGGTGGACACGTAGCCCAGATCGAAGAGGATCTTGTGCCAGAAGCGCGAGTACAGCAGGTGCAGCACGGCGTGCTCGACGCCGCCGACGTACAGGTCGACACCGCCGTCGCCGGGCGTGGCGCCGGGCGGGACCATCCAGTACCGCTCGATGCCGGGGTCCACCACCCGCTCGCCGTTGGTCGGGTCCAGGTAGCGCAGGTAGTACCAGCAGGAGCCGGCCCACTGCGGCATCGTGTTGAGCTCGCGCCGGTACCGTTGCGGGCCGTCGCCCAGGTCGAGCTCGACCTCGGTCCAGCCGGCGGCGCGGGCCAGCGGCGGCACCGGGTCGCTGTTCTCGTCCTGCTGCGGCTCGGGCCGGAAGTCGGTCATCTCCGGCAGCTCGACCGGCAGCATGTCTTCCGGCAGCGCGACCGGCATGCCGCTGCCGTCGTACACGATCGGGAACGGCTCGCCCCAGTAACGCTGCCGGGAGAACAGCCAGTCACGCAGCCGGTAGGACCGGCCGTACTCGCCGGCTCCGTGCTCTTCCAGCCAGCGGATGGACGCCTCGATGGCGGCCGCCTTGTCCAGCCCGGCCAGGGTGAGTCCCGGAACCTCCAGATCGACGTAGCCGTGGTCGCCGGCGAACGCCTCGGGCCACTCCGCCACCGGTGCCCCTGGGCTGATGCCGTGCTCGCCGCACCAGCCCGGATCCGGCTCCAGCACGGCGCGCATCGGCAGGCCGAACTTGCGGGCGAAGGCGAAGTCGCGCTCGTCGTGCGCGGGCACCGCCATGATGGCGCCGGTGCCGTAGCCCATCAGCACGTAGTCCGCGATGAACACCGGGATCTGCTCGCCGGTCATCGCGTTGACCGCGTAGCCGCCGGTGAACACGCCGGTCTTGTCGTAGCCCTCCTCGGCGCGCTGCCGCTCGCTCAGCCGGGCCGCGTTGTCCCGGTAGGCCGCGACCGCGGCGGCCGGCGTCCAGTCTGGCTGGCCGTCCTGGCCTTCGGGGTAGCGCCACGCTTCCGGGGTGCCCTCGGGCCAGCCCGCCCCGGCGGTCAGCTCGTCCACCAGCGGGTGCTCGGGGGCTAGCACCATGTAGGTGGCGCCCGCCAGCGTGTCGGGCCGGGTGGTGAACACCCGGATCCGGTGCCCGGACCCGGCCACCGTGAAGTCGATGCTGGCGCCGTGGCTGGCGCCGATCCAGTTCCGCTGCATGATCTTGATCGACTCGGGCCAGTCGAGCAGATCCAGGTCGCCGATCAGCCGGTCGGCGTAGGCGATGATGCGCAGCATCCACTGCCGCAGCGGGCGCCGGTACACCGGGTAGTTGCCGATGTCACTGCGGCCGTCCGGGGTGATCTCCTCGTTGGCCAGCACCGTGCCCAGGCCCGGGCACCAGTTCACCAGCTCCTCGGAGATGTAGGCCAGCCGGTGGCCGTCCACCAGCGCGCGGCGCTGCACCTCGGTCAGTTCGGCCCACGGCCGGCCGTCCGGGTTGCCCGCACCG
The DNA here is from genome assembly GCA_036501145.1 of Streptosporangiaceae bacterium. GTDB lineage: Bacteria > Actinomycetota > Actinomycetes > Streptosporangiales > Streptosporangiaceae > PALSA-505. The sequence continues at coordinate 6,738 of DASYAV010000092.1, read as the reverse complement.
ATGGGCTCCCGCTGGCCCGACTCGAACTCGGCCGTCAGCTCCTCGATCGGCCGGGCCCGCTGCTGGCTGATGTCGAACCAGCTGTTGAAGATCTTCAGGAAGATCCACTGAGTCCACTTGTAGTAGCCGACGTCGGTGGTCGCGAACTCGCGGCGGGTGTCGTGCCCGAGCCCCAGCCGCCGCAGTTGCCGCCGCATGTTGGCGATGTTGTTCTGCGTGGTGATCGCCGGGTGCTGCCCGGTGTCGAGCGCGTACTGCTCGGCCGGCAGCCCGAAGGCGTCATAGGCGAACGGGTGCAGCACGTTGTGGCCGGTCATCCGCAGGAAGCGCGCGTAGACGTCGGTCGCGATGTAGCCGAGCGGATGCCCGACATGCAGCCCGGCGCCGCTCGGGTAGGGGAACATGTCCATGACGTAGAACTTCGGCATGCCCGCCACCCGCTCGAAGCCCGCCGACAGCGGCCCGGTGGGGTTCGGCGTGTGGAAGGTGCCCGCGGCCTGCCAGTGCTCCTGCCAGTGCCGCTCGATCTCGCTGGCGAGGCGCGCGTCGTAGCGGAACGGCGGCTGGTCATCCGTGCGCGCGCCCTGGGCGGCGCCCTGCTCCTGCCCGGCGCGGCTGGCGCTCTCGGTCATCGGCTTTGTCCCATCAAAAAACCCCTCGGGTACGAGGGGCCGCCACGCTGACTCTGATTGTCAGCGCGGCATCCTAAGAAGCAGCCGTGTGGCTCGCATAACTACAGGCTATCGCAGCGGTGGGCGGGCAGCAGCCGCATGCGCGATCCCTGCCCGGGCCGGCGGCGGTGCTGGGGTGGGAGCACCGCCACCGGCCCGGCCGGTCACCCGCCGGAGACCGGGACCACGTGCCACAGCCCGCCGTTCAGGTTGAGGTTGTTCCCGCTGTCCTGGCCGGGCTTGGTGTCGCTGATGTACGTGTACAGCGGGTGCCCGTCGTAGGTGGCCTGGGTCGTGCCGCCGGTCCGCTGGATCGTGCTGAGGCTGCCGGTGACACCGGGCCCGGCGGTGGCGTGCCCCGGCACCGGCGGCCAGTAAGCGGCGCAGCTGCCGTAGCACTTGGACATGGCCGGGGTGTCAGGGGCGAACCAGTACAGCGTGAGCCCTTTGGAGTTGGTCAGCACCGTGCTGCCGCCGATCGTCGCCGTCTTCAGCGCACCGGGTGCGGCAGCTGGCTGCGCGGAGCCGCTGGCCGCCCCGGCCAGCGACACCCCGAGCAGGGCCAGCGCCACGACGGCCAGGCCGGCGGCGGCCGTCCCGGCTGCCTTCACCGGTAGCCAGGCGGGCGGCCCGGCCAGTCCGGCCCGGCGCCGTGCGTCTGTGCCGGCGAGGGCGGGGGCGGGACCGCGGCTCAGCGCGAGAGCGGCCAGCGCGGCGAACGCGGCCACCTCGAGCAGCCCGGCCGCGATCCCGGAGCCTGTGCGGACTTCCTTGAACCCGAACAGGCCGATCCACACCGACAGGATGTAGCCGCCCAGGGTGGCCAGGCAGAAGGCGGCCGCGGCCGCCGGGGCCAGCCAGGTGCGCAGCCCGGCCGCGGCCAGCCCGAGGGCGAAGGCCGCGATCACCTGGAACAGGAACAGCCAGCCGATGGTCGGGATCGACCGGTAACCGGTCAGGTAGAGATCCAGGTGGATCGCGCCGCTGGCGATCAGCAGGCCCGGGCCCACGATGCGCAGCGCGATGGTCATCCAGGACGGCGCTGGCCCGGCCGTTCCCGCGGCCTGCGCCTGGGTGCCGCTCGTCATGGTGTTACCCCTTGTCACGATGTTCCCCTCGTCATGATCTTGCCCCGTCTCGGCACGGTCTAGCCCGCCCGTTCGTGGTGTCTGACCCGGTCTGCCGGCCGGCAGGCTTTGTCCCACATGGCCCACTCCGGTTCGTCCGGCGGCGGGCCAGGGCAGCGGGAGGGCTCACGCTGCCCTGGCGCCGGAGGTGCCGGCCGCTGGCCGGGCCTGCTCAGCGGCCGGCACCGAATGACGCGAGGGCGGCGGTATGGGCCATGACAGCCGCCCTCGCGGCCAGGGGGGATCCGTGGAGCCATCGGCTGGGCCGGGTCAGTACCCACCGCCGCTGCTGCTGGAACTGGAGGACGAGCTGGGCGCGGGTGCGCTGCCACTCGCGGTGACCTCGTGCCACACGCCGCCGGAGATGTTCAGGTTGTTGCCCTTGGCTTCGCCGGGCTTGGTGTCGCTGATGTAGGTGTACAGCGGGTGGCCGTTGTAGGTGGCCTGGAGCGAGCCGTCCTTGCGCTTGATCGTGCCGAATTTGCCGCTCAGGCCGGACGCCGCGGTCACCGGTCCCTTGACCGGCGGCCAGTAGTGCGCACAGGCCCCGTTGCACTTCGACACGGTCGAGGTGTCGGGGGCGAACCAGTAGAGCGTGAAGCCCTTGGCGTTGGTCAGCACATGGGCGCCGCCCATCGCGGTGACCTTCACCATGCTGGAACTCCCGGCGGCGGCCGCGCTGCCCGCGGAGGCCGACGTGGAACCGCCCGATCCGGCTGAGCTGCCGCCGGCTGAACTGCCGCCTGAAGAACCGCAGGCGGCCACGGTGAGAGCAGCAGCAGCGAGGGTGGTCGTCGCCCACCATCGGTTACGCATCGTGTATCTCCATTCGCACAAAAGTTGAGGCAGACCTAGGCCGGGCCGCCTGGTGACAGGCTCGTCGGCGCCGATCTGCTCGGCTTGAGCGCCACCACGCGGCGCGGCCTACACACCTCAACCACGTATGGCGCTGCGTAACCGTTCAACTTGTGCGAGGAAAAGCTGCCCTGGGTGCCTGCCGGGGGTCCGGGGGGGCGTCCCCCCGGGTCAACACTGCGGACACCGGGAAAGCTGGCCGAAGGCCAGCGACCAGGGACCGCCGTCCCGGGCTGACCCAGGGTCGATCCCGCGGTCCGCTCAGACGCGGCGGAGCACCGCGACGACCCGGCCGAGAATCGTGGCCGTCTCACCCGGGATCGGGGTGTAGGCGGGGTTGTGCGGCATCAGCCACACGTGCCCGTCGGACACCTTGAAGGTCTTCACGGTGGCCTCGCCGTCGATCATCGCCGCCACGATGTCACCGTTCTCCGCGACCTGCTGCTGCCGGACGACAACCCAGTCGCCATCCGCGATGGCAGCGTTGATCATGGAGTCACCGGACACGTTGAGCAGGAAGAGCGTGCCCTCACCCACGATCTGCTTGGGCAGCGGGAAGACATCCTCGATGGACTCCTCGGCCAGGATCGGGCCGCCGGCGGCGATCCGGCCGACCAGCGGGACATAGGTCGCCGCCTGCGACGGGATGTCGCCGCCTGGCATCTCGGTAACCGCCGCCGCCGTCTCCGTCTCCTGCTCCGGCCGGACCGGGGAGTGGCCAGGCAGCCGCACCTCCACGGTCCGCGGCCGGCCCGCGTCCCGGCGCAGGTAGCCCTTGCTCTGCAGCGTGGACAGCTGGTACGACACGCTCGACGTGCTGGTCAGGCCGACCGCCTCGCCGATCTCGCGCATCGACGGCGGGTAGCCGCGCTTCTGCACCGACTCGCGGATCACCTGCAGCACCTTGCGCTGCCGCCAGGTGAGCACGTGGTCCGGATCCGGCTGGTCCGGTGTGTCGATGACCACCGCGGGGACACTGCCCTTGGGCTTGCGTCCCGGCCTGCCCTTGGGTCTGGTGGCGGTCGCGCCCGCCTTGGCCGGGCCCGCCTTGGCCGGTGCTGCCCGGCCGCGGCCCTGCTCGCTGCTGCTGTCCATGATTGACCTCCACGGATGGTTACGTCTGGAGCCGACGTTAGCGGTTTCGTTACTGGATCTCAAACATCTGTTCGACGCGACACGAAAATGTCGGACCCCTCCGCTAAACATGTCGTACGAGCAGCCGTTCGATCGAACCTATATCTGATCGAACGGGTGTACGATCGAACTGTCATTCGTTAGAGGGGGCAGACATGAGCGCTTTGCCAGTCGAGTGGGATCCGGTTCCTGTTCAGGGCATTCCTGCCCTGCCGGTCCCGGTCGTACCGGCCCTGGTGCCGGCCCCGGACGCGGCGGCGCCGGACGCTGCGGCTGAGGGCGCGCCGGCGTCCGACACGCCGGCCCCTGACGAATTGGCCTCCGGCACGCCGGCGTGTCGGACCCCGGCTCAGGACGCACCGGCCCCCGGCACGCCAGCTTCTGACACGCCGGCTTCTGACACGTTGGCCTCCGGCAGGCCAGCTCAGCGCGCGTCGGCCCCGGACATGGTGGCCTCGCAGACGCTGCCGGCCGGCGCGCCGGCCCAGGCCGCGCCGTGGCGGCCGGATGGCACGCCGCGCCGGTCCGGCCCGCGGGCCCGCCCGGTCGGCCGGCGGCCCCGGGGCGTCGGTGTCCACTCTTGCTCCGCGGTCTCGCGCGCGGAGATTGCCGCCGTCCCGCCGCGCCCCGCGCCGGCCCGGCCGGCCGAGGCCGCCGCCAGCTCGCACCTGCGGCTCACCGGTCGCGGCCGCTCCGCGGTCGCCGCCTGTGCGGTCGTCGTGGCCACCCTGCTCTGGTTCGCCGTCGCCACCGCCGCGCACGCGTCCGCTCACGGTGCGCCCGCCCATGGCTCACCCGCCGGCCCGGCCGGGTCGGCCATGGCGCGAATCGTCGTGCAGCCCGGGCAGACCCTCTGGTCGATCGCCACCCAGGCCGACCCGTCCGCGGACCCGCGCCTTGTTGTTCAGCGGATCGTCACGGCCAACAAGCTGACCGGTGAGAGCGTCGCCGCAGGGCAGCGCCTGTGGGTGCCGCGCGGCTGACCCTCCCGCGCTTGCCGCCGCCTACCCCCCGGCTGGCGGCACCGGGAGCGCGCCCGCTCGGACGAGCGGCGCGACACGCCGGCCAGGGATCCGGACGCCCCACGGATCCTGGCCGGCGCACCTTTCCGTGCGGTATGTGCACCGGTCCTATCTGCGCCTGTCCGCTCCGCCTGTCCGCTCCGCGTGCCCGATAGGGCACGGCCGGTCTGGCGCCGTCTGATGCGCGCAGATTCCCGCCACGAGCAGGTACGACACGCCGGCCAGCGGGCCGCGCGCCCTGCCTGGCAGCGATTTTGCGGACATCGCTGGCTACTACTTGCGGCAGGGTCGGCAAAGGTTTAGGTTGACCACTACATCTAGTAGTTACAGTGATGTAGTCTTTCCATAGGTTGTGTTTCGGGAAAGACCTCACGAACACGCCGGAGAGGGGGCGATCACGTGCGTTGCCCGTTCTGCAGGCATAACGACAGCCGGGTCATCGACAGCCGGACGGCGGACGACGGCACGGCGATCCGCCGCCGCCGGTCGTGCCCCGAGTGTGGCAAGCGGTTCACCACGCAGGAAACCGTGATCTTGATGGTCGTCAAGCGAAGCGGGGTCACTGAGCCGTTCACCCGTGACAAGATCGTGCGGGGGGTTCGCCGGGCCTGCCAGGGACGCCCGGTGACCGAGGATCAGTTCGCGAACCTGGCTCAGCGCGTGGATGACGCGCTGAGGTCCCGCGGGGCGGCGGAAATCCCATCGCATGAGGTTGGGCTGGCGATCCTCGGGCCGCTGCGGGAACTCGACGAGGTGGCGTACCTGCGCTTCGCCTCGGTGTACCGGGGATTCGAGTCGCTCGCGGACTTCGAGGACGAGATCACGTCGCTGCGCCAGTCGCATGAGAAGCAGAGCGGGGTGGCGCGATGAAGTGGAGCAGGCGGGATCAGGTGGCGTCGGCGCCGTCCCCAGCGGGGGACCGGCCAGGCGCCGCGGACCAGCATGAATCATTCGGACCGGGCCTAGCTGGGCCCAGCAAGGATCCGGGCGGATCCTGGAAGGGGGAGGTCATGACGGAGACGGCGAGCGGCCAGACCGGGCAGAGCGGCAAGGCTCCTGGTACTGGCCTGAAGATGCGGCGTATCCACACTCGCGAGGGCGTTCATCCCTACGACGAGATCACCTGGGAGCGCCGCGACGTCGTCATGACCAACTGGCGCGACGGCTCGGTCAACTTCGAGCAGCGCGGCGTCGAGTTCCCCGATTTCTGGTCCGTCAACGCGGCGAACATCGTCACCACCAAGTACTTCCGCGGCGCGGTGGGCAGCCCACAGCGCGAGTGGAGCCTCAAGCAGCTGGTTGACCGGGTGGTGGGGACCTACACCGCGGCAGGCCGGGAGAACGGCTACTTCGCCAGCGAAGCCGACGCCCAGATTTTCGAGCACGAGCTCACCCACGCCCTGGTGCACCAGATTTTCAGCTTCAACTCGCCGGTCTGGTTCAACGTCGGCACGTCGTCGCCGCAGCAGGTGAGCGCGTGCTTCATCCTGGCCGTGGACGACACCATGGACTCGATACTCGAGTGGTACCGGGAAGAGGGCCTGATCTTCAAGGGCGGCTCGGGTGCGGGCGTCAACCTGTCCCGCATCCGCTCCAGCAAGGAGCTGCTGACCTCGGGCGGCACCGCGAGCGGCCCGGTCTCGTTCATGCGCGGCGCGGATGCCTCGGCCGGCACGATCAAGTCCGGCGGCGCGACCCGGCGCGCGGCGAAGATGGTCGTGCTCGACGTGGACCACCCCGACGTGCCCGATTTCATCGAGACCAAGGCGCGCGAGGAAGAGAAGGTCCGCGTGCTCCGGGACGCCGGCTTCGACATGGACCTCGGCGGCAAGGACATCGTCAGCGCCCAGTACCAGAACGCCAACAACTCGGTCCGTGTCTCGGACGAGTTCATGCACGCGGTGGAGAAGGGCAGCGGGTTCGAGCTGC
>DASYAV010000091.1:0-1812 GCA_036501145.1 Streptosporangiaceae bacterium | reverse complement strand
GTGTGATCGACTTCCATGTCGATAAGGCGGGCAGCGTGCCCGTCTATGCGCAGCTGGTGCGCCAGGTGCGGGAGGCGATGCGGCTGGGTCTGCTGCATCCCGGTGACCGGCTGCCAACCGTGCGAGAGGTCGTCACCTCGTGCACAGTGAATGCGGCCACCGTGCTCAAGGCGTATCGCGAGCTGGAGATGTCCGGGCTCGCCGAGTCCCGGCAGGGTTCTGGGACGTTCGTCACCGGCACTCTGGGATCTGCTGATCCCCACGTCATGGCCCGGCTGCGGGGCGGCTTGTCACGCTGGCTGGATCAGGCGCGCGAGGCAGGACTCGAAGACGAGGACGTCCAGGCGCTTGTGGCCTCCGTGCTCGCCCAGCAGGCAGCGGGCGCGCCACGAGCCACAGATCCCGGTCCGGCACGGCGGGCCGCCGGTACAGAAGTGGCACCGCGTGCCGCCGGGATCGGAGGTGCGGCGTGAGCGAGGAGCCGAGCGCCCTGGAGGCCAGGGGCCTGACCAAGCGCTACCGCGACGTGGTGGCGCTGAGCGAGTGCAGCTTCCAGCTGCCCGCGCACCGCATCATCGCGCTGGTCGGGGCCAACGGCGCGGGCAAGTCCACGCTGATGAGCATCGCCGCCGGGCTGCTGCCGGCCACCAGCGGTGAGGTCCTGGCCGGCGGGCAGCGCGTTGACCCGCACCGCCGGCCCCGTCCGGCCGGCACCGCGCACCGGGTCGCCATCCTCGCCCAGGACAAGCCGCTCTACCGCGACTTCACCGTTGCCGACATGCTGAAGTTCGGGCAGCACACCAACCGCGTCTGGGACCAGCGGCGGGCGGTGAGCTGGCTGGCTCGCTTCGAGGTGCCGCTCCGGCGGCGCTGCGGCCGGCTGTCCGGCGGGCAGCGCGCCCAGGTCGCCCTCGCGGTCGCGCTCGGCGGCTGCCCCGATGTGCTGCTGCTGGATGAGCCGCTGGCGAACCTGGACCCCGTCGCCCGCAATGAGGTCACCGGGGAACTGATAGCCGAGGTCGCCGAGAGCGGCATGACCGTGATCCTCTCGACCCACATCGTGGCCGAGCTCGCCGGGGTAGCTGAGTACCTGCTGCTGCTGGCCGGCGGCCGGCCGGTGCTGGCCGGTGACATCGAGGAACTGCTCGCCGGCCATGTGCGGCTGGCTGGTCCCCGCGCGGACCTGCCACCGTGCCCCGGCGAGATCATCCGGGCCCAGCACACCGAGCGCCAGTCCACCTTCATCGTCCGGCTGCCTAGCCAGGCCGTGCCCCCCGCTGTCGCCCCGGGGTGGAGCAGCGGGCCGGTGACCCTCGAGCAGCTGACCATCACCTACCTCAAGACGTCCGCGAAGCCGCCCCGAGCCCTGGAGGCCGCCGTATGAGCGCGCTGAGCACACCCGGTACTACCACCCCTGCGGCATACCGCGGCCAGGGACGCGGCGGCGCGCGCCTGGCCGACCTGGCCTGGCTCACCTGGCGTCAGCACCGCCCTGTCATCGTCGCGGGCCTGGCAGTCGCCGGCGTGGTCACCGGTTCCGTGCTCTACGTCGCTGCGCGCATCGCGACGATCAACCACCAGTGCGGGAACACGGCCTGCCCGCCCGGCGCGGCCCGGGCCGCGTCCCTCACAGGCCTCTTCGGACTCACCAACCTGTCGATCTACCTCACCATCATCGTGCTGTTCCTGCCGTTGCTGACCGGCGTGTTCCTCGGCGCCCCGCTGCTGGCCCGCGAACACGAGCAGCGCACCCTGCTGCTGGCCTGGAGCCAGGACATCACCCCGCAGCGCTGGCTGTGGACCAAGTTCGCG
>DASYAV010000090.1:0-1691 GCA_036501145.1 Streptosporangiaceae bacterium | reverse complement strand
CGCGATGGGGACGATGGTCGTCGCGTTCTGGTTCACGTTCGCCGTCATCCTGATGGCCCGTGTCTCGAAGAACCCCAGGCGCACCTACCTTCGGACGGCGCTGCCGCTGCTCGCCCTCTCGCTGGCCGTGCCGGCCACCGCGGCGGACACGGCGGTCTCGACCAAGCTCACCCTCGCCGCCGCGCACCTGATCGCGGGCGCGATCATCATCCCGCTGGTCGCGAGGCGGCTAGCGCGACCCAGGTAGCAGACGTCCGCTGGTCAGGGCCGGGCGGGCTTGCGGCGCGGGCTTGCCGGGTGGGCTTGCGCGGCGGGCTGGTTGACGGCGCGCCGGGTTGGGAGAATGCTGGCATGCCTGATCGGGTTGAGCCGTTTGTGATCGGGGTGGACGAGGCGGCGCTGGAGGACTTGCGTGACCGGCTGGGGCGCGCGCGGTGGCCCGAGCGTGAGCCGGTGGGCGACTGGTCGCAGGGTGTGCCCCTGGACTACCTGCGTGAACTGTGCGCCTACTGGGCCGGCGAGTACGACTGGCGGGCCACCGAGGCCCGGTTGAACCAGATTCCGCAGTTCACCACGGCGATCGACGACCTGGACATCCACTTCCTGCACGTCCGCTCGCCGCATCCCGGCGCGGTCCCGCTGGTCATGACCCACGGCTGGCCCGGGTCGTTCCTGGAGTTCGAGCAGGTCCTCGGTCCGCTGGCCGACCCGGCCGCGCACGGCGCGGACGCGGCGGCCGGCGTGTTCGACCTGGTGGTGCCGTCACTGCCGGGTTACGGGTTCAGCGGCAAGCCGGCAGCCCCCGGCTGGGACATTCACCGCATCGCCCGTGCCTGGGCCGAGCTCATGACCCGCCTCGGCTACCAGCGGTTCCTGGCCGTAGGCAGCGACTGGGGCACCAGCGTGTCCACCAGCCTGGCGCTGCAGCACCCCGGCCGGCTGCTGGGCGTCCACCTGGTACCGCCGCTGGCGCCGCCGGACCGCACCGCCGCCGACCTCACCAGCGACGAGCGCGCCGCACTGGCCGACCTCGACCAGCGCAGCCGCACCGGGTCGGGCTACTCCGCCATCCAGGGGACCCGGCCCCAGACCATCGGCTACTCGCTGACCGACTCCCCGGCCGGGCTGTGCGCCTGGATCGTCGAGAAGCTGTGGGCCTGGACCGACCACCCCGGCGACCTCAGCCAGGTCCTGACCGCCGACCAGGTACTGGACAACATCACCCTGTACTGGCTGACCGCAACAGGGGCATCCGCCGCCCGCCTGTACTGGGAAAGCATCGCCCAGGTCACCACCTGGTTCACCTCCGCGGCGGGCGATACCGTCACCGTCCCCGCCGCGTGCAGCATCTTCCCCCAAGAGGTACCGCGCCCCTCCCGCCGCCAGGCCAGGCGCCGCTTCGCCAACATCGTCTACTGGAACCAGCCCGCCCGCGGAGGCCACTTCGCCGCCTGGGAACAGCCCCGCCTGTTCACCAGCGAGGTCCGCGCCGCCGCGCACAGCATCATCCCGTAAGAAAAATTAGCCCCGATATCAACGAAACGTACGCTTCCTTTGCGGCCCGCGTCACCTCACGCCCAGGAGCACACATCGCCGATGGCAACCCGGCCCGGCTGCTCCACGCTGGCGACCACGCCAAAGGTCATCTCACGGTGCTCAGCGAGGATCTTGAGCAGGTCGTTCCTCTCGCC
>DASYAV010000089.1:0-19675 GCA_036501145.1 Streptosporangiaceae bacterium | reverse complement strand
CCCAGTCGACGCCAGCGGGAGGAACCCGGTTTACCGCACCGTCCCCGGGCCGCTCACCCGGGCAGCCCGGCCCAGCGGGGCAACCGGGCCAGCGCACGCGATCCACCCCAGCGACCCGGCTGCCGTATAAGGCCAGCCCGGGTCGGCCAGAGGCTACTCAAGCCAGTCGGTGACGAAGTGGGGGCTGGCGTGGATGTGCACGGCTTCGTAACCGTCGGGTCCGGTAGAGAACTTATGCGGTGTCTGAGCCGGGGCAACGAGTACCTGGCCGGCACGGCCAATCAGCTGGCTGGAACCGATGGTGAAGGTCGCGCTGCCGCGCCTGATGATGAACGTCTCCGCGTACGGATGCTTGTGCAGCCGGGGGCCGACGTTGGGCTGAGACGTGGACTCCAGGATGATGGATATGCCCGCGCCGCCCGGAAGCTGCTGGTAGTTCTCGGTCCAGTCCTCACCGTCGTCCCGCCCGTCTGCGCGGCTGACGACCAGTTCGTGGACATCTGACGTGCTCATAGAAGAGATCCTCCTGGTTATCGTCCGGCTGGGCAGCGCGGTGGTCGTCAGGCTGGTCCGGCCGGTGGGTGTGCGACGCCTGGACGCGTGTTACGGCCCGGGCTGGCCGTTGGGTGTTCAGCCTGAGCGGGCGCCGGTGCCGCTGTGGGGCTGGGCGGGGTCGGCCAGGAACCCTGCGGCATCGTACCTGTCCAGTGCGGCGCGGCCGGCACCGTCGGCGATGATAATTTCGCGCACGACCTCTCCGGTTGATGGGCCGAGTATGACACCGTCAGCCCAGTGGCCCACCGCGGCGTAGAGCTCCTCCAGCTCCGCGGCTCCATGCGGTCATCCTCCCAGCACCAGCACCAGCGGCCGGCGCACCCGCCCGGCCGGAAGCCATCACTGTCACACTCTGCGATCAATGACCTGTCCGGCCGGGCCAGGCTGGGGGACGCCGCCAAGCGGGCTAGCGGTCGCCTGTCGCGGGTCTTGTGGGGGCGACGAGGCGGAGGGCGGCTACGGCGGCGCCGCCGCGGGCCCACTCCTCGAACGGCAGCGGCCGGACGATGATCTCGCAGTCGGCGGCGGCGCCGAATGCCTGGGCGGCGAACGTTTCCCGGATCTGCTGGGCGAACAGGTCGTAGGAGGCGACACCCTCGCCGGAGATGATGATGCGCTCCGGGCCGATCAGGTTGGCCACCGAGGCGATGGCCAGGCCCAGCGCGTGCCCGGCACGGGCGAAGATCGCCCGCACCCGCGGGTCGCCCTTGTGGGCCAGCCGGATGGCCTCGTTCATCGACAGCCGGACGTTCCCGGTGACCTGCCGGGCCTGCTCCACGATCGGCGCGGTGGCGGCGACCGCCTCCACGCACCCGGTGTTGCCGCAGGTGCACATCCGGTCCGTGCCGCCCACCGGCAGGTGGCCGATCTCCCCCGCGACGCCGTGCGCCCCCTCGATCACCTGCCCGCCGACCGATATCCCGCAGCCCACACCGGTGCCCACGGTCACCACGGCGAACGACCGGATGCCCGCGCCCGCGCCGAACCACTGCTCCGCGACGGTCAGCGCGCGCACGTCGTTCTCGATGACCACCGGCAGGCCGCTGGCCTGCCCGGCCAGCGCGGCCAGCGGGACACCACGCCAGTTCAGGAACGGCGAGTAGTGCACCATGCCCGCCTCATGGTCGACGTCGCCGGAGATCGTCACGCCCAGGCCGTGCACCTCCCCCACCGTTGCCGCCTTCGGCGCGGCCACCAGCCGCCGCGCCAGCCGGGCGATCGCCTGCACCACGCTGCCGACGTCCCGGGAGTCCAGCCTGGCCCGCCTGGCCGCGACCGGCTTCCCGGTCAAATCGGTCTGCACGCCGATCAGCTCGTCCGCGGTCACCTTGATGCCAAGGAAGCTGGCCCGGGCGCCGCGGACCGCCACCAGCGTGGCCGGCCGGCCCGCCGACCGGTCCCCGTTCTGCCTGCCCAGCTCGGTGATCCAGCCGTCGTCCAGCAACGGCGCGGCCGCCTTGGTGACCGCCCCGGACGACAATCCCGAGCGGCGCCCTATCTCGGCGCGGGTGAGCGGGCCGTGAACCAGCACAGCCTGGAACACATGTGCGACAGCGGGCGCCTGACGACGAAGCTCCATAGCTAAATCGTAGCCTTCCACGGGAAGAGAACCTGCCCGCCAGGCAACAAGGAATCACAGCCCAGGTCTCCAGTCATCCACCGCCACTTCATCTGAATATATTGACTTAGGAAGGAAATTATGTCTACGCTACGGCGAGCTTCTTCGGACGGCGATCGCAGCAGGCGGGGGATGTGAGCGGTCGGTCTGGCCGCACCGGACGAGCGTGCAAGGCCGCCCCGCATGGATGGAGTTCGTCATGACGCGTCCAGGCCAATCCCACCTCCGCCGCATGGCGCAGGCCCACGCTGTGCGCAGGGGCCGGACGGCGCTCGTCCTCGCGCTGGCCACGGCGTCGCTGGCGGCTCTTTCGGTGGCCGCGGTCCACCCGCAGAGCGCCCGCGCCGCTGCCCGGCACCAGCGCGCCCGCTCAGCCGTCCCGCAGGCAGCCAGCAACCTGGCCCGGCGGCCGTACATGGGGTGGAGCAGCTGGAGCCTGGAGTCCACGAGCTACCCGGGCGTCAACCCCGGCGGGTCGGCGAGCTGGCTGACCGAGCAGCACGTGCTGGCGCAGGCCAAGGTGGAGGCGGCCAAGCTCAAGCCGTACGGCTACGACTACGTCAACATCGACGCCGCCTGGACGAACGGCTTCGACGGCTACGGGCGGCCGGTCGCCAACCCGGCGCGCTTCCCGGACGGCATCGGCTACGTCGCCAGCAAGGTCCACAAGCTCGGGCTCAAGCTCGGCATCTACTTGGCCGTCGGGCTGGACCCCACCGCCTACAACAACGGCAACACCCCGATCTACGGCGCGCCGGGCTGCGACACCAGCGACATCGTCTACCCCGACCTGCGGCTCACCAACGGCTGGAACAGCGCCTACCAGATCGACTACGCCAGCCCGTGCGCGCAGGCGTACATCGACTCGATCGCCGACGAGTTCGCCGGCTGGGGCGTGGACTTCCTCAAGCTGGACGGCGTCGGGCCCGGGTCCTTCCAGGGCGGCGCCAACCACGACAACACGCCGGACGTCGAGGCCTGGTCGCGGGCGCTGAAGCAGACCGGCCGGCCCATCCAGTTCATGATCTCGTGGGCGCTCAGCCACAACGACGCCAGCACCTGGCAGCAGTACACCAACGGCTGGCGGATCGACACCGACGTGGAGTGCTACTGCAACACGCTGGTCACCTGGAACAACTCGGTCAAGGAGCGCTGGGACGACGTCGTGCAGTGGATCCCCGACGCCGGCCCGGGGCACTGGAACAACCTCGACTCACTGGACGTCGGCAACGGCGCCATGGACGGGGTGACCAAGGCCGAACGGCAGAGCTACATGACCTTGTGGGCCATCGAGGCCGCGCCGCTGTACATCGGGGACGAGCTGACCAGGCTGGACAGGTACGGGCTGTCGCTGCTGACCAACCGGGAAGTCATCGCGGTCGACCAGGCCGGCACCCCGGCCCGGCCGGTGAGCCAGCGCACCGGCCAGCAGGTCTGGTACGCCAGGAACCGCGACGGCAGCTACACGGTGGCGCTGTTCAACCTGGGCGCCACCCGCGCGACCGTCACCGCGCACTGGAACGACCTGGGCATCACCGGCCCGGCCGCCGTGCGCGACCTGTGGAGCCACAGCAACCTGGGCGACTACACGGGAAGCTTCCGCGCCAGCCTGCCCGTGCACGGATCGCGGCTGCTGCGCATCACCCCGGCGGACGCCGCCGCCAACAATCCCTCGATGCCGGCCGGCCTGCGCGGCACCGCCGCGGCGCCGTCGAGAATCTCGCTGGCCTGGGACCCGTCGGCGGACCACGGGCGCCCGGCCACCGGCTACACGGTGTACGTCAACGGCACCGCGACCGAGCCGGCCGGCCAGCCTTCGGCCACGCTGACCGGCCTGGCCCCGGCGACCAGCTACCGGTTCAGCGTCGCCGCCGACGGGCCGGGCGGCACCAGTTCGGCGCAGAGCAAAACGCTCACCCTGACCACACCCGCGGCCGGCGGACCGGCGAGCTACGAGGCGGAGTCGCCTGCCAACACGATCGGCGGCGGCGCCCAGATCGCGTCCTGCTCGGGCTGCTCGGGCGGGGAGAAGGTCGGGGACCTCGGCGGCACCGGCTACCTGACCTTCAACGGGGTCACCGTCCCAGCCGCCGGGACGTACCTGATGACCGTCTATTACGTGGACGGGGACTCCAGCCGCACCGGGCTGGTGACCGCCGGCGGCACAACCTCCGAGCTGCCGCTGCCCGGGACCAACGACAACAACTGGGACACGGTGCAGACCGCCACCGTCCCGGTCCAGTTGCAGGCAGGCCAGAACACGATCGAGTTCAGCAACCCGGACGGCTATGTCTATGACCTCGACAAGATCACGATCTGACCGTTCCGCCATCCAGCACCCGCCGGTGCCCCGCCGCGGCCGGTTCCGGCGGAGGCGGGGCTTCCCCGCCCGGCGGAACCACCAGGCGCCGCTGGCCTGGCTGCTCATCGCCCCGGCGGGCATCGGGTTCATCATCTTCGTCGGCTACCCGGCGCTGCGCGGCACCTATCTCGCCTTCACCAGCTTCCACGTGCTGTCCCCGGCGCAGTGGACCGGGCTGGCGAACGTCCGTGAGCTGTTCTCCGACAGCGTCTTCTGGCACTCGCTGCGGGTCACCGTCTACTTCGTGGTGCTGTCGGTCGTCGCCGGCATCGTGGTCTCCCTGGTCACCGCGGCGATCCTGCACCGGCTGACGAAGTCGGTGCTGATCAGGGGGCTGATGATCCTGCCGTTCCTGATTTCCGGGGTGGTCGCCGGCCTGGTGTGGTCCTGGATGCTGGACCCGACGCTGGGCATCGTCAACATCGCCCTCGGCGACCTGACCGGGCATTCGGTCGATTTCCTCGGCAGCGGGACCTGGGCCATCCCGTCGCTGGCGCTGATCAGCGTGTGGAAGTCGATGGGCTACAACGCGATCCTCATCCTGGCCGGGCTGCAGACCATCCCCGAGCAGATTTACGAAGCCGGGCGGCTGGACGGCGCGAACGAGTTCCAGATGTTCCGCCGGCTGACCATTCCGCTGCTGCGGCCGATCCTGGCCATGGTCGTGATCCTGACCGTGATCAGCGCCTTCCAGGTGTTCGACATCGTCGAGGTGACCACCCAGGGCGGCCCGGCGAACGCGTCGCTGGTGCTGCCTATGTACATCTACCAGAAGGCGTTCAGCCAGTTCGATTTCGGATACGCGTCGACGATGTCGCTGGCCCTTTTCGTCCTGCTGATCATCATCACGTTCCTGCAAATGCGGTTCGCCAGGGCGAGCCAATCCGATCTGAGTTAGGCAGGAGGCCAGACATTGTCCGCGATCGCCGGAGCACCGCGACGCCGGGCCCTGCGCGGCGGTTTCAGCGCTGGCCGCGCCGTGGCGTGGGCCTACATCGTCCTGGTCCTGCTCATCACGGTCTTCCCGTTCTACTGGATCCTGCGGACCGCGCTGTCGAACAACTACGCCCTGCTGACGAACCCGTCGTCGCTCGCGCCGGTGCATTTCACCTTCGGTGCGTTCGAACGGGTCCTCGGCCTGAGCTCGAAGGCGCAGGCGATAGCGCAGGGCGGTTCCGGCGCCTCGGTGGACATCCCGCTGTACCTGCGGAACTCGGTGATCTACGCCACCTGTGTCACGGCGTGCGTGGTGTTCTGCTCGGCGCTGGCCGCCTATGCCTTCAGCAGGCTGCACTGGAAGGGCCGCAATGCCGTCTTCGGCATTTTCCTTTCCGCGCTGCTGCTGCCGGGCATCTTCACCCTGCTGCCGAACTTCATCTTCATCAGGGATCTCGGCCTGACGAACACGTTCGGCGGCCTGATCCTGCCGACCGCGCTTTTCTCGGCGTTCGGTATTTTCTTCCTCCGCCAGTTCATGCTCGGGCTGAGCAACGAGATCGAGGAAGCCGCCTTCATCGACGGCGCGGGACCGCTGAAGGTGCTGTTCCGCATCACGCTGCCGATGACCGCGGCGCCGATCGCCACGCTGTCCCTGCTGACGTTCATCAACACCTGGAACGACTTCTTCTGGCCGCTGCTGGTCAGCAACGGCCCCGGCACCGAGCCGCTGACCCTGGGCCTGGCGGTGTTCAACCAGTCGTCGCCCGAGTCGTCCACCGACTGGGCGGGCCTGATGGCGGCCACGCTGATCGCCGCGATGCCGATGCTGCTGCTGTTCATCGGGTTCGGCCGCAAGATCGTGAGCTCGATCGGCTTCACGGGCTACCGGTGAGGGCCGCCGCATGAACAGCACGGATCTGGTCCTGGCCTGGCCCCGCCCGGCGGCGAACTGGTTCGAGGCCGCGCCGATCGGCAACGGGCGGCTCGGCGCGATGGTGTTCGGCGGCACCGGCGAGGCGCGGCTGCAGATCAACGACTCGACGGTGTGGTCGGGGACGCCGGACTCCCCCGCCGACGGGCTGGCCGCGGTGCTGGCGGCGGGCGCTGGGCCGGAGCGGCTCGAGCAGGTGCGGCAGGCGATCAGGGCGCGGGACTACCAGCGCGCGGAGGCCCTGCTGATGACGTTCGAGGGCCGGTACAGCCAGGAGTACCTGCCGTTCGCCGACCTGTCGATGTCGCTGCACGCCCCCGGCCCGGTGGCCTACCGGGGCCGGACGCTCAACCTGGACACCGGGATCGCCGGCGAGGCAATGAGTCTCGGGGGCGCCCAGGTCGAGCGGCTGGCCTGGGCCAGCACGCCGGCCGGGGTCATCTGCGTGACCGTCGCGGTGCAGCACGGCACGGTGGACATGCGGCTCGGGCTCACCTCGCCGCTGCGCACGGTGCACCGTCAGGCCAGCGTGGCCGGCCTGACGCTGGGCGCCGAGATCCCGGTGGACGGCGCGCCCCGGCACGAGCCCGGCGTCGCCGAGCCGCTCCGCTACCCTCCCGCTGGCTCCGAGCGGCTGCGCTATGCCGGCCCATCCGCCGGGCCGCCAGGCAACGCCGGCACCCCCACCGAGCCGCCGGGCAACGCCGGCACCTCCCCCGACGCCGCGGCCGGGGCCGGCACCTACGACCCGTTCGGCGCCGTGGCGGCCGCGATCGCCACCGATGGCCAGGTCACCGCGGCCGCCGGCGAATGGTCGGTGCGGGGCATGACCCACGCGCTGATCACCCTGGCCACCTCGACCACGGCCGGCGACCTGTGGCCGCGGCCGCCCCGCGAGCCCGCCAGGAGCCGCGCCGGGCACACGACCCACGCGGCCGAACGGGCCAGGGCCGCCCTGGCCGAGGGCGCGGACACCCTGCGCGAGGCGCACGAGGACGACCTGCGCACCCTGCTCGGCCGGACCAGCCTGGTGATCGGCGGCCGGCGCGGCGGCACGGTGGACGTCCAGGCCGACGTCCTCGCCGGGACGGACGAACGGCTCACCGCGACGGTCATGTTCCAGCTCGGCCGGTACCTGCTGGCGTCGGCCTCCCGCCCGGGCGCCGGCCCGCCCGCCAACCTGCAGGGCATCTGGAACGCCGACCCGCGGCCGCCGTGGTCGTCGAACTACACGCTCAACATCAACACGGAGATGAACTACTGGGGGGCCGAGCCGGCCGGGCTGCCCGAGTGCCACCTGCCGCTTTTTGAATTGACTGAACGGCTTCGCCAAACCGGCCGCGCGGTCAGCCGAGACCTGTACGGGGCCAGAGGCTGGGTCGCGCACCACAACACGGACATGTGGGGCTGGGCCCTGCCGGTGGGCATGGGGCACGGCGCGCCGTCCTGGGCGATCTGGATGATGGGCGGCGTCTGGCTCGCCCAGCACGTGTGGGAACACTACGAGTTCGGCGGCGACACCGGGTTCCTGGCCGAACGCGGCTGGCCTGTGCTGCGCGGCTGCGCGGAGTTCTGCCTGGACTGGCTGATCCCCGGCGCGGACGGCGGGCTGGACACGATCCCGTCGACGTCGCCGGAGAACCTGTTCGTCACCGCGGAGGGGCGGGCCGAGGCGCTGTCCTGCTCGGCGGGCATGGACATGGCGCTGATCCGGGCGCTGTTCACGAACTGCCTGCGGGCGGCCGAGACGCTGGGGCTGGACGACCCGGTGCTGGCGGAGATCCGGGCCGCGCTCCCCCGGCTCCGCCCGCCGCGGGTCACCGGCGACGGCGTGCTGGCCGAATGGGCCGAGGACCACGCCGAGCAGCACCCGGCGCACCGGCACCTGTCCCCGCTGGTGGCGCTGTACCCGCTGGGGCAGATCGGGCCGGAGGAGACGCCGGAGCTCGCGGCCGCCGCCCGCCGGCTGCTCGACCGCCGGGGGCCGGGGGCGATGGGCTGGTCCTGGGCCTGGAAGATCGCCTGCCGCGCCCGGCTGGGCGACGCCGCCGCCGCGCGCGGGCTGCTGCTGGAGGCGACCCGGCCGCTGGCCGGCGACCCGGGCGCGGACGCGCCGGTGGACGGCTCGCGGTACGGCGGGCTGCTGCCCAACCTGTTCAGCACACACCCGCCGTTCCAGATCGACGGCAACTACGGGCTGACGGCGGCCATCGCCGAGATGCTCCTGCAGAGCCACGGCGGCGTGCTGCGGGTGCTGCCCGCGCTGCCCGCCGAGTGGCCCAACGGCACCGCCCGCGGGCTGCGCTGCCGCGGCGGCGTGCGGGCCGACCTCAGCTGGCACGGCGGCAGGCTGACCGCGCTGACGCTCCGGCGGGAGCACGGAGACGGCCCGCCCCAGGTGCGCGTCCGCTACCGGCGGCACGAGACGGAGGTCACCCTCCGGGCCGGCGAGGAAGCACACCTCCGGCCCACCGGTGTGGGCGCGCAGCTCCGCGGGGCCGGTGAGGAAGCCCAGGCCGGGCCGGCCGGTGAAGGAGTCCAGCCGCGGCCGGCCAGTGCGGACAGCCAGGCCATGCCGGGTGCGGGACACGACGCCGCGCCCGCGGGGCGGCGAAGGGACGGCGGCCGGTGATCACCGATCTGGACCGCGCCGGCCTCGAGCAGTACCGCAGCGGTTACCGCGAGCCCGCCGGCTTCGACGAGTTCTGGCGGGACACGCTCGCGGCCGAGGCGGACCCCGAGCCCCGGCTGACGCTGACCCCGGTGGCCACGGCCCTGCGCAGCATCGAGGTGTTCGACGTCAGCTTCCCCGGCTTCGCCGGCCAGCCGATCCGCGGCTGGCTGCGGCTGCCGCGCGACCGGAGCGGCCCGCTGCCGGCCGTCGTGCAGTTCCACGGGTACGGCAGCGGCCGCGGCCACCCGATCGACGACCTGCTGTGGGCGTCGGCGGGGTACGCGCACCTGCTCATGGACACCCGCGGGCAGGGCGGCGGGCACGCCGGCGGCGGCGCGACCGCCGACCCGGCCGGCAGCGGGCCGTCGTATCCCGGGTTCCTGACCCGGGGCATCCAGGACAAGCGGAGCTACTACTACCGGCGGGTGTTCACCGACGCGGTCGCGGCGGTGCGGGCGGTCCGCGGCGCCGGATTCGCCGACCCGGCGCGGGTCGCGGTGGTGGGGGCGAGCCAGGGCGGCGGGATCGCGCTGGCCGCCGCCGGGCTGGTCCCCGGCCTGGCCGCCGTCTACGCGCAGGCCCCGTTCCTGTGCGACATCCGGCGGGCCACGCTGATCACCGATGCGGAGCCGTACGCGGAGATCGGCGGCTATCTCGCCGCGCACCGGGAGTCCGTCGCCGAGGTATTCGGCACCCTGGGCTATTTCGACGGCATCGCGTTCGCGCGGCGGGCGACCGCGCCGGCCTGGTTCTCCGCGGGCCTGATGGACGGCGTGTGCCCGCCGTCCACGGCCTACGGGGCCTTTCACGCCTACGCCGGGCCGAAACAGATCCGGCTCTGGGAGTACAGCGGCCACGAGGCCGGCGGCCCGCACGACCTGGAGATCGTGCTCGCCGCCTTCGGAACGGTGCTGTCGCCGGGCGAGCCGGCGGCAGGCAGGAAAGTGAGGAAACATGCGGATCCGTAAGTCATTCACCGCGGCGGTGGCGCTCGGCCTGCTGGCCGTCACCGCGGCCTGTTCCTCGGGCGGCGGGAGCTCGTCCGGATCCAAGGTGATCAACTGGTGGACCTGGGACCCCAACCAGGCCCAGGCCTACCAGCTGTGCGCCAAGGCCTTCGAGCAGGCCAACCCCGGCGTCACGGTCAAGATCACCCAGTACGACGTGGTCGACTACTTCACCAAGCTGACCGCGGCGTTCGTCGCGGGCGACGCGCCCGACGCGTTCCAGAACAGCGTCCAGTACTTCCAGGCGTTCGCCGGCCAGCACCAGCTTCTGCCGCTGAACAGCTTCATCTCCGGCAGCCACTTCAACATGGGCCAGTACTCCATCGGCGCCAGCGAATGGAAGTACACCGACGGCAAGCAGTACGCCCTGCCGATGGACTGGGCCACCGCGGGGATCTACTACAACAAGGCGATGCTGGCCAGCGCGGGCTACACCGCCAAGCAGGTCGACTCGCTGACCTGGAACCCGCAGAACGGCGGCACGTTCGGCAAGATGATCGCCCGCCTCACGGTGGACAAGAGCGGCGTGCACGGCAACCAGCCGGGCTTCAATAAGTCACAGATCAAGACGTACGGGCTCGGCGTGATGAACAGCGGCGACTTCATCGGCCAGACGACCTGGATGCCGCTGGTGGCCAGCCTGGGCTGGCGACTCGGCAACACCACGATGTGGCCGACCCAGTTCAACTACAGCAACCCGAAGTTCGTGCAGTCGATGAACTGGATCCGCACGCAGACCGGCAAGGGATACTCGCCGCCGTTCGGCGCGTTCAGCAGCGGCAGCGGGCAGGCCACGGTGGCCGACTACTCGCTGCTCGGCTCGGGCAAGGTGGCGCTGACGATCGGCGGATCGTGGGAGGCGGCCACGTTCGACAAGCTGCACGGCGTCAAGGTCGGCACCGCACCCACCCCGGAAGGGCCGGACGGCACGCGGGCCATGATGAGCAACTCCAACGGCAACAACATCTGGGCCGGCACCAAGAACCCGCAGCTGACCTGGAAGTGGATCTCCTACCAGGAGTCGCCGGCCTGCCAGACCCTGGCCGGGAAGACCGGGACGTTCTTCCCGTCCATCGGCTCGTCGATGAACGCGGTCACCAAGAGCCTGGCCAAGCAGGGAGTCGACCTCTCCGTGTACAACCAGGCGCTGGCCCGGCACGAGATATTCAACGCCGAGGTGTACAAGAACGGCGCGCAGATGCAGCAGACGGAAGTAGCGCTGCTGGAGGGATTCTTCGAGGGCCAGCACAACGACAGCGTGTTCGCGCAAATGCAGCAGCAAAGCCAGAAGATCCTGGCCGGGAGCTAATGCCAGTGCCGGGTTCCGACGTGGCTCACCTGCGTGCGGCCGGGACGAGTTTCGCGGTGGAGCTGACCGGGCCGGTGCCGCGGATCCTGCATTGGGGACGCGACCTGGGCGACCTCCCGGCGGCGGGCCGGTCCGCGCTGCGGCTCACCGCCGAGCCGGCCGTGCTGAACAGCGCCCCGGACAGCCCGCGGCGGTTCTCGATATGGCCGGCCGAAGCCGACGGATGGTCGGGGACCCCGGCCCATCAGGGCCACGCCGGCGGGTCGGCCACCTCGCCCCGGCCGCGGCTGGCCGGCGTGCGGCAGCGGCGGTGGCCCGACGGCGGCGGCGAGCTCGTGGTCAGCCTGGCCGACGAGGTGTCCGGCCTGGACATCGAGGTCACCTACCGGCTGACGGCGGTGGGGATACTCCAGGTCAGCGCGGCCCTGACCCGGCAGAGCGGGACAGCCGGCGATCCGCCGTACAGCCTCGCGGACGTGTGCACGCTGCTGCCGCTGCCGGGCCGGGCGGCCGAGGTGCTCGACTTCACCGGCAAGTGGTGCCGGGAGCGGGCCCCGCAGCGCAGCCCGCTGACGTTCGGCAGCTACCTGCGCGAGGTGCGCAGGGGGCGGCCGGGCCACGACTCCCCGTACCTGCTGGCCGCGGGGGTGCCCGGGTTCGGTTTCCGCACCGGCGAGGTGTGGGGCGTGCACGTGGCCTGGAGCGGGAACCAGCGGTATCTCGTCGAACGGCTGCCGGAGGGCGCCGGGGTGCATGCCGCGGTGCTCGGCGGCGGCGAGCTGCTGGCGCCGGGCGAGGTGACTCTCCGGCCCGGCCAGACCTACCAGACGCCGGTCTGCTATTTCGGCTGGTCGGATGCGGGGCTGGACGGGCTGGCACACCGCTTCCACGACATGCTGCGGGCCCGGCCCGCGCACCCGGCGGCGCCGCGGCCACTGGTGCTCAACACCTGGGAGGCCGTCTACTACGACTACGACACCGGCCGGCTGACCGAGCTGGCGGACCGGGCCGCCGGGATCGGCGTGGAACGGCTGGTGCTCGACGACGGGTGGTTCCTCGGGCGGCGCAGCGACCGGGCCGGGCTGGGCGACTGGGTGGTGGACGAGCAGATCTGGCCGGACGGGCTGGCCCCGCTGGCCGATCACGTGCACGGCCTGGGCATGCAGTTCGGCCTGTGGGTCGAGCCGGAGATGGTGAACCTGGATTCGCGGCTGGCGCGGGAGCATCCGGAGTGGATACTCGGCCCGTCGGCCGGCCTCGGCCCACCGGCCAGGCATCAGTACCCGGTCAACCTGGCCGACGACGGGGCCTGGACGTACCTGCTGAAGTCCCTCGACGCCCTGGTCACCCGCTATTCGATCGACTACCTGAAGTGGGACCACAACCGGGATCTGCTCGAGGCGGTGCGGCGCGGCAGCGGCGGGCGGGACCTGCCCGGGGTGCACGCGCAGACGCTGGCGCTGTACCGGCTGCTCGACACGCTCAAGGCGCGCCATCCCGGTCTGGAGATCGAGACGTGCGCGGCCGGCGGCGCCCGGATCGACCTGGGGATCCTGCAGCGGACGGACCGGGTGTGGACGTCGGACTGCAACGACCCGGTGGAGCGGCAGTCGATCCAGCGGTGGACCGGGCAGCTGCTGCCGCCGGAACTCATCGGCGCACACCTCGCGTCGCGGGAGACGCACACGACGCACCGGGTGACCAGCGAGTCGTTCCGGCTGGCCACCGCGCTGTTCGGGCACGCCGGCATCGAGCAGGACCTGACCGCGTGCTCGCCTGCCGAGCTGGACAGGCTCGCGGCCTGGGCGCGGATGTACCGGGAGTTCCGGCCGCTGCTGCACACCGGCACGGTGGTCCGTGCCGACCTCGCCGACGAGGCGGTCCTGCTGCACGGTGTGGTGTCCCGCGATGGCGAGGCGGCGCTGTTCTGCTGGGCACGGCTGGCGACGTCGGCCGCCGGGCAGTCCGGGCGGGTGCAGTTCCCCGGCCTGGCCGCGGATGCTGGCTACCGGGTGCGGATCCGGGGAGAACAGCCGTCGATGCACCAGACCGCCCCGCCGGCCTGGGTCGCCCAGGCCCTGGCGGGCTGGGTCGGTATTCCCGGCGCGGTCCTGGCGGTGGCCGGGCTGCCCATGCCGACGCTCAACCCCGAGCAGGCCATGCTGATCGAAGTGCGGGCGGCCGGGCGTCCGTGAGTGCGGCCGGGCGCAGCCGTCTCGGTGAAAAAACAGCAGGCGCGGGGACGGAAGGGAGCGCCGATGACGCGGATCACCAGCCTGGAGTGTGCGCTGGTCGACCTGGAGCCGGAGACCGTGCGGACCGACGCGGTGCAGGTGTTCGTCAGGCAGGAGACGATCCTGGTCACCCTGGCCTGCGACGACGGCCTGACCGGAACCGGCTACGCGTACACCGTCGGCACCGGCGGCCGGGCGGTGCTGGCCATGGTGCGGGACTACCTGGCGCCGGTGGTGCTGGGTGCCGACGCGCGGGCGGTCGAGCAGGTGTGGACGCGGATGCTGAACGGCACCCGGGCGACCACCGTCGGGGTGATCACGGCCCTGGCGATGGCCGCCGTCGACATCGCGCTGTGGGACCTGCGCTGTCTGCGGGCGGGTGAGCCGCTGTGGCGGCTGGCCGGTGGCGCGCAGGCGCGGCTGCCGGTGTATGACACCGACGGCGGCTGGCTGCACCTGGCCGCAGGGGAGCTCGCTGACAACGCGCGGAAGTCGAAGGCGGCGGGCCTGCGCGGGGTGAAGGTCAAGGTCGGCAAGCCGACGGCCGGCGAGGACGCGGAGCGGCTCGCCGCGGTCCGGGAGGCGGCCGGCCCGGACTTCGAGATCATGGTCGATGCGAACCAGGCGTTCACGGTGGCGGAGGCGGTGCGCCGGGCCCGGTCGTTCGAGCCCTTGGACATCGCGTGGTTCGAGGAGCCGCTGCCGGCCGACGACCTGGCGGGGCACGTCAGGCTGGCCCAGTCGACGGCCATCCCGGTGGCGGTGGGCGAGTCGATGTACTCGGCCGCGCGGTTCGGCGCCTACCTGGCCGCCGGGGCGGCCGGCATCGTGCAGCCGGACGCCGCACGGCTCGGTGGCATCACGCCGTGGCTCAAGGTGGCGCACACGGCCGAGGCGTTCAACGTGGCTGTGGCCCCGCATTTCCTGATGGAACTGCACGTCAGCCTGGCCGCGGCCGTGCCGAACGGGAGCTGGGTCGAGCACATCCCGCAGCTCGCCGCCATCACCCGGAACCGGCTCGCCATCGCCGGCGGCCTGGCCACGCCACCGGACACGCCCGGCACCGGGATCAGCTGGGACTGGGATGCGATCGACGACCAGCGGATCACGTGACGTGCCGGGGCTATGCCTGATGGACCTGCCACTCCAGGATGCCTGCCGAATAGTTGGGTTGCAGCAGCACGTTCATGCGCACGGCGGTGGTCTGGACCGGGCCGAAGGTGACTGTGTTCCAGCTGTTGACGGCGGTGCCGTAGGCGCTGGCGCCGGGCACCGGCGTCCACATGCCGTTGTCCAGGTATAGCAACTGCCATGACTGCGGCACCCGGGTCGAGCCGTGACCGGTGTCGTCATACCAGTACACGGCCGCCGATGAGGTGGTGACGGGCTGGGCGTAGTCGTATTGCACCCATTCGGCGGTACTTACGTCACTCCAGAAGGTCAGCCTCGGCATGTTCTGGTCATAGGAACTCTGCGGCTCGAGGCCGTCGTTGACAGCGTCCAGCAGATCACTCTGCCAGACGGTCGATGCGCTGGGTGCCTCCCACTCGTGGCCCTGGCCGTTCCTGCCGATCAGCGGGAAGCTGGTGATGCGCAGCCGGGCTGCGCCCATCGGGATGAGCGCGGCACGCTTGGCCGGCCCGGCGGAGCGCACAGGGCTGGATTGCAGGTGGCGCACCACGTTCTTGTCGTCTGCCTGCCAGTTCGGGATCTTCCGCACCGGTGCCCGCATCGTAATCGGCACATCTGCCTGCGTGAACGGGTTCGCGGGCACCGGGCCGCCGCTGCCGGTCACGTCGATCACGTGCGAAGCGTCCGCCGGATCGAGATCGAGACCGTAGTTCCAGTCGGTGGTGGGATGCACCTCGTGGTGCGGCCACGCCGGATCGGTGACGAAATTACCGCTGCTGCCGGTGTACCCCGCGTAGTTCTCGCCGATGGCCAGCGAGTACGTCAACGGCCCGCGCCGCACCGACACCGAGTCGTGGTTGGCGGGCCAGCTTTGCGTGGTGGTGGTCATCGGCAGCCGCACCGCGACGGTGTCGCCGTCGCTCCAGTCCTGGTCGATCACGACGTACGAGCCGGCCGGCCCGCCGGGGACCGGCTGATGGTTGACCCGGACGCTGGCGTTCGGGCACCAGCCGGGGATCCGCAGCCACAGCGGGAAGGACAGCGTCCCGGAGCACCGGACGGTCAGCGTCACGGTGTCCGCGAACGGGTAGCCGGTGTCCTCCGTGATGGTTACCAGCGCGCCTGAAGAACCTGCCTTCGCCCGTACCTGGGACTGTCCGTACATGGACGCGCACAAGCCGCCGTCCGGTGTGGCCAGCCACATTTCCTCGCTGTAGTACGGCCAGCCCTGGCTGTAGTTGTGCGGGCAGCAGCGATAGACGTGAATGCCGGGCCGGTAAGCCTGGCGTGGGCCGCCGTCGTCGAAATCCGGGCTGGTGTCGGCATTACCGAGGTAGACGCTGTTGGCGCAGGTGAGGTAGTGCGTGCCCAGCTGGTCCGGGTCGAACGCCGCCGGCAGCATGTTGAACGCCAGCTCCTCGCAGCGGTCGGTCCAGACCGCATCCCCGGTGATGCGGGTGAGCATCTCACAGGTGCGCATCAGCTCGACGATGCCGCAGGTCTCGAATCCCTGCCTGGGGTCGTAGAAACCGGGGCGGGCATTCTCGTCGGCGGCGAACCCGCCGCCGGAGAACTGGCCGTAGGTATTCATTACGGTGGCATAGTCCTGATAGGTCGCCTGCTGGTATTTCGGGTCGCCCGCCAGCAGGCCGTATTCCGCCGGTTCCCGGATGCCCTGGGCGAGATTTACGTTGTGCCAGGTCGGGATGTTGCCGACATAGTTCGCCGAGTTCTGGTGGATACGATTGACCAGATCCAGCAGGGAACTGTCTCCGGTCCGGTTGTACAGCCAGTAGATGGAATCGATGTCATCGCCCCACCGGAACGACGCCCAGCTCAGCCCGAACACCGAGTCCGGCTGCTGGCTCATGAAGCCGAAGAATGCCGTCATGAACGGTGCGACCCGCTCATCGCCGGTCGCATCGGCATGCGAGCGGAGCATGTCCAGCAGCGGCATCGACGGCCAGAAGTCGGGACCGCCGTCCAGCGAGGTGCGCATCGCCTGCGGACCGAACCAGCCGTCGGGCTGCTGGCTGGCCAGGATCCCATCGATCCAGTGGTGCGCGAGATCCTGGATCTGCCCGTCGCCGGTGACGATGCCGAGATCGGAGAAACCGCGCAGCCAGTAGGGAAGTTCCTCCCACGCCCACTTGCTGGAGTCCACCCAGCCGCAGTTGTCGTAGACCAGATAGTCGGAGATCTCATACATCCGGCCGTTGAGGCCATTGCGCTGCAGGTCGAGCTGGCCGCGTATCCAGCCCCCCGGAGTCACGCTGCCGGGCGGCAGTTTGCTGAACGCCGTGGGCCCCAGCGGCGCCCGGTTGGGCCGGTACCAACCGCCCCGCGCCGCGGGCGCCCGCGACACCGTCCGGACGCCACCGGGCCGGCGTGCTTGTGCGCCCGCGGCCGCGGGGGCCAGCCCGGCGGCGATCACCGCCCCGCCGGCCACCGCCCCGCCGCGCACCAGGAACTGCCGGCGGTCCAGCCCGGCGCCGGCGGTGGGGACGTGACCGGCTGCCTGGTGCCGCACGCCGTCTGTGTGCTCCATGCTGTCTCCTCACGGCCAGCCGTGCTGCCCGGCGACGGACGGCCGAAAGACATTCCAGCGAATGCAACCGTCCGGTGCGTCCAGGGCGGGGTGGAAGACAACCGAGCGGCACAAGCAGGACAGCGCCCGTAAAACACGGCATAGACAACGTTGTCATCGCCTTGTGTGCAAATGTTACGACTGGCTAAGAACAAGTGTCAATGCCGGGTCCGGGACGCCGGCGCTACCGCTGGTCGGCGTAACCAGCGCTGACGATGCTCGCCTGCACGCCGTCATCGGCTGTGTCCGAGGGCAGGCCAGCGGTGATGACGCCCTCGAAGAACTCCCCGGTGCCGGCGTTGCTGTTGTCGCCTCCCGTTCCCAGGACGATCGCGCCTTCTTGCTGCATGGGTGAGTAGCCACCGCCCTGGATAGCTGGCAGGAGCCCGGCGTAGTTGGTACTCAGGGCGCCCGATTGGGCGTTGCCGACCTTGAGCGCGAAATAGTTCTGGCCGTTGTTCTTCAGCAGCGCGGTCACGAACGGGTAGCCGGAGCCCGTGTTCAGCGTGTTCTCGCTATAACCCTGGTCCGACTGGAACAGCCCGTTCTCCAGGTCGGCCTGCACCCACGGTCCCATGCCGTAGCAAGGCGAGAACCGGACGCACCGCGTGCTGAAGCTGACCGCGTCCATATGGCCGTTGCCGTCATCGTCGTTGTCCGTCTCGGCGTTGCCGAAGTCGAAGCAGCAGCCCGCGTTCACATAACTGGCGGACGTCACCATGTACATGCTCTCGGCTTCCCCGGCTGTCGCGACGCCATTCGTGTCGTCGTCGCGGTATCCCGTGCCTTCGGCGATCTGGACGCCGTAGACCTTGTGGCCGCCGAGGTAGACGGGCAGGGCGTTGGCGACCGCGCCCTGGTCAGGCGTGGGGTTCTCGCCGCCGCCGCCCTCGACGGTCAGGTTGTTGTGCTCGGGCGACTGGTCGACGATCTCCGTGATCGTGCATGTAGTCCCCGCGCAGAAGGCGTCCTGGGCCGCCGCGTTCGCGACGCCGCCGGGGCGGAGCGGGCGGATGCCGCGCGTCGCACCGTCCGAGGCCCGCGTCACCTGGTACAGCAGACCGCTGTAGTCCGTGTACAGCGCGCGGACGGTGCTGTACGCGCCCACGCAGGGCGTACCGTCCGTGCGGTAGACGTCGCACGGCAGTGGCTTGACGGACGCCGGTCGTGAGGCCGCGGTGTGCGCGGCTGCCTGCGCCGTCCCCCCCACACTCGCAGCAACGACCACGCCGCCGGGCAAAAGGACCGCGGCGGCGATCGCGGCCATTAATGCCCGTCGTGGCGGGCGGAATCGTACCCGGACGCTCAAGGCGAACCCTCCCTGCCTCACGGCGACGGCCGACCGGCCTTGGTCACTGTCGCGCGCGCCCAGCAGCCACGTCAAGACGCGCTGGCGTACCGCTATGCCCACAGCCCTCGCTGCAAGCTGCCGTGCCAGATATCTCTGAATAGAGCCCGAGCCACGAGCCCGCCGGAAGCGCTGCCTGTCAGCGACACCGTCCAGGCGGCAACGCGCAGCCGTCATGGCATCATCGGCAAACGCCGGCACCCCGCGGGCGCGAGCCACTCGGCTTACGCCGGTTTGTCTTCGGGGTCGATGCCGTGCTGGCGGAGCAGCGAACGGAGCCGGGCGACCTCACCGCTGAGCTGCTGGGACTGCTCGGCCAGCGATGGCAGGCCGGGATGTTCGGCTTCCCACTGCTCCTGGCGGGCGGCCTTGTCCACGAGCAATTGCCGTTCCTCATCTCGCAGCGACGCGGCCCTCTCGTATTCCTGGGCATCGGCCGCGGCGTGCCGCTCATCGCTGACCCGGTCGATCTGCCCGTCCAGATCGCTGGTGTCCGGCCCGGTGCCGACCCGCTGCTCGGTCGCCGCCAGCCGGGTCTCGACCGCATCCAAGCGGGCCTGCAGCCGCGACAGCCGGACGCGGTCCTGCCGCCGGGCACCGGACGGCTCGGGCTGGGTGCCATGCAGCAGCTCGATCACCCGCTGGCGCACCCGGCTCAGGTCAGCACCCAGCTTGACCAGCACCTGGGCGGCCACGCCCTCACCCTCGCGGATGAGGCCGAGCAGCAGGTGCTCGGTGCCGATGTAGTTGTGGCCGAGCTGCAGCGCCTCGCGCAGCGAAAGCTTCAGCACCAACTTCGCCCGGGGAGTGAACGGAATGTGCCCGGACGGGGCCGACTCGCCCTGGCCGATGATCTCCTCGACCTGCTGGCGCACGGCCTCCAGGCTGATCCCGAGCGACTCCAGCGCCTTGGCGGCCACGCCTTCGCCCTCGTGGATCAGGCCGAGCAGGATGTGCTCGGTGCCGATGTAGTTGTGATT
>DASYAV010000088.1:0-31144 GCA_036501145.1 Streptosporangiaceae bacterium | reverse complement strand
CGCCCAGAACCACCTGGGCAACGGCCTGCGGTACCACGAGATCTTCCAGATGAACAAGGACCGGCCGCAGCCCGACGGCAGCAAGCTGACCCTGGCCAGCCTGATCCGGCCCGGCTGGGTCCTGCACATGCCACGGGACGCACACGGCCCCGGTATCGAGACCGTATCCCGCGGCGTGGCCGGCGGCCCGGCAGGTGCCGCCGAGGCGGCCGGTGCACACCAGGCCAACGAAGCCAGCCAGGCCGCCGCGGGCGCGGGCGGCCTGTCCGGGACGGTGGGCCAGCAGGCGGCCGCGCTGCCCGGCGGTGGCGGCCCGGGCGGTGGCCCCGGCGGCGGCGGTGGCGGCCTGCATGCCGCCATGGCACCCGCTCAAGGGCAGCCCGGCGGCGCGCTGTCCTCCTTCCCCTATGAGCTGTCGGCCGCGTCGCTGCTCGGCGCGGGTGTGCTGGTCGCGCTCGGCCGCCGCCGCCGCGAGCAGCTCTGGCGGCGCGCGTTCGGCAAGCGCGTGGTCGGCCCGGAGGGCGCCTCGGCCGACGCCGAGGCCGCGCTGCGGCTCGGTGCGAGCGAGCCCTCGGTCCGGCTGCTAGACACCGGGCTGCGCGCCCTCTCCCAGCAGCTCGCCGCGCAGCAGAAGACCCCGCCGACCGTGTTCGCCGCGCACCTCGGGCAGGTCAACCTCGACCTGTGGATCGCACCGGCCGACAGGAACCCACCCCCACCCTGGCAGTCGGCCGATGACGGCCAGGTGTGGCGGCTGCCGCTGTCCTCGGTGTCCCAGCTGGACCCCGACCAGGCAGGCGCCGCGCTCGCCCCCTACCCGGGCCTGGTCTCGATCGGCACCACCGACACCGGCCGGATGCTCGTCGACCTCGAGGTCGCGCACGGCCTGATCGCCGTCCGCGGCTCCCGGCGCATGGTGCAGGCGGTGCTCGCCGCGATGGCCGTCGAGCTGGCCACCAACCGCTGGTCGGACCGGATGCAGATCACGCTGGTCGGGTTCGGTCCCGAGCTCAAGCTGCTTGCCCCCGACCGGATTCAGATCGCCGAGACGCTGGACGAGGCGATGCCGGCGCTGCAGGCCAGGGCGGCCGAGGTCGAGCGCGCGCTGGCATCGCTGCGCACCAACTCGGTGCTCACCGGGCGCTCGGCCGGCCTGCAGCCGGACGCCTGGGCGCCGCACTACCTGATCATGGCCACGCCGCCCACCCCGCAGCAGCGGGAGCGGCTGCTGACCCTGGCCAGCACCCGGCACCGGACCGCGATGGGCTTCGTGGTGGCCGGCGACATCCCCGGCGCCACCTGGACCTGGGACGTCAGCGAGCAGGGCCGCCTGCAGGCGGGTGTGCTCGGCTTCGACCTGAAGGCACAAGTGCTGCCGCCGCAGCAGTACGCGGCGATGGTGGAGCTGTTCCAGACCGCCAGGCAGGACGGCGGCATGCCGCTGGACGAGCCGCCCGTCGACGCGGCACCGGCCGAGCAGCTGGTCCCGGGCGCGCGGATGGCGGCCGAGGTCAGGATGCTCGGCCAGGTCGCGGTGCAGGCCCCGGGGGCCATCGACCCGGAGCGGGTCAGGCTGGCCACCGAGATCGTGGTGTACCTGGCCAGCCATCCCGGCGGCGTGCACCCGAACGTGCTCACCGGCGCGATCTGGCCGCGTGGTGTCACCCCGCAGGTACGGCAGTCGGCGATGGCCCGGGTGCGGGAATGGCTGGGCGCCGACAGCGCCGGGCGCCCCAACCTGGTCGCCGACCCCGACGGGCGGATGAAGCTCGGGCCGCAGGTCAGGGTGGACTGGCAGGTGTTCCGTTCGCTGGTGGCGCACGCTGCCGCGGCGGCGAAGGCTGGTGCGGCCAAGCCGCAGGACGAGTCGGCCTACCTGGCCCGTGCTCTCGACCTGGTCCATGGTCAGTTGCTGGACGGGCGCGACCAGGGCCGGTACGCCTGGCTGGCCGCCGACCCGCTGGAATACGAAGCCACCGCCCGCGTCGCCGACGCCGCGCACCGGCTGGCCGAGCTGCGGCTGGCCGCCAGGGACGCGCAGGGCGCGATGGACGCGGCCCGGGCCGGCCTGCGGCTCGCGTTCAACGACGAACTGCTCTGGCGGGACCTGCTCAGCGCGGCGCATGCCACCGGTCAGGAGCACGTGCTGCGCTCGGTGGTCGGGGAGGTGTCAGCCAGGGTGTCGCTGGATGACGTGATGCCCCGGATGGCGCCGGAGACCGAGGCGCTCATCGACGAACTGCTGCCGTCCTGGCGCTCGTCAGTGGCCTGATCCGCAGCTGATGACGCCGGTGCTGGCCATCGCGCTCGCGGCGGCCGGGCTGGCCGTCGGCCCGGTGCTGCGTGCCTTGATCGTCGTGCTGTCGGTGCCGTCCGGGCAGCCGTGGTGCCGGTCGTGCTCCGGCTGCGGAGCACCGCTGCGGTGGCTGGTCCTGCCGGCGCTGCCGCCGGCCGGCCGGTGCCCGGCCTGCCGGGCCCGGATCGGGCCGCCCGTGCTGGCCGTCGAGGTGGCCACGGCCGCGGCGCTCGGCCTGCTGGCCGCCCGGATACACCCCGCCCTGGCCCTGGCGGCGGCGTGCTGGCTGGCGGTCTGCACGATCCCGCTGGCCTTTGTCGACGCGGCCACCCGCCGGCTTCCCGACCTGCTCACCGGCCCCGCCTGGGCCGGCACCGCTGCCCTGCTGCTGGCCGCGGCGGCCAGCGGCGGGGACTGGTCCCGGCTGGGCCGGGCGTTGCTCGGCGGGGTCATCTACCTGGCCTTCTGTGCGTTGCTGTTCCTGATCAGCCCGTCTGGCATGGGTCCAGGCGACATCAAACTGGCCGCCGGCCTGGGCACCGCGCTGGCCTGGCTGGGCTGGGCCGCGCTGGTCGGCGGGGTGTTCCTCGGCTTCCTGCTGGGCGCCGGCTACGGCATCTTCCTGCTAGCCCGCGGCCGGGCCGGCCGCAAGACCCAGATTCCGTTCGGCCCTTTCATGATCGTGGGCACGATCCTCGCGCTGGCGATCGCCGGCCTCGGCTGAGCACGAACGGCCCAGCGTGGATCTCACCTTCGTCGTCGGGACCGGCCGCTGCGGGTCGACCCTGCTGTCCCGGCTGCTATCGGAGCACCCCGGCGTGCTGAGCATGAGCGAGTTCTTCGCGACGCTGCGGGTCCTCGGGGCCAGCGGGCGGTCGCGGTTCCCGGTCGCGGACATGGACGGACGCGAACTGTGGCGCCTGCTCAGCCGCCCCTTCCCGCCGCTCGACGCGATGATCGCCGCCGGGCTGCGCACCCCGGAGATGGCCTACCCGTTCGGGCGGGGACGCTTTCAGGTGGCCACCGGAGTGCCGCTGATCTGCCACTACGTGCTGCCGATGCTCACCGCCGACCCGGACGCGCTGTTCGACGAACTGGCCCGCGAGGTGCCGTCCTGGCCGCGCCGCCCGGCCGCGGCGCAGTACCAGGCGCTGTTCGGCCACCTCGCCCGGCGGCTTGGCCGGGCAGCCGTCGTCGAGCGGTCCGCCTCCTCGCTGTCCCTGGTCGCCCTGTTGCACGCGCAGTTCCCATCTGCCCGGCTCATCCATCTTTACCGTGACGGCCCGGACTGCGCGCTGTCGATGAGCCGGCAGCCGGCGTTCCGGCGGGAGATCCTGGCGATCGGTGCGGCACGTTCGGCCGGCCTGCCCGCCGGATCGACGCTGGAGCAGATCAACGCGGCGCTCCCGGAGCAGTTGCGGGGGATGATCTGCCCGCCCTACGACGCCGCACGGCTGATGAGCCATCCGATCCCGGTGGCGGTGTTCGGCCGGGACTGCTGGTCGCCGATGATCCGTGAGGGGGTCGCCGCGCTGCTCCGGCTCCCCGCCGGAACCTGGCGGGGCCTGCGCTACGAGGACCTGCTCGGCGACCCGGCGGCGAGCCTGACCCGGCTGACGCGGTTCATCGGCGTCGATGCGCCGCAAGAGTGGCTCGACCGGGCGACCGCCATGGTCGATCCGGCCAAGGCCGGTGCCGCCGCGCGGCTCGCCCCGGCGGCCCAGGCCACGCTGCGCGCCGCGTGCGAGCCGGGCATGCGGGCGCTGGCGGCCGCCGAAGAGGCCGCCGCGCCGGGCTAGCGCACCACCGTACGGCGTTAGTCTTGCTGCGCCCGGCTGCCCTGGATGACCGTCAGCCGCGCCGGCAGGTGACGCTCGCAATTCCCGGGGACGCGCCGCCGAACGCGCCGCCACCGTGTAATGTTAGTTTTGCTGCACGCATCACCGAGTCAGAGCAGGCTGCCACACAGCGTTATTCTCGCCGCTCGTGCCTGTCCTGATCGGCCGCCAGCCGGGTCAGCAGCGCCGCGATCGCGGGCTCCCTGGCCGCGCTGGCCAGCGAGCGCAGCGACTGCAACTGGGTCCCGGACAGCTGCAGCAGCTCGCGCGCCAGGTCGGCGACCGTCCGTTCCCGCTCCCAGGTTCCCGGCTGGGTGACCGCGCTGGCGAGCAGCATCTCCACCAGTGCGTGGCCGTCGCCTGCCGCGCACCCGTACCTGGCCGCCAGCGGCGCGATCTCGGTGATCGCGTGGTCGACGTTGAGCATCCTGCGGTCCAGTGCCTCGGCGAGAAAGCTCCCCGCGCTGGCGGCCGGGATGCCGGAGCTGAGCAGGTCGGCGAGTGTGCGGATGGCGGTGGTCACCGGCAGGCCGTCTTCCCAGGTCACCTCGTATGGGGCCAGCCGCGCCTGGTGCATGCGGACGGCGGGATCGCGGCTGGTCCGCCGCCGCGGTGTGGTGAACTCCACGTCCCGCACGACCATGTCGCCGAGCCGCAGCAGCACCGCGGCCGACCGGTGCGAGACCACCCCGCTGTCGGCGCCGAGCAGCGGCCGCTCCCAGGCCGGAACCGCCGGGTCGAGGCGAAGCCAGGCCACCTTGTGCGCGCGGTGCCGGCCCAGCGCCGCCTGCCCGCCAACCAGGAGATAGACACCGGGGCCGACCTTTTCCAGCAGAGCGGACTCGGCCATCCGCTTCACCTGCATGTAATTGACGCCGGCCGCGATGGCCTGCGCCGAGGTCACCATGCCCCACTGACCCTGGGCGTAGCGTGCCAAGGTAACGAGTGCGGCCCGGCTGTCCATCATGTGACTCTACCAGGTGGCTACAGCGGAACTATCTTAGGAGGGATAGTTATGACAGAAAATTACCGTCCCATGGGATAGCAAGGGTCTAAATGTCCGAGAACCGGTTGCCATGCCGAAGGAAACCCCCCTAGCATCATTTCTCACGACCCAGGCGTTAGGAGCCATGGTGTCAACCGGCATGGATGGAGATCTGGCATGGCACTCGTAGGTGCAGACCTCGCGCAGCTCGACAACCTGGTCAAGCAGCTCGCCGGGCCGATGAAGTCTCAGCTCGACGGCGTTCTGAACCAGATGAACAGCCAGGTTCAGGCAAGTTCCTCGTACTGGGTGGCTCAGCACGGCGACAAGTTCCGCTCCGACTTCGCGCAGTTCGTGCAGAAGGCGAACTCCCAGCTCACCCAGATTCTGGAGGAGGCCTCGGCCGCCACGGGCAAGAACCTGTCGGCCATCTCGGGCGCGACCGGCAACGCGGTCTGACGTTCCCGCCGCCAGGCGCGGGTGTGCGCTCGTCCAGTCTTCTTCGGGTGAGCCATGCTCGTGGGCCCGCACGCCCAGTTGGCTGGGCTGACAAAGGAGTTTGCGCATGTCACTCACCCCAGAAGAGCGCATTCTGCTCTCGCCTGAGGAGGTGCTGGAGGGGGAGCGGGCCAGTCTTATCGCTGGGATGGCCATCGCCCGCGCCTGGCGGGACCCGGGTTACCGGGATCGCTTGCTTTCCGCGCCGAAGGAAGTTCTGACCGAAGAGGGCCTCGAGATCCCGGAGAGCATGCAGTTCCGGGTGTTCGTGGACACCCCCGGCGTCAAGCACGTGAGCATCACCAACTGGACCTCGGAGCCGGAGGAGCTCGTCCCGCTGTTCCGCGAGCTCGTCCCGCTGCCGGAAGGCGGCGAGATCCGGCTGGTCCAGAACACCGAGCAGGCGCTGTGCCTGGTGCTGCCGCTCGCCCCGGCCGAGCCGGTGGCGCTGACCGACGTGGAGAAGCTGCGCAGGCTCGCGCCGCGCGCATCGGTCTTCGTCACCGCCGACGACGTGGTGCAGTCGGCCGCCGCTACCTTCGCCGAAGGCGAATCGGCCTCGGCTTCGGCTTCGGCCACCGCCACTGCCAGCACAGAAACCGAAACTGCCACTTCGACCGCCACCGCGTGGGGCTCCGCCGTCCAGACCGCGTCTGGCACCGTGCAGACGTCCGGGTCCGGCAGTGCGGCGACCGCCGCGTCCGGCAGCGGGCAGGCCGTCCAGTCCGCGGCCGCCCTCGGCCCTTCCACGTTCGCCGTCACGCAGGCGTCGGGCAGTGCGGCGACGGCCGCGTCCGGCAGTGCGGCGACCGCCGCGTCCGGCAGCGCGTCGACTCTCGCCGCTGGCAGCGCACAGGTCTTGGCATCCGGAAGTTCGACCGCGTCGGCGTCCGGCAGCGCGGCGACCGCCGCGTCCGGGGCGTCGTCAGCGTCCGTGTCCACCAAGACCGTCTCGGTGACCGAGACCTCGCAGCTCGCCATCACGCAGGTGTCGGTCGTGTCCGAGGGGGCCAGCGCGACCGTGGCCATCGAGGTCGAGGCCGCGGCCACCACGACCACCGTGGGCGCCGAGGCCGAGGTCGTCGCGGTCGGCGTCATCGTGGTGACCTGAGCAGGGGACCGGAGGAGATAGCTGATGACGACAACACAATCGGGCCAGCTTTACTCGTTGCTCGGCGACCTGTCCGGGGTGCCCGCGGACTACATCCACGAGGTCGCGCACATGAAGCGGTTCCTCGAGCGCTGGACGATGGATCCGAAATTCCAGGAGAGGTTCGCCAGCGACGCCCCGGCGGCGCTGGCCGAGCTGGGCATCGACCTGACCCCGGAAGAGGTCACCCCGCTGGTCGATCCGGATGAGGCCAGGAAGGTCACCGACCTGGTGCTGGCCGGGCGCAGGGACGAATGCCCGCCGGTGGTGCTCCGCTACCGGTACTTCATCCAGGAGAAGATCGCGCACCGGTCCAGGCTGCGCTCGGAGACCGTGCCCGCCGACCCGAGAATGCGGGCCTGGCGGGACCGGATGATCAAGCGCTGCGTCGGTTCGCTCGGCAAGGAGCGCGCGGACGCGATCGTGCACGCGCCCGCCGCCTTCGAGCTCTCCAAGGGCTGCACGGTCGGGTGCTGGTTCTGCGGAGTGGCGGCACCGAAGTTCGAGCACACCTGGCCGCACACCGAGGAGAACGCGACGCTCTGGAAGGAGTCGCTGGCCGTGGTGGCCGAGGTGTTCGGCCCCTCGATAAAGCACGGGTTCCTCTACTGGGCGACCGACCCGCTCGACAACCCGGACTACGAGCACTTCCTCGCCGATTTCCACGAGGTGCTCGGCGAATGCCCGCAGACCACGACCGCACAGGGGCAGAAGGACATCGAGCGCAGCCGGCGGATCCTGCGTCAGGCGCATGCGATGGGATCAGCGGTCGACCGGTTCTCCATCATCGCGCTGAACTCGCTGTACCGCGTGCACGAGGGCTTCACCGCGGAGGAACTGCTGCGGGTCGAGTTGGTGCCGCAGAACAAGGAGTCCGCCACCGGGCGCTCGCGCTCGCTCAAGTCGAACGCCGGGCGGGCGCGCAAGTTCGCCCGCAAGCGTGGCGGCGAGCTGGTGTCGGAGGAGGAAAGCTCCACGATCGCCTGCGTTTCCGGCTTCCTGTTCAACCTGGTGGACAAGTCGGTCAAGCTCATCACGCCGTGCAACGCCAGCGACCGCTGGCCGCTCGGCTACTGGGTGCTGGCGGAGGGCACGTTCAGCTCGGCGGACGAGCTGCGTGACCTGCTCACTTCGATGATCGACGAGAAGGTCAGGGAGAGCCTGTCCATCCTTGACACGGTCCGGATCAAGCAGGACGCGCAGATTGTCGTCGACGAGGACGACATGTTGCGGGTCGTGTCTCCCGGCATGGGGCTGGACTTCGGCAAGCAGCCGCAGGCCAAGGAGCTGGCCGGCGTGCTCGCGGCAGGCGTCAACACCGTCGAGCAGGTAGCGCTGTACCGCAAGCACAAGAGCGGAATCGCACCCGCGGAGACGCTGGCGATCCTCGACCGGCTCTTCATCAACGGCTTCTTCGACGAGGAGCCGACGCCGCCGGCCGTGCCAGCAGGTGAGCCGCTGCAGCTGACCGCTGCCGTGGCCAGATGAACCGAAGTACTGCGATGACACGTCCGGATCCGGCCACCGGCCCGGATCCGGACGTGTGCTTCGTGTCGATGCCCTACGCCACGCTGACCACGCCGTCGCTGGCGCTCGGCCTGCTGAAGGCGATCCTCGCCGACGAGGGCATCACCGCGGCGGTGGCGCCAGCGAATCTCTGGTTCGCCGAGGCCGTCGGCCTGTCTCACTATGAACAGTGCTCGTCACGCTTCCCCATCGTCTGGCTCACCGGCGAGTGGACATTCGCCGCGGCAGCGTTCGGTGACGATCCGCGGCGCGAGGCCAAGGACGCCGCATATCTGCGCCAGGTGAGCGCGGCGGTGGCCCGGCGCTCGCTCCCCGGGAAAGCCGTGGGCAGGCTGCGTGAGCTGCGGGTGGCCGCGACGCGGTTCGTGGACGAGGCCGCGCAGCGGGTACTGGCGACCGGCGCTCGCGTAGTGGGCTGCACATCGACGTTCGAGCAGCACGTGGCGTCGCTTGCCCTGCTGCGCCGGATCAGGGAGCTGGATCCCGGCGTGGTCACCATGCTCGGCGGCGCGAACTGCGAGACGGTCATGGGCGAGGCCACCCACCGGTGCTTTCCGTGGGTGGACTACGTGGTCTCCGGCGAGGCCGACGGCATCATCGCGGATCTCTGCCGCCTCGCGATGACCAAAGGCCGCGACGCCACGCCCGGCGACCTGCCCGCGGGCGTCCTCGGCCCGTGCCACAGGAACACCGCGGGGGCGCGCTCGGTGGACTCGCGGGCGCCGGGAGCGAAGCGGCCGGCCCCGGCGCGGGCGCTCTCCTCCGGCCTGGACGGCCTTCCTGCGCCGGACTATGACGACTACTTCGCGGCGCTCGCCGCCTCGCCGCTGGCCAGCCGCGTGCGTCCGGGCATCCCGCTGGAGTCCTCGCGCGGATGCTGGTGGGGAGCCGTGCACCAGTGCACGTTCTGCGGGCTCAACGGCACCGGGCTGGCCTACCGCTCCAAGTCGCCGGACCGGGTGCTGGCCGAGATGCGCGAACTCGAGGACAAGCATCAGATCAGCGACTTCGAGATGGTGGACAACATCCTCGATGCGGGCTACTACAACTCGCTGCTGCCGCGGCTCGCGGAGGATGACCGCCGGCGCCGGCTCTTCTTCGAGATCAAGGCGAACCTCACCAGGGAGCATGTGCAGACCCTGGTCCGTGCGGGTGTCACCTGGGTGCAGCCGGGCATCGAGAGCCTGCACACCGAGGTGCTGCGGCTCATGGACAAGGGCATCAAGGGATGGCAGAACATCCAGCTGCTCAAGTGGTCAGGCGAGCTGGGCCTGCGGGTGTCCTGGTCGATGCTGTGGGGTTTCCCCGGCGAGAAGAACG
Organism: Streptosporangiaceae bacterium; assembly: GCA_036501145.1. Classification (GTDB taxonomy): domain Bacteria; phylum Actinomycetota; class Actinomycetes; order Streptosporangiales; family Streptosporangiaceae; genus PALSA-505. Next base: position 21,530 of record DASYAV010000088.1, on the reverse strand, counting down.
ACTGGTATGAGGAAGTGGCGGGCTGGCTCCCCGCGCTCGAGCACCTCCAGCCGCCGTCGGGCGCGGTGCGGCTGCGCTATGACAGGTACAGCGTCTACCACGAGCAGGCCCGCAAGATGGGCCTGTCGCTGTTCCCCATCGGTGCGATGTCGTTCATCTACCCGGTCTGGCCCGCCGACATCGACCGGCTCGCGTACTTCTTCTCCACCGAGCCGGCCACCGGGCCGCTGCGCTACCTGGAGGACACCGCGGCCGAGGTCGCTAAGTTCCCCGGTATCGGCGCGGTGACCACAGCGGCCCGTGCCTGGCGGGAGGCGTACTACGACGGCAGTCCGTCGCTGTGGATGGCCGACCGCGACGGGGAACTGGCCATCACCGACACCCGCGGCTGCACCGGCCGGGCCCGGCACCGGCTACGCGGGCTTGACCGCGCGGTATACCTCGCCTGCGATCGCGCACCGCGCCCGGGAAAGCTAGCCGAGATCGTCCGGCGTGACTTCGGCCTGGCCACGACCGACGATCAGATCGCCCCGGTCGTCGACCGGCTGGTTTCGGACCGGCTCGTGCTGCCCATAGACGGGCGGCTACTCGGCCTGGCGCTGGGCGGCCCGCCAGCGCCGCTGCCCGGGCTGGCGCAGTTTCCCGGCGGGTACGTGCAGGCAGCACGGGCCACGGTGCCTGCGGAGTCGCGGTGACCTGACAATGGCAGCGGGGGGTTGATCATGGCAGGAACGGCGGTGCGGGAATGGCAGCGGAATGACGCGCTGATCGCCCCTGCCCATCAGCTCGCCATCGACCAGCCGCTCCCGCTGGACTGCGGGCGCAGCCTGCCCCGGTACACGCTGAACTTCGAGACGTACGGGACGCTGGCGGCCGATCGCGGCAATGCGGTGCTCGTCTGTCACTCGCTCACCAAGGACGCCCACGCGGCCGGCCGGCACACGCCCGGCGACCAGCGCCCCGGATGGTGGGACGCCGCCATCGGCCCCGGGAAGATGCTCGACACCAGCAGGTACTTCGTGATCTGCATCGATACCCTCGCTGCTGGCCGCAGCACGGGCCCGGCGAGCGACGACCCGCAGACCGGGGCGCCGTACGGGACACGGTTCCCGGTGCTGACGGTGCGGGACATGGTGGCCGCACAGCGGCAGCTGCTCGGCGCGCTCGGGATCGAGCGTCTGCACGCGGTCATCGGCGGCTGCTTCGGCGGACAGCAAGCGCTCGAGTGGGCGATCCGCCACCCGGACCTGGTCGGCAGCGCGGTCGTCATCACCACCACGCCGGCCACGTCGGCGCACTCGATCGCGATCTTCAGCGTGATGCGCAACCTCATCCGCGCCGACCCGGCGTGGCGGGGCGGTGACTATTACGGCAAGTCCTTCCCGGACGCCGGGCTGCGCGCCGCGGTCGCCGCCGCCGTCCCGCTGTGGATGAGCCGTGAGGCGATGGACATCCGCTTCGGCCGGGCCACCCTGCCGGACAGCGGCTACGCCTACACGCTGGACGACGAGTTCACCGTTGAGGCATTCATCGCCCGGCTCGCCGACCAGGCACGCCACGTGCTGGATCCCAACGGCCTCATGTACCTCATGCGTGCCGTGGAGTACTTCGACCTCGAGCGCTCCTACGGCGGGCTGGACGCGGCCTTCGCCGGCGTATCGTCGCGGCTGCTGTTCGTCAGCTACCGACGGGACTGGCGGTACCCGGCGGCGGAGACCGAACTCATGCACCGCGCGGTGCGTGCCGCGGGCGGCGACTCCCGTCACGTGATGTTCGACAGCAGCCTCGGTCACGGCGCCTTCCTGTTCGACGTGCCGGGGCTGGCCGCGGAGGTCGGCGGGTTCATCGAGCGGCCGGCGGCGCGGCCATGACCGGTCACCAGGGCGAGCTCGCCCGGCGCACCTGGGATGCGGTGTGCCGGCACATCGACGGCATGGCGATCGGGTCGACGATGGCCGCCCTGGCTGAGCGCGGCGCGCTGAAGATCCTGGCCGGCAGCGACCGGACACGGTTCACCGACCTGTGCCGGGAACTGGAGGCCAACGCAGGATTCCTGCACGTGGCGATCAGGCTGCTCGCCGACCAGGGCTGGGTCGTGCCACGCGGCGATCCGGACATCGGGGAACTGGCCGTCGAGCCGACAGACGACGGCCGCGCCGTGTTCACCGAATTCGCGCACGCCTATCCCGCCGCCGCCCGGTTCCTGCCCGCGGCCGGGCGGATGAACGACATGCTGGGCGCCGCCGGCGGCGACGAAATCCTCGCCCACTACGCAGGGCTGATGCGGCGGGAGTGGGACCTTCCGTCGCGTGCCGTGCCCAGGGGTGCCAGACAGCAGGTCCTCGCTCACCTGAACGGGCACCTGCTGGCCCCGCTCATGCTCGCCATGACCCAGGGTGGCATGCTCAGCGCCGGCACCGAAATCCGCCTCGGCGGCCGCCTGCTGCAACTGGCCGCGGGCATCCTGGCCTGGCAGGGCTGGGCGCAGACGAGCGGGGACACCGCATGGCTCACCCCGGAGGGTGAGCTCGCGGTCTCGTTCGCCCGGCAGTACCGGTACCCGCTGGTGTACCTGCCACTGCTCCGCCGGGTTCCCGAGCTGATCTTCGGCGACCCCGAACCCGCCCCGGCGTCCGCCGCGGAGACCCACCTCGACAGGGAACTCGACGTCCGCTTCAGCGGGGACGTGTTCAGCGCGATGTGCCGCCGGCCCTTCCTCGACATCGCACGGCCACTGTTCAACCGGCTCCCGCTGGCCGGCCAGCCCGCCATGGTCGTGGACATGGGCTGCGGTGACGGGACGGTCCTGGCGGCGCTGCATGCCGCGGTGCGCTCAGGCACCGAGCGGGGCCGGGTTCTCGGTGATCACCCACTGCTCATGGTCGGGGTCGACCCCAGCCCCGTCGCCCGGGAAATCACGGCGTCACGGCTGTCCGCCGCGGGGATTCCGCACGTCGTGCTGGACGGTGACATCGCCGACCCCGAGCGGCTGCGTCGCGATCTCGCCGAGCGCGGACTGAATGCGGGCAACGCCCTGCACATATGCAAGTCGGCCATTCATGACCGCGCCTATCGCGAACCCGATGCACCTGCCATGGCCGGCAGCGGGCCGCCCGTTTCCTACGGCGCCTTCGCGCTTGCCGACGGCTCCGATGTTTCCGCGGCGAAAATCGCCGTCAGCCTGGCCGACATCTTCCGCAGCTGGCGCCCGCTGACCCGCAAGCATGGCTGGCTGGTGATCGAGGCACACGCCGCACCCCCCGCCGCGGCGGCACGCCTCATCGGCCGGACGATCGCGACCGCGCTGGACTCGACGCACGGATATTCCTGCCAGTATCCGGTGGAGCCGCAGGTATTCGCGTGGGCGGCCCAGTCGGCCGGGTATTCCAGCCAGCGGCATGCCGAGCCCGGGGCGGCACAGCTCGGTCACACGGTGCTGACCATCGATCATTTCACCACAGGCCCGGCGCCAGGCAGGCGTCAGAACTTACGCTGGCCGGCTTCGGTGAGTTCCGACTCGGAGAGATCCTTGGAATTCACGTTCTCCATCATTCGCCATTTGCGGTCCACCGGGCACCGCATCAGCCGCTTCGGCCCGACGTGCACCGACAGGAACAGCCGGGAACCCTCTGAGGACGTGAACAGGTGACCATCAGAGCACCGCAGGATACGGCGCCCGATAATGCCTTCCATGTGTGTCTCCTTGCCGCTGTGATCGTTACGAATATACGCCGCTGCGGTGCTGTGCGCCCATCCGCCACCCATAGGATGGGCGTCGCGGTCCAGCCCGGCCGCCGGCAACCGTGACCGCCATCAATGGAAGAGGGCATGCGATGCGCTCGCTGAGAACCGCGATGGTCCTGGCCACCGTGGTGGCCACAGTCAGCCTGGCCGCGTGCAGTTCCGGCGGTGACACGCCATCGGGCGACAGTACCAGCAGCGGTTCGGGAACGGTGGCGGCCAAGAGCACCGACGCCTCCTTCGTCGTGGACGGGACCACCACCTACGGCACGCTGGAGATTCCCGCCCACCGCAGCGGGCAGCGCCTGGCCGCCGCCCTGCTGATCCCCGGCAGCGGGCCGACCGACCGCAACGGGAACCAGGTCAGCAGCGGGACTACCCCGGACACGCTCGGCCTGATCGCCACCATCCTCGCCCGGCAGGGCATCATGACGTACCGGTTCGACAAGTACTTCACCGGCCAGACCGGTGGCGGCAAGTTCGCAGGAGACCCGGCGGCGCTCACCGTGGGCGACTACCTGAGCCAGGCCGACGCCGCCTACAAGTTCCTCGCCAGCCAGCCGCAGGTCAACCCGGCCAAGATGCTCATCGTCGGGCACAGCGAGGGCGGTATGTTCGCGCTCTCGGTGGCCGATTCGGCCTCCGACAAGCCGGCCGGCCTGGCGCTGCTCGAGCCGCAGGATTTGCGGATACTCACCCTGTTCGAGGTCCAGGCCGACGAGACGATCAACGCCCTGGCGGCGCAGGGCACGCTGACCGACCCGCAGGCCCGCGCCAACGGTCGCCTCGTGCAGCAGGCGATCAGCCAGTTCCGGGCCGGCCAGCCGGTGAGCACCAAGGGCATGGCGCCGGCCATCGTGCAGTTCGTCACGCCGGAGATCCTGACCCCTTCGGTGACCCGCTTCGTGCACGGCAACGACCTGATCTCGCCGGCGGCCCTCGCCGCCAAGGTGAAGAGCGGCACCCAGGTGCTGGTCACCGACGGCACGAAGGACACGAAGGTCCCGCCGGGCACGATCGGCCCGCTGGTGCAGGCGCTGAAGGGTGCGGGCATCACCGGCCCAGGGCTGACGATGCTGCAGGGTACCGACCACGACATGCACCTGCTCAGCCAGCCGGACACCAGCCCGGTGCTGGCCCCGGCGGCGATTTCCGCGATCCAGCACTGGGCCCAGCCGTTCGCCGCGGGTTCATAATCACAGGTATGCGTTTATGGAAAACCGCGATGCCGGGCAGTTCCAGCGTCTCGTTCGTCGTGGATGGGACCACCACCTGCGGCACGCTTGACATCCCCGTCCACCGCGACGGGCAGCGCCTCGCGGCCGCCCTGCTGATCCCTGGCAGCGGGCCCACCGACCGTAACGGCAACGACACCAGGCTCGGGGTTACCGCGGACACCCTCCGCCTGATAGCCGGCATCCTCGCCCGGCAGGGCATCATGACGTTCCGGTACGACAAGTACTTCACCGGCGAAACCGGAGCCGGCCAGTTCGCCAGCGACCCTGGGGCGATCACGGTGACGTCGTTCGTGCGCATGGCCGAGGCCGCCTACAGCTTTCTGCGCGGCCAGCCGCAGGCCGACCCGGCCAAGATGCTGATCGCCGGGCACAGCGAGGGCGGAATGATCGCGCTGGCGGTGGCCGGCTCGGTCACCGGCAAGCCGGCCGGGCTGGCGCTGCTGGAGCCCCAGGACGTGCGGATACTCGACCTGATCAATCTCCAGGCCGACGAGGCGATCAACAACGCGGTGGCGCAGGGCAAGCTGTCGGTGACCGACGCCCGCAGCCAGGGGCGGCTGGTCAGCCAGGCCATCAGCCAGTTCCGCGCCGGGCAGCAGGTGAGCACCACGGGCATGGCGCCGTTCCTCGTGCGGTTCCTGGCCGGCGAGATCCTGACTCCCGCCAATGCGCGCTACGAGCGCAGCAACGACGAGATCTACCCGCCTGACCTCGCCGCCAGGGTGAAGAGCGGCACCCGGGTGCTCGTCACCAGCGGAACGCGGGATCCGAATGTCCCGCCGCGCACGATCAGCCCGCTGGTGCAGGCCCTGAAGGAGGCGGGCACCACCGGCCCTGGGCTGACGTTGCTGCAGGGCACCAACCACGACATGCACCTGCCGGGCCAGCCGGACAGCAGCCCGGTGCTGGCCCCGGCGGTGGTCGCCGCGATCCAGCAGTGGGCTCAGCCGTTCGCCGCCAGCGCTTAACGCTCCACCTCCTCGCCCGTGTTCATCACCCGGCTAGTCCTCGACCGGGATCTGTATCGGCGACGACCGGCCCGGGCGGATCAGCAGGCCGCGGCCGAGCGGCCCGGGCCGGGCGTTGCGCGGCAGCTTCAGCCCGAACATGTCGCCGTCCTGTGGCGATTCGATCGAGACGAGCAGCCCGCAGCGGGACTTCAGCGCGGCCGGGATGAACCCGGTGTAGGCGCGGCCGAGGTCGCTGGTCGCGCCGGCCAGGATCAGCCCGTGATCGCTGTCCCGGCCGGTGAGGATGATCCGCTCCAGCACGTCGGAGTTGGGTGCGTCGTGCATCATCTCGGCGTCGTCGACGAGCACCACGTACCGGTCGAGCGGATTGACCAGCCCGCGCAGTTCTTCCACGTCGAAGTCCGCGCCGCGCACGGCGAGCACCCCGTCGGTGCCGTCCAGCGCGCGCAGCGGGGAACGCCGCGGCGTGATGATCAGGATCGGTGTCTGCGCGCGCAGCAGCGAGCGCGCCATGGCCAGCAGCGCGGTGGACCGGCCGCTGCGTGGCGGCCCGGCGACCACGATGCCCGGGCCATCTTCACCCACGTCCAGCCCGACCGGCCGCAGCTCGTCGCCGCCCGCGCCGGCCAGCGCCCACAGCGGCGACGGCGGCACGAAGTCCGGTTCGAGCTGCCAGGCGGCCGAGAACGTGATCCGGGCGGGCAGCGCGTCCACCCGCAGCGGGCGAAGCTCGCGGGGCGGCCGCTCGTGCCGCCGCGCGGACTCGGCCGCGATCTCCCGCAGCGCGCGGGCCTGCGCGAGCCCGGCAGGATCGCCGTCGAGCAGCGCGATCTGCGCCTCCAGCGGATGCGGCTTGGCCGGGAACATGACCCGGCCCTCCGGCTGGTGGCTGGGCAGGGCGCGGGTCGCGATGTCGGCGTACGCGGCGTCGTCGGGGTCGGACAGCCGCAGCACCATCCGCCTGCCGAAGACCGCACCCGGCTGGCCGGCCATCGCCGCCCGGTCGGTGGTGACCACGGCGCGCAGCCCGACCGCGCTGCCCTCCCGCAGCAGCTGCAGCAGGTCGTCGATCAGCCGCCCGAAGTCATACTGCTCGAAGGCGGCAACGTAGCCCTCCCACCAGTCCAGCAGCAGCACCATCCAGGGCAGCCTGACCCCGGACGTCGCCGCCCGCTGCTCCATCAGCCCGGTGAATCCCTCCGCGGCCAGCAGCTGCTGGCGGCGGTTCACCTCCGCGCGCAGCTTGCCCATCAGCCGCTCGATCCGGTCCGGCTGGTCCCGCGGTGCCACCGCACCGCAGTGCGGCAGATCGGCGATCGGCAGCAGGGCGCCGGTGCCGCAGTCGATCCCGTAGATGTGCACGTCCGCGGGGGAGACGCTGCGGGCCACCGACCCGGCGAGCGTGCGCAGCACCGACGACCTTCCGGTGTGCGCGGCGCCTGCGATCACCGTGTGCCCGGCATCGGCGAAGTCGAGGGTCAGCGCCTCGCGCGCCTGCCGCATGGGCAGGTCGGTCAGGCCGAATGGGATCGGCGGGACGTCGCGGCCCGGGCGCGTGGGGGCGGGGAGCTCGTCCAGCGTGATCACTTCGGGCAGCGGCTCGAGCCACGGCCGCCGCTGCTCCCCGAGGTCGGCCTTGCCGTTGGCGTCGGTGATCGCCTCGGCGAGCACCGAAAGGTCGGTGGCCATGTCGATCTCGTCCTCGCCGCCGGGCTGAGCCGGCACATCGAGGGGCCGGCCGAGGCCGCGCCACGGGACGTGGATGACCTGGACCGTCGAGATGACCGGCCCGCTGCTGGGACGGCGCCCGCCGACCCGTGCCGACTGCACCGCGACCGGGCTGGACGCCCCGGACCGCACATAGCAGCGGCCGGGGGTGGACTTGGCGATGGACGCCGCGTCACGGGTCTCGATCACGTCCGCGGACTCGTCAGCGCTGGTGACCCGCAGCGCGATCCGCAGGTTGGTGTTGGCCCTGATGTCCCCGCTGACCACGCCGGCCGGCCGCTGTGTGGCCAAGATCAGGTGCACGCCGAGTGACCGGCCCCGCCGCGCGATGTCGATCAGCCCGGCCACGAAGTCGGGCAGTTCGGCCACCATCGCGGCGAACTCGTCGATGATCAGCATGAGCCGCGGCATGGGCTCCAGCTCAGGCTGGAGCCGCTTGGTGTCCCAGTAGTCCTCGATGTCCTTGGCCGCCGCGTGCAGCAGCAGTTCCTCACGCCGCTTCAGCTCGGCGCCGAGCGAGGCGAGCGCGCGGACGGTGAGGTGACCGTCCAGGTCGCTGACCATGCCGACGGTGTGCGGCAGCCGCGCGCAGTCCTTGAACGCGCTGCCGCCCTTGTAGTCGATGAGCACGAAATTCATCGCGTCCGGGCGGTTCAGCACGGCGAGCGAGGCGATGAGGGTCTGCAGGAACTCCGACTTGCCCGCGCCAGTCGTGCCGGCCACCAGGCCGTGCGGGCCGTCGGCGCTGATGTCGAGGACGAATATGCCGTCGGAGTCGACCCCGATGGGCGCCCTGGTGCTGCGCCCGTAGCGCTGCCAGGCGGCCAGGATCAGGTCGGCCGACGGGTCGGGCAGGTGGAGCAGATCCAGCAGCCGGGCGGAATTGGGGACCATGGACGCGGCGTCGTCCCGGCCCACGTCGCGGACCGGCGCGAGCGACCGGGCCATCCGGTCGGCCCAGGCGACGGTGACCTGGTCGGCCAGCACCGGCGGCACGTGGTCCAGGCCGCTGCCGTGCATCCTGATGGTGAACGGCGCGGTCCCCGGCGCGGCGGCGGTATGCGCGGCGACCGCCCACCCGCCGGACCCGTAGTGCACGCCGTCCGCGCGGACGTTGGCCCCGGTCGCCTGGCCGGGGATGTCCCAGGACAGCACCGCGGAGCATTCCTCCGGCAGCACCCGCAGCGACTCGTCGATGCAGACCGCGTAGATGCCCACCCGCCGGCCCGCGGCGAGCACCTGCGGCATGCCCTGGATGCGGCGCAGCTGCCGTGCCCCGTCCAGCACCACGAGAATCTTCGGCCCCAGCTCGCTGCTAACCACCGGCGCCGGCTCGCCAGGGCCGCCGCCTCCGGCGAGCCCGCCCGCGCCGAAGCCAGGGGCCCCGCCGAAGCCTCCGCCCACACCGTCCGCGGCCTTGGCGAGCCGCTCGCTGATCTCATTCAGCAGCTCACTCACCCTGCGGGCCGCCGATTCGGGGTCCGCACCGACCAGCGAGATGCACTCCTCGCCGCCACGCGGGGCGCTGTGCGGCAGCCAGCGCACCCAGCCCCACTGCTTGCTGCCCGCCTCCGGGTCAGCGGTCAGCACCACGATCGACAGGTCGAGCGGGCTGTGCAGCGCCGCGGCCTGCGCCACGAACCAGCGGGCCAGCGCCCGCGACGCGTTCACCGGCCCGGCCAGCCCGATCACACCGATCTGGGCGAGCGGGATCGCCACCGGCACGCAGAACGCGGTCGGCACCGGCGGCAGCTCGCTGTCCTGGCTCTGCCCCTGCTGCTGCCCGCTCTCCTCGACCAGCTGGATCCTGGCCGGTGCGTCGAGCATGCCGACCCGCATCCGCAGCATGTCGGCATCGTCGGCCCGCCGTTCCCACAGGCGGCGCCGCGGGCCGGTCGCGGTGAGCAGGAGCTGCGCGGGGTCCATGTTGTCCTCGCGCCGCCTGGCCTCGTCGCTGGCGCGCGCCGCCTCGAGCCTCGGCTCCAGGGTGGCCAGCTTCTCGCGGTACTCGCGTTTGCTCTTCCGGTACGAGCCCTGCCTGGTGCCGAGCCACTGTGAGAAGAGCATGGCCGGGCTCATCAGCATGAACAGGGAGTACATCCACTCCTTGCTCACGTAGACCATCACGCCGCCGAGGATCAGCGGGACGGTCATGCCGATCAGCAGCATCTGGGCCCGCGGGTTCTTCTTGGGCTTGACCGGCACCTCGACCCGGCCCCCAGCCGCGGCGTTCCGCAGCCGCGGCGGCCGGTGGTAGGCGAGCCCACCATCGACCGGTGACAGGTGGGCGTCCGGCGCCTCCGGCCGCATCAGCGTCAGTATCGCCGTGCCCATCCTGAGCACCCCGCCGAACGGCCACGGCTGCGGCCCTTCGATGACCTTCCCGTCCAGCTCTGGCCCCGTCGCGGGCTGCCCGTTGGCCTGGGCCTGGGCTTGGGCCTGCGCTTGCGACTGACCCGGTGCGGCCGGCTCGAAGACCGGCTCGCCGAGCCCCCAGGGAATGGTCACGGTGCCGAGCAGCGGCGGCACGCCTGGCATCCGGAGCCGGACTCGGCACTGCGGCGCGGAGCCGATGGTCGTGCTGCCCGGGCCGAGCCGGTGCACGGTGCCGGCGCCGGGCCCGCCGATGAGCCGGAGCTCCGCGACTCCCGTCGGCTCGGCGAGCGACGTCGCGGCGGACGCACGGGGATCGGTGGTGACCACCGCACCGTCGCGCAGCACCGCGGTGGCCGGCGTGTCTGGCGGGACCGACTGCCCATCCACCCACAGCAGCTGAGCCTGCTCCTGCACCGGGGGAGCCGCCAGGCCCGCCGACCGCGGGTGCGCGATGACCGGCGCGAGCCGTTCCTTCGGCTTGAATGTCGCGCGAAGCACCTCGGCGACCTGTCCCGTATTGGCACCGCCGTCGACGTTCAGGATCAGGTTCCTGGGGCCCTGCGGGGTCAGCGCGGTCAGCGCGATTCGCATCGACTTCCTCCATGTTGCCGCAGGTTGATGTAATTCTATCCAGCCTGCCCCCGCCAGATGGAAAACGGATAATCTAGCCGGGTACCGAAAACGGCGGCCGCTCTGCGGGGGTCGGCGTATCGCGGAGGGGTGCCCGCCATGGTGGAGTCCGGCATGCTGCCGACCGAGCCCGTTTTCGTCGTGTGCAACGCCCGGTCGGGGTCCACACTGCTGCGGTACCTGCTGGACGCGCACCCGGACATTGCCTGCCCGGCCGAGACGAAGGTGATGAACGCCGCACGTTCGGTGCTGAACGTGAACAACGACCTGGCCGGCAACCCGACCGTGGAGCTGCAGGTCAAAAAGCACGGCGTGCCCCAGCCGACCCCGGGCTCGGTCACCGCGGCGAGGAGCTTTGTTACCGGTCTGGTATCGGAATACCTGGGCCGGCACGGGAAGAGCGTGTGGTGCCACAAGTCGCTGGACACGGTGCATGCGCTCGACATGACGGGGCGGCTTTTCCCCCGCGCGCGCTACATCTGCCTGCACAGGCACGCAATGGACGTGGCGGCTTCCATGCTGGAGTCGTGCCGGTGGGGCTATGGGTATTTCGATATCCAGCCTTATGTGGCGCGCCATTACAACAACATCCCGCAGGCGCTGGCCGAGTACTGGACGGTCCGCACCAAGATCATGCTGATGCTGGAGCAGTCGGCGGCGGCGCCGACGCACGTGGTGCACTACGAGCACCTCGTGCGCGACCCGGAGAGCACGCTGTCCGGCATTCTGGAGTTCCTCAACCTGGCCCGCGACGACAAGCTGGTCAGGAAGATGATCGAGGAAGCCTTCCGCATCGAGCACGACCCCGGCGCGGCCGACTGGAAAATCCCGTTCGCGAGCGCGATCCAGGAGCGCTCGGTCGAGCGCGGCAGGGCGATTCCCGGCGAGCTGATCAGGCCCCCGGTACGCGACGAGATGAATGCGATGCTGGCCAGGATGCGTTACCCGGTCGTCGATGCCGACTGGAACACGTCGAGCGACGTGGGTGACCGGACCGACCGGTCGCTGCTCAGCGCGGCTCCGGTGGGCACGCGGGCCGGCGCGCTGATCGATGGCCTGCTGGCGCCGCGTCTGGCCGCATATGAAGGGCCGGTTGTCCGCCCGGCCAGGCTGACCGCGACCTACGGTGACGGGCAGCAGGTCAGCTGGCTCATCGACAGCTCCGCCAAGAAGATTAGCTGCCTTGACGGCGGTGCCTCGCCGCCGCTGTCTATCACGACGCGGGCGGAGGTGCTGCAGGCCCTGCTGACCGGCGGCCTGCCAGCGCAGAGCGCACAACGCCTGGACATGCTGCCGGTGACCGGTGCCTCCGGCGACGACGAGAGCCAGGCCGTGTCGCGCTTCCTCACCACCCTGCTCACCGCCTGACACATGTAAAAGCCCGGGCCCACGCCGACGGCACGGACCCGGGCTTCGTGTTCGGTGTGTCAGCCGTTCAGGTTCTGGATCTCCGCGACGGACACGTTCGCCGGGTTACTGGTGATGGTGATGGGGTTCAGCTTGCCGCCCTGGCCACCCCCCGTCCAGTTGACGTTGAACGTGACCGTTGCCGTCACCTGGGTGCCGGTGGTGGCCTTGTTCCACAGCACCCCGCAGTCCGGGGGCTGGCCCGGGCCGGCGTTGCTGGGTGCCTTACCCACCGGGTATTTCGACCCTTCCGGGCCGCAGGAACTGTATGCCGCCCCATCCGCCGGCGGGTCGACCGAAACCGACGCGGCTTGTGCCGTAACGGTTGCCGATTGATTGCCCAGCGTCGCCGTGACGTGGTAGGTGCCGTTCGGGTGGTTCGCCCAGTTCAGCCACAGATAGGTGGCCAGGTTGACGTAACCCCGGTTCGCCGGGCTGAGGGTCAGGCCCGGTGAGGGGATCAGCATGTGGTTGTAGGCGTAGGCGGCGAGCGTCTTGGGCGGGACCGGCGGCGCCGGCGGGACCTGCCCGGGCGCCTCCCACGCAAAGAGCGGGATCTTCAGGCATTCGGCCTCGCCCGCCGCGCCGGCCGCCGGGTTGGTGGGCAGCATGTACCAGGTTCCCTGCGGGCCGCCCTGCTTTACCTGCTTCTTAGCCAACTGCACGGACTGGTAGACGCCGAATCTGCTGTCTCCCTGGGTGATGTTGCCGAACTCGCCTATGATCTGGTGAGCTCCGCTGATTGTGTCGCCCATCGGCTCCCACAGGCAAGGCGGCGGGGGGACGTTGACGGGGACCGAGGCAGAGCCGGTGCCCTCGGTGTAGCTGCCCTTGAGCTGGATGAACTGGCTCAGCGAGACCGAGCAGTTGGCACCCTGGCAGCCAATCACGGTGTCCGCGCCGGCCGGGCTGGCCACCAGCACCATCGCCGGCAGGATCGCCGCCGCGGCGATCCCGGCCAGAGCGACTCGTCGAATCATGGTCGGCACTCCTTTGCCCGCGGATAGAACACCACGGGGTAGACAGAGACCACGTGCCATCCGCCGTTCTGCGCCAGAACGTCGGTGTTCCGGTAGTAGTGCTGGTTCCGGGGGGTGTGGTCGGGGATGACCTTCCCGGTGGCCAGACTGGTGTTCTGCGACTGTGAGTTGTCGAAGCACTCCGCCACGTCGATGGCCCCCTTGGCCTTCGGGTCGGCGAATGCCTGCATGTGCGTGAAGCTGATCGTCCCCTTGAACGACTCCGTGGTGACGGACGGGACGTTGAGCGTCGACTTCAGCCCGTCGGTCACGTTGGCGCCGGAGACGTAGGAGGTCCAGCGCTGGTCCTGATTGCCCTTGTACTCGGCGTACAGGAACGCCAGCAGGAAGTTCTTGGCGGTGATCACCGCCTGGCGCCGGCTTCCGCTGCTGGGCAGCCAGGACGGCATGACGATGTGCACGTCTGGCCCAAACGGCGGCCAGGTCAGGCCGTCGGTGCTGGGCGGGGCCGAGGCGGGTGAGGAACTAGCGTCGGACAGCTTTCCACCGCCCGGGTGGAAGGTGGCCGGTTTCGCGGATCCGCAGGCAGCCAGCGTGGCGAGCGACACTCCTGCGAGCATGCCCACCAGCATCCGCCGTCCCATTGGCACTCCGTCCTCTACCGGCGAGACAGGTCGTTATTTAGATACCAAGCATAGGGAAGATACCGGATCCCGACCACGATCGCCCCAATCGTCACACAGATGAGATCGCATCAGCCGTCACACTGATGAGACGGGCGAACGGCCGGCTTATGACGTGGTCTGCACGGCCCGGGGACTCACTGGTTGAGAGACTGAATCTCGGCCACCGTGGCGTGGGCGGTCTGGGAGTCCGGCCGGTAGGTGTTCACGCCCGGGCCGGTGACGTGCCAGGTCGTCGATACCGTGATCGGGAACGGGCCAGCCGTGCTCGGCTCGGTGAACGTCACGCCGCAGGACAGATGGTTGCCCTGGCTGCCGGAACCGTAGGGTCCACAGCCGCTGTCGGCCACCTGGCCGGTTCCTCCGGGCACCGAAATGTGCAGGCCGCCGCTCACCCGCGCGGTGACCGTCGCGCGCACGGTGTAGATGATGCCCGTGCCCAGCACCGGGATGCTGATCGTCGCGGTGGCGCTGACGGGGTTCTGGTAGTGCGCGGACACCCAGGTCGGCAGGTTGACGTAGGTCCGGGTACGCGGGCTGAGCTGGACGTCCAGGGGAGGCAGCTGGAGCTGCTTTTCGGCCATCGCGCTCGCCTCACGCTGGTTCATCACGGGGTAGCCGGCCGGCCCAGCGCTGCCCGGGGTGGGGGGCGGGCCGAACTCGGGCCAGTACAGGCCGTAGGCGCAAGTATCCCCCGCCGCGGTGCCGTTTGACACCGGCACCCACCACACTCCCTTGGACGGCGGAGTGTTCTTGTACTGTTCCGCTTGGCCCGGCCTCGGAATGGCAAGGAAGCCAATGTGGTCCGTGGAGCCGTGGAAGTTGTCCCACAGCGACTTACCCGTGTAGCGGGGGGCGAGCCAGCATGGCGGAGCGGCGTACCCGGAGCCGCCGCTGCTGCCGCTGCCCCCACCGGCTCCGCTACTGCTGGAGCAACTCACCGAGCCCGTGACCTGGACCGTGGTCCCGTTGCTTGTGGCGCCGCCCAGGAGGCTGCAACCGGAGGCGTGTGCCGGTGGCGCCGCGGCCACGGCGCCGATGGTGGCAGAGCCGAACGCAACCGCCACCGCCATGGTCAGCCGGGTGACTGTGAGCATGAGGAGGCACTTCCCTTCTGGACTTGCGCGACCTTCCAGGCGCCGCCGGGGTCCTTGTGCATGTTGAACTGATAGGAACCGCCCGGCATGACCGGTGAGACCGCCTTGCCGGTGCGGGTGTCAACGTCACGGGCGCTGCCAGCGTCGAGGCAGAAGGTCCCACCGGCTCCTGAGCCGGAAAGGAAACTTGTAGATCGGGCCGGACAGCGTTATGCCGGAGTACGTGATCACGCCGCGTTCGCCGATGTGCCCGGACCGCACTCTGCTGGCCATGGCCTGGAAGAACTGCGTGGCGGGAGGTTCGGTCAGCCGCAGGTACTCGTCATCGCCGGCCTTGACGAACAAGGCGTACCTGACTGCTGCCTGCTGTTTCTCGAGCGCTTGGACGACGCTGCGCGCGCTCGCGCTGGCCGGCATCTGCGTGCTGAACGCTATCGAGTAGCCCGGCGGGAAAAGGAATCCGGCGATCCGGGACGCAGACGCCGACGCGGAGCCGGCCGGGCTGGCCGTCCCCGCCGTCCCGGCCGGGTGGAACACACCCGGCTTGGCGGACCCGCACGCAGCCGCCAGTAAGGCCAGCGTGGCGAGCGATCCTGCGGTGAGGATGCTCGCAAGCAACCGCCGTCCCATGTGGCACTCCGTCCTCTACCGGCCCGGCCAGACAGGTCGTTATTTAGGTACCAAGCATAGAGAAAATAGCCAATTCTGTCCGCGATCGCAGCAAACGTCACACATATGAGACGGGGAGCCCGCGGCGGGCCTATAACGTGGCCCGCCCGAGGCCCGCGGTTCGCATAACACTCAAGATCGAGGTTTCCGCGCGGACATCTCGGGTCATCCCCCTGTTGTTCGGTAGCTTCACCATGACAGCTAATGCCAGGGTGATAGCCCGGCATGCGGGATCACCCAGGAGGTCAGTGCCCGATGGCGCCCCCCACCCCAGGGCTCAGCCGGCCGCTGAGCCAGCGGCGCCGGACGGCCGGCGATATCGCCGCCGGTGTGCTGGCGATCGCCGCGCTCGCCGTGCTGATCGTGGGCGTTCCGGTCGCGCTGGTCACCGTGCTCGGGCTGCCCATCCCGCACAGCGGGCCGACGGCAAGGCTGCACACCCACCCGCTCAGCCTCCTGAGCCTCATCCAGATCCTGTCCGTCATCGTCTGGCTGGCCTGGCTGCAGCTGGTCTGCTGCGTCGCCGTGGAGGTGCGCGCCGCGGTCCGCAACGTGGCCGTGCCCATCAGGATCCCGCTGTCCGGCGGCACCCAGGCCATGGCGCACCGGCTGGTCACCGCCGCGCTGCTGCTGTTCACCGCCACGGCCACGTTCTCCGCGATGGCCGGTGGCGGCCACCCACGCCTGGCGCACACCGTCTCGGCCGAACGCCGCCCCGGCGGCTTCATCAAGGCCGTGCTGACCAGCCAGGAGACCGACGGGCCTCGCGCGGCCGAGTCGGCCGGGGCCGGCGCGGCCTCCGGCGCCGGAGCGGACCGGCGTTCTGGCGCGGCCGCCCGAGCACCCGAGGGCGAGAAGATCTACGTCGTGAAGCCGCCGGTCGGCTGCTTCCACGAGAGCCTGTGGGAGATCGCCGAGACCCACCTCGGCAATGGGCTGCGCTACCACGAGATCTTCGCGATGAACAAGGGCCGCCCGCAGCCGGATGGGCACAGTCTCACCAGGGCCTCGCTGATCAGGCCGGGCTGGGTCTTGCGGATGCCCCGCGACGCGCACGGGGCGGGCATCAGGATCGTCACACCGGGCACGGCGGGCGGGCCGGCCAGCGCTGCGGAGCAGGCCGGGGCGAGCCAAGCCGAACAGGCCAGCCGGGCCGCCACCGGGGCCAGCGGTACCGCCCCCGCTGGCCACACGCCCACCCCGGGCGCGGCTGGCCAGAGCCCCACGGCCAGTCCCACCCAGCCCAGCGCCAGCCCGTCCTCCAGCGCCAGCCCGTCCTCCAGTTCCACGCCTCCGCCGAGTTCCAGCGGGCCTTCCGGGGCCGAGGGAGCGGCCGCCCGCCAGGCCCAGCGGGCGACGTCGCCGCCGAGCCCGCGGGCTAGCACGCCGCCGCCAAGCCCGCGGGGGAGCACGTCGAGCGCGGGGTCCGGTGCGCAGGGCAGCACCTCGCCAGCGTCCAGCGGGTCGTCCTCGCCGCAGGCCAATGCCGGTTCCCCCGATGCCGCCGAGCGCGCGGCCGCGAACCAGGCCGAGCACGCGACCCCCGCGCCGAGCCCGCGGTCCAGCACCCCGCCGTCAAGCCCGCGCTCGAGCACCCCGCCGTCAAGCTCGCGCTCCAGCACCCCGCCGTCAGGCCCGCGCTCCAGCACCCCGCGGTCAAGGTCGCGGACCAGCGGATCCAGCACGTCGCCCGCGTCCAGCAGCCCGGCCGGTCCGTCCTCGTCCTCGTCCTCGCCCGCGTCGAGCGGCGCGGCCGGATCATCTTCGCCAGCGCCCGCCGGTTCCCCGGACGCTGCCGAGCGGGCCGCGGCGAACCAGGCCGGGAAGGCGACACCCGCGCCGAGCCCGCGCGCGAGCACCCCTAAGGCGCGGGTCAGCGCCCCGAAGACGCGGCGCAGCACCCCGAGGACACGGCGCAGCACATCCAGCCCAGCGGGAAGCGCGCCGGGCAGCACCTCACCCGCGGCCGGCACCCCAGCCAGCTCGTCCCCGGCGAGAGGTGCGTCCCCGCCGGTGCCGGGTACCTCGGCCGGTGCCTCCGTGCCGCCGCTGGCTGCCGGTACCGGATCCCCTGACGCTGCCGAACGGGCCGCGGCGAACCAGGCTGAGCGGGCCGTGCCCGCGCCGACCACGTCCGGCGGTGCGTCGCCGTCCGTGCCGGGAATCCCGGCCCATGCTTCCGCACCGCCGCTGGCTGCCGGCGCCGGCTCACCGAATACCGCCGAACGCGCAGCCGCTAGCCAGGCTGACCAGGCGGCCGCGCCGGGACGAGCCGAGCAGGCCGCGTCTGTGCCGGCCGCACAAGCTCCGGCTCACACGGCTTCGGGTTCTCTGGCCAGCGCTTCGTCACCTGGGTCGCCGGATGTCGCAGAACGCGCAGCCGCCAGCCAGGCCAACCGGGCCGGGAAAGCCGCCACCGGGACCGCCGCCCGCAGCTCGCCCCGGACCCCCGCACCCACGTCAGGCCCGGACGGAAGCGCTCCCGCACCAACGTCGGCCCCGGCCACCGGGGCCTCCGCGCCCGCGTTTGGCCCGGCCATCGGTCTTCCCGCACCCACGTCCGGCCCCACGGTCGGCACCCCCGCGGGCTCGTCCGCGACTCCCGCCACGCCCGTCGGCGGGCAGGCCGGCATTCCCCACCCGCCCAGCGCGCCACCTGTGGGCGGGCAGCCGGGGGTACCCGCGCCTGGCCCCGTGCCGGTGGTCCCTGGCCAGACCCATAACGGTCCCGGTACCGTAGCCAGGCCGGCCCCGGCCGGGCCGCCGGTCTTCCCGCACGAGCTCGCGGCCTCCTCGCTGCTGGCCGCGGGGCTGCTCACCGCGCTCGGCCGGCGCAAGCGGGAACAGCTCTGGCAGCGTGCCTTCGGCAGCACGGTGGCCAGGCCGGACGGCCCCGCGGCCGTCGCCGAGTCGGCCCTGCGACTCGGCGCCAACCCGTCGGCGGTGCGGGCGCTCGATCATGGCCTGCGCTCGCTGTCGCAGGAGCTGGCCGCCCAGGGCAGGATTCCGCCGGCCGTGTTCGCCGCGCACATCGGCCAGGTCAATCTCGACCTGTGGATCGCCGCCGCGGACCCGAATCCGCCGCGGCCGTGGGAACCGGTGGACGACGGCCAGGTGTGGCGGCTGCCGCTGGCCGCCGCGGCCGGCCTGGACACCGGCGACGCCGGAGCCGCGCTCGCGCCCTACCCGGGGCTGGTCTCGATCGGCACCAGCGACACCGGACGCATGCTGGTCGACCTCGAGGTCGCCCACGGGCTCATCGCCGTCCGCGGCCCGCTCGCCCGGGTACAGACGGTGCTCGCCGCGATCGCGGTCGAACTGGCCACCAACCGCTGGTCCGACCGGATGCGGATCACCCTGGTCGGCTTCAGCCCAACGCTCGCGGCCCTCGCCCCCGACCGGATCACCGTGGCCGCCACGCTGGACGAGGCGATGCCCGCGCTGGAGGCCCGGGCCGCCGAGGTATCCCGCGCGCTGGCCGCGCCGCGGACGGAAGGGACCGATTCCGGGCAGGGAAACTCCTTGCTCGCCGGGCGCTCCCGGGACGTGCGGCCGGACGCCTGGGCGCCGCATTACCTGATCTCGGCGATCCCGCCGACCCCGCAGCAGCGGGAACGGCTGCTCACGCTGGCCCGTACGCCGCACCGGACCGCGATGGGTTACGTCGTCGCCGGTGACGTGCCCGGCGCGGCCTGGTCCTGGGACGTCACCGAGCAGGGGCGGCTGCGTGCGGACGTGTTCGGCTTCGACATGCGCGCCCAGATGCTGCCGCCGCAGCAATGCGCCGCCGTGGTGGACCTGTTCTGCACGGCCGGCCTGCGCAGCGGTGCCGCATGGCCCACGCCGTCTGCCGGGGCGGTGCCCGCCGGGCAACTGGTGCCGGGCTCACGGATGCCGGTCGAGGTCAGCCTGCTCGGCCAGGTGGCGGTGCAGGCGCCCGGCGGCATCGAGCCGGCCAGGATCGGCGCGGCCACCGAGATCGTCGCCTACCTGGCCGCACACCCCGAAGGCGTGCCCCCGGACACGCTCACCCGGGCCATCTGGCCGCGCGGCGTGGCCCCCGAGGTGCGGAACACGGCGCTGGCCCGGGTGCGGGCCTGGCTCGGCAGTGACGCCACCGGACAGCCCAACCTGGTCACCGACCCGGCGGGGGTGCTGCGGCTCGGGCCGCAGGTCCGGGTGGACTGGCAGGTGTTCCGCTCGCTGCTCGGGCACGCGGTGCAGGCCAAGCAGGCGGCCGGGCAGTACCCGTCGGCCCGCCAGGACGAGGCCACCTACCTGGCCCGGGCGCTCGGCCTCGTCCACGGCCAGCTACTCGACGGGCACGACCCGCGCGGCTACTCCTGGCTGGCCGCTGACCCGCTGGAGTACGAGGCCACCGCTCAGGTGGCGGACGTCGCGCACCGGCTCTGCGAGCTGCGCCTGGCCGCCGGCGGCTCCCGCGGCGCGATGGATGCGGCCCGGTCCGGGCTGCGGTTCGCCTGCAACGACGAGATGCTCTGGCGCGACCTGCTCACCGCGGCGGACGCCACTGGCGAGGAGCACGTGCTGCGCGGTGTGGTGGGTGAGCTGTCCGCGCAGGTCTCACTCGACGAGGTGCTGCCCAGGATGGCGCCGCAGACCGAGGCGCTCATCGACGAACTGCTGCCCTCCTGGCGCACACCGGCCGCGTGACCTCGCCGGGAGTCGGCCGGTGGCGGAAGAAAAGCCTGACCGTGCGCCGGGCCGGTGTCGATTCGGCTGGTGGCCGTTCGTATAGGGGCGAACGGCCGGCCTGGAACCGGCCCGAACGAGGGAGGGACGTCATGCCCGAACCGGAGGTTCTGCTGGGCGGTCTGGGGATTCCGGAGTCGCCGCGGTGGCATGAGGGGCGGCTGTGGTTCTGCAACTGGATCGACCGGCAGGTCATGGCGGCTGGCATGGACGGCACGGCGGAAGTCGTGCTCACCCGCGACCCGGCCAGCCACCCGATGGGGTATTCCATCGGGTGGCTGCCCGACGGCAGACTGCTAACCACCGGCGACAAGGTCCGGCGTCACGAGGCAGACGGGTCGGTGGCCGTCCATGCCGAGCAGCCGGCGAACGAGATCGTGGTGGACGCGCGCGGTAACGCCTATGTCAACGGCGCGGACTTCAACTTCGTCGCCGGGGCGCCGCCCAAGCCGGGGTACATCAAGCTCATCACGCCGGGCGGCCAGTTGCGCGAGGTCGCCGGCGACATCCAGTTCCCCAACGGCATGGTCATCACGCCGGACGGCCGGACACTGATCATTTCGGAGTCGTTCGCGGGGCGGCTCACCGCGTTTGACATCGACAGCGACGGCGCGCTGTCCGGGCGGCGGGTGTTCGCCGACGGGCTGGGACCGGACGGCATCTGCATGGACGCCGAAGGAGCGGTTTGGGTGCAGACAGGCGGGTTCTCGGTCGTCCGCATCGCCGAGGGCGGGAAGGTCCTGCAACGTGTCGAACTGGACGAGAACCGGGCGCCGTTCGCGCTGATGCTCGGCGGCCCGGACCGGCGGACCCTGTTCATCTGCACCGCCGAGTGGCATATGACCGACAGCGCCCCCGCCAACCTCGAACGACTGGCCACCGGGGCGCGCACGGGCGAAATCCTCACCGTCCCGGTCGAGGTGCCCGGTACCGGGCGGCCGTGACGGCGGCCGGCCAGGACCTGCCGGTAAACAGCTACGGCGTGGCCCTTCTTATAGGGCCACGCCGTAGCGGCTGTGTCGGTTCTTGCTTTGTGTTTGGTTGTGGTTGTCGTCATGTGGCCTCCCGGCCTACGGCTACGGGCCTGGCGCCTCGTGGGCTTTAGTTAGCCCCGGGCGGCCCGCGCCGTGTGGCTTCAGGCGGCGCGGCGTGCGGCGGTCAGTGAGCGGAGTGCGGCCACCGGGTGCGCTGCCGTGGTCACGGCCGCGGCGTGGCTGCGCCGGGCCTGGCGTGCCAGCTTGACGCGCCGGCCGGCCTCGGCTGCCTGGTGGAATTCCCGAACTCGCTCGTGCAGTAG
>DASYAV010000087.1:0-41924 GCA_036501145.1 Streptosporangiaceae bacterium | reverse complement strand
GACCCGGGCCGGGTCAGCCGCGGGCTGTCCATCGCCGACCAGCAGATCGTCGAGATCGCCAAGGCGCTGTCGCTGGATGCCCGGGTCATCGTGATGGACGAGCCGACCGCCGCGCTGTCCCTGGCCGAGGTGGCCCGGCTGTTCGACGTGGTGCGCACGCTGCGCGCGGCCGGCGCGGCGGTCCTGTTCATCTCGCACCGGCTGGAGGAGGTTTTCGAGATCTGCCAGCGGGTCACCGTGATGCGCGACGGCCGCCGGGTGCTGACCGGCGAGCTGGCCGGGCTGACCGCTGATGACCTGGTCCGCGCGATGGTCGGCCGGCCGATGGCGGAGCGGGCCGACGGCCCGCGGGCCGCCCCCGGCGAGCTGGTGCTCCGGGTCGAGCAGCTGACCCGGGAAGGGGTGTTCACCGGCATCTCGCTGGACGTGCGGGCCGGCGAGATCGTCGCGCTGGCCGGCCTGGTCGGCTCGGGCCGCAGCGAGGTGGCCCGGGCCGTGTTCGGCATCGACCGCTACGACGCCGGGCGGGTGCTGATGCGCGGCCGGGAGCTGCGCCGGGCCTCGCCGACCGGGGCGATGGCCGCGGGCATCGGCTTCGTCCCCGAGGACCGGCGGCAGCAGGGCCTGGTCATGGACATGTCGGTGCAGCAGAACGTGGCCCTCGCCTCGCTCGGCCGGCTGCGCAAGGGCGGCCTGGTCCGGTCGGCCGCCGAGCGGGCGCTCGCGGCCGACTGGGCGGTCCGGCTCAATCTCAAGTACGGCCGGCTGGCCGACCCGGTGTTCCAGCTGTCCGGCGGCAACCAGCAGAAGGTGGTGCTGGCCAAGTGGCTGGGCCGGCAGCCCGCGCTGCTCATCGTGGACGAGCCGACCCGCGGCATCGACATCGCCACCAAGGCCGAGGTGCACCGGCTGCTCACCTCGCTGGCCGCCGACGGCGTCGCGATCTTGATGATCTCCTCGGAGCTGCCCGAGGTGCTGCACGTCGGCGACCGCATCCTGGTCATGCGCGAGGGGCGGCTCACCGCGGAGTTCGGTCACCAGGACGCGAACGAGGAGAACATTATGGCCGCCGCCACCGGCCAGCGGCCGGAGCAGGCGCCATGACCTCCACCGTGACCGAGCGGCCGGACTACCCGGGTGCTACCCCCGGCCGCGGCTCGCGCAGGCTGACCGAGCGGGTGTTCCGGATCCGCGAGTCCGGCATTATCGCCGTGTTCCTGGTTTTCGTGGCGGTCACCACGGCCATTCACCCGTCGTTCCTGAACCAGCAGAACATCCAGTTCCTGCTGATCAACACCGTGGTCTACGCGCTGCTCGCATTGGGCGAGACGATGGTGGTGATCAGCCGCAACGTGGACCTGTCCATCGGCTCGGTGCTCGGCCTGTCTGGCTACGTGTCGGCCAGCCTGTTCGGGTCGCATCCCGGCATACCCGTCCCTGTCGTCTTCCTGGCCGGCCTCGGCATCGGGCTGGCCTGCGGGATGGCCAACGGGCTGATGGTGGCGCTCGGCCGGGTGCCCAGCCTGGTCGTCACGCTGGCCACGCTGTACATCATCCGGGGGATCGACATCCTGATCGTCGGCGGGAACGAGGTGACCGCGCAGACGCTGCCGAACTCGTTCAGCAACATCCCGCGGGCCAACGTGCTCGGCGTGCCCTACCTGGCCATCGTGGTCGCGGCGGTGGTCGGGATCGGCGCCTACTACCTGCGGTCTTTCCGCTCCGGCCGCGAGCTGTACGCGATCGGGTCGAACCCGGAGGCGGCCCGGCTGGCGGGCATCCCGACCGTCCGGCGGATCTTCACCGCATTCGCCGTCAGTGGTGGCATCGCCGGCCTGGCCGGCGTGCTGTGGGCCGCGCAGTACCAGACCGTCGACTCCACCGCCGGCACCGGCTACGAGCTGACCGTTATCTCGGCGGTGGTGGTCGGCGGGGTGGCCATCTTCGGCGGCAGTGGCAGCGCGGTGGGCGCGGCCGTCGGCGCGCTGCTGCTGAGCAGCATCACCTCGGCGCTGAACGTGCTGGGCATCTCGCAGCTGTGGCTGGAGGCCATCTCCGGCTTCCTGCTGCTGCTGGCCATCACGCTGGACCGGGTCATCTCGCTGCGGCTCCAGGCCGCACTGCGGCGAAGGAGTGCCGGCGTTGGAACGTGACCTGCTGACCCGGCGGCTCGGCGCCGCCGCCCACGCCTCGCTGCGCTGGGAGACCGGCCTGGGGCTGCTGGTCGTGGCCATCGTGATCTTCGGCGGGGTGTCCTCGCCCCAGTTCCTGACCAGCGCGAACTTCTTCAATACCGCGGTCACCTCGGGCGAGATCGCCATCATGGCGCTGCCCATGACGCTGATCATCATCAGCGGCGAGATCGACCTGTCGGTGGCCTCGACCTTGGGCATGTCCAGCGCGCTGCTCGGCTACCTGTGGGCCCGGCACTGGCCGATGCCGGCCATCTTCGTCATGGTGGCGCTGCTCGGCATCGTGGCCGGGCTGATCAACGGCCTGCTGGTCACCCGGGCCGGGCTGCCGTCGCTGGCGGTGACGATCGGCACCCTGGCGCTGTACCGCGGGGTGGCGCTGATCCTGCTCGGCCCCAACACGATCTCCGACTTCCCGGCCGGCTACACGAACATCGGCATCAACCCGCTGCCGGGTACCCAGATCCCGTACAACCTGGCCATTTTCGTGGTGCTCGCGGTGCTGTTCGGCATCATGCTGCACTTCACCGCGACCGGCCGGTCCATCTACGCGATGGGGGCCAGCCCGGAGGCCGCGCTGTTCGCCGGGATCCGGGTCAAGCGGGTCAAGACCCTGCTGTACGCGCTGTCCGGCCTGGTCTGCGCGCTGGCCGGGGTGCTGTGGACGTTCCGGCTGGCCACCGCCGTGCAGAACAACGGTCTCGGCCTCGAGCTGGACGTGGTGGCGATCGTGCTGCTCGGCGGGGTGTCCATCTTCGGCGGCAGGGGGACGCTGACGGGCGTGGTGCTGGCGGTGATCGCGTTCGCCGCACTGCAGAACGCCCTGTTGCTGACCAACTTCAACCAGGAAGCCACCGGCATCGTCATCGGGGCACTGCTGCTGGTCAGCGTGTTCGCCCCGAACGCCGCGGCGTTGTGGCGGAACGGCTTGCCGCAGTGGGCTCGCGGCCGGCCGTCCGCTCCGTCCGCTGCCCGCCGCACGGAGCGCTCCATGACCGAACCCGGCCCGGGCTCACATCCCGGGCGGTAATCCCATCCCGACGCCAACCCACCCACCGTGCGCTGGAGACACAGTCGTTGACAGCCCCAGCTAGTTGAAAGGATTCAGCTATGAGACGTACCGTCAGACGGGCGCTGTGGGGCCCCGTCGTGCTCCTCAGCGCGTCCGCTCTGCTCGCGGCGTGCAGTTCTTCCGGGACGTCGGGGTCCTCGTCGCCGGGGTCCTCGTCTTCGTCCGGCGCGCTGAAGAAAGGGCTCAAGGTCTTCGTGATCCCGAAGAACCTGGGCAACCCGTACTTCACCCTCGCCGACAGCGTGAAGACCGGCGGCGCGCTGGCGGCGCTGGGCGCCCTGGGCGAGTCGGGCAGCGAGACCAGCGGCACCGCGGCGACGCCGTCCTCGCAGCTGCCCGCCATCCAGGCCGCGATCACCAAGGGCGCGAACGCGCTGATCGTGTCGGCGACGGACCCGTCCGCGCTGTGCCCCACGCTGAAGTCGGCCATGGCCAAAGGCATCACCGTGGTCACCTACGACTCGGACGCACCCAGCTGCCGGAACATCTTCGTGAACCAGGCCTCGTCGCAGGCCATCGGGGACAGCGAGGTGGACCTGCTGGCCAAGGAGATCCACGGCTCCGGCGAGATCGGCATCGTGTCCGCCGCCGCCTCGGCCACGAACCAGAACACCTGGATCGGGTACATGAAGCAGGAACTGGCGAAGTACCCGAAGATGAAGCTGGTCTCCACCGTTTACGGCAACGACGACCCGACCACCGCGACCCAGGTGACCCAGGGACTGCTGCAGCACTACCCGGACCTGAAGGGGATCATCTCGCCGACCACGGTGGGCATCCTGGCCGCGGCCCAGGTCCTGGACAGTTCCAAGTACCGGGGCAAGGTGGCGCTGACCGGTCTCGGCACCCCCGTGGCGATGAAGAAGTATGTGGAAGACGGCACGGTGGGCAGCTTCGAGCTGTGGAACCCGGCCAACCTCGGCTACCTGGCCGCCTACGCCGCGGTGAACTACGCATCCAAGAAGGTCACCGGAGCGGCCGGGCAGTCGCTGTCCGCGGGCAAGCTCGGCAAGTTCACCATCGGCGCGGACCACACCACCCTGCTCGGCCCGCCGCTCGTGTTCACCAAGTCCAGCATCAACAATTACAACTCCTGGGGCTTCTGACCCCAGCCGGGCCCGGGGCCAGCCGGCTCCCGGGCCCGGTCCGCCGCGCCGCCGGGGCCCGCCATTGGCCGGCCGCCCCGCCCTGCCGGACGACCACGCCACAGCCGCTGCCTGGAGATGACGAGAGATGCCCGACCTGACCGCCGTGAAGACCGCCCTCAGGGCGCAGCGGATCGAATTGCCGTCCTGGGCGTTCGGCAATACCGGGACCCGGTTCAAGGTCTTCGGCCAGCCCGGGGTGCCGCGCACGGTTCGAGAGAAGATCGACGACGCGGCTCAGGTGCACAAGTACACCGGGGTGGCACCCGCCGTCGCCGTGCACATCCCGTGGGACAAGGTGGATGATTACGCCGAACTGGCCGCCTACGCCCGGGATCAGGGCGTGGCCGTCGGCACCGTCAACGCCAACCTGTTCCAGGACGACGACTACCGGCTGGGCAGCGTGTGCCACCCCGACCCGCGGGTCCGCCGCAAGGCGGTGGCTCACCTTCTGGACTGCGTGGACATCATGGACGCCACCGGCTCGCAGGACCTCAAGCTGTGGTTCGCCGACGGCACCAACTACCCGGGGCAGGACTCCATCGCGGCCCGGCAGGGCCGGCTGGCCGAGGCGCTGGGCGCCGCCTATCAGCGGCTGTCCGCCGGCCAGCGGCTGATCCTGGAGTACAAGCTGTTCGAGCCCGCCTTCTACAGCACCGACGTGCCCGACTGGGGCACCGCCTACCTGCACTGTGTGCGGCTGGGCGAGCAGGCCATGGTGTGCGTGGACACCGGGCATCACGCCCCCGGCACCAACATTGAGTTCATCGTGGCCATGCTGCTGCGGGCCGGCAAGCTGGGCGCGTTCGACTTCAACTCCCGGTTCTACGCCGACGACGACCTGATGGTCGGCGCGGCCGACCCGTTCCAGCTGTTCCGCATCCTGCTCGAGGTGGCCGTGGCGGGCGGGTTCGGCCGGGCGGCCGGCATCTCGTTCATGCTGGACCAGTGCCACAACATCGAGCCCAAGATCCCGGCGGAGATCCGCTCGGTGATGAACGTGCAGGAAGCCACGGCCAAGGTGCTGCTGGTGGATACCGCCGCGCTGGCCGCCGCCCAGCAGGCCGGTGATGTGCTGGGCGCCAACGCGGTGCTGATGGACGCCTACAACACCGACGTGCGGCCGCTGCTCGCCGAGCTTCGCACGGACATGGGCCTGCACCCCGACCCCATCGCCGCCTACCATCGCTCCGGCTACGCCGAGAAGATCGTCGCCGAGCGCGCCGACGGCACCCCGGCCAGCTGGGGAAGCTGACAGGCCGCCCGGCCGCCAGCCCGGAAGCACCGGTACCCGGCCCAACCGAAGGAGGCGACGCCATGGCCCAACCGCCCGAAGTGACCGAGCTGCTGGCCCGCAGCAACCGGCTCGGCTCGGACCCGCGCAACACCAACTACGCCGGCGGTAACGCTTCCGCGAAGGGTCAGGTGACCGACCCGGTGACCGGCGAACCCGCCGACCTGCTCTGGGTCAAGGGATCCGGTGGTGATCTCGGCACGCTGACCGCGGGCGGGCTGGCCGTGCTGCGGCTGGACCGGCTGCGCGCCCTGACCCGGGTCTACCCGGGCGTGGACCGCGAGGACGAGATGGTCGCCGCCTTCGACTACTGCCTGCACGGCAAGGGCGGAGCCGCGCCATCCATCGACACGGCCATGCACGGACTGGTCGACGCCCCGCACGTGGACCACCTGCACCCGGACTCCGGGATCGCGCTGGCCACCGCGGCCGACGGCGAGGCGCTGACCCGGGACTGCTTTGGCGGCCGGGTGCTGTGGATCCCCTGGCGGCGCCCCGGCTTCCAGCTCGGCCTGGACATCGCCGCGGTGGCACGGGACAACCCGGGCGCGATCGGCGTGATACTGGGCGGGCACGGCATCACCGCCTGGGGCGCCACCAGTGACGAGTGCGAAGCGCACTCCCTGGAGATCATCGCGGCCGCCCGGCGCTACCTCGCCGGGCGCGGCGCGGCCGACCCCTTCGGCCCACCGCTGCCCGGCTACCAGCCGCTTCCCGAGGCCGAACGCCGGCACCGCGCGGCCACCCTCGCCCCGGTGCTGCGCGGCCTCGCGAGCACGGACCGGGCCCAGCTCGGCCACTTCACCGACAGCACGGTGGTGCTGGATTTCCTGGCCCGCGAAAAGCACCCGGCGCTGGCCGCGCTCGGCACCTCCTGCCCGGACCACTTCCTGCGCACCAAGGTCCGCCCGATGGTGCTGGACCTGCCGCCGTCCGCCCAGCCGGCCGCGGTCATCACCCGGCTGCGCGAACTGCACGCCGCCTACCGGGAGGACTACCGCGCCTACTATGACCGGCACGCCGGCCCGGCCAGCCCGCAGATGCGCGGCGCGGACCCGGCGGTCGTGCTGGTCCCCGGGGTCGGCATGTTCAGCTTCGGCGCGGACAAGCAGACGGCCCGGGTGGCGGGTGAGTTCTACGTCAACGCGATCAACGTGATGCGCGGCGCCGAGTCCGTCTCCCGTTATGAGCCGATCCCGGAGAGCGAGAAGTTCCGCATCGAGTACTGGGAACTGGAGGAGGCCAAGCTGCGGCGAAGGCCCGCACCGCGGCAGCTGGCGACCCGGGTGGCCCTGGTCACCGGCGGCGGATCGGGCATCGGCCGGGCCACCGCACAGCGGCTGGCGGCCGAGGGAGCGTGCGTGGTTGTGGCCGACCGCGACGGCCCGGCCGCCGAGACGGTGGCGAAAGATCTCGGATCCGCGGACGTGGCCATCCCGGTGACCGCCGACGTCACCGACACCGGCAGCGTCGCGGCGGCGTTCCGGGCCGCCTCGCTGGCGTTCGGCGGAGTGGACCTGGTGGTGAGCAACGCCGGCCTGTCGATCTCCCGGCCGCTGGCCGAGACCACCGAGGCCGACTGGGACATCCAGCACGACGTGATGTCCAAGGGGTCGTTCCTGGTCTCCCGGGCGGCGGCCGGCGTGATGACCGCGCAGCGGATGGGCGGCGACATCATCTACATCTGCAGCAAGAACGCGGTCTTCGCCGGCCCGAGCAACGTCGCCTACGGAGCGGCCAAGGCGTCCCAGGCTCACCAGGTGCGGCTGCTCGCCGCCGAACTCGGCGAGCTCGGCATCCGGGTGAACGGCATCAACCCGGACGCCGTGGTCCGCGGCTCGGGCATTTTCGCGGGCGGCTGGGGCGCCCAGCGGGCGGCCGTTTACGGCGTCCCCGAGGAGGACCTCGGCGCCTTCTACGCGCAGCGAACCCTGCTCAAGCGCGAAGTCCTCCCCGAGCACGTCGCCGCGGCCGTGGTCGCCCTCGCGGGCGGCGACCTCAGCCTGACCACCGGGCTGCACATACCCGTGGACGCGGGGGTGGCCGCCGCCTTTCTCCGCTGACCTGGAGGTATGCGTGATGGCAGACACACCCGCGGTGGCCGCTGCCGACCTGGGTGCCTCGGGTGGGCGGGTGCTGGCCGGCCAGGTCGGCCGGGACCGGCTGGTGCTGCACGAGGTACACCGGTTTCCCAACATCCCGGTGACGGTGAACGGCACCCTGCACTGGGACGTGCTCCGGCTGTACGCCGAGGTCCTCGCCGGGCTGCGCACCGCGGCCAGGCAGTTCGACCTGGCCAGCGCGGGCATCGACTCCTGGGGAGTGGACTACGGCCTGCTCGACGCCGATGGCGCCCTGCTCGGTAACCCGGTGCACTACCGCGACCAGCGGACCGACGGCGTGGCCGGGCGGCTGCTCAGCAGGATCACTCCCGCTGAGCTGTACCAGGCGACCGGGATTCAGCAGCTTCCGTTCAACACCCTCTACCAGCTCGTGGCGTCGGCCGGCTCGGCCCAGCTGGCCGCCGCCCGCTCGCTGCTGCTGATCCCCGACCTGCTCGCGTACTGGCTGACCGGGCAGGCCGGCGCCGAGACAACCAACGCCTCCACCACCCAGCTCGTCGACATCCGCACCCGGTCCTGGGCCACCCCGCTGATGGCCAGGGCCGGAATTCCCAGCCGGCTGTTTCCCGCCCTGCGCCAGCCGGGAGACCACATCGGCGAGCTGCTGCCCGGGCCCGCTGAGCAGGCAGGCCTGCGGACGCCGCTGCGGGTGATCGCGGCCGCCTCGCACGACACCGCCTCGGCCGTGGCAGGCGTGCCGGCCGCGGGCGCCGGGTTCGCCTACATCTCGTGCGGCACCTGGTCACTCGCGGGCGTCGAGCTCGACCGGCCGGTGCTCACCGACGCCAGCCGCCGGGCGAATTTCACCAACGAAGCCGGAGTGGACGACACGGTCCGGTATCTGCGCAACGTGATGGGCCTGTGGCTGCTGCAGGAGGCGATGCGCGGCTGGGCCGCCGCGGGCAGGCCGGCCAGCCTGAGCACGCTGCTGGACGAGGCCGCCAGGGAAGAGCCGCTGCGGGCCGTGATCGACGCCAACGACCCCGCCTTCCTGCCGCCGGGGGACATGACCGCGCGCATCGCCGCCGCGTGCCGCCGGACCGGCCAGGCCGTGCCGCAGACCCCGGCCCGGCTCACCCGCTGCATCCTGGACAGCCTCGCGCTCGCGCACCGGCAGGCCATTCACCAGGCGCAGGAACTGTCCGGCAGCCAGGCAGACACCGTCCATATCGTCGGCGGCGGAGCGCAGAACCCGCTGCTGTGCCAGCTCACCGCCGATGCCGTGGGCCTGCCCGTGGTGGCCGGCCCGGCCGAGGCGGCCGCGATCGGCAACATCCTCATCCAGGCCCGGTCGCTCGGCCTGGCGCCATCGGATCTGGCTGGCCTGCGCGCCCTGGTGCGCCGCTCGCAACCGCTGCGCGTCTACCAGCCGGACGGCAGCCAGCGCCGCTGGCGGGACGCTGCCCGCCGGATAGCCTCAGATACCGCCGGGGGATGAGGCCCGCCGGTTCAGTTCACGCGGTTTCTTCTGGCCGGCCCGCTGGACAGCGACTCCTGACGGGACTCGTCAGGCGTGTATTCCCCAGAGGATCCGCCGCCAGAATCGCCGGCTCGCCACCAGCCGGAGCCGGTCCCGCCAGGGCAGCCGGGGATGCGGCCGGTGGATGCACAGGCCCGCGTCACCGGCCTGGCCCGGGAACAGGCAGTCGCCGGCGCAGTTACCCCAGCAGTGCCGGCAGTGGCGGATGGCGGGCATGCGCGGTCCCTCCGGGCGCGGTACAGCTAGCCGGCCTGGCCCGCCGCCGCGGGCGGCACGGCGTAGCTGGGTGCGGCCAGGAAGGCGTTCAGCAGCAGGTGGCGGACGGTGCGGCGGCAGGTGGCGTCGTCGAGCATCGCCGAGTCCTGGTCGCCGTGCCGGTGCATGGCGAACCAGGCGATCGTCTCCACGATGAACCGGGCCGCGGTCGGCACATCGGGGACCGGCCGGAACTCGCCATCGGCGATCCGCCGCCGCAGGTACTCGCCGAGTTGCTCCAGGGTGGCCCGGCGCCGCTGGACGAAATACCACTGAGCCAGTTCCGGCAGGTCGGCGGTGCACCGCCCGATCAGCTGGAGAAGCTGCCGGTGGCGTTCGACGAAGCCGTAAAGCCCGTCGATGATGCCACCGAAGTCTGCGGCGGTCAGCTCGGCGACCGGGCGCACGGCAGGGTCCAGACCGGAAAAGCCCACCTGGCTGGCTGTCCACGACTCCAGCAGCGTCACGATGTCCTGGGTCGCGGGGGCGGTCACCGGAAGCGGTAGCTCGTGCACCGCGCCGGGCTGCACCTCCCTCAGCAGGGCCAGGTAGAGGAGTGCCTGCTTGCTGTCCACATAGGTGTACAGCGCCCCGTGGCTCAGCCCCAGGGCGGCGGATACGTCGGAGATGCCCGCGGCCCGGAATCCCTTGGCGATGAATACCCCGACCGCCGCGTCGGCCACCTCGGCCAGCGGCCGAACCGGCTTGCGTCCACGCATGGGAGAAGTATAGGTTCCTGGCTGACTGACCAAGTCAGTCAGTCAAAATTACCCCGGACGTGAAGGGCAGGACTGGACGGTGGCACATCTGAGCGAAGGCACCGAAGCCGCGCCGGTGTCGGCCGCCGTGCCGGGCGGTGTGGCCCCGGTCAGCCGGTGGGTGTTCGCGGCCGGCGGCGTGGTGTTCGCCGTGCTGATGGTGCTGTCGTCCCGGTACGGCTTCCAGCGCGACGAGCTTTACTTCCTGGACTGCGCCCGGCACCTGCAGGCCAGCTACGTGGACCAGCCGGTGCTGGGCCCGCTGCTGGCCCGGCTTTCACTGGACCTGTTCGGGGTCTCGCTGCCGGGGCTGCGGCTATGGCCCGCGCTGGCCTCGGGCGCCACCGTGATCATCGGCGGGCTGACCGCACGGGAGTTCGGCGGCGGCCGGCGCGCGCAACTGCTCGCCGCGGTCGGCGCCGCGACCATGCCAGCGCTGCTCGGCAGCGGGCACGTGGCCAACACCACCAGCTACGACATCCTGGCCTGGGCGGGCCTCGGGCTGGTCGTGGCGCGGATCGGGCGCACCGGCGAGACCCGGTGGTGGCTGGCGGCGGGCGTGGTGGCCGGGCTCGGCGCGGAAGACAACCACCTGGCGGGCATCTTCGCCGCCGCCCTGCTGGCCGGCGCGCTGCTCAGCGGGGCCCGGCGGATGGTCGCCAACCGCTGGTTCGCGGCCGGAGCCGTGATAGCGGTGGCCCTTCTGGTGCCCGACCTGTGGTGGCAGGCGCAGCACGGCTGGGCGACGATCGCGATGACCCACGCGCTCAACCAGGAGAACGGCGGCGCCGCGCACATCGCCACCTGGGTCTTCGGCCAGCTGGGCATGGCCGCGCCGCCCATGGTGTGGGTCTGGGCGGTCGGGCTGCGGTTCCTCTGGCGGTCGGGGCGGCCACTGTGGCGGGCGCTGGCCTGGGCCTACGGGATCCTGTTCGTGCTGTTCGCGGTGACCACCGGCGGGCAGGTTTACTACCTGGCCGGGGCGTATGTGTACCTGCTCGCCGCGGGCGCGGTCTCGCTGGACGGCTGGCTGCACGAGCGGCCCGCCCGGCTGCACCGCCTTCTGGTGGTCACCGGGCTGGTCACCGCGGTGTTCGCGGTCATCGTGCTGCCTGTGCTCCCGCCCGCCGATGACGGCTGGACCTACAAGATCAGCACGACCCCGGGCGAGACCATCGGCTGGCCCCAGCTCGTGCGGAGCGTCCGCACGGTATGGACCGCACTGCCGCCGGCGCAGCGGGCACACGCCGTCATTTTCACTGCCGACTACAGCGAGGCGGGGGCGATCAACGAGCTCGGCCGCGGCATGGGGCTGCCGGTGGCGGTGGGTGGCCAGAACAGCGACTGGTGGTGGGGACCGGGCGACCCGGCCGCCAGCACCGTGGTCGCCGTCGCCCCTGGGCCCGGCGCTGCCCCCGGCTACGCCGCCTACCTCGGCCGGTTCTTCACCAGCGTGCGGACCGTGGCCACGCTGTCCAACCCGGACGGGATGCACAACATCGAATGGCACGGCCACGTCTACCTGTGCACCGGCCCGCGTGAGCCGTGGGGGCAGATGTGGCCCCGGCTGCGCCACTACGACTGACAGCCGCCAGCACCTTCCGGATAACAGTCCCGGCCGACGGTAATCCGTTGCCTGAGCTGAGGCGTCGCATCAGTGCGGAGTCCGGCGGGAAGGCCCCGCACCCCGTCACGGGGACTCCGGAGAAGGGCAGGACCGATGTCTATCAGCAGCATGCGCCGGCGTGCGGTGCCGGCGCTCACCGCGTTCGGGGCGGCCGCCGCGGCCGTGCTCGCGCTGGCGGCGCCCGCGGCGGCCAAGACCGGAACGTCGGAGCTCAGCCCGGAGCAGGCCGGGTTCACCGCCACCGGGGCCCAGTTCGACACCATCTCCGCCCAGGTCTACCTGCGCGGTCCCGCGCAGTACGCCT
Organism: Streptosporangiaceae bacterium; assembly: GCA_036501145.1. Lineage (GTDB taxonomy): Bacteria > Actinomycetota > Actinomycetes > Streptosporangiales > Streptosporangiaceae > PALSA-505. The sequence continues at coordinate 29,674 of DASYAV010000087.1, read as the reverse complement.
CGGCGGTGGCCGGCCTCGGCGAGAGCGTCCAGCTGTGGTCCGCCGGCAGCGTGGCGATCTTCGGCGTCACGGCCAGCACGACAGGCTCGACCTACACCCCGTACGCCATCGTTTACGACCGCAGCACGCACGCGATGGTCGTGTTGAACCCCAGCGTGCAGTGGTGCGACCCCAGCGCCTGCGGCTCCACCATCGGCACCTGGAACACCGGCGACACCCTATCCATGAGGGTCACGTACAACCCTTCGTCGGGCGCGCTGGTGTTCCATGCCTCCCCGACAGCGGGAGACGCGGGAACCAGCTTCAGCGCGACCTACCAGGCCGGCATCGGCGAGTCGTTCAACCAGGCCAGGGTCGGCACCGACTTTGGCACGACGCCGTGGGACGCGTCGTACTCCTACAGCCCGCCCATGCAGTACATAAAGGTAGCCGTTTTCAGCAAGGTGAGCCTGACGACCTACAGCGGCCACACGTCGTCGATGTGGACGTGGTGGGTGCACCACGCGCTGCTGGCCAACACCGAGCAGCAGTCCAGCAGCGACTGGGTGTCCGTGCCGAGCAACCTGTACAACGGCGGCGCGAACTTCCAGACCTACCTGGTGCCGCAGAGCGGAGAGACCCCGAACCAGCCAGCCCGGTCCTGACCGGCAGTTAAGTGCCGTGGGCCCGCCCGGCCGGGCGGGCCCACGCCGGCCGGCCCGGCGGAGGTCACCGGCGGTAACCGGTGGCCCGGCCGGGTTGGGTACACTCGCGGCCGTGCTAGAGCCGCAGAGCACCGCGCTGTTCCTGGTGCTCATGCTGGTCTTCGCGGCGCTCATCTGGGGGATGGTGGCAGCCCGGCAGGTGGTGTTCCGGGTGCTCGCCGCGTGCCTGGCCTTCGTGCCCGCGATGCTGTTCGGCGTGGCCGCGGTCAACAAGTACTACGACTACTACCAGACCTGGGGCTCGGTGGTCGCCGACCTCAGCGACCAGAGCGCGAACCAGAGCCCGGTGCTGCCCACCATCGACGGCGCCACCAGCCAGAAGTTCAGCAAGATCCTGCGAGGCCTGGTCAGCAGCGCCCAGGCCCAGCAGCAGGGCTACACGGTCACGCTGACCATCTACGGCGAGCTGAGCCACATCCACCGCACCGTGCTGGTGTACCTGCCGCCGCAGTACTTCCAGCGGGCGTACGCCGGTTACCGGTTCCCGGCGATAGAGCTGTTCCCTGGCTACCCCGGCGGGCCCGCCGACTGGATCAACGTGATGGGCGTCACCACCGCGCTGCAAGCCCTGGTCAGCGACCACCTGGCCAAGCCCGCGGTGCTGGTCATGCCGGACATCGAAGGGGCGCAGCACCGGAACCTGGAGTGCCTGAACCTGCCGCACAGCTTCCAGGACGCCACCTACCTCGCGCGTGACGTGCCGGCGTTCCTGGCCCGCACGATCCGGGTGCGCCCCCCCGGTCCCGGCTGGGGTGAGGCAGGCTACTCCGAGGGCGGGTTCTGCGCCGCCAACCTGGCGCTGCGGTACCCGCAGCAGTTCGGCTACGCGGGGGTGCTGAGCGGGTATTTCTCCCCGCTCAGGGTGCTCGTCGGCGCGAAGTACACCCCGCCGTTCCCCGGCCAGGCCGACCTGCTCGCGCAGAACACCCCGCTGCGGGAACTGCCGCGGATACCGCTGGCCGAGCACCTCCCGCAGTTCTGGATCGGGGCGGGCAGCGCCGACGCGCAGGACGTCGCCGCGGCCAAGGAGTTCCAGCAGCTGCTGCTGCCCCGCCAGCCCCGGCTGCAGGTGCAGCTGTGGCACGGCGGCGGGCACAACGGCGAAACCTGGCGTGGCCTGCTGACCCCGATGCTGGAGTGGATGACAGGGAACCTCGCCGGATAACGGGTCAGCCGGCCTCCCGGCCGCCCAGATGCCGGGCCAGGAACCGGTCGGCCGCGGCGTAGAAGCGCAGCCTGTTCTCCGGCTTCGCGAAGCCGTGCCCCTCGTCGGCGAACAGCATGTACTCGTGGTCGATGCCGGCCTCCCGCAGCGCCGCGACGATCTGCTCGGACTCGGCCTGCTTCACCCGCGGGTCGTTGGCGCCCTGCGCGATCAGCAGCGGTATCCGGATGCTGCCCGCTCGGGACAGCGGGGAGCGCGACCAGAGGAAGTCGCCGTCGGTCGCCGGGTTGCCCACCCGGCGGTGGAACGTGGAGATCATCGGCGCCCAGTACGGCGGGATCGTCTCGATCAGGGTCTTCAGGTTCGACGGCCCCACCACGTCCACGGCGCAGCAGAACACATCGGTGCTGAAGGTGGCGCCGGCCAGCGCGGCGTAGCCGCCGTAGGAGCCGCCGTAGATGGCCACCCGCTTCGGGTCGGCCCAGCCCTGCCCGACGGCGAACGCGACCGCGTCCACCAGGTCGGTCTGCATCTTGCCGCCCCACTCCCGGTCCCCGGCGTTGACGAACGTCTTGCCGTAACCGGTGGAGCCGCGGAAGTTGACCTGCACGCACAGATAGCCGCGGTTGGCCAGCCACTGGGCCTCCGGGTGGTACCCCCACACGTCCCGCGCCCACGGGCCGCCGTGCACGTTCAGCACCATGGGCAGGCCAGAACGCTGCGCACCGGGCGGGAACGTGGCGTACCCGTGCACGGTCAGCCCGTCGCGGGCGGTGAAGGAGAACGGCTCCATCGTGGCGAGCTGGTAACGGGACAGCTCCGGCCTGGCCTCGAACAGGAACCGGCCGGTGCGGCTCGGCCGGTGATAGCTGAAGAACGTGACCGGCCCGGTGTCGTTGGTGAAGCTGATCAGCCAGGTCGTGTCGGTGTCGTCGCCGCCGGAGAACATCGGGTCGCCGGGGTGCAGCGCCCGGATGGCCGCCAGATCGGGCTCGAGCGACGGATCCAGCACCTGGTAGCGCGACCGGTCCCGGAGCACCGTGACGATCTGCGGCTCGCGGGTCTCCGGATGCAGCCGGACCCCGGTCACGTCGGCCTCGGGGTCGGCGGCCAGCACCTCGGTGGCGCCGGTGGCCAGGTCGATCCGGACCAGCCTGGCGGTGTCGGCGCCGAGCGAGCTCAGCGCCAGCAGCGACCCGCCGTCGGCGGTGAACGCGATCGGTTCGGTGGTCAGCGAGTCCTCGGCCGGGACCGTGAGCAGCAGCCGCCAGTCGTCGTCCGCGCCGTCCCTGACCAGGATGTCGGCGCTGCCGTCCTCGTGCGGGGCCGCGCCCAGCCGGACGGTCATCGTGGCGTCGGCCAGGAAGCCGAGGAACCCCGGGTTCTCCACCTCCTTGACCAGCGTGCCGGTGACCAGGTCGAGCCGGTACACGTCGTGCAGCTGGGGGTTGTCGCGGTTCAGACCGATCAGCACCTCGGTGGGGAACTTCGGCTCGGTGGCCACGATCCGGGCCTGGACGTTCTCGAACGGGGTCAGGTCGCGGCGCTCGCCGGTGACCAGATCCACGTCGTGCAGCCGCCAGTTCTCGTCGCCGCCGGTGTCCTGCACGTACAGCAGGTGGCGGCCGTCGTGAGCCCAGGTGAAGTCCCGGATGCCACGGTCGGTGTCGTCGGTGACCACCCGGGCGGCGGCCCAGTCCGCCCCGTCACCGGCTCCACCGGCCGGGGCCACCCAGACGTTAAGGACGCCGTTGTGCGGCGCGATCCAGGCCAGCTGGGTGCCGTCCGGGGAGATGTCCGGCGACACCCGCTCCGGGTTGCCGAAGAGGACCTCAAGCGGAATCAGTTCTGTCATGCTCCTTGCCTAGCATGCGCCGCCGGGTGCTGGGGCCGGTGGCGTCGATGAGCAGGGCGGCGGCCAGCACCAGGGCGGTGGCCAGCGCGGCGCCGCCGACGGTGTCGGTGAAGTAGTGCATGCGCAGCGTGACCACCGCGACCGGCACCAGGCAGGCGATGACCAGAACGGCACCGGCCAGCAGCGCCCGCACGGCCGGCCGCCGCGGCGGCCGGTGCGGGCCGAGCAGCAGCACCAGGACGCTCACCGCCAGGCAGAACGCACCGATCGTGTGCCCGCTGGGGTAGCTCCAGCCGTCGCCGCTGAGAGTGCGGCCGACCAGCGGTTTCAGCGTCTGCTCGGCCAGCAGGCCGCCCGGCAGGGCGATGGCCAGCAGCGCCGCGGCCCGCGGCCGGCGGGCGAGCAGGAAGGCGACGAAGCCAGCCACCCCCGCCACGATCACCACCAGCGGAGCCCAATCGGCCACCGGGCGTAGCAGGCCGCTGTACCCGAGCAGGGCCGACCTCATCCGGTCGTCGATCACTCGGTCCAGCCGGTCCGGCCGTGCCTGCCCGGCGAATGCGGCGCCGAGCACCGCGGTGATCACCGCGCAGGCCACGATGAGGATCCAGGCCGGCCGCCGGAACCCGGGGGACAGCAGCGGCCGCGGTGGGCCGCCGGCCCACCGCCGCAGCACGTTCGGCCGCGCCGCCTCCGACACCCGGGACACGCCTAGATTTCCCGTCCGGTGCCGGCCCAGTACGGAGCGCGCAGGATCCGCTTGAACAGCTTCCCGGTCTCCTCGCGGGGCAGTTCCGTGGTGAACACCACCACCTTGGGCACCTTGTAGCCGGCCAGCGCCTGGCGCAGGAAGCCGCGCACCTCGTCCTCGGTCAGCGACGCACCCGGCTCGGGCTCGATGTGCGCGGCCAGCGCCTCGCCGAACTCCTCGTCGGGGATGCCGAACACCGCGCTGTCGGCCACTCCGGGCAGGTCCAGCAGCGCGGCCTCGATCTCGGCCGGGTAGATGTTCACCCCACCGGAGATGACCATGTCGCTGGCCCGGCCGGTCAGGTAGAGGTAGCCGTCGTCATCCACCCGGCCGACGTCGCCGACGGTGACGAAGCCGTCCAGTTCCATGGCGCGGCGCTTGGCGTCGTCGCCGAGGTAGCTGAACCCCGGCCACCAGCCCGGCGGCCGGACGTACACGGTGCCGGCCCCGCCGGGCGGCAGCGCGGCGCCGTCCGGGCCGGTGATCCGGATCCGGGCATCGTCCACCGGCGCCCCGACGGTGCCCGGGTGGGCGAGCCACTGCGCCGAGTCGCACCACACCACCGGGCCGGTCTCGGTGCCGCCGTAGTACTCCTCCACGATCGGGCCGAGCCAGCCGATCATCTGCCGCTTGACGTTCACCGGGCAGGGTGCGGCCGAGTGCACCACCTTGGCCAGCGACGACAGGTCGTACCGGGCGCGGACCCCGGCGGGCAGCCGGAGCAGCCGGACGAACATCGTCGGCACCAGCTGGATCTGGGTGACCCGGTGCCGCTCGACCAGCGCCAGCAGCCGCTCCGGGTCGAAGGCCGGCATGATGGTCATGTCCATGCCCAGCATGGCCGCGACGGTGGCCACGACGTTCGGTGCGGTGTGGTACATCGGCGCCGGGATCAGCGTGCGCCCGCCGGTCTCCAGGCCGAACCTGGTCAGCAGGGCTCCGGCCATCGCCAGCAGCCGGCCGGCGTCCACCCGCTCGCGGACGACGCCCTTGGGCCGCCCGGTGGTGCCCGAGGTGTAGATCACCCCGAACCGCGGCAGCTCGCCGGTGTCGGGCACCGGCCGCTGGCCGGCCAGCCAGGCCTCCAGCTCCGGCCGGCCGGGATCGCCGCGGCCGGTCCCGGGCTGGGTCACCTCGATCACCGGCACGCCGGCCGGTGCGGCCGCGGCCGCCACCGGCACGAACTCCGAGTGCGCGAACACCGCCCGGCTGCCGCTGTCGGCCAGCAGGTAGCTCAGCTCGGCGCCCCGCCAGTGCCAGTTGACCGGCACGGGGCTGGCGCCCGCCCGGCCGATGCCGGCGGTCAGCTCGATGAACTCAACGCCGTTGCGCAGCAGCAAGGCCACCCGGTCGCCCCCGGCCACGCCGAGCGCCCGCAGCCCGCCCGCGATCAGCCCGGCCCGCTCGCGCAGTCCGGGATAGCCGCGCTCGGCGTCCGCGCAGCGGATCGCCGGTTCGGTGCTCATCGTCGGCCAGTCCCCTTCCCGCCGCGGTCGCGCGGAACGCCGCAGTTCTCCCGATAGTAAGAACATCGCCGCCGTGCTGGGGCCCACGGGCCGGGCGAAGGGGCAGGCTCATTCAAAACTTGGCTTCGCGCCTGCTGTCATCTGGCCGCAGAGGGAGTTTTGAATAAGCCTGTGGATGACGGCGGACCAAGATTATTCTTGACAATCCCGACCTGTTAACTAGGCTATTGATCAAGCAGCCGCGCCGAAGGAGCCGCCCATGCCCCCGAATGCCGTCGCCGTGACCCGATTGCGACGCGAGGACATCAGCCGCACCGGCGACTGGCGCCGGACCAGCAACGCCAGCGCCGTGCTGCAAGCGGCCGCGGACCACGGCCCGGTGGCGCGCAGCACGATCGCCCGGCTCGCCGGGCTGAGCGCGGCCGCCGTCAGCCGGCTGTGCGCCGACCTGTCCGGGGCCGGCCTGCTGCGCGAGGTGACCGAGGCCGCCACCCCCAAAGGCGTCGGCAGGCCCTACGTCCCTGTCGAGGTGGACACCGGCCGCCGGGTGGCCTGCGGGCTGCACATCGCGGCCCGGTACGCCACGCTCGGCCTGGTGGACCTGCGCGGCCGGGTGGTCGCCAGCGAGCGGCTGGATCACCAGGCGGCCGATCCGCGGCAGGTGCTGGGGCGGCTCGCCGGGCGGATCCCCGGCTTCATCGGCGAGCACGCCGGCGGGCGGGTGCCGCTCGGGCTCGGCGTGGCCAGCGGCGGCTGGGTGGACCCCGAGCACGGGATGATCGTGGAGAACGCGCCGCTCGGCTGGCGCCGGGTGCCGGTAGGCGCGGTGCTGCGGGCGCACACCGGGCTGCCGGTGCACGTGGACAGCCACTCCCGCGCGCTGGCCAGGGCCGAGCAGATGTTCGGCGACACCAGGGCCAGGGCCAGCGTGGTGCACCTGTTCGTGGGCAACGTGGTCGACGCGGCCTTCGCCACCGGCGGCACGGTGCATCACGGCCCGGGCTCGGCGGCGGGCTCGGTCGCGCACCTGCCGCTGCCCGGCCGGCACGACCCGTGCGGCTGCGGGCGGCGCGGCTGCCTGCAGGCGGTGGTGTCGGACCGGGCGCTCGGGCTGCGCGCCGCCGGGCAGGGCATCACCGCCGCGCCGTCGTTCCCGGCGCTGCTGGCGGCGGCGCGGGCCGGTGACCGGCGCGCCGTGGCGCTGTTCACCGAACGGGCCAGGCAGATCGGCGTCGCGGCGGCGCTGCTGCTGGACGTGCTCAACCCGGAGCTGCTCGTTGTCACCGAGGCCGGTGTCATCTACCTGCCTGGCTGCCTTGACGGCTTGCGCCGGGCCGCACGCCGCGGATGCAGGCCGGGCGGCGATCCCGGCCGCCCGGTCATCGCGAGCAGCTTCGGCGGCGACGCCCTGCCGGTGGCGGCCGGCGCGGTGCTGCTGGACGCGGTATACGCCAACCCGGTGGCCCGCCGCCGGCCGGCCATGCCCCGGGCCTGCTGACCGGGCAGCCAGGCGAATTAATTTAAGAAGTTGCAAACATTGACTCCGGCGAAAACGTTGTCGATGATTAATTAATGGCCAGGACAAATCATTCCAGTACTCGCCAGGCGCGAATAGCTCGCGAATAGCCAAAAGCGCAATCCAAACGGCTCTCTAGCAGACTTATTCAAACTCCCATTGCGGTGAACTGCCAGCAGGCAGCTAGCCGAGTTTTGAATGAGCCTGGACGCTTATTTCGCCTGCCCGAAACCGTGAGGAGTTACCGCGCAATGTCACAGAAAATCTCCCGGGTGCTTCGCGGCGCCGCGCTGGCCGGCCTGCTGGCGGTGCTGTCCGCGTGCGCCAGCGCGTCCGCCGGGCAGGACCCGGCCGGTGGCGGCGGGTCCGGCCTGGTGCTGAACTTCGGCGACCAGCAGCAGTTCTACCAGACGCTGCTGCAGGCGTCAGGCGCGCTGAACGGCGCCCCGTACAAGGTCAATTTCGTCGAGTTCGACAGCGGGCCGCTGGTGGACGCGGGATTCGCCGCGCACCGCATCGACGTCGGGTACATGGGCGATCTGCCCGCCTCGCTCGCCGCCAAGGGCGGCCTGCCGGTGGTCGCCGCCGCCGTGCAGCAGCCGATCGGGGCCAGCGAGTACCTGCTGGCCAAGCCGGGCATCACCGCTATCTCCCAGCTGCGCGGCAAGCCGGTCGCCTACACCACAGGGACCTCGGAACAGGCGTTCGCGCTGCGCGCGCTGAAGTCGGCCGGGCTGTCCCAGGCCGACGTCCACCAGGTCAACGTCAGCCTGCTGCAGCTGGGCACGGTGCTGGAGTCCGGCGCCGCCGACGCCTCGGTGGTGAGCGCCGAGCAGAAGGCCGACTACCAGCAGGCCCACCCCACCGCGAAGGTGCTGGCCACCCTGACCACCGTGCGGCCACCCAGCTACGACTACCTGCTGGCCGCCAGGGCCGCGCTGGCCAGCCAGGCCAAGCGAACGGCCATCGCGGATCTGACCCGGCGGCTGATCAGGGCGGAAAACTGGGAGAAGACGCACATGAGCCAGTGGGTCACCGACTACTACGTCAACGTCGAGCACCAGACCCCAGCGGTGGCGAGGCTGATCCTCGCGGCCGGCGGCACGGCCACCTACATTCCGATCACCACCGCGGTGCACACCGCGCTGCAGGACGTGGTCGGCCTGATGGCCGGGGCGAGGGCGATCCCGGCCGCCTACAGCGTGGCCTCGCTGTTCAGCCCGGCCGAGGCCGCGCGCTACAACGCCATCATCAAGGAGACCCCGCAGCATGGCTGACACCTTCCTGATCAGTGAAACCGGGCCGGCCGGCCCGCCCGCGCCCGGCGCGGCGGCGCCCGCCGCGGTCGCCCTGGTCCGCCCGGAGCGCGCCCGGCGGCGGCCGCTGCCGGTGCGCGTGCCCCGGCTGGCCCGCCGCGCCGCCGGCCCGCTGGCCGTGCTCGGCCTGTGGCAGCTGGTCTGCTCGCAGGGCATCTTCAGCAGCGTCGAGGTCGCCTCGCCGGTCGCCGTGGCGCAGGCCGGGCGCCAGCTGTGGGCCCAGGGCGAGCTGCAGTCCAACCTGCTCATCTCGCTGCAGCGGGTGGCCGAGGGGCTGGTCTGCGGCATCGCGGCCGGGCTGCTGCTGGCGCTGGCCTGCGGGCTGTTCTGGCTCGGCGAGGACCTGCTGGATCCGGTCATCCAGGCGGCCCGGGCGGTGCCGATCCTCGGCCTGGTCCCGCTGGTGATCATCTGGTTCGGCGTGGGTGAGACGCCCAAGGTGTTCCTCATCGCGCTGGGCTGCCTGTTCCCGGTGTACATCAACACCTACGCGGGGATCCGCGGGGTGGACATGAAGCTGGTCGAGGCCGGGCAGACATTCGGGCTTAACCGCCGGGGCCTGGTGGGCAAGGTGATCCTGCCCGCCGCGCTCCCCGGCTTCCTCACCGGGCTGCGGTTCGCCCTGGTCGGCTGCTGGATCGTGGACGTGGTCGCGGAGGAGATCAACGCGCAGAGCGGCCTCGGCTACCTGATCAACCAGGCGCAGGCCACCAACCGCACCGACATCATGTTCCTCTGCCTGGCCATCTACGCCCTGCTCGGCGTGCTCGCCGACGCCCTGGTCCGGCTGCTGGAGCGCACCCTGCTGGCCTGGCGGCACGGATTCAAGGGGGCATGATGGTGGGCGCTCTATTTTCTAGGCCGGAAAGACACCCTACGGCCGTACGGGCTGATGTAGCTGCGGGGCTGGCCGATCGCATGGCCGTGTTCACGCGCGCGATGAGCCGGAGCTTCGGCGCCCGGGACGTGCTGCGGGCCGTGGACCTGTCCGTCACCCCTGGGGAGTTCGTCGCCCTGCTCGGCCGCAGCGGCACCGGCAAGACCACGCTGCTGCGCATCCTCGGCGGGCTCGATCCCGGCTACCGCGGCGACGTGCTGGTGCCGGCCCGCCGGGCGGTCGTCTTCCAGGAACCCAGGCTGATGCCGTGGCAGCGGGTGCTGCCCAACGTGTCGCTCGGGCTGCCGCCCGGGCCCGGCGGCCGGGCGGTACTGCGGCAGCGGAGCCTGGAGGCGCTCGACGAGGTCGGGCTGGCCCGGCACGCGCACGCCTGGCCGGTCACCCTGTCCGGCGGGGAGGCGCAGCGGGTGGCGCTGGCCAGGGCGCTCGTCCGCGAGCCGCAGCTGATGCTGCTGGACGAGCCGTTCGGCGCGCTGGACGCGCTCACCAGAACCCGGATGCATGCACTGCTGCAGGACCTGTGCGCCCGGCACCGGCCGGCCGTGCTGCTGGTCACGCACGACGTGGACGAGGCGATCGGCCTCGCCGACCGGGTGCTGGTGCTCGCCGACGGGGAGATCACGCTGGACCAGCCGGTCCGGCTGGCCCGGCCCCGCGACCGCGGCGGCCGCGGGTTCCTCGCGATGCGCACCCGGCTGCTCCGCGAACTCGGCGTCGACCAGCCGAATTAATTTCACTAGTTGCAATGTTGACGGCGTCAAAATAGCTCCGGAAGATAAAAGTGAAGGAGACAGGAAATGGGCCGGCTAAAGCGCGTGAGTTCAGGGCGCAGCCGTCCAGGAAAAAGAATGGGGTAATGCGTTGACCGTGACTCAGGAATTCCAGCAGACGGGACAGCACGACGGGTCGGTGAATGTGCGGCCGGTGGCCGGGCACATCGGCGCGGACATCTCCGGCGTCGATATCTCCCGGCCGCTGAGCCCGGACCAGGTCGCCACGATCCAGGACGCGCTGTACCGGTACAAGGTGATCTTCTTCAGGGACCAGCCGCTGGACCACGCGTCGCAGATCGCGTTCGGCCGGCAGTTCGGCGAACTGACCTACGCGCACCCGCACGACGACGCGCCGCCGGACAGCTACCCGGAGATCTTCACCGTGGACCCGGTGCGGTACGAGCAGCGCTACGGCGAGGACTTCCGCAAGGAGTACCGGCGCAGGCAGTACAGCTACTTCTCCGGCTGGCACACCGACGTGACCGCGGCAGTGAACCCGCCGGCCGGGTCGATCCTGCGCGCCGAGGTGGCCCCGGAACTCGGCGGCGACACCCAGTGGACCAGCCTGGCCGCGGCCTACCAGGGGCTGTCCGAGCCGGTGCGGCGGTTCGTCGACACGCTGCGGGCCGAGCACCGGTACGGCGGCGGCTCCTCGCCGGCCAAGGCCGGCGGCAAGTACGAGCAGCGGATCAATGACAACCTGCTGGTGGCGATCCACCCCGTGGTGCGGGTGCACCCGGTGACCGGGGAGAAGGGGCTGTTCGTCAACCCCGGCTTCACCGACCACATCGTGGACGTGTCGGGCCGGGAGAGCAAGGCCATCCTGGACCTGCTCTACGGGGAGCTGACCAAGCCGGAGTACACCGTGCGGTTCCGCTGGGAGCCGGGCAGTGTCGCGTTCTGGGACAACCGCGCCACCGCGCACCTGGCCCCGAGCGACATCGACCACCTGGACCTGCGGCGCACGCTGCACCGGGTCACGCTGGTCGGCGACGTGCCGGTCGGGCCGGACGGCCGGCAGTCCGACCTGGTGGCCGGCCAGCCGTTCACCGCGAAGCACACCGTCGTGGTCGCGGACTGACTTCAGGCCGGCGCCAGCGAGCGGCACCCTCCGGGCCCACGCCGGGCCAGGCCGTGGCCCGGGGGTGCCGCCGCCGTATATACCCTGCTGGGGTATAGTATCTGGCATGTACGGATACACCCCACGCAAAGACGACTACCTCAAGCGGCTGCGGCGGATCGAGGGGCAGGCCCGTGGCCTGCAGCGGATGGTCGAGGAAGACAAGTACTGCATCGACAGCCTCACCCAGGTGTCGGCCATGACGAAGGCGCTCCAGTCGGTCGCGATCGGCCTGATGGAGGACCACCTCGGGCACTGCGTCGCACAGGCGGCCGCCGAGGGCGGCGACACCGCGCAGGAGAAGGTCCGCGAGGCGTCCGAGGCCATCGCCCGCCTGGTGCGGTCTTGACCACGCGCAGTGTGGAGCTGTCGATCGGCGGGATGACCTGCGCCTCCTGCGCGGCGCACGTCGAGAAGCGGCTCAACGGCATCGACGGGGTCACCGCCACCGTCAACTTCGCCACCGAGAAGGCCCGGGTCAGCGCGCCCGGCACGGTGGCCCCGGCCGAGCTGGTCTCCGCCGTCGAGGAGGCCGGGTACCGCGCCACGCTGGCCGGCCCGCCGCCGGGCGCAGAGGCGGCTGCCGGGCCGGGCGCTGAGGTGGTGCCGGCGGGGGAACGGGGCGAGCTGGCCAGGCTCGCCGTCTCGGTGCTGCTGGCCGCCCCGGTCGTGCTGCTGACCATGGTGCCGGCGCTGCAGTTCAGCGGCTGGCAGTGGCTGTCCCTGGCGCTGACCGCGCCGGTCGTGACGTGGGCCGCCTGGCCGCTGCACCGGGCCGCGCTGGCCGCCGCGCGGCATCGCACCGCGACCATGGACACCCTGGTCTCGATCGGGGTGACCGCCGCGTTCTGCTGGTCGCTGTACGCGCTGTGCTTCGGCGGGGCCGGCCGGCCCGGCATGCGGATGGACTTCACCCTGCTGGCGGCCGGATCCGGCACCGGCGACATCTACCTGGACGCCGCGGCCGGGGTGACCGCGCTGGTGCTGCTGGGCCGGTACGCCGAGACCCGGGCCAAGCGCCGGTCCGGGGCGGCGCTGCGGGCGCTGGCCGCGCTCGGCGTGAAGGACGCCGCGGTGCTGCGCGGCGGCAGGGAAACCCGGATCCCGGCCGGGCAGCTCGCCGTGGGCGATCTCGTCGTCGTCCGCCCCGGGGAGAAGATCGCCACCGACGGGGTGGTGGCCGAGGGCGGCTCCGCGGTGGACACCTCGATGCTCACCGGCGAGCCGGTGCCGGCCGAGGTCGCCGTGGGCGACGCGGTGACCGGCGGCTGCGTGAACACCACCGGGCGGCTGGTCGTCCGCGCCACCCGGGTCGGCGCGGACACCCAGCTCGCGCAGATCACCCGGCTGGTCGAGCAGGCGCAGCACGGCAAGGCGCCGGTGCAGCGGCTGGCGGACCGGGTGTCGGCGGTGTTCGTCCCCACCGTGGTGGCGGTGGCGCTGGCCACGCTGGGGACCTGGCTCGCCGCCGGGCAGCCGCCCGGGGCCGCCTTCACCGCGGCGGTCGCCGTGCTGATCATCGCGTGCCCGTGCGCGATGGGGCTGGCCACCCCGGCCGCGCTGCTCACCGGCACCGGCCGCGGCGCCCAGCTCGGCATCCTGATCGGGGGCCCGGAGGTGCTGGAGTCCACCCGCACCGTGGACACCATGGTGCTGGACAAGACCGGCACCGTCACCACCGGCCGGATGAGCCTGGCCGATGTGGTCCCCGCCCCCGGGGAGGACACCGCAGGGCTGCTCCGGCTGGCCGGGGCGGCCGAGGACGCCTCCGGGCACCCGATCGCGGTGGCGATCGCGGCCGGCGCCCGGCAGCGGCTCGGCACCGAACTGCCCGCGGTGACCGGCTTCACCAGCCACCAGGGCCTCGGCGTGGCCGGGACGGTGGACGGGCACGCGGTGCTGGCCGGCCGGGGCAGCTGGCTGGCCGGTGAATGGGCACAGCCCGTCCCGGCCACGCTGGCCGCCCGGGCCACGCAGGCGGAGGCGGCCGGGCAGACCGCGGTGTTCGCCAGCTGGGATGGCCGGATCCGCGGCCTGTTCGTCATCGCCGACACGGTCCGGCCCAGCTCGGCCGCGGCGGTGGCCAGGCTGCGCCGGATGGGGCTGCGCCCGGTGCTGCTCACCGGGGACAACCCGCGCGCCGCCCAGGCCGTCGCGGAGCAGGTGGGCATCGGCGACGTGGTGGCCGGCGTGCTGCCCGCGGGCAAGGCCGCCGTCATCAAGGAACTGCAGGCCGCCGGGCACGTGGTGGCCATGGCCGGCGACGGGGTCAACGACGCCGCCGCACTCGCCCAGGCCGACCTGGGCCTGGCCATGGGCACCGGCGCCGACGCGGCCATCGAGGCGGCCGACCTGACCCTGGTCCGCGGTGACCTGCTCGCCGTGCCGGACGCCATCGCGCTGTCCCGGCGCACGCTGGCCACCATCAAGGGCAACCTGGTGTGGGCGTTCGGGTACAACGCCGCCGCCGTCCCGCTGGCCGCGGTGGGCCTGCTCAGCCCGCTGATCGCCGGCGCCGCGATGGCGTTCAGCTCCGTCTTCGTGGTGACCAACAGCCTGCGGCTGCGCCGGTTCCGGCCCGCCGTCCGGTGACGGGCAGCCGCGTGCACTGGTTAGAGTGGCCGGACGGCGCCGGCATCCGGCGCCGCTGCTAGGCCGAGCGGGGAGGCAGGATGGTGAGCGTGCCGGAGCCCGCCGCGGACAACGCCGGTGACGGCCGCCCGGCGGAGCCGGCAGGGTCGGCGGGGCGGGCGCCCGGGCCGGCCGAGGGGGCGGCCAGCCAGCGGCCGGGCCGGGCCGCGGGCAGCCCGGCCAGCGCGCAGATGCCATGGTCCGGGCCGGCCCGCAAGGCCGACATCCTCTGCTGGGTGGGCATCATGCTCAGCGGGATCTACTACCTGGTGCTGCTGCCGTTCCGCGCGGATCTGGTCGGCACGCACCCGGTCGCGCTGGTGCTGCTGAACGGGTCCACCGAGGGCATCGTGGCCGCGGCGGCATTCGCCCGGATCGGGCACGGCACGCTGCTGGTGGTGATGCTGGCCGCCATCCCGGGCCTGATGAAGTTCGACCTGCTCTACTGGTGGGCGGGCAGGCTGTGGGGTGAGCGGTTCATCGGGCTTTTGTCCGGCCGCCGGAAGCGGGGCGGCCGGTACCTGGAGTGGGTCCGGCGGCGGGGCCGCCTGATCACCTGGCCCGCTCTCGTGGTGGGCCCGTTCGTGCCCATCCCCAACGCGATCATCTACGTGGTGGCGGGCTGGACCGGGATGAGCTGGATCACCTTCCTCGTGCTGGACCTGATCGGCAACATGCTGTGGGCCGGGATGCTCGCCGGCCTCGGCTACGCGCTGGGCCACCACGCGGTCGTGGTGGCCCAGACCATCTCGCACTACGGGCTGTGGTTCACCCTGGCCATCATCGCGCTGATCGTGATCGGCCAGGTCCGCCGGGCCCGCGCCGATCAGCGGACGATCAGCGCGGACCCGGCGCCGGGCGGCGGCGCGCAGGACGGGTAGCCCGCCCCGCCGCCATCCGGCGAAGCCGGCGGCAGCTGACCCGGCGGCTCGGGGACGGGCCGGTTGCGGCGGGGTGCCGGGGCCTGGCGGCTGCGGCGCGGGCCCGACTCGGCCCGGTGGAACACCAGCCAGGCCAGGCCGAGCGCGGCCGCGAAGGCGGGCAGCCACGCCAGCCGCTCCGCCACCCACCAGCCGCTCGACGGTGCGGTGTGCAGGCCGGGCAGCCGGCCGATGACCAGGGCGCCCATGGTGACGGCGAGGAACGCGGTCTGATGCCAGAGGAACAGCGTCATCGCGGACAGGTTGGCGAAGGCCACCGCCGCCCAGGCGAGCGGGCGGCGCATCAGCCGGGCCAGCGGCTCACGCAGCAGCAGCGCCAGGCCGGCCTGGGCGATGCCGAACGTCACCACGGCCAGCGTGGGCGGGTTCAGGTTCGAAATCCGGGCGCCGTTCACGCCGACCATGCTGGCCGGGTAGCCCGCCCACAGCACCAGCGCCGCGGTGGCCGCGGCGCCGCCGGCGAACAGCAGCGCCGGGACCCGGCGGCCGCGCAGCCCGCCGCGCGCCCAGGCCATGCCGAGCAGGTAGGGCACCAGCCAGCCGGCCGGCAGGTTGATCCAGCCGACCCAGGACGGCCCGCCCAGGCCGAACCGCACCAGGTCGGCGGCCGCGACCACGGCCAGCGGGATCACCGCGGCCCAGCCGCCGAGGCGGCGGACCAGCGCGATGGCCAGCGGGGTCAGCGCGGTCAGCGCGGCGAATACGCCCAGGAACCACAGCGGGTCGAGCACCAGCGTGAGCACCGTGCGCAGCGCCGGTCCTGGCACGCCGCCCAGGTACAGCCCGGTGCCGAGCAGCGCCCAGAACGCCGCGAGCATCGTCACCGGGCGGGACAGCCGGGCCAGCCGCTTGCGCAGCCAGGGCCAGTAGCCGCCGCGGTAGCTGCGGGCCGCGGAGTACCCGCCGACCAGGAAGAAGATCGCCAGCGTCTGGAAGATCCAGGACACCGGGGCGAGTGCGGGCATGGCGGCCAGCGGGCTGGTGTCGGTCAGCGTGCTGCCCGCCCGGCCGTGCGTCAGCACCAGCGCGGTGACCAGCCAGTGGCCGAGGATGACACCGGCGATGGCCAGTGCGCGCAGCGCGTCAACGGCCCGGTCGCGGTTCGCCGGGGTGGCGGCGTCGATGCGGGCGGCCAGCGCCCGGATTCCCCGGCCAGCGTGGCTGGCGTGGCCGGTACGGCCGGCGGGCCCGGCGCGGCGGGTCATCGGGTCACCGCCGCGGCGTCGCCGAGGGCGATGTCGGCCAGGTTGCGCAGCGAGATGCCGCCGGGCTGGAAGTAGCTGCTGTGCCCGCCGCTGCCGGCGGCGAAGATCCGGGCGCCGAAGGCGGCGGCCATCGGGTCCTGGCCGAAGCCGAGCCCGAGGAACTGGACGTGTGGCACGTGGCGGATCCAGTCGCCGGTGCCGCGGGCCGCCCACACCCGGGCGGTGGTGTGCAGCGCCCGCACCGACGAGGCGTCCATGCCCGGGCTGCCGACCACGGCGATGTCGGTGACCGGCAGGTGCGGCGCGGCCAGGCCGCAGACCACCGAGCCGTAGCTGTGGCAGAGCAGCGCGACCTGGCGGCCGTGGCGGGCCAGGTCGTCCACGAAGGCCCGCAGCTGGGTCGCGCCCTGCCCGGCGTCACCGGACGTCAGCACGGCCGGGGACAGCGTGTTCGGCGTCTTGTAGCCGAGCCAGGCGATGATCGCCAGGTGGGCGCGGGGGGCCAGCCGCCGTGTCTGGGTGGCCAGCGCCAGCGCGCCGCCCTGCGGCGAGGCGGTGCCGCGCGAGTCGAAGGTGGCCAGCGAGGTGTCCGAGCCCGGCACCAGGATGGCGACCCGGGTGGCGGTGGCCAGGTTGCCGATGACCTCGGCCGCGAGGCCCTGGCCGCGTGGGTTGAGGTCGATGAAGTGGTGGCCGCGCATGCCGCCCAGCGACTGGGCGAGCGGCTTGTTGCCCGCCCGGGTGGCGGTGGCGGCGGCCTTGGCGATCAGCTGTGAGTCGGCCGCGTACCGGGTGTCCAGCGCCCGGGCGGTGAGGGCGGGCATCGGCTGCGGCCGGTCGGTGGGGCTGCCCGGCAGCACGGCGGCCGTCGTCGCGAACACGGCCGCGACGGCCGCGCTGATGGCGGAGATGCGGCGGAGTCTCATCGGAGGTCCCTTCCTGGTCCAGCGAGGCGCTGTACTGGGCAGGAAGCTATGAATCCGGACCCCTCGCCGGCGTCACCCTGCGGAGCCGACCGCCGGCCTGCCCCGCGGGTAGGGGACAGGCCAGCCGCACCGCAGGCCGCCGCTCGGGCTGACCGGCCCCGCTGCGCCGCCCCCCACTCCGGTAGCACCCCGCAGATCACTCCGCAGGGTCACGAAAGGCCGGCGAACCCGCCCTACGCTGGGAACATGAGCGTTCCTACGCTGCGGAGCCGGGTCTCGGCACTGGTCGAGGCCGGCGTCACCCGGCCGGCCCCGCCGCGCGCGGGCTGGCTGCGGCGCAGGCGCGTCGACCTGATCTTCGTCTTCGACGTGGTGCTCGCCCTCATCTGCTTCTTCGCCACGGACCACGCGCTCGGCCACGCGGCGGCCCGGGCGGGCAGCCCGCTGAGCACCGAGGAAGTGCTGCTGATCTCGATCGTGCTGTGCGCGCCGCTGGTGCTGCGCACCCGGCTTCCGCTGACCGCCTGGGCGGCATCCGCGATCGCCATGATCTGGGTGGGCCTGGTCGTCCCGGATGGCATGGCCATGGGCGCGTACCTGGTGGGCGGGGCCGTCGTCTACATCCTGTGCCTGTACGCGGTCGCGGCCCGCTGCGAGATCTGGGTGATGGTCACCGCGGGCGTGGTGACCGTGGCCGGCTCCGTCGCGATCAGCACGACGATCACGGTGACCGCGGTGTTCGTCGCGGCGGCCACGGTGCTGGCCGGGCTCATCGTCCGGTCCCGGCGCGGCAGCCGGGAGCAGCTGGCGGTGGCCGAGCGGCGGCACGAGGGTGAGCGCGCGCTGCTGGAGGAACGCCAGCGCATCGCCAGGGAGCTGCACGACGTGGTCGCCCACCACATGTCGGTGATCGCCATCCAGGCGGAGGCCGCGCCGTACAAGACCGCCGACCCGCCACCCGAGCTGGTGGAAAGCTTCGCCGACATCCGGTCCAGCGCGCTGAGCGGGCTCAGCGAACTGCGCCGGGTGCTGGGCGTGCTGCGCAGCGACAAGCCGGACACCGCGCCCCAGCCCGGCCTGGACGAGCTGGGCAGCCTGCTGGAATCGGCGTGCAACGCCGGGCTCACGGTGCAGAGCGAGATCAACGGCACCCCGCGCCCGCTGCCGGACGGCGTCGACCTGTCCGGCTACCGGATCGTGCAGGAGGCGCTGAGCAACGCGATGCGGCACGCACCGGGGTCCAGCGTCCATGTGGACCTGTTCTACGGCGCGGCCGCCCTGGTGATCGAGGTCCGCAACGACGGCCTCCCGGCCGGCGGCGGGGATACCCCGGCCGGGCGCGACGGCGCCGCGGCGGAATACGGCGGCGGGCATGGCATCATTGGCATGCGCGAGCGCGCCGCCATGCTGGGCGGTCACCTGCGGGCCGGCCCGAGCGGAGACGGGGGATTCCTGGTGACCGCCGCCCTTCCGCTCGGCGACCGGGAGCCCGAGGACGCACCGTGACCATCCGCGTAGTGATAGCCGACGACCAGGGCATGGTGCGGTCGGGGTTCACCGTGCTGCTGAACGCCCAGCCCGACATCGAGGTCATCGCCGAGGCGGTCAACGGCCAGGAGGCGGTGGCACACGCGGGCAGCCTGCGGCCGGACGTGATCCTGATGGACGTCCGGATGCCGGTGCTGGACGGCCTGCAGGCGACCAGGCAGATCACCGCGCTGCCAGAGCCGCCGAAGATCCTGATACTCACGACATTCGACCTTGACGACTACGTCTATGAGGCCTTGCGTTCGGGCGCGAGCGGCTTCCTGCTCAAGGACGCCTCGGCCCGGGAACTGGCCGACGCGGTGCGGCTGGTCGCGGCGGGCGACGCGCTGCTCGCCCCGGGCATCACCCGGCGGCTCATCGCGGAGTTCGCCAGGATGGGCGCGCCCCGCGGGCCGAGCCGCAAGCAGCTCGACGGGCTGACCGAACGGGAGTCCGAGGTGCTCGCGCTGGTGGCCCGGGGCCTGTCGAACAGCGAGATAGCCGACCACCTCGTGGTCGCGGAACAGACGATAAAGACGCACGTGAGCCGCATCCTGATGAAGCTCGGGCTGCGTGACCGCACCCAGGCCGTGGTGCTCGCCTACGAGACCGGCCTCGTCCATCCCGGCGGCTGACCCGGTGCCGACTTCGGCCCGGCCGGGTTCATCCCGGCGGCGCGATGTTGCGTTCGCGGTTGCCACGTGTGCCGTGCTGGCCGCCTACAACAACGTGATCAGCCGGCATCCCTGGCATCAGCGTCGGTACGCCCTGCTCGGCGTGTGCGCCACCGGCACCGCGCTGGCCGCCGCCGCGGCGGGCGGCCTGACCGCCGCCGATCTGGGCGCCGGGCCCGGCCACTGGCGGCCGGGGCGGGCCGGCGGGCTGCTGGCCGCCGCGGTGTGCGCGGGGTGGCTGGTGACCGCCGCGGTGCCGGCCACCCGGCCGGTGCTGGACGACAACCGGATCACCAGCCTGGACCGCCGCGCGGTCGCCTACCAGGCGCTGCTGCGGATCCCGGCCGGCACGGTGCTGTGGGAGGAGATCGCGTTCCGCGGGGTGCTGCAGGCCGGGCTGCGCCGGGTCATGCCGGAAACCGCCGCCATCCTGGTCGGCGGGGGCGTGTTCGGGGTCTGGCACGTCCGGCCCACGCTCGGGGCGCTGCGCGCGAACGGCCTGGCCGGTGACCGCGCACCGGCCGCGGCCCGGGTGACCGGGGCGTGCGTGGCGATGGGCGGGGCCGGCCTGCTGCTGTCCTGGCTGCGGGCCCGTTCGGGCAGCCTGACCGGGCCTGTGCTGGTGCACCTGGCCAGCAACAGCGGCGCCGTGCTCGCGGCCTGGCTGGCCGCCGGTCTCACCGGCCGGCCGGAACCAGCCCAAAGCTAGCCGTTCCGGCGGATGCGTCGCCCAGGTCATGCTCTGGCATGCTGGGAGCCGGGAGATCCGCAGCGGAGGGGGAGGGGATGGCGGCGACGCTCAGGCTGACCAGGGAAGGCGCCGGCATAGAGCTCCGGCGGGGCCAGTTCGAGGCCTGGGTGGACGGTGGCACGTCCGGCACGATCGACTACGCCGGCACGTTCGTCACCCAGGTCGAGCCGGGCCAGCACACCCTCCAGATCCGCCGGGGCCGCTACTCCAGCCAGAGTCACCCCTTCGACGCCACCGACGGCGAGGTGGTCAGCTTCCGCTGCCACGGCGCGATGCTGTGGCCGCGCTGGGTGGCGTCCCTGGTCAAGCCGCATCTCGCCATCTCCCTGCGCCGCGAGTAGCCGCCCCGGTCAGCGGATTCGCAACGGCTGGATGTCCGGTTCCGTGGTGGTGGCGCCGACGTCTCTGCAGAGGTGCCAGCTGCAGGCCGCGATCGCCGCGGTGCACGACGAAGCGCCCAGCTCCACTGACACCGACTGGGCACAGATCGTCGCGCTGTACGAGCTTCTGCTTCAGGTCTCCACGAACCCGGTGGTCGCGCTCAACCACGCCGTCGCGGTGGCCATGGCCCGCGGCCCCCGGGCCGGGCTCGACCTGCTCACCAGGTTCGGGGCCGACCAGCGGATCACCGGCGGCTACCGGTTCCACGCCGTCCGCGCGCACCTGCTGGAGATGGCCGGGGACCGCCAGGCCGCGCGGCAGGAGTACCTGGAGGCGGCCCACTTGGCCGCCAGCCTGCCGCACCAGCGATACCTGAACGAGCAGGCGGCCCGGCTCGCCCAGTCTTAGGCCTGGTCCGCTGCCTTAGACCGGGCACGCGGAGCTAGGTGCGCCGCCACCTCGCGAATATCGGGCAATCGCCTGATCCGCACTGCCCTGCCTTAGCGAAATCCTCAGGCCCTGCTGTCCGGCCCGGCGGCCGCCGCGGGCAGCGTCATCCCGGCGGAGGACGACTACCGGCGGCTGGCCGGCACCCATTCCGGCGGTTACCAGGGGAGAATGCCGTAGCCGCCGTCGCCGGCCGCGGTCCAGATGTGGCCCCACAGCACCCCGCTGGGGCCGTCGTCGCCCAGCGTGGCCAGGTACACGCTGGGTTCGGCCCCTTCGGCCGGGGTGCGGAACCCGCGGTGGTCGTTGAAGTCGGTGTCGGTGTAGCCGGGGTTGGCCGCGTTGACCTTGATCGGTGTGCCGCTGAGTTCCTTGGCGTACATGGCCGTGATCATGTTGAGCGCGGCCTTGGACGACGGGTACTGCACCGACGCCGGTATCTGGCTCAGCGGGCTCGCCGGGTCGCTCTGCGAGGTGATCGAGCCGACCTCACTGGACACGTTGACGATCCGCCCGGCGGGTGCCTGGCGCAGCAGCGGCAGCATGGCGTTGGTCACCGTGACCACACCGAAGACGTTGATCTCGTAGACCGCGCGCATGTCCTCGAGCGAGGTCTGGCTCGGCGGGTAGCCGCGGCGGGCGACGGTCGCGGTGCCGGCGTTGTTGACCAGGACGTCCAGCCGGCCGTACTCGGCCTCGATCCATCCGGCCGCGGCCTGCACGGAGCCGGCATCGGTCACCTCGAGCTGGACGAACCGGGCGTCGATCCCGTCCTTGGCCAGCAGTTGCCCGGCCTCGCGGCCCCGCTGCGGGTCGCGCGCGCCGACGAGCACGGTCATGTCCCTGGCTCCGAGCTGGCGCGCGGTCTCCAAGCCGATTCCCTTGTTGGCCCCGGTGATGAGGGCGACCTTGTCTGGCATGCGGCTCACGCTACGAGCGGGCCCGGCCGGGCGGGAGAGACCTGCTGAACCTGGGATTCCCGGTACCACGTTGTGGCCAGCCAGCAGGCCCGGCCAGGTGGCAAGCTGGAGACTGTGACCGTAATCAACCGGGCCGATCTGGCGGCGTTCCTGCGCGCCCGCCGGGCCCGCGTGTCCCCGCATGACGCCGGGCTGCCTGAGATGGGCCGGCGGCGCACGCCAGGGCTGCGCCGCCAGGAGGTGGCACAGCTCGCCGGGCTTTCGGTCGACTACTACATCCGGCTGGAGCAGGGCCGGGGGCCGAACCCGTCGCGCCAGGTGATGTCCGCGCTGGCCCGGGCGCTGATGCTGACCGCCGATGAGCGCGACTACCTGTTCCGGATGACCGGGCACACCCCACCGCAGACCGCGCCGCCCAGCCGGGAGATCACCCCGGGCATCCGGCACCTGCTGGACAGCATGCCCAGCACGCCGGCGTACGTGGTCGACGCCGCCTACAACGTGCTGGCCTGGAACCAGATCGCCACCCACTTCATCGGCAACCTGGCCGGCTACCGGGACCGGAACATGATCCGCTGGACGTTCCGCCGACCGCCGGTGGACACCGTCTGGGACGACGCGCACTTCGTGCGGTTCACCAGGGCCACGGTCGCCGACCTGAGGGCGAACTACGCCGCCTACCCCGGCGACCCGGAGATCGAGCGTCTCGTCACCGAGATGCTGGCGCTGTCCCCGCGGTTCGCCGAGATGTGGGCCACCCAGGACGTCGAGACGCGCGGGCCGATGGTCAAGCACGTCGACCACCCCGAGGCCGGGCCGCTCGAGTTCGAGTGCCAGATGCTGCACATCGCCGGAACCGGCCAGCGCCTCATCACCTACTGCGCCGCCCCGGGCTCGCCCACCGCCGAGGCGTTCGTCAAGATGGCCGCCCAGCCCATGCCCCGCGCGTATCCATCCACAGGAGGCAATGATGTCGACCGACACCGCGACCGCACCGAGCCGCCAGACGTTACAGCAGTTCATCTTGGATGACCTGGCCGTCTACACCGACGAGCAGGCCTTCGGGCCGACCGCCAGCGCCGACTTCCGGGTGTTCTACGTTGGCCGTGACGACGTGCACGGCGTGCTGACGCACCTATTCACCAGGGTCAGCCTCAGCGTGAAGATGAACATGTTCGGCTACGACGACGACGAGCTCAACAAGCTGCTGATGACTCTGGTCCAGAATCCGTCGGTGATGGTGCAGGTGACGCTGGACAAGTCACAGGCGGCCGGCCCGACCGAGAAGGCGATTCTCACCTCCGACACCGGCCAGGACTCCAAGGGCTTCGCCAACGACTTCGCCATCGGCGAGTCAGCCACCAGCCAGATCAGCCACACCAAGGGCGGGGTGCTGGACGGCATCGTCGCGTTCGAGGGCTCGACGAACTGGTCTTCGTCGGGCGAGGGCACGGGCATCAGCCTGACCGCCGCCAAGCAGGCTCCCGGGTTCAGGGCGCAGAACAACACGCTGTCCGTCTACGTGAACCCCTACGAGATCGCCAAGTTCGCGGCCCGGCTGGACTACGAGCATGCCGTGGCGGCTGGCCGGCCACAGCCGAGTCTTTAATCCCGGCTGAGAATGGTCTGAACGGCGGCCGGACACCGGCACCGGCGGGCGCGGGCGCCGCCGCCCGCGCCCGCGCGGGCGGGCCGGTTCAGGCTTGCCGCCGGCCGAGCCAGCTGCCGGGCAGCGGCTGCCCGGGCCGGTAGGGCGGAATCTTCCGGGCCATGGATCTGGCCCGTACCGACCCGGGCTGACTGTAGCCGAGCCGTTCCGTGCGCAGGGACCGCATCGGCTCGCCGAGTTCCATCCCGCGGAAGGAGGCCAGCCACTGGTCAGGACCGTACCCGATGCCCAGGTCACAGTGGTGCAGCTCGACCTCGGCCAGCCGCCGGAGCAGCAGCTGGCTGGCCGGGAACCGGTCGCCGCCCAGCGCCTGGACCTGATACCGCCATGCCTCGCCGGGCAACTGCCGCGCGACGGTCCGCAGTGCCATTGCCGAGCCGGCTACGTCGTCCACCAGATCCTCGGGCCTGGCCGCGGCGCTCTGCTCGATGGCCGCGTCCCGGTCGGATTTGCTGGCGTAGGCCGGACGATGCTGGCCGGCCCGCGCCCCGGCCAGCAGGCTGCGGGTCGCGTCGGCGCCGCGGGCCAGGTGGGCCAGCACGTGCGCACGGCTCCAGCCCGGCAGCAGCGACGGGGCCCGCAGATCCGACCCGGCCAGCAGGCGTGCCTCGTCAATCAGCCGCTGCGTCGCGGTGTCCAGCTCATCGCCCAGCGAGCGCAGCGCAGCGTCCACGCCCTCACTCTAGGGGCGTACGGGATCATCCGTTCCTGCGGCCAGTGCTGGGTCGCTGGGATGCCGGGTGAGCGGCGTCGTCTCCACCGTCATCCAGGCGTTCAGCGGCAGCGACTTCAGGATCGCGTGCATCTCGGCCAGGTCCCGGGCGCGCCACAGGCCCAGCGCACGCGACTTGCCAGGCAGCCGCCACAGCCGCAGCAGATGCCCCTGCCCGGCCAGTTCTTTCGCCCGCCGCGCCTCGCCCGCCTCGGTGTCGGCCACCACCTGGTCCGGCGTGCCCGCGGGCACGACGGTGGTGAAGACGGTGAGGAACTCCGCCGCGCCTGCTTTGGCCGGCAGCCCGGGGTCGTTCGGGTGTGGCGATAGGGGGGTGGCCTCGTCGGTGCGCCACACCCGCAGCGGCATCGAGGCCAGCACTTCTTCAAGCTGGGTGTCGTCGGCGGCGCCGAACAGGCCGAGCGAGCGCCACTCTCCCGGCCGCAGCGGCGGGCGCCATAGCCGCAGCAGATGCCCCTGCCCGGCGAGGTCGCGCGAGTGCGCCGCCTCACGGGCGCGGACGTCGGCCACCTCCTGATCTGACGTTCCGTCAGGAACGCTGGTGGTCATGGTGACGAGGTATTCCATGAGTGGCGCCTTCATCCGCTGGTCACCAGTTGCTCACCGCCGTCGATGTCGTAGGTCGCTCCGGTCAGCGCGGTGTTCGTCATGATGTGCACGGCGAGGGCCGCGACGTCGGCCGGCCCGACCACGCACCCGATGGGCAGCGTGGCGCGCAGCTGGTCGCGGCGTGCTTCGAGGTCGTCGCCCAGCAGCGACGCGGACAACGGCGTGTCGACGAATCCGGCCGCGATGAGGTTGACCCGGATCGGCGCCACTTCGACCGCCAGGTTAGCGATCAGGGCGGGCATCGCCGCGGTAGCCGCGGCGATGAGCGACAGGCCGGGTCCGCGTGCGCGGCCGCCGGTGCCGCTCATGAACAACAGCGTGCCGCCCGGCCGCACCGTGCCGACGGCCTGCTGTGCGACCGCCACGGTCAGCCACTGATGCTCGTCGAAATTGCGATGCGCGCGCGTGCGGTCGAGGTCGGCCAGGGGTGCGTAGTAGGGGCCTGGGCCGGTGACCAGCACGTGGTCGATGGTCCCGGGCAGGCCGGTGAAGAACCGGTCGAGCGCGGCCGGATCCGTGGCGTCGAAGGCCGCGGTCTCCCGCGCACCGAGCTCGGCCGCGGCCCGCTGCAAGCGCTCGTGGTTGCGCGCGGCCAGGATGACCTCGGCGCCCTCGGCGCGGGCCCGCTTGGCTGTCTCGTATCCGATGCCGGCGCTGCCGCCGATAACGACGACGGTCTGCCCGGCCAGTTCCGGTGGACGTCGCCCGGGATCGGGCGTGGGTATGCTGGTCATGGCAGGCTCGCTCGCTGTGCGTCCATCGGTCTGGCTGGCGGTGGCATGTCGGCGATCTGCATGAGCAGATCCATCAGCGCTGCGCCATAGATGCCCGAGAAGCTTGGGAAGGGCTGGATCGTGTCGCTGAGCACCGGCAGCGGGATGTGGGCGCGGATGGCCAGCGTCGCCTGCTGCAGCCACTCACCGGCTTCGGGCCCGAGCGCGTACGCGCCGGTCAGCCGGGTGCCGTCGGACAGCAAGGTCAGGAACCCGGGGGATTCGGCGTAGGCATGGGTATAGGTGGCGGTCTTGGGTACCTCGGACAGCGGCGCCGTGCCGCTGTACGGGGCTTCGGCCGCGCCGACCGCGGCAGCCTGCGGATCGGTGTAGGTAACCCGCGGCACGGCCTCGTAGTTCGCCGGGCGCTCCGCACCGGCGATGTTCGCCGCGACCACGTCGCCTTCGTATTCGCCGACGTGAGTCAGCGGCCAGATGCCGTTGACGTCGCCGATCGCCCACAGCCGCTCACCCGCGCGCAGGTGGTCATCCACCCGGATCCCGTGCTCGTCGAAGGTGGCACCGGCCGTTTCCAGGCCGATCCCCGCCACCCGCGGGCGCCGGCCGGTCGCCACCAGCAGCCGGTCCCCCCGCAGCTCGGCACCGCCGTCGAAGCCCAGCACGTACTCCGCGCCCTCGCGCCGCGCCGAGGTGGCGTGCTTGCCGAGCATCAGCTCGGTCCCGGCCTGGCGCAGGGCGGCGCTGAGCGCCTTGCCCAGCGGCTCAGGCTCGCGGGGGATCAACCGGTTGGCACCCTCGACGATCACTGCCTCGCCGCCCAGTCCCCGCACGACCTGCGCAAGCTCCACGCCCGCGGACCCGCCGCCGAGTACCAGCAGGCGGCGCGGGACCGTCTTCATGCCGGTCGCCTCGCGGGTGCCCCACACGCCGTCCAGCTCACGAAGCCCCGGGACCGGCGGCACGACCGGATCCGATCCGGTCGCCACCACCACGTGCCGCGCGGTATGGCGTGCCCCGTCGACGTCGACCACTCCGGTCCCCGCTAGCCGGCCCACCCCCCGCAGCAGGTCGATGCCGCGCGACGCCAGCCAGCGCTGCTGCCCGGTGTCGGAGTAGCCCGACACCATGAAGTCCCGCCAGGCCAGCGCGGCGGCCACATCGACCTGCGCGGTCGCGCCGGCTTCCCGCGCACCCTGCACCGCCTCGCCCGGGCGCAGCAGCGTCTTCGACGGGATGCAGGCCCAGTACGAGCACTCGCCGCCGACCAGATCCCGCTCCACCACGGCCACCCGCTGGCCGCGCGCGGCCAGTGCCGCGGCGCAGTGCTCACCGGGCGCCCCGCCACCCAGCACGATGACGTCATAGCCGGTCACGCCGGCAGCTCCGTCCCGGCCCGCTCCGCCACCATGTACGCCGCGTACCAGTCGGGCCAGTTCGCGTCGGCCTGCCCGGTGCGCTTCTCGTGCTCGCCGTGCGCGGCCTCCGCACGCCGCAGCGCGGCCGCCAGGTCCGCCGCCGACGCGAATGCCGTCTGCGCGGCATCGACCCGGCCCGGCAGCCGTGCCGTAATCTCCTGCAGCAGCCAGCCGTTGCCGTCCGGATCTCTGAACGTGGCGAACGAGCCGTAGCTGGCGCGATCGTCCGCCCGGCCACTCACCCGGGCGCTCGAACCGCCCGGCTGGAATTGGGCGCCCGGCGCACCGGCGTGGAACACCTCGCTGACCGCGGCGGCACCACCGGCGGCCAGGTCGCCGCGGGCAGCCTCGATGTCGGAGACGATCAGGTACAGCCCCTGGGCCGTCCCGGGCGCCGCCGATGTGATCTTCGTGCCGAACTGGACCGAGCACGCCGAGCCGGGCGGCGTGAACTGAACGACACGGAAGCCGTTATCGAACGGGAAGTCGGCATCGAGCCGCCACCCGAGTCTCCCGTAGAACTCCTTCGCACGGTCGGCATCCGCGACCGGGATCACGACCACTTCCATTTTCAGGTCCACGATGCTGCTCCCGTCCCCGTTCATGTCCTCCGGCAACATCCTCGTCCCAGCGACCGGCTACAGGAAAGCCCCCCGTCCCGCGAACGGGCACGGCCGCACCGGGTGGGTGCGGCCGTGCCCGTTCGGTTGCGCTCAGTTGTAGCTGGTCAGGTCGGCCACCGTGGTGCCCGAGTCGACCGTCGCGCCGGTGCCGTCGATGATGTGCTGGATGGTCCCGGTGCCGCCCAGCGAGACGGTGACCATGTCGTGCCACGCGACCCCCGACGAGGTCGGCGACGTGAACGCGTTCGCGCTGGCCACATTGGGGTTCACGTCGAAGTAGCAGTACACGCCCAGGCCGTAGGCCGCGAAGCTGGTCACACCGCTGGCGACCGCGATGGACGGGTAGCCGTCGGCGGAGCCGTCCATCCAGGCGGACTGGCTGGGCGGGTCGTAGGGCATCTCGCTCTGGTAGAAGTAGTCGGCCCCGCCGTTGCCGTTCCACTGGACCTGCACGGCCTGGTAGTGCTCGACCGCGAGCCCGTACATGGTGACGTCGGTGCCGTTGACGACCAGGCCGTTGGCGGCGGTGTTGGTTGTCCAGCCGACCGTGCCGTTGTTGCCGTGGTCCGCCCGCCACAGCCACAGGTCGTCCCCGACGACGTTGTCGCTGTTGATCTGCAGCGTCTGCGTGGCCTTGCCGACGGTGGCCCCGCCGATCCGGGCGAAGACGTCAGACAGCACGGTCGGGTCGGCGGCGTGGCTGGCGCTGGAGCCGGACGGGCCGATCTGGACGAGGACGGAGCTGTTCGTGGTGCCGGCGTCGAAGATCAGCCCGCCGATGCGGATTCCGCTGACGTCAGCGGTCTGCAGGATCGTGTTGCCGCCGTTCGACACCAGCGTGGCCAGGCCGAGGCCGAGCACGACGGTGTCCGGATTGGTGACGTCGATCGTGCCGTTGATCTGGTAGACGCCGGGGGTGAACAGCAGGTCCTGCCCGCCCGCCAGCGCGGCGTTGATCTGCGCGACCGTGCTGCTGGGCGTCGCGATGTAGAAGTCGCTCAGCGGCAGCGACGTCCCCGGCGTGTTCCCGTTCGCCCAGGAGACGCCCTGTGAATTCGTCTGGTTCGAGGGCACGAACACGTCCCAGTTCCCAGCGGAGTCGATATACATGTACGGTTTCTCGTCAGCCGTCGGGGTCTGCTTCACCGTCGTGTAAGGCGGACTGGGGAAGCTCTGACCCGGGACCCCGGAACTGCCCACGAACACCATGTTCCAGTTCGACCCGGTCCAGCTGCCCAGCTGGTCGTTGCGCATCAGGAACTGCTGCTGGGTCCCCGAGTTGACCTGGCCGGACACGATCGAGTCGCCGATGAAGCCGCCGGAGGACCAGTTGCTCGTGGTGTTGCCCGAGGTGTCGTCGTCGAGCACCAGGTTGCCGTCGATGTCCACCCGGCGCATCGGGTCGGCCTGGGACACCGCCCACTCGGTGCTGCCCGAGGACGGGTCGATGGTGATGTTTTCCACTCCGCGCCAGAAGTTCTCCGTCGCGTTCCCGTTGTTCCAGGCGGCGTTGGCGTAGATCCCGCCGCCGGTGATCACCGTCTGCGAGGGGTTCTGCCCGAGGCCGACGACCTCGGTGTAGAAGCCGACCGGCACGCTGACGTTGTAGGTGCCAGGCTCGAACATCAGCTCATAGCGCTGGGTGCCGAACTGGTTCGACTGCTGCGTCGCGTAGACCTGGTTGATGTCGTTCTGGATCGTCGTAGTCGACATCGAGGTATCGAACACGTAGACGTTCGGGCCCAGGTTCGGCGTGTTGCCGGTCGGTGTCCCGCCGGGCAGGGTCCAGTTCTGGTTGGCGTTGCCGGTGCAGGACCAGATTTGCACCTGGGTGCCCGCGCCGCCGTAGCCGGTGTCGTCGAGGCACTTGCCGGAGCTGGGGTTGACCAGGGAGCCGTCGGATTGCGGGACCCAGGTTTGTGCG
>DASYAV010000086.1:0-4790 GCA_036501145.1 Streptosporangiaceae bacterium | reverse complement strand
GCGATCGTCTATCCGTCCTCGACGGATGACGTCGCGGCCATCCTGCGTTTCGCCGCGGAGCACCTCGTCAACCTCGTTCCCCGCACCGGACAGACCGCCACCGAGGGCGGCCTGGAGACCGTGGTCGAGGACAGCCTCGTGGTCGACGGGTCGCGGATGAACGCGATCCTGTCGATCGACCCGGTCGACATGATGGCCACCACGCAGTGCGGCGCCGGCCTGGAGGAACTAGAGGACATCCTGCGGGCCCAGGGCCTGACCACCGGGCACTCACCCCAGTCCAAGCCGCTCGCCCAGATGGGCGGCCTGGTCGCGACCCGGTCGACCGGCCAGTTCTCCACCCTGTACGGCGGCATCGAGGATCTGGTCATCGGCCTGGAAGCCGTCTTCCCCGGCGGGACGGTCGCCCGCGTCAAGAACGTGCCCCGCCGGGCCGCGGGCCCGGACATCCGTCACGTCATCGTCGGCAGCGAAGGCGCCCTGTGCTTGATCACCGAGGTGACGGTCAAGCTCTTCCGCTATCAGCCGGAGAACAACCGGTACTTCGGCTTCCTGGTCGACGAGTTCGCCGACGGCATCGCCGCTCTGCGCGAGCTGATCACCGCGGGGTACCGGCCCTCGGTGTGCCGGGTCTACTCACCCGAGGACGCGCGGCAGCACTTCGCCGACTTCTACCAGGGCCGTAACGTCGTCGTGCTGGTCGCGGAGGGCCCGAAGGGCCTCGCCGACGCCACCGCTGAAGCGATCGAGGAACTCTTCGCTACCCGCCCCCACCGGCGGGTCGGCGAACAGCGGATCCGGGCGTGGTTCGAGAACCTCAACTGGGGCCAGGACAAGATCGACGCCGAGAAGGCCGACATGCTCGCCCACGCCCGCCTCGGCTACACCACCGAGGTCTCCGTCGACTGGTCGCGGGCCGCGGGCCTGTTCGCCGCGGTCATGGGCCGGATCCGCGGCGAGTTCGGCCGGGCCGGGGACCTGACGATGCTCGGCGCCCATTCCTCGCACAGCTACCAGACCGGGACCAACCTGTACGTCGTCTACGACTACGCGATCAGGTGCGGCCCGCGCGAGGAGATCGAGCTCTACCACCAGCCGCTGAACGCGATCATCGTCGAAGAAGCCCTGCGGGCGGGCGGGTCGATGGTGCACCACCACGGGATCGGCAAGTACCGCACCCCGTGGGTCAGGGAAGAGCACGGCAGCGCCTACTGGCTGCTGGAAACCCTCAAGCTCGCGTTCGACCCGGCCGGCGTGATGAACGCCGGCACCATCATCCCGCTGGACCCTGCCGCGGAGCGGCCAGGGAGCCGGCCATGATGCCCTGCCTGCTGGCGATCGACAACGGGTCGCAGAGCACCAAGGTGACGATCTTCGACGCAAGCGGCCGGGCCCTGGCCACGGCCCGGCGGTACCTGAAGCCCTACGACACCCCGGTACCGGGTCATGCCGTGCACCCCGGTGACGACCTCTGGGACTCCATCCGGAACGCCTGCCGCGAGGTCATGGCCCGGTTCCCCGGTGACCCGCGGGACATCGTTGCCGTCGGCCTGTGCACGATCCGGTTCTGCCGGGCCCTGATGGCCGCCGACGGCACCCTGGCCGAGCCTGTGCTGAGCTGGATGGACGAGCGGGTCTCCCGGGCTTACCGGCCAGGGAACACCGCGACCCGGTACATCACCACGTCCTCTGGCTACATCACCCACCGGCTGACCGGTGAGTTCCTCGATGCCGCCGCGAACTACCAGGGCGTCTGGCCCATCGACCAGGAGACCGCCACCTGGCCGGCCGACCCGGCCGCCTATGCCGCCGCCGGCATGCCCCGCGAGATGCTCTTCGGGCTGGTCCCGCCCGGCGGCAGGCTCGGCGCGCTGACCGCCACTGCCGCCGCGGCCACCGGCATCCCGGCCGGCCTGCCGGTATACGCCACGGCCAACGACAAGGCCGTGGAGGCCCTCGGCAGCGGCCTGGCCAGCGACGGCACCGTGCTGCTGTCCCTGGGCACCTACATCGCGGCGATGACCACCGGCTCCTGCCCGCGCAGCACCAGCGGCAGCTACTGGGTCAACTTCGCAGCCAGGCCCGGGCAGTACCTGTACGAGAGCACCGGGATCCGCCGCGGCATGTGGACAGTCAGCTGGTGGCGCACGGTGCTGGAAGATGGCCACGGCATGGAGCCAGCGCCGGACGCCCCACGCCTGGAGGAGACCCTCAACGCCGAGGCCAGCGAGCTGGCACCGGGGAGCAACGGCCTGCTGACACTGCCGGACTGGCTCGCCCCAGGAACAGCGGCCTTCCGCCGGGGCGCTCTGCTGGGCTTCGACGGCAGCCAGGGCCGCGCCCACATCTACCGCTCCATCCTGGAAGGCATCGCCCTGACGATGGCAATGCACACCGCCGCGATGGAGCAGGGCCTGGGGCGGCGGCTGTCATCCGTGCTGGTCTCCGGCGGCGGATCGCGTTCGGACCTGATGATGCAGATCATCGCCGATGTCTTCGGCCGTCCCGCCAGCCGCACCGCGGTCAGCGACGCGGCCGGCCTCGGAGCGGCCATCTGCGCCGCCGTCGGGCACGGCGTCCACCCCGGCTGGGCCGAGGCCACCGCGGCGATGGTCACACCCGGTGAACAGTTCACGCCGCGGCAGCGGGCAGTGTCCGCCTACCGGAGGATCAGCCAGGTGTATGCGGGCTTGACTGCCTTCACCGACCCGCTGTTCCGGTCGATGACCGAGGGCCTTTCTGGGATCGAGTGATCCGGGACAGCAGCTAGCGTTGCATGAACATACAGTCCTATGCATATACTTCTAGTGTGTCTAAGGTACTGACCTCCCTCCCTGTCGGCCAGCGTGTCGGGATCGCCTTCTCCGGCGGCCTCGACACCTCGGTAGCCGTTGCGTGGATGCGCGAGAAGGGCGCGGTGCCGTGCGCTTACACCGCCGACATCGGCCAGTACGACGAGCCCGACATCGGCTCGGTGCCCAGCCGCGCCACCGCGTACGGGGCGCAGATCGCCCGGCTGGTCGACTGCCGGGCGGCCCTGGTGGAGGAGGGGCTCGCGGCGCTGGCCTGCGGGGCGTTCCACGTCCGGTCCGGCGGCCGCGCCTACTTCAACACCACGCCGCTCGGCCGTGCCGTGGCCGGCACCCTGCTGGTGCGGGCCATGCTCGCCGACGGCGTGCAGATCTGGGGCGACGGCTCCACCTTCAAGGGCAACGACATCGAGCGGTTCTACCGGTACGGCCTGCTGGCCAATCCGGCCCTGCGGATCTACAAGCCGTGGCTGGACGCCTGTTTCGTCGGCGAGCTCGGCGGCCGCGCCGAGATGTCCGGCTGGCTGCTGGAGCACGGCCTGCCCTACCGGGACAGCGCGGCGAAGGCCTACTCGACGGACGCGAACATCTGGGGCGCGACGCACGAGGCCAAGGCGCTGGAGCACCTCGACGCGGGACTGGAGACGGTCGAGCCGATCATGGGCGTGCGGTTCTGGGATCCGGCCGTCGAGATCCCGGCCGAGGACGTCACGATCGGCTTCGAGCAGGGCCGACCGGTCACCATCAACGGCAAGGAGTTCGGCTCCGCCGTGGATCTGGTGCTGGAGGCCAACGCCGCCGGCGGCCGGCACGGCCTGGGCATGTCCGACCAGATCGAGAACCGGATCATCGAGGCCAAGAGCCGGGGCATCTACGAGGCCCCTGGCATGGCACTGCTGCACGCCGCCTACGAGCGGCTGGTCAACGCCATCCACAACGAGGACACGGTGGCCAGCTACCACAACGACGGGCGCCGGCTGGGCAGGCTGCTGTATGAGGGCCGCTGGCTGGACCCGCAGGCGCTGATGCTGCGCGAGTCGATGCAGCGCTGGGTCGGCACGGCGGTCACCGGCGAGGTGACGCTGCGGCTGCGCCGCGGCGAGGACTACTCCATCCTGGACACCACCGGCCCGGCGTTCAGCTACCACCCGGACAAGCTGTCCATGGAACGCACCGAGGACTCCGCCTTCGGGCCGTCGGACCGCATCGGCCAGCTGACCATGCGCAACCTCGACATCGCCGACTCCCGGACCAGGCTCGAGCAGTACGCGGGCCTGGGCATGGTGGGACAGCATCATCCGGCACTGATCGGCGCGGCCCAGGCGGCCTCGACCGGGCTGATCGGCGCGATGCCCGAGGGCGGCGCGCAGGCGATCGCCTCCCGCGGGCAGGTGCCCGGCGGCGACCAGCTGCTCGACCGCGCCGCGATGGAGTCCGGCAACGACTGACCCCAAGCCCGCCGACGGCGGCCGGCGTGCTACGGGTGGTACATCTCCTGCAGTGCGGTGACGCCGGTGAGCGGCCCGGTGACCATGAAGATCCGGGTGTCCTGGTCGGCGGCCAGATAGCCGGGGAGGCGGGCGGCCGGCAGCGCCCGCTCGGCCGGGCTGCCCATCGGCAGCGGGATGACGGTGATCCGCACGCCCGGGGCGGCGTGTGCGGTGACCGGCGCCGCGGCCACCTTGTAGCCGAAGCTGTACTCCGGGCCGCCGCAGCCGGCCGCCCTGGCGTGGTGCCCGGACAGCTCCAGCGACCCGTCCGCGCGGTGCGCCGCCGAGGTGATCTCCATCAGCACGGCCGACGGCGCGCAGGGCGACGGCGGGCTGACCGGGCCGGCCGGGGGGAAAGACCAAGTAAGCCGGAAAGGGGCAATGGGCTGGTCGGCGGCCTGTTAGGGGCGACAGAAGCAACAACGGAACGGCCAGTGGCGATAGCGGCCTGCGGGCAGCCGGGTTATTGCCACTGACTGTGCGGACGTGG
>DASYAV010000085.1:0-6328 GCA_036501145.1 Streptosporangiaceae bacterium | reverse complement strand
CATCGACTTTTCCGACCGGCCTTGCGAGTGTCCGCGACGTCCGGCGCGCCTCCTTCTGGCTGCGTGACGGCCCTGTTAACCTGCCGGGCAAGGGACGTGCGGGACGTCCGGGGGAACCGGGGGGTTCATGGCGACCAGGGTTGTCATCGGGGATCTACGCGTGCAGGCGGTGGAGCGGGGCGGCCGCGGCCGGTCGTTCACGATCGTGTGGCCGGACGGAGCGGTGCACGAGGCCGCGGACGGTTTCCTGCGGGGCTATGAGGGGTCGGGAACCCTGCGGACGTATGCCTATTTGCTGCTTGATCACCTGCGCTGGCTGGAGCGGGAGGCGCTGGCCCCGGAGACGGTGTCGCTGCAGGACCTGAAGCGTTACATGGCGGCGCTGGGCGCGGTGTGGCGGGGGCCGTATGGCCAGCCGTGGCGGGCCGGGCGGCGCCCGTTCGGGCAGAGCGCCCTGTCGGCGGCCGCGGCGTGCGTGAAGGGCTTCTACCTGCAGCAGGCGCTGCTGGGCGTCAACACCGGGCTGGGCTCGCAGCTGCAGCTGGCGCGGCTGCCGTCGCGTGCCGACCGGCAGCGGGCGTTCCTGGGCCACGTGCAGCGTGAGCTGCCGGCCAACCCGCTGGCCCCGCCGCGGCAGCGGCGGCGGCATCCGAAGCTGCCGCCTGAGGGCGCCCGGGAGAAGCTGCTGGAGGCGGTGAGCACGGCCCGGGACCGGCTGGTGGTGACATGGCTGGCTGACGGGGGGTTCCGGATCGGCGAGCTGTGCGGGCTGCACCTGGCCGACCTGCACCTGCGCGAGGGCGCGGCGTGCGGGGAGTGCCGCGCGCCGCACGTGCACGTCTGTCACCGGGACGGCAACCCGAACCGGGCCGCGGCCAAGACCAGGCACCCGTGGCGGACAGAGAACGGCACGGTGACCGGCGGGCTGATCAAGCGGGCCAGCCCGGCGATGATCCACGCCTACTTCGAGTACGTGACCACCGAGTACCCCGCAGACACCGGGCACGGCATGCTGCTGGTGCAGCTGCGCGGCGAGGACGCGGGGCAGCCCTGGGCGCCGGATGCGGCCCGCGGGATGCTGCGCCGGGCCGGGGAGCGCGCCGGGCTCGGCAAGGTCATCCCGCACGCGTTCCGGCACGGTTTCGCGACCGCGGTGCTGGACGCCTCGGGCGGCAACCTGGTGATCGCCCGGGATGCGGGCGGCTGGGCGTCGGCGACCGTGGTCAGCGAGACGTACGCCCACGCTGACCTGCACGACCCGGCGTTCAACGCGGCGCTGCGCCGGGTGTGGGGCCAGCAGCGGTGAAGGCCGACCCGCTGCTGCCGCTCTACCAGCAGCAGTATGGTGCCCGGGCCGGGCGGGACCGGCTGGAACTGCTGACCGCGCTGATCGACGGCCCGGCGTTCGACCCGCTGTTCCGCGGCGAGGTGATCCGCATCCCGGCCCGGCACCCGGTCTTCCGGTGGGCGTGCCTGGTGGCTGGCTGCGAGCGGCCCCGCAAAGGCAGCCTCGACATGTGCTCGGTCCACCATGAGCAGTGGGCGCAGGCGCAGGCCCGCGGGGAGGGCATGGCCGCGTTCCTCGCCGCCGCGCAGCCGCTGGGCCCGTCGGTCTGGGTGGAACAGCTGCCGTGCCGGATCTGCCCGGGCCGGCCCGCGACACATGCCCGCTGGCGGCTATGTCACCGGCACTACATGCGCTGGTATCACCGCCAGCGCGACGAGGGAGAGCAGGCCAGCTTCGAGGAGTGGCTGGCCGGGCAGGTCCCGCTGGACGGGTACGGCCGCTGCCGGGTGGCCGTCTGCCCGGACCTGGCGGCCACGCCGCTGGGCCTGTGCGCGGGCCATGACTCCCGGTACTGCAGGCAGGGCCGGCCGGGCGGCGCGGCGCTGCCGCCAGCCTGGTCCCGCAACTACGAGGTCAGGGGCCTGCCGGTCCCGGTCACATGCCGCGACGAGGAGGAGTTCCGTGCCTGGTGCGCCGCCCAGCCGCCGGTGCCGTGGCCGGGCCAGATCATCCTGGCCGGGCTGGCGCCGCTGCCCGCCGCGGAGATCCGCTGGGGCCTGTTCGCTCATGCCCAGCGGGAACGGCACACCCGGTGGGACACCGGCTGGGTGCAGGCGCTGGTCAATACCTGCCGGGCCCGCGGCACCGCCTCGCTGACCGAGCTTGACCTCTCGTCGTGCACGACGTTCGTGGTGCTGGTCGGCCGGGAGATGCTGCACGACCTGCGGCTGGCCTACTTCACCCCGGAAGCCAGCCGGGACGCGGGCTTCATCGAGACCGACCACTTCGGGGTGCGGTTCCCCGAGCGGGGCAGCCACTTCGACCTGACCGGCATCGCCCAGCGGTGGCTGCGCGATCTGCTGTGGGACTACCTGGCCGGCCTGCTGCAATCGCCGTCGTGCCCGCGCACCGGCGGCACCTTCGACGCCTTCCGCCGCGCCGCTACCGAGCTGGGCGCGTTCCTGTCCGCCAGCGCGCCCGGCGGCGGCCACGACCCGGCGCTGCTGACCGCCGCGCACATCCAGCGGTTCGCCGCCGACCAGCGGCACCGCGAGCGCGAGGGGCTGGCGTCGCTGGCGATGCGCCGCCAGGACGGCAAGACCCCGTCGGTCATCACCACGACCACCCGCGCTATCACCTTTAACCACGCCCGCAAGCTGCTGCGCTGGGCGCTGGACTGCGGCGCCGCCGAGCGGATTGGGCTGCCGCGGGAGTTCATCACCGCGATGCCCGCGGCCGGGCCCACCCCGCTGCGCAAGCGCAGCCCGTTCCCCGACGAGGTCGCCCGCGCCCTGGCCGATGAGGCCAGCCTCGCCCGGCTCGCCGAGGTCTACGACCCCAGCGACTTCGGGCTGCGCGACATGTGGGAGACGATCATCGTCACCGGGCGGCGGGTCAGCGAGGTGCTGCAGCTGCGGCTGGACTGCACCGGCCGCTACGGCGGGCTGGCCATGCTCTGGCACGACCAGACCAAGGTCGGCCGCTACGACCAGGCGATCCGCATCCCCGAGTCGCTGTTCGGGCGGCTGGCCGCGCGGCGGGAAACCACCGTGTCCCGGTTCCTCGCCCGGCAAGGCCGCGCACCCACGGCGGCCGAGCGGGCGGCGATGGCGCTGTTCCCCGGCCGCTACCGCAACCCGGACGGGTCCGCCGCGGTCACCTACCAGTGGTTCCACCTGCGGTTCAAGGCCTGGGTCGACGAGCTCGACATCGGCCGCTGGGTTCCCCACCAGGCCAGGCACACGCTGGCCACCAGCCTGCTGCGCCACGGCGCGACCCTCACCCACATCCGCCGCTACCTCGGGCACGTCTCCGACCGGATGGCCGAGCACTACGTCCAGCTCAGCCACTCCGACCTCGAGGACGTCCTTCAGCACGTGTGGGTCGCCGGACCCGGCACGCCCAGCCCCGGCACGCTGCTGTCCGGGCCCGCAACGCCGATCACCCGCGAGCAAGCCCAGGCGCTCGCGATCGACCTGTCCAGGCGCAGCACCCCCGCCGACGGCGGGTTCTGCACCTTCCAGCCCGTCGTCGACGGCGGCGCCTGCCCGTGGAACCTGGACTGCCACAACTGCGCCAGCTTCGTGCTCTCCGGCGCCGACCTGCTCTACTGGCGGCGCAAACGCGAGCAGTGGTACTCCATCGCCGAACGCGCCCCGGACGACGCCACCGCCGCGTGGCTGCACGAAGTCTTCGCGCCGACTGCGGCCGCCATCGACGGGCTGGAAGCCACCCTGGCCGGGCTCGGCCTGCTCGACGACGCGCTCGCCCTGGACCTGCGCCGACCCCAGGACTACTTCCAGCGGGTCTGGACCATCGCCTTCCGCGCCACCGAGCTCGCCAGCGCCACCGCAGACGCGGACGCCGCCCCCGGCGACCACGAGGACGCGGACGGAGACGAGCTGGACGAAACAGCATGACCCCCGACCGCACCGCCGCCGCGAACGAGGCCCGCCGCCGCGCCACCGAGCAGAAGTTGCAGCAGGTCCGCGACGCCGTCGACAGCCTCAGGCGCCGCAAGACGCCGGTCACCGACCCGGCCGTCGCCCGCCAGGCCGGGGTCTCCCGCACCTTCCTCTACGCCAACCCCGACGCCCGCGCCCTAATCAGCGCCGCCGTCAGCAAAGACACCGGACGCAAGACACCGGCCCCGGGCACCGGTGGTGACCAGGAGCCGTCCTGGCGGGAACGCGCACTGAACGCCGAGGCGGCGCTAGCCACGGCCCACGCCGAGATCGCGGCGCAGCGGCGGCGCATGGCCATCCTGCTGGGCCAGATCCGCGACCTGGAACACGACCTGTCACCGGAGGCAGCGCAACGGCTGGCCACCGAGAACACCACGCTCAAGCAGCGCGTCCGCCAGCTCACCCACGACAACAAGACCCTGGAAGACCGGCTGGAAGCCGCCCGCTCCAACAACCGCTTCGCCGACCGGCGCATCGCCCAGCTCGAAGCCCAGCTCACCGAGCGCCCCCCTGTCCGCTGAGAGCGGCATGGCACCGAGCGGGTCAGCTCTTCTTCTCTTTCCTGATCCCTTCACGCCATATCTGGCGGGGAATGCTGGGCGTGCCAGCCGTCGTGACCACCCCGATCGTCTCGCGGATGTACTTGCCGTCGGCCAGCTGCGCGAGCAGGCACGCCGCCAGGTCCGCCCGCGCGGTGAACATTCCGTGGATGCTGCCCTCAATGACCTGGTAGTCCGACACGGTGGCCGCGTTGAACAGCCAGCACGCACGGACGATCGTCCAGTCCAGGCTGCTGGCCCGGATCCGCGCTTCCATCCGCCGGTTATCCGCATACACCGTCCTGCCTGGCAGCCTCATGAACAGCGGCTCCATCACCCGCGTGAAGATCACCGAGTCGCTGGACTGGTAGCCGGGATCGACGGCAGCCGTGCCGGTTACTATCAGCCGCCGCACGCCGTGTTTTTCCATCGCCGTGATGATGTTGGCCGTGCCCGCTGAGTACACGCTGACCGGCTTGCGGGTATAGGGCACACCCAGCGCGGACAGCACCACGTCGCCGCCAGTGACCGCCGCCTCGACCGCTGCCGGGTTCGTCACGTCGGCGCCGACGACGGCGAGGCGGTCGCGCGGTGAGATCTGGTCCGGGTGGCGCGTCACCGCGACGACTTCGTGCCTGGCGGCCAGCGCCTGGACGGTCAGCTGGCGGCCGGTCGGCCCGTTCGCGCCGAAGACCACGATGCGCATCAGCTCATCCCCGTTCTCAAGAGACCCGTGTTCGTCAGCTACCCAGCCTGACGGACTGGCACGTGACCATCGCACTGTCTTTGCCTGATCGCTTACGCCGACCACCCGTCAACCCGGGCCGCGGGGCACTGTCGAGTCCACGTCGCGAACATGCACACGACGTGAAAGCCCAGGTCAGAACCTAGTTAACAGCCTGGACGGTCGGAAAACTCGACGAATCGCACCTGCTCACCGGCGAGCAGCTCGAGAGCGTGCGCATGATGACCAGCCACGGACTCGACTCCGGCTCACCGCTGACAGTCCTGCTCATCGGCCAGCCGACCCTGCGCCGCCGCCTGCGCGTCGGTGACATGGCCGCCCTCGACCAGAGAGTGCAGCTGAAGTACGCCTTCCCCGTCCCCGCCCTGACCCCCGCCGAGGCCGGCGGGTACATCCGGGCGCACCTCGCCCACGCCGGCCGCACCGACACGCTCTTCTCCGACGACGCCGTCCGCGTCATCCACTCCTGCGCCCGCGGCATGCCCCGCGCCATCAACCGCCTCGCCGTCACCGCGCTGCTCGCCGCCTGCACCGAGAACAAGACCATCGCCGACGAGAAAGCCGCCCGCACCGCCATCGCCGAGGAAACCGCCAACGCGACAGACTGACCACCACGGCGACACCACGTCCATCACGGCCCCGCCCGGCACCCGCCGGACGGGGCCGTTCTCACCCCTCCCACGGCCACCGTGAACGTCACCAAGATGGACATCCTGAAAGTCGCCTAACACTCCGAGGCCGCCCGCCACAAGCTCGGCCGCCTCACCGCCGACGACGCCGACGGCTACCACCGCGTCACCTGCCCCGCCACCGCCGGCAAGATCCGCTGCCCGCTCCGCCCGGACTCCATGCTGCTCAGCCGGGACCGGCCCGAGATCCTCACCCCGCCCGGCCACCCGCCCGCCTGCTGCACCCAGCAGACCATCACGGTCCCGCCCCAGATCGCGGCCAAGACACGCCAGAAGCACGACTACCCCTCGCCGCAATGGCGGCGGTCCTACCGGCGGCGCACCGCCGCCGAGCGCGTCAACGCCACCATCAAGGACACCGCCACCACCAACATCGCCCGCGG
>DASYAV010000084.1:0-70177 GCA_036501145.1 Streptosporangiaceae bacterium | reverse complement strand
GCACCGCAGCGCGGGCAGGTCCCGCCGGGGTGCCGGGCGGCGATGACGTCGCCGGTGTGCACGCCGCCCTTGCGGACCGCGGACTCGGTGGCCGCGCGCAGCGCCCGGTAGAGCCGGTCCACCTCCGGGCGGCGCAGCGTGTTCACCCGGGCCGCGGGCGGCAGCCTGGCCCGCCACAATGCCTCGTCGGCCAGCAGGTTCCCGACCCCAGCGATCTTGGACTGGTCGAGCAGCCGGGCCTTGACCGCGATCGTGCCCTTGCCGATCAGCGCGCGGAA
Organism: Streptosporangiaceae bacterium; assembly: GCA_036501145.1. Taxonomy (GTDB): domain Bacteria; phylum Actinomycetota; class Actinomycetes; order Streptosporangiales; family Streptosporangiaceae; genus PALSA-505. Next base: position 69,899 of record DASYAV010000084.1, on the reverse strand, counting down.
CTGGGCCGGCGTGACCTCAGCGGCGTCCGGCCCCAGCGCGTCGATGTCCGGGTCCAGCCGGACCCGGCCCAGCCGCCGCTTGTCGAACAGCACCAGGCTGCCGCCGTCGGCGAAGCTCAGCGTGAACCGGTCCCAGACGGCCTTGCGCGGCTGCGCGTCGCGCCGCCGCGGCCCCCCGCCCTCCGCCGCGTGGCCGTCCTGCCGGGTGACCACGATCCGGCCGCCCATGCCCAGGTGGATGCCGAGGCTGGGCCCGGCGTCCGCCGCCCCGTCCAGCCCGGACGTCTCGCACCAGATCGTCTTGCCGCGCCGGTGCGCGGCGGTCAGCGTGCGCCCGGTCAGCGCCTGGCCCAGCTGCCCGGGCGAATGCGGCCGGCAGACGAACGTGTCCGCGTCATCGACCGCCGTGATCCGCCGCCCCAGCGCCTCGTCGGCGATCAGGCGGCGCGCGGTCTCTACCTCGGGCAGTTCCGGCATCCCACCGTTCTACCGTGCTCGGGAGCCGGGCGTCAGCGCGGCTGCCGGGCCGGCGTCCCGGTGCCGGGTCGAATGGTGCCGGGTCAATGGTCCATGATCGCCTTGCGCTGGGCTCCGTCGACCGGGATGTGCGCGCCGTTGAGGAAGCTGGCCCGCGGCGAGACCAGGAACGTGACCAGGGCGGAGACCTCGGCCGGCGTGCAGATCCGGCCGAACGGGATCGACTCGACGGCCAGTTCGTGCGCCCGTTCCTGGGTCACGCCCTTGTCCCGGGCGAAGGCCTTCTCCAGGCCGTCCCAGCGGTCGGTGTCCACCGGGCCCGGGTTGACCGTGTTGATCCGGACGCCGTACCGGCCGTACTGCTCGGCCACCGAGGACGCGAAGTTGATGTCCGCCGCGTTCGCCACCCCGGCGGTCATCTCCCAGTAGCTCGGCTTCAGGCCGTCGTTGCCGACGACCAGCACGATGGCGCCCTCACCCCGCTCCCGCATGTGGCCGATGACCGCCCGCACCGAGCGGACGTAGCCCATGAACTTCAGGTTGAGGCTGGCCAGCCACTGCTCCTCGGTGAGATCCTCCAGCAGCCCGCCCGGCGAGCTGCCGGCGCAGGTCACCAGGATGTCGATCTTGCCGAACCGGTCCAGGGCGGCGGCCACGCAGCGCTGCACGTCCGCGGTGACGCTCATGTCCCCCGCCATCGCGGCGACGGTGCGGCCGGTCAGCGCGCCGATCTCCCCGGCCGCCTTCTCCAGCGGCTCCGCGGTGCGCGCGGTGATCACCACGTCGGCGCGCTCGCGGGCCAGGTCCTCGGCCACCTGGCGGCCGATGCCCTTGCTGGCCCCGGTGACGAGGGCCACCTTCCCGTCCAGATGCAGGTCCATCCGATGATTCCTTTCCCGAGGGCGGACAGTCAGCGTTCACCGGTGTGCCCGGCCAGCGCGGCGCGGACCACCTTGCCGAGGTCGTTGCGGGGCAGCGCGTCCAGCGCGAACACGCGTTTCGGGCACTTGTAGGCCGACAGCGCCGCCCGGGTGTGCGCGATCAGCTCGGCCTCGTCGACGGTGTGCCCGGGCCGCGGCACCACCCAGGCCGTCACCTGCTCGCCCCACCGCTCGTGCGGCAGGCCGGCCACCGCGGCTTCGGCCACCGCGGGATGCTCCTCGAGCACCAGCTCGACCTCGCGCGGGTAGACGTTCATGCCGCCGCTGATGATCATTTCCTTGATCCGGCCGCGGATGGCCAGGTGCCCGGTGCCCGGGTCGACCCGGCCGATGTCGCCGGTGCGGAACCAGCCGTCGGCGGTGAACGCCCCGGCGGTGGCCGCCGGATCCTGCCAGTAGCCGCCGAACACCTGCGGCCCGCGCAGCTGAATCTCGCCGTCGGTGCCCGGCGCGGCTTCGGCCGCGCCGGACCACAGGCGGCACAGCACGCCGGGCAGCGGCAGCCCCACGGTCCCGGCACGTGGGCCGGTGACCGGGTTGGACACGTCGAGCCCGGATTCTGTCGTGCCATAACGGACGAGCGGTGTGCCGCCCAAGGCAGGCGCCAGCCGTTCAGCAAGATCCGGATTCAGGGGGGCCGAACCGCAGACCGCGAGCCGGAGGCGAGCCGGGAGACGGGAGGGCGCGGCGGCCAGGGCCTGGTAGATCGTGGGCACCGCGAACAGCACGGTGGCGCCGGGCAGCGCGGCGAGCAGCGGGCCGGCCCGGAACGCGGCGAGCAGGCGGGCGGACGAGCCGGCGATGAGCGTGGCGTGCACGCCGCCGAGGCCGTGCTGGTGGTACAGCGGCAGCGCGTGCACGAGCACGTCGTCGCTGGTCCAGCGCCAGGCGGCCATGGCGGCGCGGATCGAGGTGGCCAGCGCGGCGTGGGTCAGCGGGACGCCCTTGGGCCGGCCGGTGGTCCCGGAGGTGTAGGCGAGCAGCGCCGTGTCGCCGGGGCGGGGGTGGATCCCGTGCCGGGGCGGGGCGCCGGCCGGGAGGCCGGCCGGGGTGATGGCGGGCAGGCCTGGCGGCAGCCGGCGGGCTGGGCCGGGGTCGGCGATGGCCAGCACCGGGCGGGAGGACTCGGTGAGGTGGCTCAGCTCGGCCTGCGTGGCGCCGGGGCTGGCCAGCACGACGATGGCGCCGGCCCGCAGCGCGCCCAGGTAGCCGCGGACGAAGCCGGGGCTGGAGCCCGCGGCCAGCAGGACGCGGTCGCCGGGCTGGATGCGGCGGGTCAGCCAGCCGGCCATCCGGGCGGCGCCGTCGTCGAGTTGCGCGTGGGTCGCCGCGTCGCCGTCGACCGAGATCGCCAAGCGGTCGCCGTGCCGCTTCGCTGACCGCGCCGCCAGCTCCGGGATCGTCTGCTCGCCCAGACGGCGCACCAGCGCGGCCGGGTCGGCGGTACCGGGCAGGTGCACCCGCCAGCCGTCTCGGCTCCACGCCTCACCGCCCGCCCAGCCGCCCCCGCCACCCGCGCCTCCCGGCCCCTGGTGCCCCGTGGGCGTGCTGCCTCCCCCGTTGCGGCCGGGCGGCGTGCGGGTCACGTGGGGGTCCGGGCGATCGTCTCGTCGAACGCGGCGCGGTTGATGTCGCGCTCGGCCCGCAGCCTTTCCAGCAGCCCGCCGGCTGCGGTGACCTGCTTGACCTTGGCGATCTTCGCGGTGCCGCCTGGTGCGGCGGCGAGCGTCCCGGCCATGCTGGCGGCCGCCTGGCCGGGGTCCTCGTCGATCTGGGTCACCAGGCCGAGGGCGAGCGCCTCGGCGGCGTCCACCCAGCGGCCGGTCGCGGTGAGTTCGAGCGTGGCGGCCCGGCCGACCAGGTCCGGCAGTATCCACGCGCCGACCGCGAGGGCGGCGCCGGGCGGGCCGATCCAGCGCAGCCGGGCGTCCGGCGAGGCGAACCGGAAGTCGGCCGCGGCGGCCAGCTGAGCGCCGCCGGCCACCGCGGGGCCGCTGAGCACGGCGAGCACCGGGCCAGGACGGGTGATCATCACCTCGAAGCAGGCGTAGAGCAGGTCCGACACCGCGCCGCGTTCCGCGTCGGTGATGGTCAGGTCGGCGCCGGCGCAGAACACCGCCGGATCCGTGCTGCCGAGCAGCACCGTCTCCAGCGGGTCCTCGGTGAGCGCCTCGGCCAGCGCGGTGACCATCCCGGCGTCGAGGGCGTTGCGCCGTTCCGGCCTGGACAGCAGCACCCGGAGGTAGCCCGCGGTGCTGCGCTCGACGACGACATGCGGATGCGGCATGCACGCTCCCGGTTTCCGCGCCTTGCGCGCCCTGCGAGCTCTCGGATTAAATATGGTATACCAAACGGGGTTGCGCCGGGCGGCGACCGGGAGCGGCGCCCGGAGCGGCGGCCCGGAGAGGAGCGCGGTGAAGCCAGCGCCGTTCACCTACCACCTCGCGCACGACGTGGCCGAGACCGTTTCCCTGCTGGCCGAACTGGGCGAGGACGCCAAGATCCTCGCGGGTGGCCAGAGCCTGGTGCCGATGATGAACCTCCGGCTGGCCAGGCCCAGCGCCCTCGTCGACGTGAGCCGCATCCCGGGGCTCGACTACCTGCGCACCGGCGCGGACGGCCTGCACATCGGCGCGCTCGCCCGGCACCGGGCGGTGGAGCTCAGCCGCGACCCCGGCCTGCTCGCCGGGTTCGGGGTACTCCCCCGGTCGGCGCACTGGATCGGGCACTACCCGATCCGGTCCCGCGGCACGTTCGGCGGCAGCATCGCGCACGGCGACGGCACCGCGGAGTGGTGCCTGCTGGCCGTGCTGCTCCGCGCCGAGATCGTGCTCGCCGGGCCGCGCGGTGAGCGCCGGGTGGCCGCCGACGGCTTCTTCGACGGGTTCTTCACCGCCGCGGCCGAACCGGACGAGATGATCACCGAGGTCTGGTTCCCCGAGCCCGCGCGGCACGCCGCGCTCACCGAGTTCGCGCCACGCCAGGGCGACTTCGCCATCGTCGCCGCCGCCGTCTCGCTGGATCTCGGCGGCGCCTCCGGCGATCCGGCCGGCGGGGGCAGCGCGCAGGCGCGAGCCGGGCAGGCGCGGGCGGGGGACGGTGGCGATGCGGGCGCGCCCGCGGGCGCCGGGACGTGCCGGGCGGCGCGGATCGTGCTCGGCGGGGTCAGGCCGGCACCGCTGGTCGTGGACACCGCGGACCTGGCCGGCCAGCCCGCGACCGCGGACACCTGGCGCGAGGCGGGCCGGCTGGCGGCCGCCCAGATCGACCCGTTCGAGGAACCCGCTTACCGCAAGCACCTGACCGCCACCCTGGTCGCCCGCGCGCTCGCCGAGGCGGCCGCCCGGTGAGCACGGGCACCGGGCGGGAGGCGCGGGTGGCGGACGCGGGCACCCAGCGGGAGGCGGCGCTGAATACTGCTACCGGGCGGTGGGTGGGAGCGAAGCTGCCGCGCAAGGAGGACCGGCGGATGCTGCTGGGGCGCGGCCGGTTCACCGCGGACATGAGCCGGCCCGGGACGCAGCACGCGGCGTTCGTGCGCAGCCCCTTCGCAGCCGCCGCGATCACCGCGCTCGACGTCACCGAGGCACGCGAGCACGACGGGGTGGCCGCCGTGCTCACCGCGAAGGATCTGGGCGACCCCTATCTGCTCGCCGTGCTGGAGCGCCAGGAGTTCACGCCGACCCGGATGCCGCTGCTGGCCGGCGACCAGGTGCGGTTCGCGGGCGAGCCGGTCGCCATGGTGGTCGCGGAGGACCCGTACACCGCGCAGGACGCCGCCGAACTGGTGGACGTGGACTGGGAGCCGCTGGACGCGATCACCGGCATCGACCAGGCCCGCCAGCCGGACGCGCGCCCGGTGCACCAGGAGCTGGCCGGCGCCCGCAACTGCCTGGTCGACCTGCTGATGTTCGACGACCCGCGGCTGCCCACGATCTTCGGCACCGCCGCCCTGACCGTCGACGCCGAGTTCAGCAGCGGGCGGCTGGCCGCGCTGCCGCTGGAGGGCCGGGCCTGCCTGGCCGAGTGGGACGACCGCGACGGGCAGCTGCGCCTCACGATGTCCACCCAGGTGCCGCACCAGGTCCGGTCCGCGGTCGCCCAGGCGCTCGGCATCGCCGAAAGCCAGGTGCGGGTGCTGGCCCCCGACGTCGGCGGCGGGTTCGGGCTGAAGTGCGTGGTCGGCCGGGAGGAGGTCGCGGTCGCCGCCGCCGCGCTGCGGCTGCGGGTCCCGGTGGCCTGGACCGAAGACCGGGAGGAGAACCTGACCGCGTCGTTCCACGGCCACGAGCAGCGCTACCAGGTGACGGCCGCGTTCGACCAGCAAGGCCACATCCAGGGGCTGCGGGCCGAGATCGACTGCGACGTCGGCGCGTACTCGGCTTTCCCGTTCACCGCGGCGGTCGAGCCGCTGATGGCGTGCACCGAGCTGCCGGGCGTGTACAAGGTGCCGGCCTACGCCGCCCGCGGCCGCGCGGTGGCGACGAACAAGGCGCCCACCGCGCCCTACCGCGGCGTGTCCCGGCCGCAGCTGGTGCTGGTCATGGAACGGCTGATGGAGAAGGCGGCGGGCCGTCTCGGCCTGGACCCGCTGGAGGTCCGCCGCCGCAACCTGATCGAGCGCGCCGACTTTCCCTACCAGGGCGTGAACGGCATCTGCTACGACGAGGGCAGCTATCGCGAGTCGCTGGACCTGGCCGAGCGCACCGTCGCCGCGGCCGGCTGGCCCCAGGAGGCCGCCGCGATCCGGGCCGGCGGCACGCACCTGGCCGGTATCGGCTACGCCTGTTTCAGCGAGCGCACCGCCTACGGCACTCCGGCGATGTCGAAACGGCTGATGGGCATGACTCCCGGCTACGACACCGCGATGGTCCGGATGGACCCGACCGGCGAGGTCATCGTCACCACCGGAACGTGCGGCCACGGCCAGGGCCACGAGACCACGTTCGCGCAGATCGTCGCGGACCGGCTGGGCGTGCACCCGGAGCGGGTCCGGCTGCGGCAGGGCGACACCGACCTGGCCTCCTACGGCTGGGGCACCTGGGGCAGCCGGTCGGTGGTGATCGGCGGCGGCGCGGCGGGCCGGGCGGCCGGCCAGCTGGCCCAGCGGCTGCGCCGGGTGGCCGCGCACCTGCTGGAGGCCAGCCCGGACGACATCGAGCTGGCCGGCGGCACGGCCCGGGTCCGCGGCGACGAGGCCACCGCGGTGCCGGTCGGCGAGCTGGCCGGGGTCGTGTACTTCCAGACCCACCGGCTGCCGGAGGAATTGCGCTACGGCCTGGAGGTGCGGGCCAGCTTCGACCCGCCGGGCACGTTCTCCAACGCCTGCCACGTGGCCATGGTGCAGATCGACCCGGGCACCGGCGGCATCCGGCTGCGCCGTTACCTGGTGGTCGAGGACTGCGGCGTGGTGATCAACCCGCTGGTGGTGGACGGCCAGGTGCGCGGCGGCGTGGCCCAGGGCGCCGGGGCCGCGCTGCTGGAACAGGTCCGCTACGGCGCGGACGGCCAGCCGGCCACTGGCACGCTGATGGACTACCTGGCGCCGACCGCGGCCGAGCTGTGCCCGGTCGAGATCACCCACCTGGAGACGCCGTCCCGGTTCAGCGAGACCGGCGCCAAGGGCATGGGTGAGGGCGGCATGATCGGCGCCCCGGCGGCGGTGCTCAATGCGGTCAATGCCGCCCTGCGCCCGGCCGGGGTCGTGTTCGACCACATCCCGGTGCTGCCCGGGCAGGTATGTGCCGCGCTGCATGCGGCTGACGATCATGAATTTAATGAACGGCCAGAGGCCAGCCTGGCGCGGCCGGGCCAGCCTCGGCAGGCGGGATCACCATGAAGGACGTCCGGCAGGTCAGCGTCGAGGTCAACGGCCGCAGGCACGAGCTCGCCGTGGAGTCCCGGCGCACGCTGGCTGACGTGCTGCGGCACGATCTCGGCTACACCGGCACGCATCTGGGCTGCGAGCACGGCATCTGCGGCGCGTGCACGGTGCTGCTGGACGGGGCGCCGGCCCGGTCCTGCCTGATGTTCGGGGTGCAGGCGGACGGCTGCGCGGTGCGCACGGTCGAGGGGCTGGCCGACGGGGAGCGGCTGTCGGATCTGCAGCAGGCGTTCAGCGACCATCACGGGCTGCAGTGCGGCTTCTGCACGCCCGGGTTCCTCATGCTGGCCGAGGCCTGGCTGGCCGAGCGGGCGGCGGCCGGGGCGGGTCAGCCGGACGAGGCCGAGATACGCGAGATGGTGGCGTCCAACCTGTGCCGGTGCACCGGCTACCAGGGCATCGTGGAGGCGGTACAGGCCGTCGCCCGGGCCAGGGACGGGGACGGGGACGGGGACGGCACGCGGTGAACGCGCTCGTGCGCAAGGAGGACCGGCGGCTGCTGCGCGGGGCGGGCCGGTTCGGTGACGACTTCGCGGCCGACGGGCAGGCCTGGGCGCGGGTGGTCCGGTCGGCGGTGGCGTCGGGGCGGATCCGCGGCGTGGAAACGAAGGCCGCCGCGGCGGTTGACGGGGTGATCGCGGTAGTCACCGCGGCGGACCTGCCGCCGGGGCCGGCCATCCCGGTCCGGCTGCCGCTGCAGGGCATCGACCTGGACGGCTACCTGCAGCCGGTGCTGGCCGGCGACGTGGTGCGGTACGTGGGCGAGCCGCTGGCCGTGGTGGTGGCCGAGGACCCGTACCTGGCCGAGGACGCGGCCGAACTGGTGGACGCCGAGATCGACGAGACGCCTGCCGTGCTGAACGCGGCCGCGGCCACCGGGCCGCGGGCGCCGCGGCTGTTCCCGGCCGGGAACGTGGCCGCGGACTTCACCCTCGGGTTCGGCGACGTGGGCGCGGCGTTCGCGGCGGCCGCCGAGGTGGTGGAGGCCACGGTGGCGATCGGCCGGCACACCGCGGTGCCGCTGGAGCCGCGGGCGCTGCTGGCCGTGCCCGAGCCGGACGGGCGGCTGTCGGTGTACGGGATGACCAAGGTGCCGGTGTTCAACCGCGGCGTGCTGGCCGCGATGCTCGGCCTGGACCCGGCACAGGTGCACGGGCACGCGGTGGACGCCGGCGGCGGGTTCGGGGTGCGCGGCGAGTTCTACCCGGAGGACTTCCTGGTGCCGTGGCTGGCCCGGTCGCTCGGCCGGCCGGTGAAGTGGGCCGAGGACCGGGCCGAGCACATGGTCGCGGTCAACCACTCCCGGCAGCAGGAGCACCGGCTCGCCGCCGCGTTCGACGCCGGCGGGCGGCTGCTCGGGCTGCGCGCCGACGTGCTGCACGACAACGGCGCGTACTGCCGCACGCACGGGATCACGGTGCCGGAGCTGACGGTGGCCATGCTGCCCGGGCCGTACCGGGTGCCGGCCTACGCGGGCCGGATCCGGGTGGTGGTGACGAACAAGACGCCGTGCGGCACGTACCGGGCGCCGGGCCGGTTCGAGGGGACGACGGCGCGTGAGCAGCTGCTCGACGTGGCCGCGGGCCGGCTCGGGATGGACCGGCTCGAGCTGCGGCGGCGCAACCTGCTGGGCCCGGGCGAGCTGCCGCACCGGCGGGCGATGAGCACGCTCGGCACCGAGGTGATCCTGGACGCCGGGGACTACCCTGGCCTGCTCGCGGCGACCGTGGCGGAGGCGGAACGTCTCGGCTACCCGGCGCTGCTGCCCGGCGGCGGCCCGCAGGCCCGGCAGGGCCTGGGGGTGGCGGCGGCGGAACGGCCCGGCGCCCCGGCCCCGCCGGATGACGGCGGCCGGCGGAGCCGGCGGGGGCTGGGCGTGGCGATGTTCCTGGAGAAGAGCGGGCTGGGGCCGCAGGAGACGGCCGACGTCGAGGTCGGCCCGGACGGGACGGTCCGGGTGCTGGCGGGCGGGACCTCGCTGGGGCAGGGCGTGGAGACGGTGCTGGCGCGGATCGCGGCGGACGCGCTGGGCGTGGATCCCGATGCCGTCAGCGTGGTGTGCGGGGACACCGACCTGCAGCCGGACGGGGCCGGCTCGTGGGCGTCGCGGACCACGGTGGTGGCCGGCAACGCGGTGCACGCGGCGGCGGCCGCGGTGCGGGAACAGGCGGTGAAGGTGGCCGCGAGCCTGCTGGAGGCGGCGCCCGGCGACCTGACCGTGGCCGCCGGGGTGATCGGCGTGCGCGGCGACCCGGCCGCGTCGCTGACCCTGGCCGAGGTGGCCGCGGCGGTAGCGATACGGGCCGGCGGCCGCGGGCCGGACGCGCGGGAAGCCGAGCGGAGGGCTGCCGGGCGGGACGGTGCCGGGCTGGCGGCGCGGCGGCGGTTTGACGTGTCGCACATGACATACCCGTACGGGGTGCACATCGCGGTGGTCGAGGTGGACACCGGGACCGGCGGCGTGCGGGTGCTGCGCTACCTGGTCGGCTACGAGGTGGGCAAGGCGGTCAGCCCGGCGCTGGTGGCCGGGCAGTTGCGCGGCGGGGCGGCGCAGGGCATCGGCGGCGGGCTGCTGGAGGAGTTCGGCTACGACGAGGCGGGCCAGCCACTGGCCACCACGTTCATGGACTACCGGATGCCGACCGCGGCCGAGGTGCCGCCGATCGACGTGCTGGTGCTGGAGCAGTCCCCGGCGCCGGGCAACCCGCTCGGCCTGCGCGGCGCGGGCGAGGGCGGGGTGAGCGCGTCCGGTGCGGTGCTGGCCAGCGCGGTCCGCGACGCACTCGGGCTGACCGGCAGCGTCGGCCGGCTGCCGCTCACCCCGGCCCGGGTGCTGACGCTGTGCGGGAGCAGCCGATGATGCCCACCGCGAACGCCTCGCCCATGGGCTACGTCAGCAAGACCGACATGGTGGCGGCGCTGATCAGGGAGCTGATCATCACCGGGGAGCTGGCCGCGGGCCGCCAGTTGCGGCAGCGGGACCTGGCCGGGCGGTTCGGGGTCAGCCAGACGCCGGTGCGCGAGGCGATGCGGCGGCTGGAGTCCGAAGGGCTGGTCATCGGGGACACGCACCGCGGCTTCACCGTGGTGGAACCCGGCGACGGGCCGGTGGAGGAGAACTTCCAGATCCGCGCCGCGCTGGAGTCGCTCGGCGCGTCGCTGGCCGCCAGGAAGATCGACGCCGCCGGGGTGGCCCGGCTGCGCGAGCTGAACGAGCGGATGCGGCCGCTGCCCGACGGCGACCCGCGGTACGCGGAGCTGAACCGGGAGTTCCACTTCAGCTTGTACGAGCACTCCCGCAGCCCGCTGCTCATGTCGCTGATGCGGCTGATGTGGGCGTCGCTGCACGGCGGGCCGCGGGTGCGGCGCACGCACGCCGAGTCCGCCCGGCAGCACGACGCGATCCTCGGCGCGCTGGCGGCGGGCGACGCCGACGCGGCCGGCTCGCACACCCACCAGCACATCATGGACGCCCGGCGCAGCGGGGGGGGCCGGGGGGTCGTCCCCCCGGGCCAGCACAGAGAGGCAGGGATAGTTGCCGACGATCGAGACATCTGACGGAGTCGCGCTGCACGTGGAGTCGACAGGGAACGGGACGCCGCTGCTGTTCATCCACGAGTTCGCCGGCGACCACCGCAGCTGGGAACCGCAGGTGCGGTACTTCGCCAGCGGCTACCGGTGCATCACCTACGCCGCGCGCGGCTACCCGCCGTCCGGCGTGCCGGCGGCCCGGGCCGCCTACAGCCAGCGGCACGCGGTGGAGGACGCGGTCGCCGTGCTGGACGGCCTGGGCGTGCCGCGGGCGCACGTGGCCGGGCTGTCCATGGGCGGGTTCGCGACGCTGCACCTGGCCATGGGCCACCCCGGCCGGGTGCTGTCCGCGGTGGTCGCCGGGGCCGGCTACGGGGCACAGCCGGAGCGGGCCGCGGCGTTCCGGGCGGAGTGCGAGGCGACCGCGGCGGCGTTCGAGGGCGAGGGCTCGGCGGCGGTCGCGCAGCGGTACGCGGTCGGGCCGAGCCGGGTGCAGTTCCAGAACAAGAATCCGCGCGGCTGGGCCGAGTTCGCCGAGGCGCTGGCCGGGCACTCCCCGGCCGGGTCCGCGCTGACCATGCGCGGCGTGCAGGCGGCCCGGCCGTCGCTGTACGCGCTGCGCGACCAGCTGGCGCGGATCAGCGCGCCGGTGCTGATCATGACCGGCGACGAGGACGAGCACTGCCTGGAGCCGGCCCTCATGCTGAAGCGGACGATCCCGACAGCCGGCCTGACCATCCTGCCGAACACCGGGCACACCGCGAACCTGGAGGAGCCCGGGCTGTTCAACACGATCGTGGACCGGTTCCTGGCCGCGGCCGAACGTGGCGCCTGGCCGCGCCGGGATCCCCGGTCGCTGTCCACCTCCACGACCGGGATGCGCTGACTCCCGTCCCGCGGCCGGCCCCGGCCGCGGGACGGGAGTCACGGGTCAGAACTTCGAGAGGGCGGCGAGGAACCCGCTGCCGATGGTGCCGAGGCCGGTCATGCTGTCGAAACCCTTGGTGGTGGTCAGGCTCACGTTGCGGGTCGCGCAGTTGCCCGTGCCGTCACAGTAGGTCTCGGGGCCTTCGTAGTTGCTCGTCTCCAGCACGACGGTGTAGCCCTTGGACGAGTTGATCCCGTTGGCGTAGTCGACCCGGATCTCGGCCGCGGAGTGCGGCTTCGAGGGTGCCAGGATGTCGCTAAACGCCGCCGGGGTCTGCGCGTACGCCTTGTACAGCATCGGGTTGAGGAAGCCCAGCGAGGTGCCGGCCGCCTGGTCGGCGTCCGCGACCACGCCCGCGAACAGCGGTGAGGCCAGGCTCGTCCCGCCGATCTTGTACTGGGAGTAGTGGGAGCCGCCGGGGAAGGCCTGGGTCAGCCCGATGAGCATGCCGGTCTGGATGTCGGCGTCCATCGAGATGTCCGGCATGACCCGGTAGGGCACGGGGCCGTTGAGCGCCTCGTTGCGCAGCGTGAGGTCCTTCGGCACGATCCCGTCCTGGTACCAGGGCTCGGTGTAGTAGTAGCTGGTCCCGCCGCCGCTGCCGTAGACGTAGCCGAGGGTGCCCACCGGCTTGGTCGCCGAGCCGCAGTTGGTGGTCTTGGACGCGCACAGCGACAGGTGCCCGGTGGACCAGCCGTAGTCGGCCTGCGCCTGGTTCTTCGCGTTGACCTGCAGCGCGGTGCCGCCGACCGCCGTCACGTACGGGCTGGTCGCGGGGTAGTTGGAGCCGGTCGTGCCGAAGTCGGCGAAGTTGTCGCCGTCGTCGTGGCTGCAGAACAGCACGCTGACGCCGGTGGAGGCGGCGAGCATGAACGTCTCGTCGTAGGCCTGCTTGGCCGCGGCGTCCTCGAAGATGTCGCCGGTCACGTCGTCCCAGGAGTTGGTGACCACCGAGGCGCCGCTGGTGACGGCGGTGGTGACGGCGGACAGCAGATCCGCGTCCGCACAGCTCTTCGCGCCCACGTACTCGATGTGCGCGCCTGGCGCCATCGCGTGCGAGGACTCGATGTCCAGCGCCTGCTCGCCGTACCAGCCGTTCCCGCCGCACGCGCCCAGGTTGGTGATCTTGGCCGGGGCCACGTTGCTGAACTGGGACGAGGCCAGCGGGTGCCGGGGGTCGTTCTGCCTGGCGTACTGCTGCGTGTCGGCCAGCAGGGTCGGCGAGTCGTAGGCGTCGACGATCGCGATCGTCACGCCCCTGCCGTCGTCTCCCCTGGCCACCTGGCCGGCCAGCTGGTAGGCGCCGCGCAGCTGGGCCGGCTTGTAGCCGCAGATGTCGTAGGGCTCGGGGTAGGTGTACGGCTTGTACAGCGAAGCGGCGTCCTTGGTGTCGGTCTTCTGCCCCCAGTACGCCGAGCACGGCTGCGGGTTGCGGAACCCGGCCGGCGGCCCGGGCTCCTTCGTGGTGGCGGCCGGCTGGCTGGCGGTGCGCCGTGTTCCGCTGGCCTGGGCCGCCGGCGCCTGGGCGCCGGTCATCGCGGCGGACGTGTCCAGGTACTCGTTGACGCCGGGTGCGCCGGCCACCACGCCGGCCAGCGACGACGGGATCGTCAGCGTGCCCTTGGCCAGCCGGACGGTGTGCCCGTTCACCTGGTAGTAGCCGAGCTTGACGCCGAAGGCGTGCTGCACGGCGCTGACCGGGCTGTGCGCGGACACGAACAGGTGGTCACGGGCCAGCGCGCCGATGGTGAAGCCCTGCTGGCGCAGCCACGACTCGGCCTTGGCCACCGCGGCCTGGGACGGCCCGTACCGGGACTCCCACTGCGCGTCGGTCAGGTAGTGGTGGAAGGCGGCCGAGCCGGGGGTGGAGACCTGCCGGGTGTAGGCCGCAGCGCCGTTGGGGTCGCGCATGGACAGCAGGAGGTCGAAGTTCACCTGGCTGCCCGCCGGGACGGCGCCGGCCGGGTGAGCACGCTCCTGGGCGGGCGCCAGCGATCCCGCCAGGGCCACCCGGGGTGCCGGGCCCTGGTGGGCGAGGGCGGCCTGGCCGGTCAGTGCGGTCATGGACACAGCCAGGCCTACTGCGCCGGGCAAGGCCCACCATCGGGCACGTTTCATGACTTGCCTCCTTGGTAGCTGTTCGCGAAGACAGCCGGATTTGCCAGCGGGGTCTTCCGGGACCTTAACCACGGCCGCCGCCGCAGGCAATGGGGCAGGCGGGACTGGCGTGGCCGGATGATAGGCGCGATTCCGGCGAAAGTTACTTTTCGGGCATCTGATCCGTGCGAGACTCAAGGACAACTCAAACCGGACGAAAGCCGATTGGGGCAAGATATAACCAGGGACGCACTGAGGAAGGCCTGGCCCATGTGCACCACGGCGAACAGCACCGAGTACGTCACCACCGAGCTGACCCGGCTGGTGACCATCGCGCGGCAGGCACTGGACCGCCACCTGTGCGACCACGGCACGTGCTCGGCCTGCCTGCAGCACTGGCCGTGCCCGACGGTCTGCCTGGCCGCGGAGACCCTCGAGGGCCTGTAGCCGCCCGGCCCGGCCGGCGCTCCTGCGGCGTCAGCCGAGCAGGTGCTTGCGGTGCTGCCAGGCCAGTTCCAGCACGGCCGTGCCGGCCGCCTGCATCGGCTCGTCGCGGGTGAAGCGGTCCACCGTGCCGGCCGTGAACGGGATGCCGGCGATCACCCGGCCCTCGGCATTGTTGCTGACCAGGCCGCCGAACAGCGCGTCGAAGGCGTCGCCGGCGAACACGGCCACGCACAGCACGTCGATGGCCAGGGTCAGCGGGTCGGCGCCCAGGCCGAGGCACCACACGGTGAGCTTGCCCGCCGCCCGGGCCGCCGCCAGCTGGGCGAAGAACGGCCAGTGGGCGTAATCGGCCGCCGGGTAGTCCTCGTCGGCGCCGAGGAACTCCTCGCGGAACTCGCGGGCCATGCACCGCCACAGATCCAGGTCGCGCGCCCGCGCCTGCTCCGTCTCCACGGCGGCCTGGAACACCCCCACCGGCATGACCTGGTACAGCCCGCCGGCGTGCGTCACCGCGGCCGGATCCCGCCAGTGCAGCACGAAGGTGGGATCACCGGCCGCCGGCACCCGCAGGGCCAGCGTGGTCACCGCGCTCAGTGCGGTGCGCCCCGCCAGGCGGGTGGGGCTGCCGAGTGCGTGGCGAAGGCGCAGCCGTCCAGGCAGATCGGCATCGCCGGCGGGCGTGGCGGCCAGCTCATGCGCGATCGCCTCACCACCGTCCACCCAGTCGAAATACCGGCTGCCGGTCAGCTCCAGGCATGGCCAGGTGGTGTCCAGCGAGGCGGACAGCAGCCGGTAGATGGGGCGGTTCTCCAGCAGTGTGGGACGCTCGATCCCGGCCAGCGCCTCGGCGTAGCCGGCGTACCGGCGGCCGTCCGGCCGGAGCGGGCGCAGGTGCCCGGTCAGCGGGCCGGTGACGTCCGCACCAGGCGGCGCGTGCCCGGTCCAGTCCAGCCGGATCTGATCCAGCTCCAGCGGCTGCGACGGCACCCAGTCCGGCTGGGCCAGCAGCCGCGTCGACCCGACGCGCAGGTCCTTGGGGTACAGCTCGGCGGCGCGCGCGGCGAGCTCGTAACGGTGGGCGTTGAGGTGCCTGCGGACGCACCGCCAGTGTTGCGCGGAGTCGGCCAGGCCCGACTTCTCCGGCATGGATCCACCCTAGAAGGCCGGCCGCCAAGGCCCGGTAAACGCCGGTCAAACTGTCAGACCCGGTGCCTAGCGTGGAAACGGTGCCGGGCCTGCGCCGCGGGCGGGCGGCAGGTGTGCGGGCCGGGTGCCTGGGCAGATGGTGGATCTGCCCGGCTGCCGTCTGCGATGCGATGAGGTGATACCGGGTGCCGTCCAGCACGGCTTCGGGGTACACGCGTGCCAGGGAGTCGGCGGGGGAACGCGGGCCGGGCCGCGCGCCGCTGGTGGCGCTGGCCGCGGTGTGCCTCGGCTTCTTCGTCATCCAGCTCGACGTGACGATCGTCAACGTGGCGCTGCCGACGATCCAGCGGGACATCGGCGGCACGGTGGCCGGCCTGCAGTGGGTGCTGGACGCCTACACGCTGTCGCTGGCCGCGGTGATGCTGACGGCCGGCTCAATGGCGGACCGGCTGGGGGCCAGGCGGGTGTTCCTGGCCGGGCTGGCCGGGTTCGCGGTGGGCTCGGCGGCGTGCGCGGCCGCGCCCGACCTGGGCGGGCTGATCGCCGCCCGGGCGGTGCAGGGGCTCGGCGCGTCCGCGCTGCTGCCCTGCTCGCTGTCGCTGATCGTGCATCAGTTCCCGGACCGGGCGGCGCGGGCCCGCGCGCTGGGCGTCTGGGGCGGCATGGGGTCGCTCGGTGTGGCTCTCGGGCCGGTGGTCGGCGGGGCGCTGATCGCGCTGGTCAGCTGGCGGGCCATCTTCCTGGTCAACGTGCCGGTGTGCGTGCTGACCGGCTGGCTGCTGGTGCGCTACGTGACCGAATCAGAGCCCGACCCGGACCGGCGCGCGGACATCCCGGGGCTGGTGCTCGGGGTGGCGGCGCTGGCCGGGATCACCGCCGCGTTCATCGAGGCGGGCCGGCAGGGCTGGCTGGCGCCGCTGCCCGGCGTGCTCGGCGGGGCCGGGTTGCTGGCGGCGGTGTGCTTCGTGTGGGCCGAGCGGCGGCACGTCTCGCCGATGCTGCCGCTGCGGCTGTTCGGTTCGCGGCCGTTCAGCGCGGCCACCGGGGTGGGCGTGTTGTTCAACCTCAGCCTGTACGGCGCGCTGATCTGCATCTCGCTGTACCTGCAGCAGGCGCGGCATGAGTCGGCGCTGACCACCGGGCTGCTCATCCTGCCGTTCAGCGTGGCCGTCGGGGCCGGCTCGACGGCCAGCGGCTGGCTCACCGCCCGGGCCGGCCCGCGGTGGCCGATGGTCAGCGGGCTGGGCCTGGCCGCGGCCGGCGCGGTGCTGCTCAGCCTGGCCGGGCCGGCCTCCTCGCTGGGCCTGCTGCTGGCCGGGTCGATCGTGCTCGGCCTGGTGTCGCTGGCCATGCCGGCGATGACCGCGGTGGTGGTCGGCTCGGCCGGCCGGGAGCACTCCGGGGTGGCCAGCGGCGTGCTCAACACCGCGCGACAGGCCGGCGGCGCGCTCGGCGTCGCGCTGCTCGGGTCGCTGCTGGGCGGCGGCCCGAGCGGCGGTGGCGGGGGTGGCGGGGCGCACGCGCTGTCCCTGCGCACCCCGATGATCGTGGCCGCGGTGGCGCTGCTGCTGGCGGCCGGGCTGTCCTGGCTCGCCACCCGGCCCGGCGGCCGGGGATTACCGGCCGGCCTGACGTTAAAGCCGCTCGGCCAGCCAGGCGTGCACCTCGGGGATGCGGTTCTGCATCAGCGTGAGGTGGCCGTCGTGGTCGAGCAGCCGCGGCTCGGCGGTGGGGATGTGGCTGGCCAGCCATTCGCCGTGGCCGAACGGCACGAACATGTCCTCGCGGCCCTGCATGATCAGCACCGGGATCGTGATGCCGGCCAGGTCGAAGCCCCAGGGCTGGTGCATGCAGTTGTCTTCCCACCAGCCCTCGCCGGTCAGTTCCAGCCCTTCATGTGAGGAGTAGGCGAGATATTCGGCCAGTTCGCCGGTCAGCACGGCCGCGTCGGTGGGGGTGAGCAGCGTCTTGAGGCTGTCGGATACGTCGCCCGGCTTGGCGGCGAGCATCTCCGCACGTTCGGCGTCCAGCTTGACCCGGGAGGCGGCCTCGTCGGTGAAGAACAGCTTGATGTCCTCCACGTTGGCCTGGCCCATGCCGGCGAAGTAGTCGAGGCCGTCGGCGTCGTAGGGGGCCAGGCTGGCCAGCGACGCGGCCGCGGTGACCAGGTCGGGCAGCAGCGCGGCGCAGGCCAGCACGTGCGGGCCGCCGCCGGAGATGCCCCACATCGCCAGCCGGTCGATGTGCAGTGCGGCGCAGATGGCCCGGACGTCGTCGGCGCAGTCGGCCACGGTGCGGCCGGGCCGCGGCGAGGATCCGCCGTAGCCGGGGCGGTCGTAGCTGATCAGCCGCAGCCCGCGCTCGGCGGCATCGCGCTGGTTGGCTCCGTAGAGCCGCCGCGAGTTCGGCGTGCCCATGTGGACCAGCACCGGCTTCCCGGCCGGATCCCCGGTGATCTCCACCGCGAGCCTGCGGCCATCCGGCGTGCCTACCGTTCGTTCCATCAACGATCCCCGTCCTGTGCGGTGCCCGGGGGTTAAGTGTGGCATCAGCGGCGGGCGGCCGCGTGCGCGTGGCGCAGCCGCAGCGCGTAGCTGACCGCCGAGAGCAGGAAGGCGACACCGGTGATGGCCAGCCAGCGGGGCAGGTAGGGGTCGGTGGACAGGCTGCTCGCCTTGCGGTAGTTCGCCGAGGACAGCCCGAGGATCAGCGGGAACCACACCAGCAAGAGCAGCAGGGACAACCCGGCGGGCACCCGGATGTGGTTGATGAACGGCGGCTTCGCCGGTGCCGCCGTGGCCCGGCCGGCGAGGCTGCCGTTGCTCGCGGGGGCGGCCGTGGGAACCGGCCGGGCGGCCCACCGGGGCAGCAGCCGCCGCACGGACAGGTCGGCGATCGAGTACAGCGGGAACAGCAGCAGATCGTGGCCGACGATCGCAACCGCGAACCACACCACGAATCCACGCAGCTGCCCGGCGGCGCTCACCGCGGCCACCGCGTACCCGGCCAGCGCGAACGCCGCGATCAGCGCGATCAGGTGCAGCGGGTTGGCGCCGTACCAGCGCCGGATCCGGCGGATCAGGCCGGTCACGCCGGTCACGCCGGTCATGTGGCCGCCACGAAGGTGATCGCGCGGACCCATTTGGTGTTGTGCACGCCAGGCAGGTTCGGGACGATCACCCGCGCCGGGTAGCCGTGGTCGAGGGGCAGGTCGGCGCCGTTGAGCCGGAGCGCCAGCAGTGCCCGCTGATCGGTCACTTGCGCGCCGGACAGGCTGGCGTGGCGGAATGAGCCGTGCGGCTCGATGGACTCCACCCGGGCGAGCGCGGGCCGGCTCATCCCGGCCAGCGCGGCCAGGTCAGCCAGGCGCACCCCGGTCCAGGCCGCGGAGTACGACCAGCCCTCGACGCAAGCGAGCGGCAGCACGGCGGTGTGCTGCGGCATGGCCAGCAGCTGCCCGCGGGTCAGCGTGAGAGTCCGGGCGCCCGTGACGGTGAACCGGTAGCCGGCGCCGACATGGGCGGCCGCTATCCCGGCCGCTTTCGCCGTCCTGTTCACCGGCAGCGTCCCCGGCTTGACGGACAGGCCGCGGGGAGCCAGCAGCGCGGTCCGGCGGAACCAGCCGCCGATCGACTCGCCGGCGGCCAGGCCGACCAGGGTCAGCGAGCCGCCGGTGACCACGGCCAGCAGCGTCCGCCTGGACATGGTCGGCGCGGCCGGCGCGGCCGCGCGGAGCCCTTCGGGGTCGGGATCTTCCGGGGCGGTCTGTGCCAGCGGGGTGCGCAGTTCCCGCCAGAGGCTGCGCGACCGCAGCCCCGCCACCATGTGCGGGAACTTCAGCGCCACGTGGATCACCAGGCCGGCGATGAACACCCACGCGCCGTACAGGTGAGCGGTGTAGAAGGAGAACGGGAAGACGTAGTAGTTCTGGATGTTGAGGATGCCGGTGGCGAACTCGAACAGCACGCCGCCCACGATCATCACCAGGCTCAGCCGTTCCAGGGCGTGCGCCGGGGACCGGACCGGCGGCCAGCTGAATAGCTTCGGCAGCACCGACCACAACTTGGCCAGTACCACCGGGACCAGTGCCAGGCCGAGCAGGATGTGGACGCCCTGGTCCACCCGGTACAGCCACGCCGGGTTGGTGGGCCAGGAGAACAGGTAGAACTTCAGCAGCGACGCGCCGGGCGTCTGGTCGTTTCCTGGCAGCCGCGGGTTATAGGCGGCGTAGGACAGCAGGCCGGTGATCGCGATGATCGGCAGGCCGATCAGCAGGACCAGGCCGAGCAGGGACGTCAGCCATCGCCCGCGCAGCGGGCTGCGCCAGGTGCCGGGGGTGAACGGCGGCACAGGGGGCGGGGTGGCGGCCGTGGGCAGGAACTGCCTGGCTGCTGTGGCCAGCCGACCCTCGGGCACCTGGAGGCGCCTGACCGCGGCCGGTACCCGCCCGGCCGTGGCTCGCAGCCGCCCGGCCGTTTTGGCCAGCCGACCCGTGGGTGCCCGTAGCCGCCTGAGCGCGGCTGGCAGCCAGCGCACCGCTGCCCGCAGCCGCCTGAGCGGAGTGGCCGGCTGCACCGGTGCGGTGCGCCGGGTGGCTGGTTTCTGGTCGCGGGGCGAGGCCCCGCGGGTGGCGGCCCGACGTCCGGCGGCGGGCTTCCGGCCGCTCATCGGACCACTTCCGCCAGCGTCGGCTCCGCCAGCGCCGGGTCCGCCCGCACGGCCCGCAGGGCCGTGGCGAAGCGGCTGCCCGGCGCCTGCCCGGCGACCAGGGCCGCGTCAGTGGCGTCGTCCACGTCGCGCAGGCACGGCATCCGCCGGACCCGCAGCCGGGCACCGGCCAGCCGGGTGAGCTGCAGGTCGCCGGTGCGGGTGGTGGACATCGGCACGCCCCGTACCAGGGCCGGGTCGGGACGGCGCAGGCCGAGCAGCCAGAAGCCGCCGTCCTCGGCCGGGCCGAACACCGCGTCCGCCGTGCCATCGGCCAGCGGGCGGAGCGCCGCTTCCAGCATCCCCGCGGTCACCTGGGGTGTGTCCATCCCGATCAGTACGACCGGGGCAGCCAGCCGGGCGTGCACCGCGCCGAGCGCCGTGGCGATCCGCTCGTCAAGCCCGCCGCCGTGCTGCCCGATGACATCGAAGCTGCCGGGCAGCCAGGGCCCCGGTGCCCCGTCGAGGGCGATCACATGCCGGGTGGCCGGCACCCGTGCGCCGGTGGCCAGCGTGTCCGCCAGCGCCGCCTCGGCCAGCCGGGCTGCCTGCTGCGGGCTGAATGGCGGGGTCAGCCTGGTCTTGACCCGGCCCGGCACGGGTGACTTGGCCATGACGAGAAGCTGCGCCGGGATCATCGCGGTCACCGGGCCGTGCCGTTCGCCGGCGGGGGCACCGCCGGCGGTGCGGGCACGGTGACCTGGTCGTCCGCTGGCGGGCCGGCCGGGACGGCCTGGTCGTCCGGCGATGGTGAGGCGAGAACGGCCGGGTCGTCCGGCGGTGCGGCCAGCAGCACCCGGCTCATGTCCCGGACGGTCCGCAGGGTGCCGCCGACCGTCCCGGTGACCTTGGACTTGCCGGTGCGGGGCCGGTAGGGAACATCACGCTCGGACACCCGCCAGCCGGCCTCGGCCGCCCTGACCACCATCTCCAGCGGGTAACCGAACCTCCGGTCGCGGAGGCCGAGCCGCAGCAGGCCGGCCCGGGGTACGGCCCGCATCGGGCCGATGTCGCACAGCGGGATTCCGGTGCGGCGGCGGACCTGAGCGGCGATGACGCGGTTGCCGAGCCGGGCGTGCAGCGGCCATCCGCCCCGGCCGAACGGGCGGCCGGCCGGGTGACGGCGGCCCATGACGAGGCCCGCCGCGGCCGGGCGGCGGCGGCCCATGACGAGGTCCGCCGTGCCGTCCGCCACCGGGCCGGCAATCAGCGGCAGGTCCGCGGGGTCCAGGGATCCGTCCGCGTCCATGAAGCAGACCACGTCGGCGGTCGCGGCCAGCAGGCCGCCGTGGCAGGCGGCACCGAAGCCGCGCTGCGGCACGTGGACGACGGCCGCGCCGAGGCGGGCGGCGACCGCGGCGGAGCCGTCCTGTGAGCCGTTGTCGGCGACGATCGGCCGGTAGCCGGGCGGCATCCTGGCCAGCACCCAGGGCAGCGCCGCCGCCTCGTCGAGGCAGGGCAGCACCACGTCAATCAGCATGATCGCGACGCTAGTGGCCCCGCCGGACGTTGCTCCTTACAAGACCATGACGCCTTTCTTACCAGGTTGTGACGCTGCCGCCTGGCCGGTGCCGCGCCCCGGCCGGCCGTGGTTTGCTGCTCCTATGCGAATACTGATCACCGGCGCGGCCGGGTTCATCGGCTCGCACGTCGCCGACGCCGCGCTCGCGACCGGGCACGAGGTGGTGGGGCTGGACCAGCTCGCCTCGGGGGTGCATGATGGCACGCCCGGCTACTGGCCCGATGACGCCGAACTGATCACCGGGGACGTACGTGACCCAGCGGCCGCGGACCGGGCGCTGGATGGCGTCGACGCGGTCTGCCACCACGCTGCCATGGTCGGCCTGGGCCTGGGACTGCCCGACATGCCGGGGTACTGCGACGTCAACGTGACAGGCACGGCGACGCTGCTCGCGGCCATGGCCCGCCGCGGGGTGCACCGGCTGGTGCTTGCCTCATCGATGGTGGTCTACGGCGACGGCGGCTACCGCTGCCCGGAGCACGGCCGTGTCCGGCCGGCCGCCCGCGACCGCGGCGACCTGGCGCGCGGGATGTTCGAGCCCCGCTGCCCCCGGTGTGGCGCCAGCCTGTCCGCAGTGCTGGTGACCGAGGACACCCCGGCGGATCCGCGCAGCATCTACGCGGCGAGCAAGGTGGCGCAGGAGCAGCTGGCCGCGGTCTGGGCCACGCTGACCGGGGGCTCGGTGGTGGCGCTGCGCTACCACAATGTGTACGGCCCGCGGATGCCGCGGGACACCCCCTACTCGGGGGTCGCCGCGATCTTCCGCTCCGCGCTGGCGGCGGGCGAGGCGCCCAGGGTGTTCGAAGACGGCGCGCAGCGGCGTGACTTCGTGCACGTCACCGACGCCGCGGCGGCGAACCTGCCGGCGCTGGAGGCCGGCCAGCCCGGGGAACTGTCTGCGTACAACATCGCCAGCGGTGAGCCGCACACCGTCGGCGAGCTGGCTGCCGCGCTGGCCGCGGCGTGCGGCGGCCCGCCACCCGTGGTGACCGGCGAGGCCAGGCCCGGCGACGTGCGGCACATCGTGGCCTCACCGGAACGGGCCCGGGCCGGGCTGGGGTTCACCGCCCGGACAGGGTTCGCCGACGGGATGGCCGGGTTCGCCGGGGCGCCGCTAAGGGAGTTTTCCGCCGCCCATCCGGTGTGATCGCTGCCGCCATGGGCGCATCCTCCTGCGCGGGCTGGGCGGAGTCGGCCAGCGGCAGCCGGATCACGAACCGGCAGCCCGGCTCCCGCTGGCCGGTGCTGACGTTCTCCACCGCGATCTGCCCGGCGTGTGCCTCCACGATGCCCCGGGCGATGCTGAGCCCGAGGCCGGCGCCGCCGCCGGGGCCGGGGCCGGGGGTGCGTGCGGGCTCGCCGCGGAACGCCACGTCGAAGACCCGCTGGAGGTACCTGGCGGGTATTCCGCCGCACGAGTCGGACACGGTCACCGTGGCCACGCCGTCACCGGCTCCGCCGAGGATCTCGACGGTGCCGTCCGGCGGGGTGTGCTGGATCGCGTTGACCAGGAGGTTGGCGAGCGCCCGCCCGACCTGCGCCGGGTCCACGAGAACCGGCAGCCTGCCGTCGGCGGCCCCGTTCACCACGACGCCGTTCGCCCTGGCCAGCGGCTCGGCGCTGGTGATCGCCTCGCCGATGATGTCGCCCAGGCCGACCAGGCGGCGGGACAGCTTGAGCGTGCCCGCGTGGATCCGGGACAGCTCGAACAGGTCGTCGATCATCAGTGACAGCCGGTCGGTCTCCCTGCGGATCTGACGGTGGTACCTGGCCGTCTCCTCCTCGCCGGTGACGACGCCGTCTTCCAGCGCTTCCGCCATCGCCCGCAGCCCGGCGAGCGGCGCGCGCAGGTCGTGGCTGACCCAGGCGACGAGTTCGCGCCGGCTCGACTCCAGAGTCCGCTCGTGCTCCCGGGCCTGCCCGAGCAGCCGGTGCGCCGACTCCAGGCCGACCGACAGCCCGGCCAGCTCGGCCGGCAGGACAACCGCGGGCGGGCGGTACCTGCCGCTCGTTCCCACGCCCTCAACCGCTTCGAGCAGCAGCCGGGATGCCCTCGACACCCGCAGGCCCAGCATCGCGGCGACGGCGAGGCCACCCACCCCGCCGAAAGCGACGACGGCGAGCACCACGTCGAGGTCACTGTGCGCGATGAACATTTCCGCGGAGATGACCACCACGCCGCCGAGCGTGGCGGCCACGGTCAGCGCGGAGATCACGGTCAGGCTGATGGCGATCGACCGGGCCGCGAGCAGCCGCTGCGCGATGGTTCCGGCGGCGACCGCGGCCACGACGATCCCGCCGACGGTGCTGCCGACCATCAGCAGGTCGTGTGCTGAGAGCATCCTGCCTCCCGCTCGTACCGGTAGCCCACACCCCAGACGGTGACGATCCGCTTGGGCAGGGCCGGGTCGCGCTCAAGCTTCTCGCGCAGCCTGCGCACATGCACGGTGACCGTCGAGGTGTCACCGAACGACCAGTTCCACACCTGGGCCAGCAGCTGCTCCCGGGTGAACACCTGCCGCGGGTGGCTGATCAGGTACGCCAGGAGATCGTACTCGCGGGAGGTCAGCGCGACGAGTTCCGAGCCCAGCCGGACCTCGTGCGCACCGAGGTCGACCGCGAGGTCGCCGTCGCTGATGACCCCGGCGATGGGCAGGCTGCGCAGCCCGTCGCTGCGCGACCGGCGCAGCACCGACTTGACCCGCAGCGCCAGTTCGCGCGGGCTGAACGGCTTGGTGACGTAGTCGTCGGCGCCGATCTCGAGCCCGGCGATCTTGTCCGATTCCTCGCCGAGCGCGGTGAGCATCACCACCGGGAGCGGCCATTGCGCGCGCAGCCGCCGGCACACCTCCAGCCCGTCCATCCCCGGCAGCATGAGGTCCAGCACCACCAGGTCGGGAGGCTGCTCGGCCACCCGGCGCAGGGCAGCCTCGCCGTCCGGCACCCACTCGACCGCGTGGCCGTCCCGTCGCAGATAGCGGCCGACAACCTCGGCGAGCGTCTGGTCGTCGTCCACGACCATGATCCGGCCCGCCTCGGCCACGCCGTCATCAGGCACCGCGGGCTCCAGCGGCCCGGGGCCGGCCCTCGCGGGCGGGCGTGCCGGGTCGTACACACGTCACCGATCCAGGGGTCACAGTTCCAAGGTAGGCCAAGGCACCGGCCGGGCGGCTGGCCAGGACCGATCCGTCACAGCTTCGTAAGAGCTGCGCCGCCACCCGGCGGCTACGGTCGGCCTGGTGGCGCCCGGGCTGGTGGTGAGGGGCTGCCAGTCCCGGGGGCCCATAAGGCGAGCGCACGGAGGGCGCGCTGGATGATCGGTCATCTCTACGAGCAGGCGCTGGCGGGGTACTCCATGCCGGAGATCGAGCACACCGACGGCCGGGTGAGCCCGCTGGACGCACAGCGCTGGCTGCGCCCGGTCCCCGGCGACGGCTCGCTGCTCGCCCGGTGCGCCGGGCCGGTGCTCGACGTCGGCGCAGGCCCCGGGCGGCTGACGGTCGCGCTGGCGGCGCGCGGCATCCCCGCGCTGGCCATCGACATCACGCCGTACGCCGTCGTGCTGGCCCGCTCGGCCGGGGCGCTGGCGCTGCAGCGTGACGTGTTCGGGCCGCTGCCCGGCACCGGGCGCTGGGAGACGATCCTGCTCGCCGACGGCAACATCGGCATCGGCGGCGATCCGGCGGCGCTGCTGCACCGGGCCGCCGCACTGCTGCGGCCGGGCGGCGCTTTGCTGGCCGAGGTCAGCCCGCCGGGTACGCCGCCGCGGCGCGAACTCGTCCGGTTGCGGACCGCGGACGGGCCCGGCCCGTGGTTCCCCTGGGCGTGGCTGGACCCCGGCCACGCGGAGTTGCTGGCCGCCGGGTGCGGGCTGTACCCGGCGGCGGTGTGGTCCGACAGCGGCCGGTGGTTCACCCTGCTGCGGCGGGACCGCACCGGACAGCCATGACCGGCTCGCGCCAGCCGGGCCGGGCCGGGCCGCAGTGGACCCGGCTGTGCCGAGCTGGGTGGCGCTGGGCCGATGGCGGGCGGATCTCTAGCTGGCTCGGCTGGGCCGGATCGCGCCGGGCGGGTGCTGGAGCGCGGATCCCAGGGTGGGTGCCGGCCGCCGGGGCCACCGCTGTCGCCGCCGTACTCACCGGGCTCGTCGTGCTCAGCGTGCACGCGCCGCAGGTCACCCGGGTCGCGGGGGCCAGCGTGGAGGTGTGGCTGTGGCTGGCGTTCGCGGCGGGCGGGTGGCTGACCCTGCGGACCCGTCCCCGACTCGCCGGACCGCTGATCATTCTCGGCGCGGCCGCGATCCAGCTCGCCGCGCTGTCCGCGTCGCCCCGCGACAACGACCTGTACCGGTACATCTGGGACGGCCGGGTGCAGGCGGCCGGCATCGACCCTTACCGCTACGTGCCGGCCGCGCCGCAGTTGGCCCGGCTGCGCGACGCCTTCCTGTGGCCCGCGCACGGGCCGATCTGCATCACCGCCACCGGGCGGACCTCCGGGTTCGACGCGGGGCCGCAGCTGTCCAGCCTGGGGCTGCGGGTGCCGCCCATCACCCCTGGCTGCACGCGGATCAACCGGCCTGGCGTGCACACCATCTACCCGCCGGTCGCCGAGGCCTACTTCGCCGTCGTGCACTGGCTGTCCGCGCAGGGCAGCGGCTCGCTGCCGATCCAGGCCGCCGCGGCCTGCTGTGCCGTGGCCACGGCCGTGCTGCTGGCGGTGGGGCTGCGCAGGCTCGGCCGGGATCCGCGGCTGGCCGTGCTGTGGGCCTGGTGCCCGCTGACCGGCCTGCAGGCCGGCAACGACGCGCACGTCGACGTGCTCGCGGCCCTGCTGACCGTGGCCGCGCTGCTGACCCTGGCCGGTGGCGGGGGACGGGCCCGCACCGCCCGCGGCGCGGTACTGCTGGCCCTGGCCATCACGACCAAGGTGACGCCGGTGCTGGCCGCGCCCGCGGCGCTGCGGCGGCGCCCGGTCACGGTGATCACGGCGGCAGTGGGCACCGCGGTGGCCGTGTACCTGCCGCACGTGATCGCGGTCGGCGGCGCGGTGATCGGCTACCTGCCGGGCTACCTGACCGAGGAGGGCTACGGCACCGGCCGGCGGTTCCAGCTGCTGGGCCTAGCCGTGCCGGGCAGCTGGACGGCACCGGCCGCCGTCGTGCTGCTGGGCGCGGTGGCCCTCGCCGTGCTGCGCACGGCCGATCCGGACCGGCCGTGGCGCGGCGCCGTGGTGATGACCGGGGCGGCGCTCGCCGTGACCACCCCTGAGCTTCCCTGGTACGCCGTGCTGCTGGTCGCCCTGGTGGCCCTGGACGGCCGGGCCGAATGGCTGGCGATCGCCGCGGCCGGTGACCTGACCCCGAACCAGGCCGGCTATGCCGCCGCGGTCGCGGCGGTGGCCGTCGTCTCGCTGGCCCGGTGGTCGGCTCGGCGCCGGGCCGCACGCCCCGGCACCGAGCCTGACGGCGTGCCCCGCCGGCGCCTGCGCCTGCCCGCTGCTGCCGGCCGGGCGGCCACGGGCAGGCCCCAAGTCCCGGGACGCTAGGCGGTGCCCAGCCCGCGGGCGTCCGCCTGAGGTCTTACCGGTGAATTTCGCGCGGGCGTGCCCTGGTAAGACACCGCCACGGTGCGGCGCTAACCAGCAAGTGAGAAATCGGGGAACGTTCAGCCGAATAGTGACGGCTGGTTCGGTGGCCGTCCCGCTCGCACCGCCGAGGAGTTGAGGAGACACAGTGGCGACTGACTTGCCTGACAGGACCGCGCTGATCACCGGTGCCGGCCGCGGCATCGGCCGCGCAATCGCGCTCGGGCTGGGTGCCGCAGGCGCTCACGTGGTGCTGCTCGCGCGCACCCAAGAGCAGCTGGAGGAGACCCGCACCCTGCTGCTGGCACAGGGCGTTCCCGGCCACCGGATCCGCGTGCTGCCCGCCGACCTGGCCGATGAGGAGCAGCGCGCCCATGCGGCGGCAGCCGTGCTCGCGGCGGGCCGCGTGGACATTCTGGTCAACAACGCGGCCACCGTCGAGCCGGTCGGTCCCACCGCCGGCATCGCGGCAGCGGACATGCGGCTGGCCTTCGAGATCAACGTCGTCGCCCCGGCCGCGCTCACCGCCGCCGTGCTGCCTGGCATGCTCGACGCCGGCTGGGGCCGTATCGTCAACGTCTCCAGCGGGATCGCCGCGCGGCCGGATTCCATGGTCCGCTTCAACGCCTACGCCACCACCAAGGCCGCACTGGAGGCGCACACCGTGAACCTCGCCGCCGAACTGCGCGGCACCGGCGTGACCGTCAACGGGTACCGGCCGGGCGGCGTCGACACCGCCATGCAGGCCTGGATCCGCCGGCAGGACCCCGAGCGCGTTGGCGCCGGCCTGCACGAGCGCTTCAACCAGAACTTCACCGAGGGCGCCCTGATCACCCCGGAGCACTCCGCCGCGGCGCTGCTCGCCCACCTGGCCGGCGACGACACCGGGGCCATCTGGGATGTCAGCACCGCCCCCGTCGGCGCCTGATGCCCGGCGGGACGGCCCGTGTCCTGCCCCTGTTACCTGAGGGCGATGACACCGGCGGGCTGATGCCGCCTGCCGTCGCGGCGTCAGCCCGCCAGCGCCACAGGCAGGCGGTCGAGGGCGGGGACGATGAGGTCAGGCTGCGCGCCGATCGTGTCGAACGGGGCGGCGGAGCGGTTCACCCAGACGGTGCGCATCCCGGCAGCGCTGGCTCCGACACTGTCGAAGGCGTTGCAGGTGACGAGCCGGACATGACCGGCCGGCCGGGAAAGCCGCCCGGCCGCGGGCCGGTACACCACGGGCGAGGGCTTGAACACGCCGACCTCATCGACGCTGATCCGCTGGCCGAAGAAATCCCCCAGGCCACTGTGATCAAGACAGGCCCTGATCATGGCGTGGGTCCCGTTGGAAAGCACCGCCAGCTCGTACCCCATTCCGGCGAGCGCCCGCAGAGCGGGCACGGCGTCCGGGAACGGCTGCAGGTGGTCATAAAGCTCGACGAGCCGCCGGGCCTGCCCCTCCGCGAGGCGCGCACCGACGGAGGCCACGGCAAAATCAAGCGCGCGTGACGTCACCCACCGGAAGTCCCGGTAACGGCCCATCACGGTGAGCCGGAAAGAGTATTCCAGCTGCGTCAGCCGCCAGAGCCGGGCCGCCTCGCGGCCGTCCGGGCCACCGAGAACCTGACCGAGCTCGCTGGAGATAGCGATCGGGTCGACCAGCGTCCCGTACAGGTCGAACGCCAGCACCTCGCGGCCGGTCACGGCGCCTCCCGGGCTATCCGCCGGGCTCGCCATTGGTGACCGCCAGGAGTAGCCCGGCGAAGTCCTCGCCGCACGGGCCGCATGCCGCCAGGTGGGCGGCCACGCCGGGGTAGCGCCCGGCAGCGTCGGCCCCGGCGGCGGTGAGGTCGACGTAGATGTGCAAGAGGGCCGTCGCCTCGGCGCAGCCGACGTCGCGCGGATCGGTCCGCAGGAACCGGTTCAGTCTGTCCAGGTCACTCATCGCTGCTCCAAGCCCGGCTCTTCCAGGTACCCGTTGGCGACCAGCGCCCGGCGGATCTTACGTCGCGCGTCGAAAATCACCTTGTAAACGGCGTTGCGCTCGAGCCCGAGCTTGGCGGCCAGCGCGTCGAGCGGTATCCCATCGACCACGATTGCCACGAACACCCGCCGCTGGTGTGCGGTAAGTTCCTCGTCAACGACCCGGCGCACCTCCGCGAGGGTGCCTGCTGCCTCCGCGTGCCGCGCCGGATCGATCCCGAACCGGTCGGGAAGCCGCTCCCACTGCCCGGCATCCAGCGCGACCGGCGGGTTGCGCCAGTAATGCCTGCCGAGTTTGCTTGACACCTCCAGGATGACAAACCGGTACGCCCACGTGATGAACCGGCTCTCGCCGCGAAAACCATCGATCTTGGCCAGGATGGCAAGCATGGCGTCGCCAGCGGCCTGGTGCGCCACGTCGGTCAGCTCCGGGCCGGTCACCGGAATGCTCGCCGGCCGGCGCCGGACCTCGGTCAGCGCGATGCGGACCAGCCGCGCATGCAGGTCACGCTCAGCCGCCTGCTGCGCCCCGCCTCCGGCACCCAGGCGGCGTAGCCAGGCCGACGACTCCTCATCGAGGTCCGCAGCCGGCACCCTGGCAGGTTCCACGCCCGACAGGCTACCGCCAAGTGCTCGCCGACCCCGCTGATCGCTGGCCCGCACCTGTCCGGCCGGCGGTCGTGAGGTGCCCGAAAGCATGATCCTCCGCTGTGGCCCTATTTCTTGAGGCGTCGGCTTCCGCCGTGCCAGTCCTCCTGGATGCCGGTTTCACTGGGAGTGACGCCGAAGCTGCGCAGCTGGGGTCGTTCCCGCAGGCTGCGCTTGAGCTCGGCGAAGCCAGGGAAGGAGGCGAGCCCGACAACGTGGTCCCACAGCCGGACTGCCTCCTGGTCACTGGGAAGCCGGCTGATGACCGGCCCAAAGAACGCGGTTCCACGGGGCGGCCCGAAGCGGATGATCGGGGTGCCGACGTCCTTGCCGGTCAGTGCCAGCGCCTCGTCGGTTTCCGCCTGCAGTTCGCCGTCCCAGCTGGCGTCATCGAGGGCGGCGGCGAGCCCGGCGGGCAATCCGGCGTGCTCGAGCAGGGGCTCGACGAACGCGCGGCTTCCCGGTTCTTCCGGTCCCCGCGCGGGCGCGGCGGCGGAGTCGAAGGCCTCAGTGCCGATCGCCTGGTAGAGGGGCCCGACCGCCTGGCGGCCGTGTTCGGCGCGGGTCCGGGCGGCCACCCGCAGCAGCCGCAGCCCGGCGGTGTGCCCAGCCTCGTAGCCCGCGGGGAAGTGACTGTCGTAGTCAACGTCGGCGTTGAGCATGCGCAGCGAGATGAACCTCCAGTCCACGGCGTAGTCGCGCTGCACCGCGACCCGCCGGACCCATTTGCTCGTCATCCAGGCGAACGGGCACAGCGGATCGAAGTAGAAGTTGATGTCCGCGTCGTTCACAGCGTCTGCTTGCATGGCTATCACGACCCGGCAGCATGCTCGCGCAGGTACCGGGCCAGTCCGATCACGTCTTCGGGCACGAGACGGCCGATGGCGCCGCTGGAGTACACGCTCACGATCACCTTGCCCTGCGGGTCCAGCAGGAACCCGGTGGACTGCAGGTACAGCGGATCGTCGTTGACGAACGCGCCGGTCTTCCCGGCCACCGCGCGGGCATCGGCGCTGTGCCCCAGCGGGAACGTGAGGCCGTGCCTGGCGATGAACTCCGCGGTGGTCTTCTCATCATCGACCCACAACGCCGCCACCCGGATGCCGGCCTGCGCCAGGGACTCGCCGGCCCGCTGGAACGCGCGCAACTGGGCGGTGCAATAGGGGCACCACGCTCCCCGGTTGAACAGCACGACCCCGAACTCTCCGGCCAGCGAGCCGGGAGCCTGGATGGCCTGCGCGCCGGCAATGTTGAGGGTCAGCTGAGGAAACGTGTCGCCCGGGTGCAGCAGGGGCATGGCCTGCCTCCTTCTGGATGTCGTCGCGGGAATCTGTCTGCACAGTTAGCGCTCCCTGCGGCCGCGGTCTTACCCCGTCGCTTCCAGGAAGTGCAGCCTCGCCTGGCCGATGGGGCGAGGTCACCGGGCCGCGATCGTGGTGATCACCTGAAGAAACGGGTTCGGGCGTGGGGCAGCCGCACGCCGTCCACGTCGATGTTCAGTGGGTGGACGACCCCGGGAGGTTCGTACCCGGGGCAGCGGTCCGGGCTCGGATGGCGTGCCGCGACGGGGTCCGCCGGCGTCGCCGCCAGCTGACACTCCCTGATAGAACATCACAGGCGCTGGCGGCTTCGCCGTGAGCAGGCGAAGCCGCAGGCGCCCAGGCGTCCTGGTCCGGCAAGCCCCCACCTCCACCAGGCCCGGGTCCGGTCCGGGTCCGGGGGACCCTAGGAGTCGCAGCCGCTGGCCGCGGCGAACAGGACCGCCTGCCCGCCGGCGGTGACGTCACCGTCGGCGGCCGGCACGAAGCATGACTCTCCCGGGCCGAGCTTGACCGAGTCACCGCCGCTGGTGCGCAGCGTGGCGGCGCCGTCGATGCAGAGCACGATGCGCGGGCCTACGTCCGGCAGCGGCACCTCACCGCCGGCCGGTTCCACCCGGTAGAGCCGGAACTCGGGCGCGGAGGTGTCGTAGGTGAGGACCGGCCCGGACAGCCGGCGGGGGTGGATCACCGGGACCGGCACCGACGGATCGACGAGCCGCAGCAGTTCGGGGATGTCGATGCGCTTGCCGGTGAGCCCGGCGCGCAGCACGTTGTCGGAGTTGGCCAGCAGTTCGATGCCCACGCCCTTGATGTAGGCGTGCAGCCCGCCGGCCGCCATGTACACCGCCTCGCCCGGCTCCAGCACGGTGTAGCTGAGCAGCAGCGCGGCCACCAAGCCCAGGTCCCCGGGGTGGTCGGCGGCGATCCGGGTCACCGCCGCGCAGGCCGCGGCGTACCGGCCACCGCCGGCCGCGACGCGGGCGCAGGCGGCCAGCACCCCGGCCAGCAGCCGGTCCCGCTGATCGGCGGGCCAGCCGAGGATCCGGCGCAGCGCGCCCGCCTGGCCGGCCGGGCCGGGCTCGTTCTCCAGTTCGCCGGCCACCGGCCGCAGCGGGGCCACGTCCAGCTCGGCCAGCAGGGCGAGGATGTCGCCGGTGGGCCGGAAACCGGCCAGCACCTCGAACCGGGTCACCGCGCAGAGCAGCTCCGGCTTGGGCCAGTCGTCTACGTAGTTGCGGTCGCCCGCCGGGACGCCCCGCCCGGTCTCGTCCCGGTACCCGGCTTCGGCCTGCGCGCGGTCCGGGTGCACCTGGATGGACAGCGCCTTCTCCGGGGCGAGGATCTTCAGCAGGAAGGACAGCCGCGGCCCGAACCGGGCGGTGCAGCCCGGGCCGAGCTCGCGCTCCGGGTCGGCCGCGATCACCTGGTCCAGCGTGGCCGGCCGGCCGTCCCGGTGCAGGCCGGACGGCGCGGAGGGGTGGGCGCCCATCCACAGCTCGGCTTCCGGGCCCGGCGCCGGGGCGGGGCGGCCCTGAATCTCGGCTATCGCAGACCGGGAGCCCCAGGCATAGGGCTGCACCACTGGCTCGAGGACGTCCACCCCTGCATCGTAGAGCGGGGCAAGCCGGTACCCGCGGGGCCCGGGCCGGCACTGGCCGCGCCCACGCCCCGCGGGTACTCCCCTCCTGGTTAGGCGGCGGCGATACCTTCAGCGCCGACCGCGTTGGGCACGGTGACACTGCCGATCTGGGTGAGCGAGCCGCCGGAGACGGAGAACTCGTCCACGATGCCGTTCCCGCCGGTCTGCACGTACAGGTACCGGCCGTGCGGGGAGGCGGCCGCGTCGACAGTGCCGGGGTCAGTTGTGGTCTGGCCGCCCAGGGTGAGCTTCCCCGCGCGGTCGGTCAGGCCGCTGACGGTGGCACTGCCCGCATTGGAGGCGAACACGTGGTTGCCGTCGCGGGCGATCCAGCAGGTGGCCGCCTGTGTCGTGAGCACCTGGTCGACGGGCGTGACCGTGCCATCACGGTTCAGGGTGAAGCTCGCCACCGCCGAGTTGCTGGCAGACTCCGCCACCACCAGGTGGCCAGCCCTGTCGAAGATGACGGCGAACGGGACCTCGTTCGGCTCGCTGTTGACCACCGGGTGCGCGGACAGCGTTCCCCACGCGCTGACGCCGAACACGTCGATGTCGTTGCCGTTGGCCTTGGTCGTGACGACCAGCTGCGAGCCGTTCGGCGTGAACGCGACCTGGCCCGGGGTGTTGGTGAACTGCGGGGTGGCCGTCGGGTCCAGGCCCAGCGGCCGGTTCGAGCCGCGCATCGGGAACAGCCGGCCGCGGAACACCCGGTAACCCTGGACCGACCCGCCCTCCAGCGCGTTCAGCACGTAGACCAGATCGCCGTGGGTGGCCACACTGACCGGGAACGTCCCGCCGGAGGAGATGACCTGGCGCAGGTACAGGTGGTCGCCGTGGCTTGCGAAGACCGACACCGTGTTGCTGCCCGCGTTGACCGCGTACAGCAGCCCGTCCGCCGGGTCGTAGGTCAGCGAGCCCTGCGAGGCCAGATGGTCCACGACCGAACCGGTGAGCTGCCCGCCCTTGCCGCCGGTCGAGTACGTGCCCGCCTGGGTGAGGGTGCCGTCACCCGCCCGGCGGTAGGCGATCACCTGGTTGCCCGTGAGGTTGTCGTTCTGCACGAAGACCACGTGGCTGGCGCCGCCGTGGAAGCCGCCCTGCGCGGTGGACGCACCGGCCGGGCCGGCCAGCGCGGCCGCGGTGGCCAGCGCCGTGGCCGCGACCGTGACCGCGGCGCCGATACGGGTGAGGGGTTTCATGCCGTTCGTCCTCCTAAAGTCTGTCGGTTCGACATGAACCCATTCGGCCCGGCGCGCTGGGCGGATTGGTGGGATTTGCGCGGAACTGGGCGGGCCGCGGAATCCCCGCGAGGGCGCGGGCGCTATGCCGGGGACGGACAACCGTCACCGACCGGCAGGGAGTGCCAGGTGAGCGACTACCCAGCGATGATCACTGAGACGAACCAGGTGGAACCGGTCCCGCGCCGGGTCCGGGGCGTGCTGGCGGGCGAGACCGTGTTCGACAGCACCCACGCGCTGTACGTGTGGGAGTGGCCGTACTACCCGCAGTACTACATCCCGGCCGGCGACGTGCGCACCGGCCTGCTGGTGGCCAGCGGCCAGACCAGGCAGAGCCGGCGGGGCACCGAGCTGCTGCACGCGCTGAAGGCCGGTGACGTGGTCCGCCCGGACGCGGCCCGGCTGGTCACCGAGTCCGGGCTGGACGGCGTGGCCGGCACGATCCGGTTCGACTGGGACGCGCTGGACGCCTGGTTCGAGGAGGACGAGCAGGTTTTCGTCCACCCGCGCAGCCCGTACGTCCGGGTGGACGCGCTGCGATCGGCCAGGACGGTGCGGGTCGAGCTGGCCGGGACCGTGCTGGCCGAGTCATCCGCACCGGTCATGGTGTTCGAGACCGGACTGCCGACCCGTTACTACCTGAACCGGACCGAGGTGGACTTCAGCCACCTGGTGCCCAGTGACACCGTCACCGCGTGCCCGTACAAGGGGAAGACCACCGGCTACTGGTCGGTCCGGGCCGGCGGCGAGGTGCACAAGGACCTGGCCTGGAGCTACGACTTCCCGACCCGGCAGCTGCTGCCCATCGCCGGCCTGGTCGCGTTCTACAACGAGAAGGTGGACACGTTCCTGGACGGCGAGCCGATCGCCCGGCCACAGACGCACTTCTCGTAGGCTACCGGGGTTCACCGTGACCGGATCCGTCCGCTGCGGGTCGTGATCATGCCTTTCCTGGACGGCTGCGCCCTACACAGGCTGGGCCCATGACACGCAGCGCTCTGATCGTCATCGACGTCCAGGAATCGTTCCGGCAGCAGCCCCAGTGGGCTGCCATCTCCAACCCCGGCATCGCCGGGCAGGTGAACCGGCTGGCCGCGGCCAGCCGGTCCGCGGGCGACCTCATCGCCTGGGTGATGCACAGCGAGCCGGGCACCGGCACCCCGTTCGACCCGTCCAGCGGGTACGTCCGGCTGATGGACGGGCTGGTCCCCCGCCGGGCGAGCCGGTGCTCACCAAGAGCTCGCACAACGCGTTCACCACGACAAACCTCCAGCAGCGGCTCACCGAGTCCGGGATCCGGGATCTCATCGTCTGCGGCATCAGGACCGAGCAGTGCTGTGAGACGACAGCGCGGGTCGCGTTCGACCTCGGCTACCGCATCACGTTCGTCACGGACGCCACCGCGACCTCCCCGATCGAGCACCGGGACGCGCCGCCCGGCCGCGGCATGGCCGAGATCCTGGCCGACCCAAGGACGCTGCCGGCCGCCGACGTCATCAGCCGCACCGAGTACGCGCTGGCCGGCCGGTTCGCGACGATCCGCACGGTCGCCGAGCTGACCGGCCAGCGGGCCGTCCCGGTAAGCTGACCAGATCGTGACCAAGGTCGTCTTCCTGCTCGTCCCCCAGGTGCATCTGCTTGACCTGGCCGGCCCGGCCCAGGCCTTCTCCACCGCGGCCGGCGCCGGGTACCGCTACACGCTGCACTACGTGGCAGAACAGCAGGACGTGCCGACCGCGCAGAGCGTCACCGTGCGGGCGGAACTGGACTGACCGACGCTGACGCCCGGCGACCTGATCATCGTGCCGGGCTGGCGGGCGCCCGAACTCGGGCACACCGGCCCGCTCGGTGCGGCCAGTCTTGCCCGGCTTGCCCGTCACCACACCGGCGGCGGGATGGTGGCCAGTGTGTGCGCCGGGGCCGACGCGCTCGGTCGCGCCGGGCTGCTGGACGGCCGCCGGTGCACCACTCACCACTGTGTGCAGGAGGAACTGGCCAGGCGGTACCCGCGGGCCGCGGTCGTCCGCGACGTGCTGTACATCGTGGACGACCGGGTGGCTACCTCGGCCGGCATCGCCAGCGGCATCGACCTGGCACTGCACCTCATCGCGACCAGGCACGGACCGGGTGCCGCGGCCCAGATCGCAAGGGAGATGGTGGTCTACGCCCGCCGCAACGGGGACGAGCCGCAGGCCAGTGCCATGCTCCGGCACCGCGGGCACCTCAGTGACACGGTCCACCACGTGCAGGACCTGATCGACGCCAGGTTCGCCGAACGGCTCCCGCTGGCTGGCCTGGCCTCCGCGTCCGGGGTGAGTGCACGGACCCTGACCCGGCTGTTCGGCCGGGCGACCGGGATGACGCCGCTGCGCTATCAGCAACTGCTGCGCACCGAGCACGCCGAACACCTGATCGGGCAGGGAGCCACGGTCGAGGCCGCGGCCCGGGCGGCCGGTTTTGAAGACGCCCGGATGCTGCGCCGGCTGCGCACCCGGAGCGGGGTACCGGTTCGCCCGGCTGGTTAGGCCGGGCGGCGAGGCAACCACTGGACAAATGGGCGCCCCTTTCGTTTTCATTGCGGGAAAGGCGGGGGGAAATGACATGGCACACCGCAGCGGGCCCGATGGGCGGGGGCGGCCGGGCGGGACATGGCGGCGGTTAGCAGCAGCCGGGGCCACGGCAGTGGTGGCCGCGGCGGCGGCGCTGGCCGCCCCGGGGATCGCGGCGGCCAAGCCGGCCCGGCCGTCGCTGTCCTTCAGTCCCGCCCCGTTCGGCTACGGGCAGGTCACCGTCGGGCAGCCAGCATCGCAGGCGTTCACGCTGACCAACTCGGGCCGGTCGGCCACCGGCAGGCTGGCGGTGACGCTGACCGGGCCGGCCGCGTTCACCGTCACCGGTAATACCTGCAAGAGCCTGGGACCCGGCAAGACGTGCACGGTCACGGTGCGGTTCACCCCCGCCAGGCCCGGGACCGTCGCCGCGACGCTGACCGCGGCCGGGAAGAAGAAGAAGGCGGCCACCGCCACCGACGCGCTCACCGGCACCGGGAAAGGTCTCGGGCAGGCGCCCGGCAGCATTTACTGGGCCGACGCGAGCGATGGCACGATCAACTCGGCCGGCCTCGACGGCAGCAACTCTCAGGCCATCGTCTACGGGCAGGACAATCCGGTCGGGGTGGCGGTGAACAGCAGCCATCTCTACTGGGCCAGCAGCTTCGACAGCAAGATCAATGAGGCCGGCCTCGACGGCAGCAACCCGCACACCCTGCTGTCCGGGCAGCAGGCCGCCGGGCTGGCGGTCGATGGCAGCCACATCTACTGGAGCATCGAGTTCTCGGGTGCCGGAACGCTCGGCACGATCTGGGAGGCCGGCCTGGACGGCAGCAACCCACACATGATCGTCAGCGGGCAGAACGATCCGTACGGTGTGGCGGCCTACGGCAGCCACGTGTACTGGGCCAGCGCCGGCAGCGGTCTGGCGGGCGCCGGGACGATCTGGGAAGCCGGCCTGGACGGCAGCAACGCGCACGCCATCGCCACCGGGCAGAACGACCCGCACGGCGTGGCCACCGACGGCAGCCACCTGTACTGGACCAACAGCGCCGGTGACACGGCGGGGGCCGGTTCGGTCTGGGAGGCCGGCCTGGACGGCAGCAACGCCCATGCGATCGCCACCGGCCAGAACGCGCCGCTCGGCGTGGCCACCGACGGCAGCCACCTCTACTGGGTCAACATCCTCGATCAGGCGATCGAACAGGCCAATCCGGACGGCACGAACCCGCATGCCATCGTGACCGGCC
Organism: Streptosporangiaceae bacterium; assembly: GCA_036501145.1. Lineage (GTDB taxonomy): Bacteria > Actinomycetota > Actinomycetes > Streptosporangiales > Streptosporangiaceae > PALSA-505. Next base: position 32,022 of record DASYAV010000084.1, on the reverse strand, counting down.
TGGGCGACCCGAAGCTCATGGCGGTCACCCCGGCACCACCCGCGCTGGTGTTCACCCCATCCCCGTTCGACTACGGGAAGGCCGGCACCGGGCAGCCGGTTTCGCAGACGTTCACGCTGGCCAACAACGGGGGGCAGGCCACCGGCGCGCTGACCGACACGGTGACCGGTTCGGCCGCGTTCACCATCACCGGTGACACCTGCGCCGGCACCAGCCTGGGGGCCGGCGACTCCTGCACGATCACGGTGCGGTTCGCGCCTGTCAGCATCGGCGCCGACAGCGCGTCGCTGACCGCGGCCAGCGTCGACCCGGCAGCCACCGGCACCGACGCGCTCACCGGCACGGGGGTGCGTCCCCGCTTCCTCTACTGGACCAACAACGTGCAGAACCCCGAAGGCTGCGGCAACGGCACGGTCAACCAGGCCAACGTCGACGGCACCAGCCCGCACGCCATCATCACCCGGCAGACCTGCCCAACCGGCGTGACGGTCGGCGCCAGCGGCCTCTACTGGTCCTCCGGGGCCGGGACGATCAACCTGGCCAACCTCGACGGCAGCGACCCGCACGCCCTCATCACCGGCCAGAGCGGCGCGGGTGCGCTGGCGGCCGACGCCAGCCATCTCTACTGGACCGGTGACCTGGGCGGCAACACCGGCGGCGCGATCGGCGAGGCCAACCTCGACGGGTCCAGCCCGCACCTCATCGTCACCGGTCAGGACGATTTCATGAACGGGGTGGCGGTCAGCGCCAGCAGCATCTACTGGTCCAGCAGTCCCGACTTCGGCGATGGGGATGGTGCGATCTGGGCGGCCGGTCTCGACGGCGGCAACCCGCACCCCGTCGTTCCCGGGCAGGACTTCCCGACCGGGGTGGTGGTCAGCGGCAGCCACCTGTACTGGGCCGCCCAGGGAGCACTAACCGGGGTGGGCGCGATCTGGGAGGCCGGCCTGGACGGCAGCAACCCGCACGCCATCATCACCCGCCAGAACAGCCCGCTGGGGGTAGCCGCCGACGCCAGTCACCTCTACTGGACAAACCTCGACAACGGCACGATCTGGGAGGCCAACCTGGACGGCAGCGACCCGCACGCCATCATCACCGGCCAGAACTCCCCGTGGGGACTGGCGGTCAGCCCACCGTGACCGCCAGGGCGTTAACCGACGGCGAAGCTGAACACGTTGAAGATCCGGTCCGGGCGGAAGTCCGGGACCGGCGGGCCGAACCGCATCCGGGGGATGTTCTTGACCTGGCGGAGGCCGAGCGAGGTGGCCACGTCGGCGCCGGCCGTGTTCGTCTCGGGGAAGGCCAGGAACGGCTCGGCGCCGGCGGCGACCATCCCGGCGAGCAGCGCGTGGGCTGAGTCCGCCGACGACGCGATCACCGGGCCCCTGCCCCACGGCAGCGACATCCGGTAACCGGTGCCGTCCCTGGTCACCCGGGCGCGGCCGGCGAACGAGGCCAGATAGCGGCGACGGTCCTCTCCAGTGGCGGCCGCGTCCAGGGCGGCCACGTCCTCGATCCGGCCGGTGATCACGGTGTCATCGGCCACCGCACTATCGACCGCCGCGTTATCGGCCGCCGCGTCTCCGGCCGCGGCCGGCACGGCCTGGCCACCGGTAGCCGTGCCGCCGGGGCGGCCGGCGCTGGCCGGCTCTTCGTTCCGCCGCCACATGCCGTAGTGCAGGCCGTCGTAGCCGAAGCCGAGCTTTTCGTAGATCGGCCTGCCCAGCTTCGTCGCGGTGAGCAGCACCGTGGCCGCCCCGGCCCGGCGCAGCACGTCCAGGGCCGCCTGGCTGACCGCGGTGCCGACGCCCCGGCCCCGGGCCTCGGGATGCACGGCCACGTTGCCGATCCAGCCGGTCCGGCCGAACGAGGCGGCGTAGGACACGCCGACGACCTGGCTGTCGTAGCACGCGACGATGAGCTGGCCGCCCGGGCTGGTCCGGTAGAACTCAAGCGCCGCGGGGTCGCGGGCGGAACTGAGCCCTTCCCGCACGACGGCGTGCGCCTCGGGCATGTCGGCGGCGGTGGCGGGACGGACGACGAGCCTGGTCGTTTGCGTCACCGGCCCAGAATGGCCGGATCTGCCCAGGCCAATCAAGCCAATATTGGCGCGCATGCTCAGCGGCGGCACCCGAAGCGCGCCGTCCCGGGCACCCGGGGCCCCGAGGTCAGACGATCACGTCGACCCGGCGGGCGTCCCGGCTGACCAGCGCGGCCTGGTAGGCGCGCCAGGCCGCGGCCAGCCGGATGATGCCCTCCTCCAGCGTCTGCGCGGCGTGGTCGATCGGCAGCCTGACGAACTCGCCGCACCCACCGGTGGGTGACATGACGTCACCCGGCGCGATCAGCACGCCGTGCCGGCTGGCGACCTGGGCCAGCTCGGCCGAGCTGCCGCCGGGCAGCCGGGCCCACAGGCTCAGCCCGCCACCGGGCCGCCGCCAGGTCCAGCCGGGCAGCAGCCGGTTCATCAGCGCCTCCAGGTGCGCCAGCCGCCCGCTGAGCTCGGCGCAGCGCTTCTGCCTGGCCTCCCCCAAGCTGGCCAGCAGGTGCACCGCCGCGGCCTGGCTGACCAGCGAGGTGCCCAGGTCGGCCACCGCCTTGAGCCTGCCCAACTGAGCGATCATCGGGCGGGGCGCGCGGATCCAGCCGATTCGCAGGCCGGCCCAGTACAGCTTGCTCAGCGATCCGACCGAGGCGATCTGCGCGTCCCGGCCGTGCACGGCCAGCGGCTGCGGCGGATCGCCGTCCAGGGCGAGCTCGGCCAGGCTGTCGTCCTCGATGACCGGCACTTCGGTGGCGTGGGCGAGCCTGGCCACATCACGGCGGACCGGCTCGGGCAGCATCTGGCCGGTCGGGTTGTGGAAGGTCGGCATCAGGTAGATGGCCCGCACCGGGTTCTGCGATATCGCCCGGGCCAGCGCCTCGGGGTAGCCGTCCGGGCCGCCGCCGGCCGGAACCGTGACGATGCGCCCGCCGGCCGCCCGGAACGCGTCGATCGCGCCGGGGAACGTGGGGTCCTCAAGCACCACCGCCGCGCCCGGGGTGAGGTAGCAGGAGGCGAGCAGGCTGATGGCCTGCTGACCGCCCCCGGTGACCAGGATCTCCTCCTCGTCGGTGGGCACGCCGCGGGCGGTGAACCGGGCCGCGATGGCCCGGCGCAGCGGCGGGTAACCCAGCGGCTGGTAGCCGTGGCCGTCCATCAGCGCGTCGGCGTCCACCGCCGCGGTCGCCGCGGTGACCGCGGCCCGCACCGCCGGTCCGGGCGGCGCCGAGCTGGCCAGCAGGTCGATGGCGTCGGCCGGGCTCTCGCCGAGCCGCCGGAACAGCACGTTGCGCTGCAGGGAGGTGACCAGCTCGGCCGACCTGGCCCCGGCCCGGGCGCCGTCGGCCCCGGTGACGTGGGTGCCCCGGCCCTGCCGCCGGGTGACCAGCCCGCGCTCGTGCAGCATCCGGTAGGCGGCCGACACCGTGGTCCTGGCCACGCCGAGCTGCGCGGCGAGCAGCCGTTCCGGCGGCAGCCCGGTGCCGGGCAGGATGTCCTGGCGGCCGATGGCGCGGGCCAGCGCGGCGGCGAGCCGCTGGCTGAGCGGGCCGTCGCCGAGCCGCCAGCCGTCCAGGGCGTCACGCAGCTCGATCGGCAGCGGCGGCTGCCCGGCGGGCGGCACCGGCAGGCCAATGACGGCTTGATTGGTATGCGGCATTGGCCTCATTGTCGGTCGTGCGGGTGACGCGGCGCAAGGCGGCCGGCCGCTTCGCGTCCGGATCGGCTTCCGTTTCTGACCACGGCTGCAACCGGGGAGACGGTCCGGACCCGAAGCGGCCGGCCAGAACTTGCCAGGCCGGAAAGATACCCTGCGGCTGGCCCGGCCACGCCACCAAGCGTATGCCGCAAACTGGACGCGGCCGCCGCGGCCCGTCACCGCGCACGAGCGGCCGCGGCCGCGGCACGTCGCCGTTGCCGCCGCCGGCGGGGCTAGCGGCAGACCAGGCAGCCGCTGTGGGTCCGGATGCGGAAGTTCCCGGCCTGGTCGGTGGGCAGGCCGCCAAGTACCTCGGCGACCAGGCGCTGCGCGTCCGGGGCGTGCTGGGTGTCCGGCTCGTGCTGGGCGGCCCGGCTGCTGAGCAGGTAGGCGGCCACCGGCTCGGGGCCGGGCACCACGAGTTCGGCGGTGAAGCCGTGCCGGACGACCGAATCGAAGCAGCGGGCCAGCAGTTCCGCGCCGGTATCGAGTGTGATCCGCTCCCGGCCGCGGGTCACCGTGTCCCGCAGCGCAGCGGCCACCTGCTCGCGCAGCTCACGCAAGTGGTGCGCGCCGTTTAGGACGACCAGGACCTGCCCGCCGGGGCGGGTAACCCGGCGCAGTTCACGCACCGCGGCGGCCGGGTCGGGCACGTGGTAGAGCATGTGCGGCGCCATGGTCAGGTCGGTGGCCCCAGCGGGCAGCGGGAGCGCGGTCGCGTCGGCCACGGCCAGCCCGGGGACGGCGGGCACGGGGAGCGAGCCGGGGGCGGCGGTGGCCGGGCTGTGGGCGGCGGGCGCGGAGGCGGCCGGGCTGTCGGTGCTGCCGGTGGCCTGCGCAGGGGTGCTGGTGGCCTGCGCGATCCGGTCCCTGGCGGCGTGCAGCATGCCGGGTGACAGGTCCACGCCGAGCACCGGCCCGGCGTGCCCGCGGCGGGTGAGCTCGGCCAGGTAGGCGCCGTTGCCGCAGCCGACGTCGGCCACCGCCTCCCGGCCGGACAGGGCAGCCAGGTCGATGACGAGGCGGGCGATGTCGTGCCGGGGGCGCTGGTAGGCGTAGATCGACTGGCGCGCGGCCAGGTTGCCGTCGGTCTTGTACTGGGTGCCCAGCAGCCAGGGCCGGTCCACCCACTGCGACGCCGACGGCTCGGTCATGGCACCCGACCGTAGCCGAGCTGGCGAGCCGCCGGCTCACAGGGTGAGGGTGCGGCCGGCCGAGAGCGCGGTCAGCTTGCCCGGGCTGGTGATGATCTGCACGGCGGTAACCAGGCCGCCGGACACCATCCAGGTCACCGCCCCGACGACCTGGCCGTCGCGGGTGTACACCAGGCCGGGGCCGCCGTTGATCTCGGTCAGCTCCGGGACCGCGCCGGGCAGGTCCCGGCCCGCCTGCAGCTTGGCGGCCAGGCCGGCCATCAGCCGGCCCACCTTGGCTGCCCCGGTGACCGGGCGGAGTGCCGCCCTGGCCACGCCGCCGCCGTCGCTGAGCAGCGTCACGTCCGGCGCCAGCACGCTGATCAGCCGGTCGATGTCGCCGCCGGACGCGGCGTCGAGGAACCGCTCGGTCACCTCGCGCTGCTGGCCGTGGTCCACCTCGAACCGCGGCCGGCGCGCCTGCACGTGCTCGCGGGCCCGGTGGCCGATCTGCCGCGCGGTCGTCTCGGGGCGGCCGAGCGCCGCGCCGATCTCCGCGTAGCCGAAGCCGAACACCTCGCGCAGCACGAACACCGCCCGCTCCTCCGGAGTCAGCGACTCCAGCACCACGAGCATGGCCAGCGACACCGACTCAGCCAGCTCCGGCCGCTCGGTGACGTCGCTGTGGCTGAGCAGCGGCTCGGGCAGCCACGGGCCGACGTAGGCCTCGCGGCGGGCGCGGGCCGCGCGCAGCCGGTTCAGCGACGTGTTCGTGATCACCTTGGCCAGGTACCGGCGCGGGTCGGTCACACCGCCGCGGGGCGCCGCGGACCAGCTCAGCCAGGCGTCCCGCACGGCGTCTTCGGCGTCGGCGACCGTACCGAGCATCCGGTAGGCCACCGCGAACATCAGATCCCGGTGCGCCTCGAACGTCTCGGCGTCAGCTTGCCGCACCATCGGCCCGCCGCGCCCGCTGCCGGGCCAGCTGCGCCACCTCCGCCGGCGGTGGCGGGGCCAGCTCGCAGCGGTCCCGGAAGCCCTGCGAGGCCAGGCCGAACGCGGCGTTGATCCGCGACCGCAGGTTCTCCACCGCGACGATCGCGGTCAGCTCGGTGAGCTGCGCGTCGTTCAGCCGCCGCCGGAGCGCGTCGGTCAGATGGTCGCTGACCACCGGCGGGGTCGCCGTCATCGCCTCAGCGTATTCGAGCACGAGCTGCTCCAGCTCGGTGAAGACGTCGCTGTCCCGCCAGCCCGGCACGGCGCGGATCTTCTCCGCGGGCACGTGGTGCAGCATCGTCGCCTCCCAGTAGCCGTAGTCCAGGCACCAGGCGCAGCCGATCCTGGCCGCCGCGGCCAGCACGGCGAGGTCCTTCAGCCCGGTGTCCAGGCTGTGCCAGCGCTCCACCTGGAGCTCGAGCACCCCGTAGGTCCGCGCCACCTGCATGTTGTGCCCGACGGCGGCAAGCGGGTCCAGGTTCGTGCCGAACCGGCGCCGGGTGTACCACTCGGTCATCCGGTAGAGCAGCGTCCGCGGCGGGTTCAGCGATATGCGTGCCATGACAGCGTCCTCCGGGATCCTCCGGGTCCGTTTACCCCTTCAGACACGCCTCGCCGCGCAAACGTGACACCTACCGCCACCCGGTCCGGCCTGTCGCGGCCGACCAGGGCATCGTGCTGCTGGTCCAGTGGGTGAGCGTGTCGAGGTCCTCGGGCTTGTACACGTGCCGCGGCGGGGTGGCGAACGTGGCGTACGGCCTGACCCGGATCACCACGCGGCTCTCGTCGCGGGCCATCCGGGTGATCTCCGGCAGCTTGGCGGCGGGCATCGGCTGGCCTGCCATCAGGTCGATGACCCGGCGCAGCACGTCCACCGCCTGGTCGAAGTCGTCCTCCAGCGTGGCGTCCCCGTACACCTGCAGGTAGGTCGGCGGCCACTGCTCGTCCATTACGCACATGCTGACCTTCGGGTTACGCCGCACCGCGTGCGCCTTGCCGCGGGCCGCCATCGTGGAGATCAGCAGGTCGTCTCCGTCGCGGACGTAGTACACGACCGTCATGGCCGGCCCGTCGTGCTGGCGCGGGTAGCCGAAGACGCAGGTCCGGTGCTGGTAGACGAACTCGCGGCGCTCTTGTCTGTCCATCTGGTTATTTTCCTGGACGGCTGCGCCCTGACCTCAGCGCCCTGCCGCGAGCCGTTCGAGCCGGGTCTGCGTCTGGGTGTCGGCGGGGGTGTAGGTCACCAGGCGGGTGCCCAGCCGGGGTCCGAACCAGAGGTTCGTGTAGTCCAGCCGCAGCAGCCCCACCTTCGGGTTGATCAGGCTCTTGGTGCGGTTCTCCAGGCCGCGGACCTCGTGCCGCTGCCACACCTCGGCGAACTCCGGCGAGGCCGCGGTGAGCCGCCCGACCAGCTCCTTCCAGGCCGGCTCGGCCACGTGCTCGGCCATCGCCGCGCGGAACTGGGCGACCATGCGCCCGGCGGCGTCGGTCCAGTCCACGATGGCGGCCCGCCACCGTGGGTGGGTGAAGCACAGCCACAGGCTGTTGCGGTCCTGGAACGGCATCGCGGACAGGTCGGCGATCAGCCTGTTGTAGGACTCGTTGAACGCCAAGAGCTGGAACCGGGCGTTCTGCACCGCGGCCGGGAACGGGTTCAGCCCGTCCAGGATGACCTGGATGGAGGGGGTCAGCGACTGGCACTCCTGCTGCCGCGCGTGCTCGCCGCCGCCGGCCAGGGTGAACAGGTGCTCCCGCTCGGACGGGTCCAGCATCAGCGTCCGGGCGATGGCCTCGAGCACCTGCCCGGAGACCGTGATGTCCCGGCCCTGCTCGAGCCAGGTGTACCAGGTCACGCCCACGCCGGCCAGCTGGGCGACCTCCTCGCGGCGCAGCCCCGGAGTGCGCCTCCTGCCGTGCGCGGGCAGCCCGACCTGGGCCGGCGTGATCGCCTCCCGGCGGCTGCGCAGGAACGCGCCGAGTTCCTTGCGCCGCTGGACGTCGGTGGATTCCGCTGATCCGCCGGACACCGCCACGGTTACCGCGCCGGGGTCCGGCCTGGTGATGGTGAGCTCGGGCACGACGTCCATCCTGCCCTAGATCCTGGCTGGTTTCCAGGTGCTCTTAGTACCAGGATAAATAGGCCTCTGGTACCAGGCTAAGAATGACGGCAGGCTGGCCGGTATGCCTGTTCTCACCCGATTCGACCTGCCCGCCGTGCGGCTCCGCCCGGCGGCGCGTGTCCCGGGCCGCCGCGCACCCGAGGGGCGGCCAGGGCTGAGCCCGCTGGGCCTGTTCACCGTGCTGCTCGGCGTGTTCCTGCCGATGACCGACTTCTTCATCGTCAACGTAGCGCTGCCCACCATCGACCGGGATCTGCGGGCGTCCTCCGGGATGCTGCAGCTGGTGGTGGCCGGCTACACGATCGGCTACGCGGTGCTGCTGGTGGTCGGCGGCCGGCTCGGCGACGCGGTGGGCCGGCGGCGGCTGTTCCTGGCCGGCATGGCCGGGTTCACCGTGGCCTCACTGGCCTGCGGCATCGCCCCGACCGCGGGGATCCTGGTCGCGGTGCGGGCGCTGCAGGGCGCGACCGCGGCCATGATGGTGCCGCAGGTGCTGTCCACCATCCAGGCCAGGACCCACGGGGCCGAGCGGGCCAGGGCGCTGGGCCTGTTCGGCGCGTGCGGCGGCATCGCCACGGTGACCGGCCAGCTGGCCGGCGGCCTGCTGGTCTCGGCCAACATCGCCGGCGCCGGCTGGCGGCCGATCTTCCTGGTGAACGTGCCGATAGGCATCGCCGGGCTGTTCCTGGCCAGCCGGACCGTCCCGGAGACCCGCTCCCCCGCGCCAGCCCGGATCGACGTGCCGGGCACCGCGCTGCTCGCCGCGGCGGTGCTCATGCTGCTCATCCCGCTCACCGAGGGCCGCTCGCTGGGCTGGCCGGCCTGGACGCTGGCACTGCTCGCGCTGAGCCCGGTGGCCGGGGCCGCGTTCGTGGCCGCGGAACGGCGGCTGGAGCGCGCGGGCGGTGTGCCGCTGGTGCCGTTCTCGCTGCTGCGCATCCCCAGCATGCGCCGCGGGCTGCTGCTCGCCGTGCCGTTCTTCACCGGGTTCGGCGGGTTCATGTTCGTTTACGCGCTCACCCTGCAGGACGGCGCGCACTTCGGCCCGCTGAAGACCGGCGCGTCGTTGGTGCCGTTCGCGCTGGCGTTCCTGATCGCGTCGCTGTGCACGGCGCGGCTGGTGTCGCGGTTCGGCCGCCGGGTGATGACGGCCGGCGCCGCGCTGCAGGCGGTGGGCCTGGCCGGGCTGGCCGGGGCCTACCTGGCGACCTGGCCCGGCCTCAATCTCTGGCTGATGATGCCCGGCCTGGTGGTGGCCGGGTTCGGCCAGGGCCTGGTGCTCAGCCCGCTGTTCCGGGTGGTGCTGTCCGAGGTGCCGGCCGACCAGGCCGGCGCGGCCAGCGGCGTGCTCACCACCATGCTGCAGAGTTCCCTGGCGCTCGGCGTGGCCACCCTCGGCAGCCTCTACCTCACTGCCTCCCCCGCGGCCCGCCTCGGCAGCCTCGGCGCGGCCACCCTCACCCTCGCCCTCCTGGTCGCGGTGGCCATCCTCGTCGCCGGGCTGACCCGCCGCCTCCCAGACGTATCGGACTGAGCTCCACCCGCGCGCCCGGCCACCTCCCCCACTTAGCACTCAGTTTGGTGGGACAAAACAGTCATAGAGGCAGGAACTTTCACCACTTTGCGTGCAAAGTGGAAATGATCATGGATCGCTGGGGGCGGGGCGCGGTGGGACGGGGGCGGTGGGACGGGGCGCTGGACGGGGGGACGGGTTAGTCGTGGGGTGGGGTGCCCGGGGGCGGGCCGCCGGGGTCGAGGGTGCCGGCGGCGACCTGGGCGGCGGCCCAGTCGATCCACTCGACCTGCAGGGCGTAGAAGCGGCGGCCGAACTCGATGGTGAGGCGGCTGGACCGGCGCTGCGGGTAGGCCGACCAGTCGACGGACGCGATGGTCTCCTCGATCTGGGCCAGGTGCCGGGCGTATTCGGCGCGGTCGCGGGCGAGCATGGCCAGCGCCTCGCCGGTGGGCAGCGCCCACAGGCAGAACTCGCGCAGCTGGGCCGGGTGGCGGACGGAGTAGTCCGGCTCGCTGTCGCGGAGCCAGGACCGCAACTCGGCCAGCCCTTCGGGAGTGGTCTGGTAGATCCGGCGGCCGCGCGGGCCCTCGCCGGTCTGCCGGATGTAGCCGTCGGCCAGGAGCTTGGCCAGCTCCGGATAGATCTGGCTGTGCTGGGCCGGCCAGACGTTCCCCATCGAGACGCTGAACAGCCGGGCCAGGTCATAGCCGCTCCTGGGCTCACCGGACAGCAGGTTGAGCAGAGCATGACGTAGCGACATACCTAAATTTTCACATGTATGGCTTGACATGTCAAAGGTGCTCATGTTGGAATCCACATGTAAGAAACAACATGTAGGAGTTGACATGAAGAACATGACACCTGAGACCGTCCACGCGCGGCGCTGGGCCACCCTCGCCGTGCTCTGCCTGTCCCTGCTCCTCGTGGTGGTGGACAGTTCGATCGTGAACGTGGCGCTGCCGACCTTGTCCCGGTCGCTGCACGCGTCAACCACCTCGCTGCAGTGGATCACCGACGCGTACACGCTGGCGGTGGCCGGCCTGCTGCTGACCCTGGGCAGCCTGGGCGACCGGATCGGCAGGCACCGGCTGCTCGCGGCCGGGCTGGCCGTCTTCGGCGTGGGCTCGGCGCTGGCCGGGATGTCCGGGTCGGCCGGCGAACTGATCACCTTCCGGGTGCTGATGGGCATCGGCGCGGCCGCGATCATGCCCGCCACGCTGTCCATCCTGACCAACGTGTTCACCAACCCGGCCGAGCGGGCCAAGGCGATCGGCGCCTGGTCGGCGGTGGCCGGCGTCGGCGTCGCGATCGGCCCGAGCACCGGCGGCTGGCTGCTCGAGCACTTCGCCTGGGGCTCGATCTTCCTGGTGAACCTGCCGATCGTGGCCGTCGCGCTGGTGGCCGGCCGGTTCGTCGTCCCGCCGTCGGCCAGCCCGGCACCCAAGCCGCTGGACCCGGCCGGCGCGGTGCTGTCGGTGGCCGGCCTGCTGGCCCTGGTGTACGCGATCATCGAGGCCCCGCAGCACGGCTGGCTGAGCGCGAGCACGCTGGGCATCGCCGGTGGCGGCCTGGCCGTCATGGCGGCCTGGGTGGCCGTCGAGCTGCGCAGCTCGCACCCGATGGTTGACCTGCGGGTCTTCGCGAACGCCCGGTTCAGCGCGGCCAGCTTCGCGGTGACCATGATCTTCTTCGCGCTGTTCGGCTGGCTGTTCCTGTTCACCCAGCAGATGCAGTTCGTGCTCGGCTACAGCGCCCTGCAGGCCGGCGCGCGCACGGTGCCGTTCGCCGTGGGCATGGGGGTCACCTCGGCGCTGTCGGCCAAGCTGACCGCGCGGGCCGGCACCAAGCTGGCCGTCGCCGCGGGCCTGGTGTTCATGGCCGCCGGGTTCGGCCTGATGGCCACGTCCACCGTGCACACCGGCTACATGTTCCTGGCCCCGGCCAGCGTGCTCATCGCGATCGGGATGGGGCTGGCGATGGCTCCCGCCACCGAGTCGATCATGGGTTCGCTGCCCCCGGCGCAGGCCGGCGTGGGCTCGGCGGTCAACGACACGACCCGGGAGATCGGCGGGGCGGTCGGCGTCGCGGTGATGGGCTCGGTCGCGTCCTCGGTGTTCGCCAGCCATCTGCACGCCGCGACGGCTCACCTGGCGGGCGGCGCCGCGCACGCCACCGGTTCGCTGGCCGCGGTGCTGGCCGCCGCCCGGCAGGCGCACGGCCCGGCCGGCCAGGCCCTGGCGCACGCCGCCCAGCAGGCCTTCGTCACCGGTTCGGACGTCGCGGTGCTCGCCGCCGTCGGCGCCGCGCTGCTCGGCGCGCTGGCCGCGATCGCGTTCCTGCCGGCCCGCGCCGCCGCGCACACCGCCAGCCCGGCCGCGCGGCACACCCCGGCCCCGCAGGCCGGCCAGCACACCCCGGCCCCGCAGGCCGGCCACCACACCCCGGCCGGGCAGACCGCACCCGGCGCCACCGCCGCATCGGCCCCGGGGGTCCTGATCACCACGGGTCGCGCCAGCTGACCGGCCCGGGCCGCCGTCCCAGGAGCGGCCAGCCAGCGGACCGAAGCCGGCCGCCGGAGCCTTCAGGGCCCGGCGGCCGGCGCATCCGGTCACAGTGTGCCGGCCGGACAGTGCGGGCAGGCTGGGCTTATGGGGTTGGAGAGCTTGACCGCCCGGGTGAACCGGGTTGTCGCCTGGGCGGACCGGCTGCAGCGCAGGCATGGCGTGCTGGGGTTCCCCTACGCGGTGATGAAGAAGTACGGCGACGATGAGGGCGGGCGGGAAGCCGCGCTCATCACCTACTACGGGTTCCTGAGCATCTTCCCGCTGCTGCTGCTGGGAGTGGCGGGGCTGTCCCGGGTGCTGGCCAGGCATGCGCACCTGCGCGAGCGGCTGGTCGCCGCGGTTGTTCCGGATGCGCTGCGGCCCACGGTCGAGCATGCGCTGGCCACCTTGCCGACGTCGGCAGTCCCGCTCGTGATCGGCCTGATCGGTTTGCTGTTCTCCGGGACCGGCGTGGTGTTCTCGGTCTACCAGACGCTGAACCATGTTGCGGCGGTCCCGTACCGGCTGCGTGCCCAGTTCGTCTCCCGCTACGTCCGGGTGTTCGTCATGGTGGCGACGCTGCTGCTGGGGGGACTGGCGGTCGGTGCGCTCACCGTGGTGGCCACCGCGCTGCCCGGCCAGCCCGGAGTGCAGCGCACGGCGGCGGTGGCCGGGTCGGCGCTGGTTGCCTTCGCGGTGTTGCTGCTGGCCGCCCGGTTGCTGCTGGCGCGGCCCGCGCCGGTCCGGGCCCTGTGGCCGGCCGCCGCCCTGGGCGCGGTGGTGGTGGCGGTGGTGCTCAACGTCGGCGCGCCGCTGCTGGCCCGGCTGGTGACCCAGGCCGGACCGGTGTATGGCAGCTTCGCCACCGTGGCGGGCATGTTCGCACTGCTCTACCTGGTCGGCCAGGCACTGGTCTACGCGGCCGAGGTCGCCGCCGTCCGCCATGCCCGGCTGTGGCCACGCGCGCTGGACGAGAGCCACCCGACCGAGGCGGACAGCCGCGCACTGGCCCTGCTGGCTCGTGAGCAGGAGCGCATCCCCGCCGCCCGGGTGGCCTTCCATATCGCCGCACCGGGCTCCTCAGCCGGGCCGGGTGCCTCCCCATCAGCCAGCGATGACCGGGAGTGAGGCGGCCAGCCGGCCATGAGCCGGCCGCGGTACCAGGCCGGGCTGCCGGGCGCCTCGGCCGGGTGGGTGCGGCGGGCGGGGAGGCGCAGCCGTCAAGGATGAATGTCAGCCGGTGCTGCGAAAGCGGACGGGGGAACCCGGGGCGGCCTGGGCGCAGGCACTGAACCCGGCCGGGTCGACCACGGCGACCACCGGATAGCCGCCGGTCGTGGGGTGGTCGGCGAGGAACACCACCAGGTTGCCGTCCGGCAGCAGCTGCACCGCGCCCCAGACCAGGCCCTCGCTGGGCAGCTCGCCGTGGCTGGCCTGCTCGACCGGGGCGCCGTGCAGCCGCATGCCGATCCGGTTGCTCGCGATGGCCACGGTGAAGGCGGCTCTGGTCAGGGTGGCGCGGCCTGCCGGGGTGAGCCATTCGTCCCTGGGGCCGAGGCGGACCGGCAGCTCGAGGGGTCCGGACGCCGGGGCGCCGGGGGGCGGGCCTGGCGCGGCGGGCGGGGCGCCGGACGGCTCGCCGGTGGCCAGGATCTGGTCCGGGGCCAGCGGGGCCGGGCCGAGCCCGGACAGCAGGTCGGTGGACGCGCTGCCGAGCACCGGCGGCACCGCGATGCCACCGGAGACGGCCAGGTAGCTGCGCACCCCGGGGCGGGCCCGGCCGACGTCGAGCAGCTGGCCGGAGCGGACCCGGACCGCGGCGCCCCAGCTGGCCGGCTGGCCGTCCAGCCGCACCGGGGCGGCCGCGCCGGTCACCGCGACCACGGCGTCGCCGAAGAACCGCAGCGCCACCCCGGTCAGCGTGCTCTCCAGCACCGGCGCGGACTCCGGGTTGCCGACCAGCCGGTTGGCCAGCCGGTGCGCGGCCGGGTCGAGCGCGCCGGACCGGGGCACGCCCAGGTGGGCCAGCCCGGGCCGGCCGGCGTCCTGCACGGTGGTCAGCGCGCCGGGCCGCTCGACGCAGATGCTCGTCATAGGCGCACGTCCAGGCCGGCCATCAGCCGGCGTCCACGAAGCGGACCCGGTGCCCGGGCACCAGCAGGGCCGGCGGCTCCTTGGCCGCGTCCCACATCACCGCGTCGGTGTAGCCGATGATCTGCCAGCCGCCGGGCGAGGGCCGCGGGTACACGCCGGTGTAGGTGTCGGCCACCGCCACGCTGCCGGCCGGCACGGTGGTGCGCGGGCTGGGCCGCCGGGGCAGGGCGAACCGCCGGGGCAGCCCGGCCAGGTAGGCGAAGCCCGGCGAGAACCCGCAGAACGCCACCCGGAACGTCTGCGCGGTGTGGATCCGGGCCACCTCGGCCGGGGGGACCCGCCAGGCGGCGGCCACCGCGGCCAGGTCGTCGCCGGTGTAGCGGCACGGGATCTCGACGGCCGGGCCGTCCGGCGGAGGGGCGGGCGGAACCGTCCAGGCCGGGATCTGCGCGGCCAGCGCGTCCCGGTCGGTCACCCCGTCGAGCAGGATCGTGCGCGCCGACGGGATCACGTCGACCAGCGACGGCGCCCAGCCTGCGGCCCGCCTGCGCTCGATCTCGGCGTGCAGCGCGAGCACGTCGGCGATCCCGTCCAGCTCGATGAGCAGGGCGGACCCGCCCACCGGCAGGAACCTCACCGCGCCCCCCGGCGGTTGCCCCTGGCCCGGCCGGTCATCCGGCCGCCCGGTAGGCGGCCAGCAGGGTGCGCTCGGCGTCGGCCAGGTAGGCGAGCAGTTCCCGCTCCGCGGCCGGGCCGTCGCCGTCGGCGATCAGCTGGCCGATGACCCGGTTCTTCGCCACGAACGGGCGGTGGAACTCCTCCGGATCCTTCATCACGTGGAAGACCAGCCGCAGCTCGGCCAGCGCCCGGCGCATCAGCTCGTCCACCCGCGGGCTGCCGGCCAGCGCGGCCACGGCCTGGTGGAAGTGCAGGTCGGCGGACCGGAACGCCTGCCAGTCGCCGGCCCCGCTGGCCGCCTCGCCCTCGGCCACGGCCGCCACGACGGCGTCGCGGGCCTGGTCGCTGGCCTGCCCGGCCAGCCGGGCGGCGCCGCCCTCGACCAGCCGCCGCAGCCGGTACAGGTCCACGACGTCCTCGCCGGTCAGCACGGGCACGAAGATGCCGCGGTTGAGCTCGTGCACGGCCAGCCGCTCGTGGCAGAGCAGCCGGAACGCCTCGCGCAGGGTGTTGCGGGACACGCCCAGTGCCTGGCCGATGGCCTCCTCGGACAGCCGGGTGCCCGGCGGGAACACGCCGTCGGCGATGTTGTCGCGGAGCAGCGTGGCGACCCGCTCGGCCGTGCCGATCTGGGCGAGCAGCACCCGGTCACGGGTCAGCCTCGCCACCATCGCGGCGCTGACTCCGGCGCTCATCTGTGCCCTCCCGGTTGTGCAGCCCCACCGTATGTGCCGGCCGCGGGCTGGTGACGATTGAGACGAAAGCATATCTTGATGGATTGTTCAACAACATGTAGGTTTGTCGCCAACCTGGCCACCCGGCCCGCTGCCACACCCCACGAGGGGGCCATGAAGATCCTGGTCCAGGGCTTCGGCCCGTTTTCACGCTTCGCCGTCAACCCATCTGAACTGCTCGTCCGTGCGCTGCGGGACCGCCAGCCGGCGCGCGGCGACTTGCGGGCCGAGGTGCTCGAGACGACCGCGGCGAACGTCGCCGAGGCCGTGCCGGCGCTGATGGAGGACGTCCGCCCGGACGTGTGGATCGGGGTCGGCCTGGCGGCCGGGCGCCCCGCGCTCAGCGTCGAGGCGGTCGCGGTCAACATCGGCTGCTGGCAGACCGGCGACCCAGAGGCCGACCCGCAGGCCGGCGGTGAGCCGTGGCCACGCCACCCGGTCGCGGCCGGCGGCGCAGCCGCCTACCTGACCACCCTGCCCGCCGGGGAGATCCTCGGCGCCTGGCGGGACGCGGAGATACCCGGCTACCTGTCGAACACCGCCGGGACCTACCTGTGCAACATGTCCTTCTACCTGGCCGCGCAGGCGGCGGAGCGGCTCGGCACCGGCTGCCTGGTCGGCTTCGTGCACGTTCCGCTGCTGCCCGCGCAGGTCACCAAGCCGGCCAGCGAGCCGTCGATGTCCTTCGCGCTGCAGCAGGCAGGGCTCGACGTCGTCCTCGATACCTGCCGGGCAAGCGGCCGCACCGGCGGCCCCGTTTCCACCGGGAGGACCGGATGAGAAGCAGATACCTGGCAGGCGCCGCAGCCTGCGCCGTCACCGCCATGCTCGTCACCGCCTGCTCGTCGGGCGGCTCGAGCTCCGGCGGCGGGTCCAGCGGCAGCACCAGCACCACCGCGACGTTCGCGGAGGAGCCCGGCGCCGCCCCCGACTACATCTTCCCGATGCTCACCGGCACGTACTACAGCGTGGCGAACATCGAGGGATTCCAGCGGCTGTCCTACCGGTCGCTGTACTGGATCGGCAAGAACGGCCAGCCGGTGGTGGACACGACCAGGAGCCTGGCCGGCATCCCCACGTACTCCCACAACGACACCGTGGTCACGATCACGATGGGCAACTGGAAGTGGTCCGACGGCACCCCGGTCACTACCCGCGACGTCGCGTTCTGGCTGAACCTGCTGCAGGCCAACAAGAAGAACTTCGCGGCCTACATCCCCGGCGAGTTCCCGGACAGCATGAAGAGCTTCAAGGTGGACAGCCCCAAGCAGATCGTGCTGACGCTGAAGCATCCGGTCAACCCGACCTGGTTCACCTACGACCAGCTCTCCCAGATCACCCCGATCCCGCAGCAGGCCTGGGACAAGACCTCCGCGTCCGGGAAGGTCGGCAACTACGACGAGACCCCGGCCGGCGCGGTCAAGGTGTTCAACTTCCTCACCGCGCAGTCCAAGCAGATCTCCACCTACGGCAGCAACCCGCTGTGGCACGTGGTGGACGGCCCGTGGAAGATGGTCGCCTACAACACCGACGGTTACGTGAAGTTCGCGGCCAACCCGGCCTACTCCGGCCCGGACAACCACAAGCTCAAGTTCTTCGTCGAGCAGCCGTACACCTCGGAGACCGCCGAGCTGAACGTGCTGCGGTCCGGCCACTCGCTCAGCTACGGCTACGTGCCGCTGCAGGAGTCCAGCCAGACCAAGGTGCTCTCCGGGCAGGGCTACACGGCGGCGCCGTGGAACTCCTGGGGCATCAACTTCTTCCTGCTCAACTACAACAACCCGACCACCGGCCCGATCGTGACCCAGCCGTACGTCCGGCAGGCCATGCAGTCGCTGGTGGACGAGCAGGCCTATATCAAGGGCCCGATGCAGGGCTACGGGCACACCGAGTACGGCCCGATCCCGAGCCTGCCGGCCAACCCGTTCGTGGACAGCTACGAGAAGAACGGCCCGTGGAAGTACTCGCCGGCCAAGGCGGTCCAGCTGCTGAAGAGCCACGGCTGGACGGTCAAGCCGGGCGGCGTGTCCACCTGCACCTCCCCCGGCAGCGGCGCCGGGCACTGCGGGCCGGGCGTGCCGAGCGGCGCGAAGATGGTGTTCAGCCTGCCGTACGCGTCCGGCAGCGTGGAGGCCAGCCAGATGATGCAGGCGCTCAAGTCCGCGTTCGCCCAGGCCGGCATGCAGGTGACACTGAGCACCGCGCCGTTCAACACGATCATCGGCCGGCTCGCGCCGTGCAAGCCGAGCCAGTCCGGGTGCTCGTGGCAGATGGCCTTCTACGGCGGCGGCTGGACGTACGGCGTGGACCCGTACCCGACCGGCGACCAGCTGTTCGCCACCGGCTCGACGTCGAACTTCAGCAACTACTCCAACCCGGGCCTGGACCGCACGATCGCCGCCACCGTGGGTGCCAAGACCAGCCTGCAGACCTACGAGGACTACATGGCTAACAACCCGCCGGTGATCTGGCTGCCGATGCCCGTCTACCAGCTGTCGGAGATCGCCAGCAACCTGCACGGCGCCACGCCGCAGAGCCCGATCGAGTCGCTGACCCCGGAGAACTGGTACTTCAGCTGATGACGCGGTACCTGCTGCGCCGGATCGGGCAGGCGGTCATCGTCCTGGTGCTGGTGACGATCGTCGTGTTCGTGCTGATCCACCTGCTGCCGGGCGGCCCGGCGCGGGCGGAACTCGGCACGATGGCCACACCCACGGCGATCAAGGCGTTCAACCAGGCCAACGGGCTGAACCACCCGATCCCGGTGCAGTACTGGCACTGGATCACCGGGGTGCTGCGGGGCAACCTCGGCTACTCCTACCAGCAGAACCAGACGGTGGCCGCGCTGCTCGCCGAGCGGATCCCGAAGACCGCCTTCCTGGCCGGCATCTCGGTGCTGATCGCGCTGCTCATCGCGGTGCCGGTCGGGCTGTACCAGGCGGTGCGGCGCAGCAAGTTCGACGACTACGTGCTGACCGTGGCCAGCTTCGGCCTGTACTCCACGCCGGCGTTCTGGCTGGCCATCGTGCTGATCGACATCTTCGCGGTGCGGATGCACGTGGTGCCGGCCGAGGCGCCGCAGGGCAACTTCCCGGCCATCTTCGCCGACCCGGCGGCGATGGTGCTGCCGGTGGCCACGATCGCGCTGGTGTCGATCGCGGCGTTCAGCCGGTACGTACGCTCGTCCGTCCTGGACGAGCTGACCCTGGACTACGTCCGGATGGCCAGGTCCAAGGGGGCCAGCCGCCGGTACGTGCTGATCTGGCACGTGCTGCGCAACGCGCTGTCCCCGGTGGTGACGCTGCTCGGGCTGTCGCTGCCGTTCATCCTGTCCGGCACGCTGATCACCGAGCAGGTGTTCAACTACCCCGGTGTCGGGCTGATGTTCGTGACCGCGACCTCCACCCAGGACTATCCGGTGCTGCTCGGTGTGATCCTCGTGGTGGGGGTGGCGACCGTGCTCGGCTCGCTGCTGGCTGACATCGGGTATGCGGTGCTGGATCCGCGGGTCCGCTACGTCCGGGTGAAGGCGGTGACGGCATGATTTTCCCCGAGACGGCTGGCGCCGCGCTGGGCGTGGTGTGGTCATGACGAGCATCGAGGAGGTCGGCGCCACGATGGCGCCGCCCGCCGAGGCCGGCGAGCGGCGAGCGCGGGTGGTGCTGGACACGTTCCTGGCCAACCGGGTGGCCGTGGCCGGGCTGGTGCTGATCGTCGCGCTCACCCTGTTCTCCTTCGTCGGGCCGCTGGTGTACCACACCAACCAGGTCAGCACCCGGCTGGGCATGGAGCACCTGCCGCCCGGCCCCGGCCGGCCGCTGGGCACCGACGAGGTCGGCTACGACCAGCTGGGCCGGCTGATGGCCGGCGGGCAGACGTCGCTGGAGGTGGCGTTCGGCGCCGCCGCGGTCGCGGTGGTCGTCGGCGTGGTCTGGGGCGCCACGGCCGGGTACTTCGGCGGCATCGTGGACGGCATCATGATGCGGGTGGTGGACGCGCTGCTGGCCATCCCGGCACTGTTCCTGCTGCTCATCCTGGCCACGATGTTCAAGCCGGACGTGCTGCTGCTGATCGTCGTGGTCGGCCTGGTGGCCTGGCTGGTGCCCGCCCGGCTGGTCCGCGGCGAGACGCTCAGCCTGCGCACCAGGGAGTACGTGCTGGCGGCCAAGACGATGGGGGTGCGCACCCCGGTCATCATCCGCCGGCACATCGTGACCAACTGCATCGGCACGATCCTGGTCAACGCCACGTTCCAGGTGGCGGACGCGGTGCTGCTCGTCGCCGCGCTGTCCTACCTGGGCCTGGGCATCCCGCCGCCCGCCGCCAACTGGGGGTCGATGCTGTCCAACGGGCTGAACTTCTCCTACTCCGGGTTCTGGTGGATGATCTACCCGCCGGGCCTGGCCATCGTGATCACCGTGGTCGCGTTCAACATGGTCGGCGACGGCCTGCGGGACGCGTTCGGGCTGGCCAGGCGCCGATGACCGGGCCGGGCAGCGCGGCCGCGCTGGACATCGAGGACCTCGGCGTGGACATCAGGCTGAGCCGGTCCACCGTGCACGCGGTGGACGGCGTGTCGCTCGCGGTGCGGGCCGGGGAGAGCGTCGGCATCGTGGGCGAGTCCGGCTGCGGCAAGTCCACGCTCGGCCTGGCGGTGGCCGGGCTGCTCCCGGAGAACGCGGTGACCACCGGCAGCGTGCGGGCCGGCGGGCAGCCGATGACCGGGGTGCCGGAGCGGGAACTGCAGGCCATGCGGGGCACCAAGGTCGGCATCGTGTTCCAGGATCCGATGACCTCGCTTAACCCGGTCAAGCGGATCGGCGTCCAGGTGGGCGAGACGCTGCGGCTGCAGCGCGGGGCGGGCAAGACCGCGGCACTGGACGCGGCGGCCGAGATGCTCGCGCTGGTCGGGCTGCCCCGGCCGCGCGAGCAGCTGGACCGGTACCCGCACGAGCTGTCCGGCGGCATGCGGCAGCGGGTGGTCATCGCCTCCGCGCTGATCTGCGAGCCGGCCGTGCTGGTGGCCGACGAGCCGACCACGGCGCTGGACGTGACCACGCAGAGCCAGATCCTGGAACTGTTCGACGACCTGCGGCAGCGGCTCGGCATGGGGCTGCTGCTGATCACCCACGACATGGGCATCGTGGCCGGGCACACCGACCGGGTGCTGGTCATGTACGGCGGGCAGCAGGTGGAGATGGCGCCGACGGCGGACCTGTTCGCGACGCCGCGGCACCGCTACACCGAGGCGCTGCTGGCCTCGATCCTGCACCTGGAAACGGCCCGTGGCAGCGCGCTGTACACCATCGGCGGACGCCCGCCGGACCTCACCGCCCGGTTCACCGAGTGCCGGTTCGCGGCCCGCTGCCAGGCGGCCGAGCCGGACTGCCGGGACGGCGAGCCCGGGCTGGCCGGCCCGGCCGGGCACCAGTACCGCTGCCTGCACCCGGCCGGCACCGCGCGGGAACCGGTGACGGCGGCGGCCGGAGGCAAGTCATGACCGGCCCGGAGGCTGGCGACGCCGTGCGGCCGGGCGTGGGTGGCGCCGGCGCGCCGGCGGCGGGCGATGCGGCCTCGCCGGGGGCGGGCGACGCTCGTGGGCCGGCGGCGGGTGACGCGGCCTCGCCTGGCGCGCCGCTGATGGACCTGGCCGGGGTGGTGAAGCACTACCAGGCGGGCGGGCTGTGGTCGCGCGGGGCGGCGCCGGTGCAGGCGGTGGCCGGGGTGGACCTGGCGATCCCGGCCGGGGCCACGGTGGGCGTGGTCGGCGAGTCCGGCTGCGGGAAGTCCACGCTGGGTCGGCTGATCGTCGGCCTGGAGGCGCCGACGGCGGGCCAGATCCGGCTGCGCGGCCGGAACCGGACCGGGATGAGCCGGGCGGAACGGCGGCAGACCCGCGGCGACGTGCAGCTGATGTTCCAGGACCCGTACGCCTCGCTCAACCCGCGGATGACCGTGCAGCGGATCCTGGCCGAGCCGCTGACCGCCCGCGGCGGGATGAGCCACACCGAGCGCCGCCAGCGGATCCACGAACTGGCCGAGGAGGTCGGCCTGGCCCGCGACCACCTGGCCCGGTACCCGCACGAGCTGTCCGGCGGGCAGCGGCAGCGGGTCGGCCTGGCCCGCGCGCTGGCGCCGAGCCCCAGCCTGATCGTGGCGGACGAGCCGGTGTCCGCGCTGGACGTCTCGGTGCGGTCGCAGATCCTGAACCTGATGGTGTCGCTGCAGGCGCAGCACGACCTGGCCTACCTGATGATCTCGCACGACCTGAGCGTGGTGCGGTACGTGTCCGGGCACATCGCGGTCATGTACCTGGGCAAGATCGTCGAGTCCGGCACCCCCGAGGAGCTGTTCGGGCAGCCCGCGCATCACTACACCCGTGCGCTCATCGACAGCATCCCGCAGCCCGACCCGGCCCGGCCGCCGGCCCGCGGCGCGGTGCGCGGCGAGCTCCCGTCGGCGGCCGATCCGCCGTCGGGCTGCCGGTTCCGCACCCGCTGCCCGGCAGTGCAGTCGTTGTGCGCCGAGGAAGAGCCGCCGCTGCGCCCGTTCGGCGGCCGCCACCTCGCCGCCTGCCACTTCCCGCTGATCGAGCCCGCGGTGGATGCGACACCGGCCGGGACGGCGCGGACGGGAGACCGGGAGAGCAAGGCCAGCGACGGCGCCGGGCAGCCGGCCGCCAGTGAGGGGCGGCAGAAGTGACCGGCGCCATCGACCTGAACTGCGACATGGGCGAGGGCTTCGGCCCGTACCGGATGGGCCCCGACGCCGAACTGCTCGGCCTGGTCACCAGCGCCAACATCG
Organism: Streptosporangiaceae bacterium; assembly: GCA_036501145.1. Lineage (GTDB taxonomy): Bacteria > Actinomycetota > Actinomycetes > Streptosporangiales > Streptosporangiaceae > PALSA-505. The sequence continues at coordinate 9,661 of DASYAV010000084.1, read as the reverse complement.
CCTGCGGCTTCCACGCCGGGGACCCGCGGATCATGGATGCGACCACGGCCGGGGCCGCCGAGCGCGGGGTCAGCATCGGGGCGCACGTGTCCTACCCGGACCTGGCCGGCTTCGGCCGCCGCCAGCTGAAGGTCAGCGCCGGCGAACTGACCACCGACGTGCTGTACCAGATCGGCGCGCTGGACGCGTTCTGCCGCAGGCACGGCACAGCGGTCCGCTACGTCAAGGCACACGGCGCCCTGTACAACGACATGGCCGACAACGCGACGCTGGCCGGAGCGCTGGCCGATGCGGTGCTGGGCTACGGCGGCGACCTGGCCGTCCTGCTGCTGCCCGGCTCCACCGCGGCCGACGTCATCGGCGGCCGCGGCGTCCGGGTGATCGGCGAGTGCTTCGCCGACCGCGCGTACACCCCGGCCGGCCGGCTGGTCCCGCGGCGCGAACCCGGCTCCGTGATCACCGACCCGGCTCAAGTGGCCGAGCGCGGCGCCCGGCTGGCCCAGGGCCTGCCGATCGCCGCCCAGGACGGCACCGAGATCAGCGTGGCCGCGGACACCATCTGCGTACACGGCGACACCCCCGGCGCGGTAGAACTGGCCACCGCCCTGCGCCGCGCCCTGGCCGACGCCAACGTGACCTGCCGCCCCTTCACCAGCCCCTGACCACCTGGCGCCGCCCCTCCAGCGAACCGGCGGTGGCGTCGACAAGTGTCCGGTGGCCGGTGTCCAGGTTTGGACAGCTGTGCCGTGACGCGGCCGCAACGGATCTGCGATCGTCGCCCGCATACCGCTTTCGCCCCGTCGGCAGGAGTACTGGCATGGATCGGCGACGTTTTCTTCAGGCCGCGGCGACAACGTCCGCTGGATTGGCGATAGCCGCAAATGCCGGCCGCGCCAGGGCCGGGACGCTGTCTCCGGTGTGAGATGCGATGATCATGCGATGAAGGCGGTGCGGTTTCACGAGTACGGCGGGATCGACGTGCTGCGGGTGGAAGAGGTGCCGCGGCCGGTGCCCGGCCCCGTGCAGGTGCTGGTCGAGGTTCGCGCGGCGGGGATCCAGCCCGGCGAGGTGATGATCCGCAAGGGGGCGCGGCACGACCGCTGGCCGGCGACGTTCCCGTCCGGGCAGGGCAGCGATCTGGCCGGCGTCGTGGTGGAGACCGGCGCGGAGGTGCGCGGCTTCGCGGCCGGCGATGAGGTCCTGGGCTTCACCCACAACAGGGCCAGCCACGCGGAGTTCGTCGTGGCCGAGGACGTGGCGCTGACCACGCGTCCGGCGGGGCTGTCCTGGGATGTGGCCGGGTCGTTGTATGTGGCCGGCACGACCGCGTACGCCACCGTGTTCGCGGTGGACCCGGGACCGGCCGACACCGTCGTCGTATCCGGTGCGGCGGGCGGCGTCGGGTCGCTTGCCGTGCAGCTCGCGCGGCGGCGCGGCGCCACGGTGATCGGGCTGGCGAGCGAACGGAACCACGCCTGGCTGAGGGAACGCGGTGTCGTCCCGGCCGGATACGGGCCGGGCGTTGCCGAACGGATCCGGCAGGCTTCGGGCGGGAGCGTCGAGGGGTTCATCGACGCGTTCGGGGACGGCTACGTGGATCTGGCCGTGGAGCTGGGCGTGCGGCCCGGGCGGATCAACACGATCCGCGACTGGCAGGCGGCGGCCAGGGTCGGTGCGCGGACCTACGGAGAGGGCTCGGCGGCGTGCGCGGTCGTGGTCGGCGAGCTGGCCCGGCTCGCCGCGCGCGGAGAGCTGGAGGTGCAGATCGCCCGCAGCTACCCGCTAGAGCAGGTGCAAGACGCGTTCCGCGAGCTGGAGCAGGGGCACACCCACGGCAAGATCGTGCTCCGCCCGTAGCCAGGCGCGGTGGCTCCCGGCGCTCTCGGAGACCGCGCGGATCGCCACGTCCCCGGTGTTCACGGTGCGGAATCTTCCGCTGGCCGTGGACCAGGTGGTGCCATCGGCCCGTCGTGGCTCATGCGCAGGGCTGTGTTCAGTACCGATGCGCCGAGCATGGCGACGGCCAGCAGCCAGAACAGCCAGACCGGCCAGTGATGGTGTTCGGTGACCTGCCAGGTCTGCTCGGCGGCCAGCAGAGCGGCACCGGCAGCGACGGTGAACCATCCGGCGGCCTTGTTGAAGAAGCTGGCGAACTGGTCCCGCTGAGCCTGCGTGAGCTCGGCCAGAGCGGCGCGGCGGAATGCGATGCGGCGGCGACGGCGGATCAGGTACATGACCGGTGGCAGCAGCCACCACCACGGGGACGGCGGGTCCGGTCGTGGCACGCGGGCGGCAGATGCCTCGATCCCTTCCCGGTCGATGTCTTCCTCGCGCAACTCCAGCGCGCCCTGATACAGCGGCCCGGCCACCAGCAGCCAGGCGCCGAGAAAACCCGCCCAGGCGATCACCTGATTCATACCCGCTGGCCTGTCACCGGCCCCTTGCGGCCGTGACCTGGGTGAGGCAGCAGCTAGGGAGATTGATGATGGCCGATTCACCGGTCCCTGGAGCTGGAGACGATGAGGAACCGGCCCTTGCGGGTTCTGACGGTGTGCCTGCGCTGCCTGTGATCCGGGACGCGGAGAAGTACGTGTCACGGCTGCCCTTCGCGCTCGGCGATGGATTGCCCCGGACGATCGGCTGGGTGTGGAAGCCTGCTGACCACCCCTCGTTCGTTTCCCTCGCCCGCGGGCGGATGGGCGGATACAAGCCGCAATCAGGCACGCGAAAGGATGTGGCGCGCCGCCAGAGCCAAGGGCGCCAACGCCGTCGTGGCTATGCGCTTTGACTGCAACGAGATCGCCGGCATCATGTCCGAGGTGGCCGCTTATGGCACCGCCGTAACCGTCGAACCCCTGGAACTCCCCCATGGGAACACGGACACCCAGCGGTAAGACATCTTCGCTGCCGATAGGGTGATGCCGTGGTGGGCCACTACGAGAGCTTCTTTATCACAAGCGCCGGCGCGTCCGCTGCCATCTTGGGGTTGCTGGTCGTCGCCGTATCGGTCGTGAACGCGGATGACGCGAACCCGACAACCCGGGAGTTGCGAACCGTGCTGGCCGGGAGCGCGTTTGTTGCCCTGGTAGACATCTTCATAGAGGCTTATTCACAGCAGGTAAGTTAAACATCGGCTTGGCGTGTCGCAATAAACGGCGGTTCGTTTACTGAGAGAATTGGGTTACCACACTCAAACCTCACAGAAACGAACCGCCTGACATGTATTCTACCACCGGATTCTCCCGGGATGACATCCTGGACCTGTGCGCGATGATTCACAATGATACGGCAGACAGAATACGGCCTTGGCCGCCCATCCTCGGATTGTTCAGGTCCGTGGTCGTGACACTTACATACCTGCGCCGTAACCGGGTTCAGGAAGAACTGGCCGAGACATATGGAGTATCCCAGCCCACCATCAGCCGGGCGATTTCCTCGGTCACCTCCCTGCTCTGCACAGTTCTCGGCGGCTATGTCCCCACTGCCGATGAACTCGATGACCGGACGCACTACATCGTAGACGGCACCCTGCTGCCGTGCTGGTCGTGGCGGGCACACCCCGAGATGTACTCCGGAAAGCACAAGACCACAGGAATGAACGTGCAGGTGGCCTGCACCATCAGCGGAGGCCTGGCATGGATCTCCGACCCGATCCCCGGAAGTCGCCATGACAATTACTGCCTTGGCGAATCCGGACTCCTCACATCGGCTGACCCGCAAAACTGGCTCGGCGATAAGGGGTACGTCGGCAATGATATGATCACGCCCTACAAGAAGCCAGACGGCGGCGAACTCGTGGATTGGCAGAAGGAGTTCAACACGCAGATCAACAAGATTCGCTATGTCATCGAGCAGGTCATCGCGAACTTCAAGACCTGGCGGATCATGCACACCGACTACCGGCGGCCCTTGGCAACATTCCCTGAAACCATTTCAGCCGTGGTCGCCCTGCACTTCTACGCAACCGCCTGAATAACCCTCAAGCTAGCCGAACTCAAAGACCGGTACGCGAATCTGGACTGGGCACTTTCCTCCGGTGTGATCCATGGCGATGCCGCGGTAGGAAATGCACTGCGCGACTGGAATGGCCAGCCGGTGATGATTGACCTGGATAACTTCGCAATCGATCACCGTGAATGGGATCTCATCCTGACCGCTGTCTACTATGACAGCTTCGGCTGGCACACAAAAGCAGATTACGAGGCTTTCGCCCAAAACTACGGGTTTGACATCATGAAGTGGTCCGGCTATCCGACAATGAAGGAGCTTTCCGAGTTCCTCATGGTCACGTGGGTGATTACGAAGTCCGGGGAAAGCCAACACGTCGCCGACGAGGCAAGCAAGCGCATCGAAGCACTTCATACGGGCGCCAGCCGGAAGAACTGGGATCCACTGTAACTAGTTCCCTGTGGCCGATCGTGTCGCGATCCGCCACAGCCGCGAATTCCTGGCAGCCTCGTCAAACTCCACGATTGATGTTTTATCGGCAACGTGGGTAAGGTGCCTGCCGAACTCTCGGAGATAACCGACGCATCGGGCCGACCGGATCTGTTCCCCCGCCGCGAGCGCTTTGTGAACAGTGGCACATGCCTGCTCAATTTCGCCCGACTCAAGATACGAATCAGCAAGCACGACGGCCACAAAAAATCGCTCCGCGCGAACGTCGCGTCATCGGGCGCGAGGATTCCTTGAGTAGCGTACTGCTGGGCGTCGCGGGCGCGCCCCAGGTCGCGGAAGCAATGCCCGAACTCGGCGTTCAGCTCAACTTCATTGAAATAGCGGATCCACTCCGGGTCGTTGTCCGGATTGCGGCGCTCGAACGCGTGCACGGCCTCAGCGAGCGCACGGTCACAGCCCTTGGCGTCGCCGAGCCGCGCAAGGGCGCGGGCCTCCATCGTGTGGAAGTGCGCGGTGAGCGTGGCTGTGGCGACTCGGCTAGTGCCTGTCCGGGCGGCCCGAGCAAGATTCGCGGCCTCGCTGAAACGTCCCGTGTACGTGGCCTGATGGCTCATCGCGTCGAGCGTGCTCGCACCGAGCAGCGTGTCTCAGCGGCCTTGGCGAGCGCGAGCGCCTGGACGAAGTACCGCTGGGCGAGTCCACTTGACGGCGTGCTGTCGTACGTCATCCATGCGGTAAGCAGCGTCGCTTCTCCGACAGCGGAGTACAGCTCACGTCCGACCGCGTCGGAGAACCGTCCGCGTAGGAGGCGTTCGGCGTCTGCGCTCAGATACTGGATTAGCGCTTGGCGTGCGTGGCCACCGCCGAACCGGTCGTCAAGCTGCGCGAACATCGAGACCGTGGCACGAAAGCGCTCGACATCGGGTGCCCCGATACGCACGCGCCCGAGAGCACCCGTGCTCGGCGGGTGGGACGGACCAACAAGCCACTTGAGCGATGCGTCACCCCACGCGCGATGATCGATCGCGCGTTGCTGCGGCTCAGTCGGGTCTTCAAGATCGGCTCGCCACAGACGGCCCACCGTTTCCGCTGCCTCAGCCGGGGAGTCGGGAAACGCCAGACCGACGTCAAGTGACCGCGACCCCGCAGGTACAGCCGTCACAGCGGCCAACGGTGGTTCAGCGGTGAGCCCCAGGGCACGCCGGACGGGCGGCGGGAATCCGAGACCAGTAGCAATGTCATCGATGACACTCACGTGCTTGGGGGCACGTACCCCTCTGGACCACTCGCTGATTCGCCCCTGCGGCTTGCCCGTGAGCGCGGCGATCTTCCCCTGGGTCAGCCCGTTCTCGCCCAACACCGCGATGACACGGCCGAGGTCGCGCTTATGGCACGCTTCAAGCACGTCCGGACGTGCGCATACCCGATCCACGATCGAGCGCACGTCGGCAACGCCGACAGCCATGGCGCGCTTCCCGATCCTTTGGTCGCTCGCCGGTCACGGATGAGACGGTAAGTGACTAGTTAAACACGTCTCATCACTAATTGCGCATGGCATAGCCGGGATCATGCAACCTGCGGGCACGCGAAAACCCCCGACAGGGCTGGAGGATCGTAGCGTCAGAACCGACGCGCCAGCCCTGTCGGGGAGCCTGCGTTATCGGCCTGGCACGACCGTATCAGATCAGAGCAGAGCAGATCAACAGAGATATACGTCCTGATCAGAGCAGGTCTAGCATGATCTAGATTGATCTGGTGAGCCGAGATAACCTAGTTGATCCCGGTTTGCCCGTTCCTGCGTACCGTCAGCTTGAGCTGATCTTGCGCCGACGCATCGCAGCGGGCGAGTGGCGGTCGGGGCCACTGCCGTCTGTGGCGTACCTACAGCACGAGTACGGCGTGGGCAGAGACACGGTGCTGCATGCTCTGCGGTTGCTCAGAGAAGCGGGACTGATCTTCACCGTGCCCAAGCGCGGGAGCTACGTTGCGTCTCAGACCCCCGAGCCGCGAACACGCGACAGCGAAAGAGCAAACGGACAGCCCTGACGCGCGGCTAAACCTTGCCTGGGTGCCCCTCAATGACACGGCGGGGACACCCAGACCGAGCGGTTCTCAGCCCGCTTCGTTCTTGATCTGGCCGGCGAACCGCCGCCACGTCTCCGGCGTGAACGCCAGCACCGCACCATGCGGATTCTTGCTGTCGCGCACGAAGATAAGTCCGCGTGCGGATACCTCCACGCACTGGCCGCCATTGGCCCCGGAGTAGCTCGACTTGCGCCAGCTCAGGACGCGCTTGCGTTCCATTGTTCCTCAGCCACTCTCACAATCAGCTCTCGTGATGCCCCCTTGGGCAGAGCATCACTGCGGAGGGAATTGAAGCGTAGCGTTACCAGCGACACCATGGCGGCATCGTCACTAACCCGCCCGTCCGCAATGTCCTCAAGGTTCACGATACTGTGACCGCCCTCCAGCTCCGCGACCGTGCAGGCACCGAGCAAGCCCATGTGTCCGCCGGCGGAGTAGGGGACGATCTGAACGGTGATGTTCGGACGCCTGGACGCCTCCGCGAGGTGCTTGAGCTGGTCATACATCACTTCAGGCGATGCGACGGGCCGATACAACGCCCCCTCGTCCACCAGCGCCCACAGGATGGGGGCGGGCGGATCGTCGCGCTGTAGCACGGCTTGACGGGCCAGCCGGCCGACGACGAGATTCTCGACCTCATCCTCTGGCGTGTTGGGACGTGTGGAGAGCACGGCGCGAGCGTACGCCTCCGTTTGAACCAGGCCGGGTATCAGCGAATGCTCAAACGCGTGGAGAGCCACCGCCTCGCCCTCATAGGGGGCGAACGATCGGAAGGACGCGGGGAACGGCAGGTTGCGTAGCTTGGCCGCCAGCCGTCCGAACGTCCCCGGAGTACCGGGGGAGTCCGGCGTCTCCGCTGAGAAACCAGGAGTACCAAACAGCTTGTCCAGCGCTTTTGCCAGGTCCTCCGACGGAACGCGCCGGCAGGTCTCCACCTGCGCTATCAGGGACTCGCTGTAGGTGATCCTCGCGGCGACGTCCGCTTGCGTCCAGCCCCGGGCGCTGCGGTGTGCCTTCAGCTCGTCCGCGAAGAGGGACAGCGCATCCCGGTCCTTACGCCCTGTCGCCATGCCTTACACCGCCTTACACATCGCCCCGGCGCCTTCACGGTCCGTCGTTACCTGTAGATCGCACTACGTCGAATCAGATAAGACCAGATCAGTACAACTAAGACTAGCCCTACGTGCTACCGCCCGAGAGCTTGGGCTTCCGGGCGCACCACGCCGCGTGAGATGGGAGTTATACAGTGCTTGCCCAGCTCTGGGAGTGGGGTGTTCTCCAGGAACCACGCAACAACCCGGTCGGCGTCTCGATGACCGAACACGGCGCGATGGAAGCGCTCTCCAGAGCACTGATTGCCGCAGGCCGTCCGGCGTGCGGGCGGGTCGGGCAAGTGACGCTCGTCAGGCCAGTTCAGGCAGACGCGACTTACGTGCGAGAGCCAGCCGAACGCACAGCCGAGTACGACGGATCGGTGATCCTTTGGCGTTGATCGCATCGGCAGCAAGAGCAGCGGTGAACGACCTGATGCCGGGCAACGATGACAACGCCTGTCGGGCAATTGCCGAGCAGATCAACCAGAGCCGACCGCAATGGCTCGTCGTATGGGGTTTGTACTCCCGCCGCTTCTGGGCTTACCCGCTGTTTGAGATGCGCCCCCGGAGACTCGTGAGCGCGGGGTACCCCGATGCGCTCATCGCACGCATGGACGAAGCCGAACGCCGATACCGCGTCATGCCCCGGCCCGAGGAGCCGACGAACGATGACTCAGACGACCAGTAAACGCAACGAACTTCAAGCGTTCCGCGACCGAAACGCGCTCATCCGCGCCGTACGCACGATGCTCAGGGGCAGCGGGCTAGACATCCGCGAACTGGCCGACCGCCTGGTGATCAGTTACCCCGGCCACCCCGAGCACGGCCGGATCTACGTCACCTACGCCCACGGCGAGGTCTCCCACCGGCGCACCATCTGGGATTACTTGGGGCGCCTCGACGGCATCGCGAGCACCAGCCCCGACGCCGAACCTTGCGTCGACATCCAAACGATCATCAACGCGTTTACGTGCGAGACAGACCGTCCCTCATAAACCCTGGTTAGAGCGCTCTTATCCGGCACCTTTGGGGGTGTCCTGGCGGCTGGCGGCGTGGTCATGATCCGGAGGCCAGGGCTCCCACACATTCGGACCTATTTCACCGCTTCGGAGTCGTACCAAGTCGGCGGCCAGCGGGGGAAGCCCGATCGCCGCCCTGCGCTGGTCAATCTCCCGCACGTCAACGTCCCACCGGAAGACAGCCCGACCCTGGTCATCCAGTTCGTACTGACCAGGCAGAGAGGCGAACTCCGGAGGCTCGTCATCTCCAAGCCGGAGGCTGTCAGCTATGGCTGCCAACTGCCGAGGATGCGCCTCACCGCACGCCACAGCGTCACGCAGCAGCAGCACACACGAGCGGCAGAACTCATCACCTTCGGCAGAACGGATCGTCGTCACCCTCGAATTGGTGTGCTGGAGCACTAGCCACGCCGCGTCGGCTCCGTCCTCCCCGGCCAGGCTGCGGCCTGGCCAGCCATGCTCGGCCACGATCTCCCGCAGCCGTACGGTGTGCGCGTGCACCATGTCGACGACTCGCCTCGCGCACTCTGGGGCTTGCTCCAACGGCTGCCACTCCAGCAGGGCATACGGCCAGGGCACGCCCGAGGAGATCACCTGCGTCCGCTCGAACTCCGACCGGTGGCTGTCGGCCTCAGCCAGGAACCGGCTCATGGCCGCCACATCCTCAGCCTGCATGGCCACCAGTTCCGACCTCAACGTGCCATCCATAGGTCACCTCTCAAGGTGGATGCCGCCGACGTACGCCACCATCGTTCAAGCGGCTTACCACGCCCCGTCCAGACACGCAAAAGCCCGCGTTCTGATGTGACTTCGGTCACACTTCGCGGGCTGGAATCTAGGCCATTTTAGAGCGTCTAATTGTGTCCACACCGGTCGTGCTTATCTTGCGTTTCCGCAGTTCAGTACAGCGTTTCGAACGGGATACTTACCATGGAGACGCTCTGCCGACTGAGCTAAGGGGGCTAGTGTTCAGTTGTACGGCCTGGGGTTCCGCATGTACTGGGCTCCCCCGGGGCCGTGCTCCGGCACCGTCGCACGCTACCGGCCTAGGAGAGATTACCGTAC
>DASYAV010000083.1:0-3496 GCA_036501145.1 Streptosporangiaceae bacterium | reverse complement strand
GCCTGAGCTGGAGATCGAGGTGCCGGCCGGCAGCCCGCTGGCGGAGAAGGTCAGCGCCTGGCCGCCGTTGCTGTCGCTGGCCGGCACCGGCACGGACACCGGTGTGCCCGCGAGACCCTCCTGCGGCCCCGGGTCGGTGATGGTCACCGGCTGACCGAGCTGCGCCGAGGTGACCGAGAGCGTTCCGGACAGCGGCAGGTGGGCGTCGGAGTCGCCGACCTCGATGCCGTACGTGCCGGTGCCGGCCGCCCAGTTGTTGCTGGTGGAGTCCCAGTACTGCAGGTTGCGCTGGGTGAGCTGGAACCTGACGGTCTCGCTGGCGCCGGCCTTCAGGCTCACCCGGGCGAACCCTTCGAGCTGGTGCGGCGGCTCGCCGGAGGCGGCCGGGTCGTCGACATAAAGCTGTGCGACGTCGGCGCCCGCCCGCGAGCCGGTGTTCTTCACGGTGGCCGAGACCGTCGCCGCCCCGCCCTTGACCAGCTTGCCGACCTTCAGGTTGCTGAACGCGAAGCTGGTGTAGGACAGCCCGTAGCCGAACGGGAACAGCGGGGTCAGGCCGCGAGAGTCATACCAGCGGTAGCCGACGTGGATGCCCTCGGAGTACTGCACGGTCCCGTTCTGGCCCGGCCACTGCTGCGGGGTGCTGGCCGGGACCTGGGACAGCGATGCCGGGAACGTCACGCTGAGGTGGCCCGACGGGGCGGCCTTGCCGAACAGCAGCGCCGCGATGGCCGTGCCGTCCTGCTGGCCGGGGTACCAGGCCTCCATCACCCCGGCGACCGACGACAGCCACGGCATCGTGACCGCGGAGCCGCTGTTGACCACGACGATCGTGTCCGGGTTGGCGGCGGCCACGGCGGAGACCAGCGAGTTGTCCGCGCCGGGCAGGTCGATGCCGGACAGATCGGAGCCCTCGGACTCGTCGTTGCTGACGAAAACCACCGCGACGCTCGAGGAAGCGGCGAGCGCGGCCGCGGAGCTGTCGGACGATCCGTCGTTGTAGTTCACGGTGACCCCGCCGGGGGCGGCCTTGGTGATGCCCTGCAACGGCGTGATCGTCCCGCTGGAGTCGACCCCCGCGCTGCCGCCGCCGGCGGTCAGCGCGCCGCTGGACGCGTCCGACCCGATGACGGCGATCGAGCTGTCCGACGAGGTCAGCGGGAGCGCGTTGCCGCTGTTCTTCAGCAGCACCGTTCCTTCCTCGGCGAGCTTCAGCGCGGCCGCCTTGTCCGCCGGGCTGGTGGCCGTTTCCGCTGGGGAACCGGCCGGCGGCTCGTCGAACAGGCCGAACGCGAACATCTCGGTGAGCACGCTGGACACCATGGAGTTCAGCGTGGCCGTGCTGACCTGGCCGGAGGACACCGCGCTGGCCAGCGCGGTGCCGTAGTAGCCGTCGCTGCCCGGCATGTCCATGTCCAGGCCGGCGTTGGCGGAGGGCACGGTGGAGTGGGTGGCGTACCAGTCGGAGGTGACGAACCCGGCGAAGCCGTCCTGCTGCCGCAGCACGCTGGTCAGCAGGTAGGGGTTCTGGCAGGCGTAGCTGCCGTTGACCGTGCTGTACGAGCACATCACCGAGGAGGCCGCACCCTGCTGCACCGAGTCCTGGAAGGCCGGCAGGTAGATCTCCTGCTCGGCCCGGGTGCTGACGATCGCGTTGTCGGACGGGGTGTTGCGGTTCGTCTCCTGGTTGTACACGGCGAAGTGCTTGACCTGGGCCATCACTCCGGTGGACTGCACACCCTGAATGTCGGCCGCGCCGAGCGTCCCGGCCAGGTACGGGTCCTCACCGACCGACTCGAAGGCGCGGCCCCAGCGCGGGTCGCGGACGATGTTGATGGTCGGGCCCAGGTCCACCGAGCTGCCCTTGGCGGCCTGTTCGCCGCCGATCACCTGGCCGTAGCTGCGCTCGGCGGCGGTGTCCCAGGTCGCCGCGACGTCGACCGGCGCGGGCAGCTGGGTGACACCGGTCATGCCGTCGCCCACCCCGGCCGGGCCGTCCTCCAGGTTCATCGCCGGAATGCACAGCGACCCGATGGCGGGGATGAATCCCACGTAGCTGGAGCCGCCGGCCCCGGTGAGCAAGCCGACCTTCTGCGTCAGGCTCATCTGGGCCATCAGCTGGCTGACCCGCTGGCTGATCGGCGCACTCGAGCCGACCCAGGGGCAGGCGGTGCTGGCGGCGGCGTGCGGGGCCGCGGTGGTCATGGCGGTCAGCGAGGCCGCCGCCAGAGTGGTGGCGATGGCCGTGCCGCGCCAGCGGGCCGGCCTGGATGGCCTGTGCGTCGTGAGTGGCATGCGGAAGCGGGGCATGTTGCCTCCTCGGGCCGGGCTTCCGGACAACATAGGGGTCGCGGAAAGTGACAGGCTAGATGCAGAGCCAGAAATAAACTGTTAACAATCCTTCATGATGGCTCACCTGCTCGCGATTCATCGTGACGGCGGGGTGCCGTACTTCGCGGACAGGTCCTGGGTGGTCCACGGGTCGCCGATGGCAGGCAGGCAGGTCTCCTGCAGGTGCCCGTTCGACGCGTCCACCGTGTACATGCTGGAGTACCCGTCGTGCACCACCGCCGGCCCTGCCGTCGGAGCCGGCCCGCTACCGCCGGAGTAGCCGGCGTAGTGCGCGGCGACGACGCTGGCCTGGATGGCGGCGTCGGCCGCGTTGGACGGGTAGCCCTGCGTCATCACGCCCTCGAAGAACGAGCCGGTATCGGAGTTGCTGTTGTCCCCGCCGGTGCCGAGCACGACCGCGCCTTCCTGGTGCATCGGCTCGTACCCGCTGGGCAGGTTCCCGTTCCAGTACGTCATCAGGCGGCCGGCCTGCGCGTTGCCGCCCTGGAGCTCGAAGGTTGTCTGCCCGTCGTTCTTCAGCATCGCGGTGACGAAGTCGGCGTTGTCCGCGGTGTTGGCCGGATTGCTGCCGTCCCCGCCCATGTACACGCCGTTCTCCATGTCGGCCTCGACCCAGGGACCGGTTCCGGTGCACGGCGCGGTGCACCCCAGGCTGAGGTTGAGGGTGTCCATGTGCCCGGCGCCGTTGTCGTCGTTGCTGGTCTCGGCGTTGCCGAAGTCGAAGCAGCAGCTGCCGTTGACGTTGGTGCCGCTCGCCACCATGTACATGCCCTCGGGCTGGCCGTTGACCGCGATCCCCTGGGTGCTGTCGTCCCGGTAGCCGGTCCCGGGCGTGATGTCCAGGCCGTATGCCTTGTGGCCGTGCACCGTGACCGGCAGCGCGGTGGCACTGGCCGGGCCGTCGGCACCCGCAGCGCCGCCGGCGCCCTCCACGGTGAGGTCGTTCCCCTCCGGCGACTGGTCGTAGATCCTGACGATGGTGCAGGTGGTGCCAGCGCAGAAGGAATCCTGCTCCGACGCCTCGACGTAACCACCCGGCGAGAGCAGGCCGATGTCGGCCGTCGCGCCGTCCGAGGCGCGCTGCACCTGATAGAGCGGGCCGTGGTAGGCGGCATACAGCGCCCGGCCCATGCTGTACGCGGCC
>DASYAV010000082.1:0-3849 GCA_036501145.1 Streptosporangiaceae bacterium | reverse complement strand
GGAGCCGGCGGGTGTTGTACCAGCCCTCGATGTAGTCAAAGACGGCACGCTGCCGCCCGGACCGGGTCGGCCAGGGCCGGTCATTGCGAGTTCGCGCTTGATGGTGGAGGAGAAGCTCTCCGCGACGGCGTTGTCCCGGCATTAACCGGCCAATACAGTTGGAGCTATCTGTTGGCCGGTTAATCAATTTGCCGGTGCTGCGGATTTGCCGGGGCTGATCTACTGCTTTTTCCTGTTGAGTTGCCTGATTTGTTCTTCGTGGCGGCGGACACGGGCGGCGACGGCCCCGATCGCGGTGCGCAGGGCGGTGATGTCGTCGGCCAGGCCGGTGAGGGTGCCTGCGCTGGCGGCGTCGTGGCGGTGGCTGTCGACGAGTGCGCGCAGCGCGGGGTCGCGGTAGAGGGTGGCGCGTCCGACGCCGGCGCGTGCGGCGACGGCGGTGAAGGTGACGGGCTGGCCGGCGGCGGCGAGTTCGGCGCATGCCTGCTCGGTCCGGGCAGTGCGGTCTGGGCTGGTCATCCGGCCTGTGTCCCGCCGATGAGGTCATCGAGGCGGGCGATGAGCTTGCGGTGCCTGTCGGCTTCGCTGATCCAGCCGCGCTCTTCGGCGTCGCGGGCCAGTTGCTCGGCGTCGGCTTTCTGGGCTGCGAGGACGGGGAGGTAGCCGGTGTCGGTGCGGAAGCTCGGGCAGTGCTCGCAGATGTTGGCGTAGGCGCAGGCACCCTGAGCGGGCGCCCGCAGGCAGAACCCGCCAGCCAGCCGGGACTTGAGCGCTGGCGCGTCTTTCCACTCGGCACCGCTGGTGACGTCGGCGAGCGGGAGGCCCGCGCGCCCGGCGGGCATGGCGCCGAGCCGCTGCCTGGCCAGGTCGAGGGCTCGTTCGTACTCGGTGCGGACGGTCGCGTCGAACAGTTTCCCGTAGCGCAGGCTCATGTCCGCGGACACGTGCCCGAGCAGGGCCATCAGTGCCTGCAGCGACACTCCGGCGTTCACCATGGCCGTGGCGTAGGTGTGCCTGAGCTGGTGCGGGACGATGTGCCCGAGTCCGGCGGCCCGGGCTGCGCGGTCGAGTTCCTCGCGCAGGGCGTTCTGGGACAGGCGGCGGCCGTGGTGGGTGAACAGGAACTGGGCGGGCCGCCCGTATCGCGGGTGGCGCACCGGGCGGCCGGGTGAGCGGATCTCGGTGATCGTGTCGATGAGGGCGAGGGTCTCCTCATCCAGCGGCACCATCCGCTCGCTGTCGAGTTTGCCGAGCGGGACCTTCAGCCAGGCGCCGGAGCCGGGGACCTCGTGCACGCAGTCGAGTTCGAGGTCGAGCAGCTCGCCGATCCGCAGCCCGCAGGCGCGCTGGAGCAGCAGCGCGCAGGCCGCCAGTGCATAGGGTGACTCGCGCAGCGCGCCGGCGAGCCGCCGGTCGGCGTCCACGGGCAGGTAGCGCGGCAGGACCCGGGGCAGTTTCGGGATGTCGACGGGGAAGATGAGCTGCCGGGCTGGTGCGTCGTCCCATCCCCAGGCGGTGATGTCGGTGAGGAAGTTCCGGGCCGCGAGGATCCGCTGCTGGTGTTCTCCGGCGGTGATCGCGGTGCCGGTGCGGCTGTCGGCGGCACCGGCGGCCGAGGCGAGGTAGGGCTCGATGTGACGCTGCCGGCCCAGGGCCGCCAGGCTCGCCAGCCCGGGGTCGGTCTCGGTGAGGAACCGGCCGAAGTGCATCAGCCGTGTGGCCAGGCTGGAGACGGTCTTAGGCTTGCAGGTCGCCAGTTTCAGGTTCAGGTAGGCCGTCATGGCCGCGGCGATCGCGGGAGTGATGCCGTCGAGCCGGTCCGCGAACGGGACCGGTTTCGGCCCGGTCTCCGGCGGGCTGGCCAGGATGCCGAGGTGGAACAGGACCCGGTGGGTGAAGCTGAGCCCGGACTGGTAGTGCCGCCAGCCCTGCCCGGTGCGTTGCTCGCGTTCCCGGCCGGCGTCGGCGAGCTCGTCCAGGTCGGCGGCGGTCAGCTCGCCGAGGCGCCGTCCGGTCTGGATCAGCAGCCGGGCCGGGACCTGCGACGCGTTCGCGGTCCGGACCCGCTCGCTGAACCCGAGCTGCGCGGCGGCCTCCAGGACACGGGCGAGGTCCTCGCCCAGCGAGGTTTCCCCCAGTTCCCGCCAGAGGCTGGAGATCTTGCGTTCCAGCAGGTAGTCGTAGCCGGGCCGCAGGTGCCCGTGGATCATGAGGAACGTGATCACCGGCCGGTGCGCCGAACTGGCCGACAGCCGAACCTCCAGCGGCTCGGCCGCCCACATCGCCGGGTCCGGCCAGCAGGAGAAGAAGTCCCGGGCCGCCCGCCAGTACGAGGCGTTGCCCCGCCCGGTGCGGTCCAGGTGACGGCGGTAGGCAGCCAGCAGCGGCCACGGGTCAGCCCCGGGAACGGATACGGTCACGAGCCGCATCGAATTCCGCCTTCACGTGTGCGGGGGCCAGGTGGATGTACCGGGCCGAGGTATCGACGTGAGCGTGGCCGAGCAGGGCCTGCATCACCGCGAGGTCGACGCCGGCCTCGGCCAGGGCGGTGCCGAAGGTGTGCCGCAGCGCGTGCGGGTTGCCGGCGGGAACGCCGGCGATCTCGCGGTGGTAGCGGAAGGTGCGGCGAAGCCCGGCCTCCGTCAGCGGCTGCCCCCGGTGCGGGCCCTTGGCCACGATGAACATGCGGGTGCTGGCCGTCTCGGGCCGCTCGGCCAGCAAGTAGGCCTGGATGACCGCGCCGACGTCGGGATCCAGCGGCACCCGGCGTTCCCGGTTGCCCTTGCCCGTGACTTGCACCCACCGGCCGCCGATGTCCGCGTCGGTCACGTCCAGGCCGAGGACCTCGGCGCTGCGCAGCCCGCAGTAGAGCATCAGCCCGGCGATCGCCCGGTCTCTCCAGGTCCGGAAGCTGGCCAGCAGCTCCGCGGCCTCCCGCTGGTCCAGCGCCCGCGGCAGCCGCCGCGGTTCCCGAAGCCGCAGCGGCGACCGGGCCGCCGGGCGGCGGGCGACGTGCGCGAGCATTCCGTTCCGCTGCCCGGACGAGACCCGCCGGGCCTCCCGCCCTTTCGGCACCGGATTCGGGACGTCCGGATCGCGCATGGACCGGAACGCGAACATCCCCGAGACCGCGATCAGCCGGTGGTTGACCGTGGCCGCCGCGTACTGGTCAAGCCGCCGCCCGGACAGGGACACGACGTTGGGGCCGGGGCGGCCGGGCACCCTGGCCTGCCGGCAGGCGGCCAGGAACCGCAGCAGGATACCCGTCGTCACCGCCGCGATCTCGACCTGTTCAGCATGCAGCCAGCGGCAGAACGCCAGCAGGTCGAACCCGTAAGACCGGATCGTCTTCGGCGAGTAATTCCGGTCCGCCAGATGCGACAAGTACTCGGTCACCAGCCCGAAACGCTCAGCCTCCGAGCCAGCCAGCAGCCATTCCCCGTCTCGCTGCTCAAGCCGCAGCGAGCGATCCCCCGTACTCATGGCGGACAGGTGTATCGCCGCCGTCACCGCCAGGCAAGCATCCCGGCCCTTCGCGGCGTGTCACTGACCTGCGGGTTTCCCGTGATTGGCCGGTCAAGGGGCAGATCCCGGTGCGGCCGACGGAATGCCGGATACTCAGCCGCTTCAGTGTCCTGGCGAACTGCACGGACGTGTAATTGCTGCCGCGATCGGTGTGGAAGATCGCCTTATCGGCGAGAGCATTGCTGCGGGCGGCCATCTCGATCGCCTGCTCAATGAGCGGGGTCTTGTAATTGTCGTCGATCGCCCAGCCCACGATGGCCTTCGTATAGCAGTCTATGACTGTTGCAAGATAAACCCAGCCCTGCCAGGTGGAAATGTAGGTTA
>DASYAV010000081.1:0-107341 GCA_036501145.1 Streptosporangiaceae bacterium | reverse complement strand
GCCGACCACGACGTCCTTGTCGCCGGCGATCTGCCGTGCCACGTCGATGGCCTTCGGGACACCCTCGGTGACGAACGTGAAGGGCGATCCTTCGCGATTGGCCCATTCCTGGGGGACCCGGTGGGTCACGACGACCATCGGCACGTCCATCGGGTGCTTGCCGCCCCACGCGTGCGCGAGGTCGAAGGTCCGCCGCGCGGTCACCAGCACCCCCGCGCCCTTGCCGGCTTCCTCGATGAACTCGGCTCCTTCCCGCGACATTTCGAACGTGCCGTCGCCGGACATGACCTCAGCGTCCGTGCCGCCCGCCGAATACCACTTGAAGACCTGGCCGACCCCGTCATCCGGATCGGCAACAAAGCCGTCCAGTGACATCGAAAACCCGGCGATGACCTTGCTCATCTGATGGACCTCCTAGCGTGCTCTCGGCTTGCCGGTCAGCAAGCGTCAGAACCGGAAACGAGTCAGGCCGCCCGGCTCCGTCGCCAAGGTCACGATCGCTGAGCGTGGCTCAACGCGATACACGTTCCACGGTGGTGGTCCTTGCGACGGTGCGTTGAACGGGGCAGTGATGCCCGGCCCGCTGTCGTCGGGTTCGGCCGGCCAGCCGTTGTCCGCCCACGCCTTCGCAATGCGCGCCAGCGCGACCGGCTCGGTCACTCGCGCAGCGTCACCCTCGATGACGACGTCCGCGTCGCGGATCGACACCGCGATCGAACACCGCGGATCGCGCGCGACATTGCGCCCCTTCCGCGTGCCCGCGCCCGTCTGGAACCAGAACGCGCCGTCCAGCCACAGGGCACCGACCGCAGTCACATGCGGGCTGCCGTCCTCGTTGACGGTGGACAGCCAGGTCGTGCGGGAATTCGTAGCGTCCGGAGTTGGCGCCGACCGCGCATCGAGCTTGGCAGCAACTGCGGCCCAATCCACCGGCGGCAGCCCATCCGCCTGACCCAGATTGGCAATCTCCATATGACATCCCTCCCTTGTCCAGTGGACATCGCGCTACAGCGTTTGGCAGATAAACGCGCGACGACCGCGAAAATCATCGCGCCTACGCGGGTCACAAGCGTCCGAGGCGCACACAACGGCAGATCCGGACGACCTGGCGCGCCCAGCGACCTGATCGGTGCGCCTGAGCCGAGGAGCATCGAGGCCGTCCTGTCCGCGCCGAACGGCGGCTACTTGCGTGCGGCATGTCGGCCTCAGTCGTGGAGTGGCCCGACAGCGTCGTTCCCGTCGGCGAAGAAGCGGTCCACCGACACCACCTTGTGCATGAATACTGTGCCCAACAGGTTCTCCTCGGGTCTGCTTGCGCATTCGCGCCCGATCTTGCCGCACCCGGGGGCGGCTGGGCTTGTAAAAAATCAATCAGCGGGCATAGGACCGTTGTCCGGCGGGAACCCCCGCTCGGCGGGGAACCGGCGCCGCAGGGCGAGGTATTCCGTCGGGGTGTGGCCGGTGAAGTCCTTGAACTCCCTGCAGAAGTGGGCCTGGTCGAAGTAGCCCGCCGTGTGCGCGAGCCACGGCCAGTCGACCGGACGCAGGGCGTCCACGAACACGATCAGCCGAGCAAAACGGTAGATCCGGGCCACGCGCTTCGGTGTGACCCCGACATGGGACTTGAACTGCGCGGCCAGGTGATTGCCGCTCACCCCGGCCGCATCGGACAGCACACCGACCGGGACCGTGCCGTAGGAAGCCGCCAAACGCCCGCCCGTGTACTGGACCAGGCCGAGACCGCGCGACGGTGCCGCGGCAAGTCGCGATCGCAGTTCCTCCTCCAGCGCCTGCAGTGCCCCCGTGGCCGATGCGGCCTCGCCGACCCGGTTGCGGATCCGGTCCAGAGACCGCTGCCACACGGCGTCGGCCGGCACCCACCGGTCCCGCAGCTCGGCCGCCGGGATGCCGGCGAACGGCGACATCCCCCAAGGCTTGAAATGCACCCCGACGAGCCGCGTCCAGGTGGGGTACTCCAAGAGGAAACGCCTGGTCCATGCACCCATGAACCACCCGTCGGTGAACACTGCCGGCGGCACCGAAGCGTCAGAATCCCGCAGGCAGACAGGGCCGCCCAGGTTGACGAACAAGTGCGCCGACGGCATCGGCGGGACGTTCATCCGGCGGTGGCGCGGTATCCCGGTCAGGCAGTAGATGTCGTCGATGAACCGGTCGAGCGGCGGGGCGGGCACCCGGCCGACGTATTCCATGGCATCAGTGTCGCCGAAAGGTGGGCCGGTGCGCGGCTATCTGGCCGGCGGCCTGATGACGTCGTCCGGCTCGGCCGGCTGCACCGGGGCGGTGGACCGCCAGGCCTCGCGGGTGATGACCTGCAGCGCGCTCGCTATGGGAATGGCCAGCAGCGCGGCCACGAAGGCGCCGAAGACGCCGCCGACCCAGCTGCCCACGGACGCGCCGACCAGGATGGATACCAGCACGAGCAGCGGGTTGACCCGCACCGTCTTGCTCATCACGACCGGGTTCAGCACGTGGTTCTCGACCTGGGTGTAGATGAGGAACACGACGAGCGTCACGATGCCCGCGGTCAGCGAGTGGCCGAGTGCGAACAGCACGGTGGGTATCCCGGCCAGCGCGCCGCCGATCATCGGCAGGAAGTCCACCAGGGCCACCCACAGCGCCCACAGGAACGGGAACGGCACGCCCATGACCAGCAGCGTCACGAACACCACCAGCCCGGCGATCACCGAGGTGAGGAAGTTGCCCAGCATGTAGCCGGTGACCGAGCGGTTGACCTCCCTGGCCACCCGCGCGTACCGCTCGCCCCGCTCGGCCGACATCAGCCCGATCAGGCCGGTGCGCATCTTCGGCCCTTCCAGCAGCAGCAGCAGGACGAGCACGAAGATGGTGAGCAGGGAAATCAGCAGGGTCAGCGCGCCCTTGCCCAGGCTCAGCGCCGGCTTGGCCAGGCTCTGGCCGAAATTCACCAGCTTGGACTCGTTGTTCTGCACCCAGGTCTCGACGTGGTACCTGGCCGCCAGGTGGCCGAGCCAGCCCTTGCCGTGCTCCACCGCGCTGACGTACGACGGCAGGTCGTGGGCCAGGTTGGTGATGGCGTTGGCCAGCGGGTAGCCGAACGCGACCGCCAGCCCGGCGAACACCAGCAGGCCCAGCACCGTCACCACGGTCACGGCCAGCCCGCGCCGCCGCAGCGGGCGCCAGCGCTGCAGCCCGAGCACGACGGGGTTGAGCAGTATGGCGATGAAGCCGGCGATGACCATCAGCAGGATGACATCCCGCAGCCGGTAGATCAGCTTGCCGGCGAAGTAGGTAGCCACCACGACGGCGACGGTGGCCAGGATGGCCCGCAGCGGGACGTGTCTTTCCTCCGCGGCCTCGAACAGCCGGCCTCGCCGGGTGACCGGCGGTGGGTCTTCCTGCATCAGCACATCATTGCGTAGGGCGTCTTCCCGGGCAGGCAATTACGGCCCGGCCGGCCCGGCGCCGGCCGCCAGCCCCGACGGCCGCCGTGCCAAGCTGGACCTCATGCCCGAGCTCGCCAGCCTGTCCGTCGCCCAGCAGCGGTTCACCGTGCGCCGCGCCACCTCCGGCGACGTCGCCGCCATCCTCGGCCTGCTCGCCGACGATGAGATCGGTGCGTCCCGGGAGGCGGCCCCGGGAGGCGACCTGGCACCCTACCTGGCCGCGTTCGCGGCCATCGACGCCGACCCCGCCCAGTTGCTGGTGGTGGCGGCCGGCGCCGACGGCGCGGTGGCCGGCACCATGCAGCTGACCTTCATCCCCGGGCTGGCCCGCCGGGGCGCCCTCCGGGCGCAGATCGAGGCGGTCCGGGTGGCCGCCGGTCACCGGGGCCAGGGCCTGGGCGAGGCGATGTTCCGGTGGGCCATCGGTGAGGCCGGGCGCCGCGGCTGCGGCCTGGTCCAGCTCACCAGCGACAAGCGCCGCGCCGGCGCGCACCGGTTCTACGAGCGGCTCGGTTTCACCGCCTCGCACGAGGGTTTCAAGCTGCGGATCTGACCGGCCCGCCCAGACCCGGCCCGCCCGCGGTCAGCGCGCGCCGAACCGGGGCACCAGGCCCCGCCACACCTCGTCGTAGCTGGCCTGCCGGAACGCGGCGCCCATCGCGTCCGGCGTCGGCACCACCGGCCAGCGGGTCTCGAACATGAAGGCCAGCGTGTCGTCGATCTTCTGCGGGGACAGGCCGGCCGCCGACGCGCGCTCGAATGTCTCCGCGTCCGGGCCGTGCGAGCTGAACGAGTTGTGCAGGCTCGCCCCGCCGGGCACGAACCCCTCCGCCTTGGCGTCGTACACGCCGCGGACCAGGCCCATGAACTCGCTCATCACGTTGCGGTGGAAGTACGGCGGGCGGAAGGTGTCCTCGCCGACCAGCCAGCGCGGCGCGAACACGACGAAGTCGGCGTTGGCCAGGCCGGGGGAGTCGGTGCGCGAGGTCAGCACGGTGAAGATGGACGGGTCCGGGTGGTCGAAGCTGATCGACCCGATCACGTTGAAGCTGGCCAGGTCGTACTTGTACGGCGTGTAGTTGCCGTGCCAGGCCACCACGTCCAGCGGGGAGTGGTCGTAGTCCACGGCCCACAGGTTGCCGCCGAACTTCTCCACCACCTGCACGGCGCGCCGGTCCTCCTCATACGCCGCCACCGGGGCCAGGAAGTCCCGCTCGTTGGCCAGCCCGTTCGCCCCGATCGGCCCGCGCTCGGGCAGCGTGAACAGCTCGCCGTAGTTCTCGCAGATGTACCCGCGCGCCGTGCCGTCCGGCAGGTCGGCCGCGAACCTGATGCCGCGCGGGAGCACGGCGATCTCGCCCGGCGCCACGTGCAGCACGCCAAGCTCGGTGCGCAGCAGCAGGCTGCCGGATTCGGGCACGATGAGCATCTCGCCGTCGGCGTTCACGAAGTACCGGCCGGTCATCGACGCGGTCGCCGCGTACCAGTGGATGCCGATCCCGGTGTGGCTGAGCACGTCGCCGTTGCCGCCGACGGTGCGCAGCCCGGCCACGAAGTCGGTGCCCGAGGCCGGCATCGGCGGGGCGTCCCAGCGCAGCCGGTTGGGGTCCGGCTCGGTCTCCCGGAACGGTGCGCTGCGCAGCAGGCCATTATCAATTCTGCTGAACGGCTGGTGCGAGGCCGACGGCAGGATCCGGTAGACCCAGGTGCGGCGGTTGACCGCGCGGGGCTGGGTGAAGGCGGTCCCGGACAGCTGCTCGGCATACAGCCCGAGCGGCGCCTTCTGCGGCGAGTTGCGCCCGGCCGGCAGCGCACCGGCCACCGCCTCGCTCACGTGCTCATTGCCGAACCCGGGCAGGTAGCTGAGCGACGGCATCTCGGCCTCCATCATCGCGAAGAGAAAGAACTGCCAGCACGAGCCTAAGTCTTCGCGATCACCGCAGCCCCGGCCGCCGCACCGGCAGCAGGCTGGCGACACGCCGCGGAGGGCTTGACTACCATCGCCATATTGGCAATGCTATTTAACCATGATGATAGATAATCCTGGGCCCGGAGAGGATCGCGGCTTCGCGATCTGGTTCCGGCTGGATCCGGCTTCGGGCGTGCCTACCTATCTGCAGCTCGTGCAGCAGGTGGAGCAGGCCCTGCGGCTCGGCTCGCTGCACAAGGGAGATCAGCTGCCCCGCGTCAAGGATGTGGTCGGGGCGCTGAGCATCAATCCCAACACCGTCATGAAGGCGTACCGGGAGCTGGAGCACCGGGGGCTGGCGGCGGGGCGGCCCGGCCTGGGCACGTTCGTTGAGGCCGCCCCGGCGACTATCGGAGCGCGGGAGCTCACCCGGTTGCGCCGCAGCCTGTTGAATGGCTGGCTGCGGGAGGCGGCCCGGGCTGGGCTGGACGCGCCCGGCACGGCGGCCCTCTTCGAAGGCGCCTGGCATGAGTTCTGGGGCCAGGAGGGGCAGGACGGAGCCGGGGAGGAGAACTCGGGGGTGGTCGCGTGACCGTCATCGAGACCGCCGGCCTGGGAAAGCGTTACAAGAGGCAGTGGGCACTGCGCGATTGCGACATCACCGTGCCCGCGGGTGAGGTCGCCGCCCTGGTCGGCCCCAACGGGGCAGGCAAGACCACCCTGGAGGAACTGCTGGCCGGCCTGAGCGCCCCCACCACCGGTGAGATCAGGCTGTTCGGGGTGGAGCCGCCAGGCTCACCCCAGGCGCAGCGGCGTGCCGGGTTCGTGGCCCAGGATGCTCCCTTGTACCGGCACCTGCGGGTGGATTCCATGCTCCGGCTCGCCAGGCAGCTCAACTTCTGCTGGGATGCACGTCTCGTCGAGCGCCGTCTTGCCGACCTGGCCATCCGCCGCGACCGCAAGGTCGGGCAGCTTTCCGGGGGCCAGCAGGCGCAGCTCGCGCTGACGATCGCGCTTGCCGCACACCCCGATCTGCTAGTCCTCGACGAGCCCCTCGCCCGGCTTGATCCGGTGGCCCGGCACGACTTCATGTCGGCGCTGATGGTCTCGGTTGCCGAAGACGGCCTGTCGGTGCTGTTCTCCTCGCACGTCGTGTCCGAGCTGGAACGCCTCTCCAGCTACCTGATACTGCTGGCGGCCGGCACCGTGCGCCTCTGCGGCAACATCGCCGCCCTGCTCGGCCAGCATGCGCTGCTGACCGGGCCGGCCGAGCACCGCGATCGCCTGGTCGCGGGGCTCGATGTTGTCCACGAGCAGGCCGCGGGCCGCCTGGTGCGGCTGCTGGCCCGGCGCGGCTGTCCCTGCGCCCTCCCGCCCGGCTGGCAGACGGCGGCTCCCACGCTTGAGGAGCTGGTGCTCTGCTATCTGCGCGAACCCGCAGAGGGGCGTGGCCCTGGTTCGCCGAAACGGCCCGTCCTGAGAGTGGCGAACGCATGAGCGCGAATGCTTCCCCGATGATTGAGCGCCGCCGATCGCGGCCCGGCGAGCCGGCGATGGCACGCCGGATGGTTGCAGTGATGTGGATACAGCATCGTTCCGCGGTGCTGGCATTCGCCGTGCTCGGCGGCGCCGTCGCGCTGGTGCTGATCGTGGTCGGCGTGCGCGGCGCCGACGTTTACGCGTCGCTGCCCAGCTGCCCGGGCACTGGCAAGTGCCTTGCCGACGCCACCATGTTCCTCCAGAAGCCGTGGGGCCCGTATCCGGTGGTCATGTCCATCGTGCTGGTGGTGCTGGTGCTCCTGTTCGGCGTCTTCCTCGCCGCCCCGCTGCTTGCCGCGGAGTTCGAGAGCGGGACGTTCCGGTTCGCCTGGACACAGGCGGTTGACCGGCGGGCCTGGCTGACCTGGAAGCTGGCGCTGCTGGGCGGCTCCTGGGTGCTGCTGGCCGCGGGCCTGGGCGCGCTGTTCAGCTGGTCATACCGGCCCTGGGATCTGACCGGCGCTGTCAGCGGCTGGACCGGCCTGCTGTTCCAGGCGGGCCCGCTGACGCTGGCCGGATGGGCCTTCCTCGCCGTCACACTCGGCACGCTGATCGGGGCGGTGACCCGGAAAACGGTCCCCGCGATGGCCTGGACCGGCATCGCTCTCCTCGCCGCCGTCGCGGCAGCGTGGTGGGAGACAGCGCGGTTCCTCGGCCTGGCCACCTCCAGCACGGTCGCTGCCCCCGCCCCCGCAAGCGGAGTAGATCTGATCCAGGGACCGCTGGGGCAGGTGGCTATGCCCGGCCCGGGGCGCCTTTCCGGTGCCTGGCTGGTGCGCGGCTGGTTCACCGGCCGTGGCGGGCACCCGATCAGCCCGGCAGCGCTGCGCCAGCTGAACGGATCCGATAGGCCGCTGCGCTGGCTGAGCCGGCATCATGCGGAGTACCACCTCGCCTACCACCCGGCATCGGCGCTCGGCGCGTTCCAGGGCGTGCAGGCCCTGCTGCTGGTGATCGCGGGCTTGCTGTACCTGGGGTTCATGTACCGCATCGTGGCCGCCCGGAGAATGCGGGACCGTCACCTGAGGACCTGAAACTCAGCCGGCGCGGGCCCAGCCCGGTTCCTTGCGCCTGCGTCGTCCGCCCGGCCCGGGTGCACGGCGCAGCCGTTCTTAAGTTCATCTTGCTTTAATTAAGCAGAAGCTGACATAATGGGTGGCATGGACGTCTTCGCCGCACTCGCCGACGGCACCCGGCGGCGCATCGTCGAGCTGCTGGCCCGCGAGGAACTGCTGGCCGGGCAGGTCGCGGAGCACTTCGGCTGCAGCCGCCCGGCGGTCTCGCACCACCTGCGGGTGCTGCGGGAGGCCGGGCTGGTCCGCCGCCGGGTGGACGCGCAGCGCCGGGTCTACTCCGTGGACCCGGCCGGCCTTGACGCCCTGGCGGACTGGGCGGCCACCCAGCGCCGCTACTGGAACACCCAGCTGGACCGCCTGGCGGCGCGGGTCGAGCGTGACCTCGCGTCCGGGGATCTCCCACCCGTACGAAAGGAACCATCCGATGACTGACTACGCCGCGATCACCATTGACGGGACTGTCCGCCTGGAGCGCGCCTTCCCCATCCCGGTGGACCAGCTGTGGGCCTACCTGACCACCCCGGACGGACTGGCCCGCTGGATCGCCGACGGCCAGATCGGCCCCGACCGGGCCGTGCTTCGGTTTCCCGGCAACCACAGCCTGATCGACGGGACCGTGCTGGTGTGGGAACCGCCGTCTGTCGTGGAGTTCGAGTGGGAGGGAGGCCCGACGCAGGCCCACGGCAGCCGGGTCCGCTTCGAGCTCAGCGCCGACGCCGCAGGCAGCCGCCTGGTACTGACCCACAGCCACACGGCCGGCCCGGCGGCACCCGACTTCGCCGCCGGCTGGCACCGCCACCTGGACACCCTGGGCTATCTCGCCCGCGGGACCGAGCCGCCCGCCGGGCGCCCCGGGTGGCAGGACCTGCACCAGCACTACCTCGCCCGGGCAGCTGCTCGCTGACGGCAGGGTTCACGCCCGGCAGGGATCGAGCGGCCGCAGTTCGGCCGGGCACACGCCGGTGGCGATGTGCTCGGCGAGCAGCTGCCCGGTGAGCGGGCCCAGCGTCACCCCCCACATGCCGTGCCCGCCGGCCACGAACACCCCGGGTGTCCGCGACTCCCCGACCAGCGGCATCCCGTCCGTGCTCAGCGGCCGGGCCCCCATCCAGTCGTCGGCCCGCGCGTCCCAGTCCACGCCGTTCAGCAGCGGGCGCGCGGCGCGCACCATGGAGCTGATCCGGGCCGGCCGCGGCGCGGCGTCCGGCGAGCCGAACTCCATCGTCCCGGCCACCCGGACCCGGTCGCCCTGGGGGGTGACCGCCACCCGGGCCACCGCGAAGTACAGCGGCTGGCCGAGCGGCTCGGCGCAGGGCAGCGTGAAGCTGTAGCCGCGCCCGCCGTAGACCGGCACCCGGACCCCGTGCGGGCGGGCGAGCGAGCTCAGCCAGGCCCCGTTGGCCAGCACGACGGCATCGGCGTCCAGCTCCCCGGCGGGCCCGCGGCCCACCACCTGGCCGCCGTGCCGGTGCACGCTGGTGACCGGGGTCTGCGTCAGGATCTTGCCGTTTCGTGACCGCACCGCGCTGGCGAGCGCGGCGACGTAGCTGGACG
This sequence comes from Streptosporangiaceae bacterium, assembly GCA_036501145.1. Taxonomy (GTDB): domain Bacteria; phylum Actinomycetota; class Actinomycetes; order Streptosporangiales; family Streptosporangiaceae; genus PALSA-505. The sequence continues at coordinate 97,820 of DASYAV010000081.1, read as the reverse complement.
GGGTGAGGTACCGCTGGCCGGGGACCCGGACCGCGAGCGTCACCCGGGGGGACAGGTGCGGTTCCAGCTCGTGCGCCTCGTCCCCGGTGAGCAGCTCGACGTCCAGCCGCTGGCCGCTGCCGGCCACGCTGGCCAGCTCGTGCAGCAGCCCGGCCGCCTCACCGCTGTGCTCGAAGGCGGCGAGCACGTCGGCCCGGTTCAGCCCGGCCGCCACCCCCAGGTCCCGCTGCCGGTCGTAGGCCTCGAAGATGCGCCGGTTGAGTGGCAGGTAGGCGGACATGGCGTGCCGCCACGAGCGCGCCGTGCAGTGCCGCACCAGGCCGGCCATGAACCGGGCCAGCCGGGGGTCGGGTTGCGCGCTGAGCCGGACCGGCGACCCGGGGCTGAGCACGGCACGGACGCCGTAGCGCAGGATCGACGGCTCGGGCAGCGGCACGGTCATGGCCGGCGCGACGTAGCCGGCGTTCTGCCAGGACGAGCCCGCGCCCTCCTGGGCCCGGTCCGCGACGGTCACCTCGATGCCGTGCTCCTGCAGCGACAGGGCGCAGGACAGGCCGACCATGCCGGCGCCGACCACGAGCACCCGCGACGGGACACGATACCCACCGGAAGTCATGTCCCGACGGTAGGGTCGCGGCCCGGTGGTGGCCACGGCGCTCCGGCCAAATCGGCCGCCTCCCGTTGGTTACCCCCAACGAATGGTCAAGGCGTGCCCTTGTGGGTTCGGCCGAACAACCGGCGGCGGGATCGCGTCCTGGCACAAAGACCCGGTTCCGGCCCGCCGTTAACCTCGGTGCGTGAGCACGGAAAACAGCGCACCAACCCCATTCCAGACGTGGATCGCCCGGGCCGGGGAACTGGGCGCCGCGGGCAGGTTCGAGGTCGGCATCCCGATGCGCGACGGCATCGAGCTGGCCGCCGACGTCTACCTCCCGGCCGGCGCGGGCGGCCGGGATGGCGACGCCGCGGTGCCGGCCATCGTCCAGGTCACCCCGTACGGCAAGGACAGCGAGTCGCTGGTGGCCGACGAGGCGCTGATGTACCAGTCGCACGGGTACGTCTTCGTCGCGGCGGACGTGCGCGGCCGGGGCAAGTCCGAAGGGGAGTGGGTGGCGTTCGTCAACGACGCCGCCGACACCCACGACGTCATCGAGTGGGTCGCCGCCCAGCCCTGGTGCGACGGCCAGGTCGGCACGACCGGGCTCAGCTACATGGGCTGGGTGCAGTGGGCGGGCGCGTCGCAGCGGCCGCCGCACCTGCGCGCGATGATCTCCACCTCGGCCGCCGGCCGCTGGCAGCAGGAGATCCCCTACACCAACGGGGTGTTCCAGCTCTACTTCGCCTGGTGGGCGTACTCCGTGCGGCGCCGCATCCTGGACTTCTACGGGCTCGCGCACGCCGACTGGGACCAGATCCTGCGCACGCTGCCGTTCGCGGCGATCGGCGACATCATCGGCGCGGCCGGGGAGACCTGGCAGACGCTGTGCGGCCGGGACACGCTGGACGAGTACTGGAAGGCGCTGCGCTACGACGACCGTTACGACCAGTTCGACGTGCCCTGCCTGCACGTCACCGGGTGGTATGACCTGGAGGATCTGCTCGGCGCGTTCCACCACTACGAGCACATGGCCGCCGCCTCACCGGCCGCCGCGTCGCAGTATCTGCTGGTCGGGCCGTGGAGCCACGTCAAGTCGCGGCACCCGGACGCCGAGTGCGGCGGCGAGCAGTTCGGCGCGGCCGCCGCGCACGACATGAACGCCGAGCACCTGCGCTGGTTCGACCACTGGCTGAAGGGCCGGGACAACGGCCTGGAGCAGGTGGACCGGGTGCGGGTCTTCGAGCCGGGCCGCAACGCCTGGCGCGGTGCCGCCCGGTGGCCGCTCAGCGACACGGTGACCCCGCTGTACCTGGGCCCGGGCAGCCTGGCGGCCGGCCCGGCGTCCGGCGAGGGCCGCGATGAGTTCCGGTATGACCCCGCCGATCCGGTGCCGACCGGGCTCGACGTCCAGCGCTACCCGTTCGAGGACGTGCCGCTGGACCAGTCGGCCAACGAGGCCCGCGACGACGTGCTCTGCTACACCGGGGCGCCGCTGGCCGCGGAGGTCACCATCTCCGGCTGGCCCACGCTGGAGCTGTACGCCAGCTCCGACGGCGAGGACACCGACTGGCACGTCAAGATCACCGACGTGGGGCCGGACGGCCGGTCGGTGCGGGTCACTCAGGGCTGCCTGCGCGCGGCCTGCCGCGAGTCGCTGGAAGAGCCGAAGCCGCTGGTCCCGGGCGAGGTGTACCGGTTCGGCGTGGAGCTGTGGCCCACCCACCACGTGTTCCTGCCCGGCCACCGGATCCGGGTCACCGTGACCAGCAGCGACTTCCCCTGGTTCGCGCGCAGCATGAACCGCTTCGGTCTGGCCTCGCAGCAGGGCGAGCCGCGGGTCGCGCGCAACGTGGTCCGGCACGGCGGCCGCCATGCCTCGCGGCTGCTACTGCCCACCGGCAGCGGCGCCGGGGCCGCGGTCCAGTAGATCCGCGCAGGTTTCGGCGAGGCCGTCGATGTTGCGCATGATCTGGTCACGGGATACCGGCCGGTGTTTGTCGGCGCTGTTCCTGTCGGGTTGCGGAAGCACGACGAGGCGGTCGACGCCGAGTTCGATGTATTGCTCGATGGTGGCCCGGTCGAGCGGCCCGACCGGCGTGACGCTGATCTGAAGCCGGCCGAGCAGGGCTGGGCGTTCGCGGGCCTGGGAGATGGCCCGTATCTGGGCGAGGCAGTCGCGGGTGCCATCCAGATCCAGCCCGAACCCGTACCAGCCGTCGGCGAGGGCAACCGCGCGGGTGAACGCGCGCGGGCCGTGGCCGCCCACGACGATCGGCGGGGCGGGCCGCTGGACCGGGCGTGGGTAGGCGTTGATCCCGTCGAACGTGGCGTGGTGACCGTGATAGGCCGGCTGTGCCATGGTCCATAGCGCGCGCAGCGCCTCGATGGACTCGTCGGTGCGGGCCTGGCGCTGAGCGCGTGGCACGCCGGCCGCCCGGAACTCGGCGTCGATGTAGCCGGTTCCCAGCCCGATGATCAGCCGGCCGGCCGACACGACGTCGAGACTGGCCAGTTCCTTGGCCAGCACGACCGGGTTGCGCAACGGCGCGATGATGATGCCGCTGGCGATCTTCAGCGTGCGCGTGCGGGCAGCGATGAGGGTGAGCGCGACCACCGTGTCCAGCAGTGGCAGCGTCGGCGGGAACGGCAGGCCCGGCGGACGGGGATCGGGAAGAACGATGTGCTCGCCGCTCCACACCGATTCAAATCCGCGCGCCTCCGCATGCCGGGCGACCTCGACGGCCACATCGGGGTCGGCGCAGGTCCCGTAGTTGATCGCAAACAGCCCAAGCTTCACGGCGACCACAATAGGAACCGTCTACGTATGCGACAAACGAGAATCTGGCATGTGAGCCATACTTGATACGCATGGATACCGATCTATTGCGCACCTTCGTGGCGGTGGCGCACCAAGGATCGATCACGGCCAGCGCGGCAGCTCTTGGGTACACCCAGTCGGCCGTCAGCCGGCAGATCGCCTCGCTGGAAGCCAGGACGGGAGCCACGCTGTTCGTCCGCAAGGCACGCGGGGTCGATCTGACGTACCACGGACGGGCTCTGCTGCCGTACGCGGAGTCCATCCTGCGCCTGGCCGGGGAGGCGGCGGCCGAACTGGTGGCCCTGGACCGGCTGGAAGCGGGCGCACTGCGGCTCGGCGGGTTCCCGACGGCCAACGCGGCACTGGTGCCCCGCGCGATCGCCGCCTTCAGCCGGGCGCATCCACGGGTGAGCATGACGCTGGCGGAAGGCACGACACGCCGCCAGCTCACCCGGCTTGAGATGGGAGACATCGACCTCGCGGTGATCAGCGCGTTCCCCGGCCAGCCCCTGCCGGACACCCACGCCACACTGGAGCACCTGCTTGATGACCAGATGTATGTCGCGGTCCCGCCCGGTCACCCGCTCGCCGGCCACCGGACGGTTCACCTCACCGAGCTGACCGGGGACCGGTGGATCGCCGGGGACGTCCGCGACGATGACCGGATGCTCAGTCCCGTCCATCTCCTGCCGGCGTTCGAAGGAACGATCGCCTTCCTCGTCCGCGAATGGACGGCAAAACTGGGGATGGTTGCCGCTGGCCTCGGTATCACCGTCGTCTCGTCTCTGGCGATAGACGCAGCGCGATCCGACATCGCGCTCATCCCGGTCGACGCGGCCAGCAGCCCGCGCCGTCGCGTGTACGCGGCCACGGCGCGCGACCGCCCGCCCCCGCCTGCCCGCGAGCAATTCCTCGCCTTCCTGCGCACCGAAGCGAGCAGATGGAACTCCCCGCTTCCGCGGCCCGCGCAGGCTGGCCCGGCCGCCGTCACGCCTGGCTGAATCTCCGGACGGCGCTTGCCCGCGAAGACCCGAGGGAGTACTTTCCCTTGTTAAGGCCGGTTCTTTGCCTTCACTTGGTACACGGGGCTCGGGGGACTTGATCATGAAGCGCAGTCGACTGTGCGGTCGCATCGCGACGTTAGCCTGGTTACTTCCCGCGGCGGCGGTGGTCCCGGTGGGGTGGGCGGCCGCGCCGGTGTCGGCGGCGACCCTGACGGTGTGCCCGAGCGGCTGCCAGTACACCCAGATCAGCACGGCTGCGGCCGCGGCCAGGGATGGCGACACGATCAGGGTCGGTCCCGGCCGTTACCGGGGTGGTGTCCGGATCGAGGCCAGCCTGCGGCTGGCCGGCGCGGGCCCGCGGTCGACGGTGATCGCCGGTGGCGGGCACGTGGTGACGGTCGGGGCGATCGGCGCCGCCCGCGAGCCGGTGGTGTCGATCAGCGGGGTGCGGATCACCGGCGGCGTCGCCCGGTCCAGCCCGGTCTCGGCCCCGTTCACCGGGCGCGGCGGCGTGCTGGCCGGCGGCGGTGGCGTGGAGATACCGCCGCAGGCCATCTCCGCGGAAGGCGTGCCCAGCGGCGGGGCGACGGTGGTGATCTCCGGCAGCGTCATCGACGGCAACCGTGCCGACCCCGCCCATACCGTGCCCAGCGGTCTCCCGTGCGCCGCCCGGTGCCCGTTCGCGCTGGCGGCTGGGGGCGGCATCGAAAGCTGGGGGCGTTCTTCGCCCCGGTGACCGACCGGCTGACGGTTCGCGACAGTGCGCTGGCCGGTAACAGCGCCGCGCTGACCACCAATCTGCCCAAGTCCGCCGGCGGACAGCTCATCGACATGAACGCGAACTCCGGCGGCATCCACGTCGGCGACCACATCCCCACCACGGTCGACCACACCGCGTTCCTCGGCAACACCGTGCGCACCCGGGGCCTGCGCGGCGAGCCGGTCGGCTTTGACTCGGCCATGTGCATGTGCGGCGACAGTTTGCTGACCATGCGCGACAGCCTCATCGCCGGGAACAATCTGTCGGCCACCATGGCCACCACCACCGACACCGGCCCGGCCGGCGACACCCTGGAACTGGACGGTGGCGGCAGCATCACCGGCACAAAGATCACCAGCAACACCGCGACGGTGGCCAGCCCGCACGGTGTCGCCGGGAACGCCGGGGCCGGCCTGGCGGTGTACACGTTCCCGCCTGCGAAACCCCGGCTTGTCACTCTGCGGGGCAGCGTCATCAGCGGCAACACCGCCATCGCGAAGACGTCGGCGGGCGCGGCCACCGTTCAGGGCGTGGGCATCCTCACCAACAGCCTCCTCGAGGCCGATGGTGACCAGATCAGCGGCAACACCGGCCAGGCGGCCGGGCCAGCCGGGGTGGCACAGGGCGGGGGCATCTGGAACGGTGTGCTGATTTCCGGGCCGCCGGTTCAGCTCACGCTGGACCATACGCGGGTGACCCGGAACCAGGTGACCGGCAGCGCTGGCGTCCAGGTGCGGGGTGGCGGCATGTACACGACCGTTCCGGTGACGCTCATCCACTCCGTGCTCGCGGGCAACCGGCCCGGCCAGTGCTTCGGCTGCGCCAGCCAGGCCCTGTCGCGGGGCAGCGCGGCGCCGGCGCCTGCTGGTGCCGCCGCCCGGGGACACGGGCCGCCGGCGGCTATCTCGTCCGCAGCCGCACGTCGAGCAGGTCCCGCAGCGCGTCACCGATCAGGTTGAACGACACCACCGTGATGACGATGCACAAGCCGGCCGGGTAGATGAGCCACCAGTAGCCGGAGAAGACATAGTTCAGGCCGTCGGTGAGCATCCCGCCCCAGTTTGCCGCGGGCGGCGGCGGGCCGACCCCGAGAAAGCTGAGCGCGGCGAACAGCAGGATGGCGTTCGCGACCTCGAACGTGGCCTGCACGACGACGATGCCGATCACGTTGCGGACGAGGTGCTGGAACACGATGTGCCTGGATGACCCCCCGAAGCCGCGGGAGGCCTGAACGTACTCCAGCGAGCGCAGCACCAGCACCTGGCCGCGCACCAGCCGCGCCGTGGCCAGCCACGAGATGAAGCCGAGCACGATGATCACCACGAACAGGCTCGGCCGGGTCAGCGTGCTGAGCAGCAGTACCAGCAGCAGCGCGGGAATGGCCAGCAGCGCGTCCACGATGCGCATCATGACCGTGTCCACCAGGCCGCCGACGAACCCGGCGATGGCACCCCACAGGGTGCCGATGATCCCGGCGATCGCGGCCGCGGCGAAGCCCACCTCCAGCGTTGACTGGCCCGCCACCATGAGCCGCCCCAGCACGTTGTAGCCGACCTCGTCGGTGCCGAGCGGGTAGTGCGAGCTGGGCGGCTTGGTGATCTGCACCAGGTCGGGGTGGATCTGGTCGGTGTGGTATACCAGCGGACCGACGAAGCTGAACAGCAGCATGATCACCAGGCCGGCGAGACCGGCCAGCGCCATCCGGTTCTGGAAGAACGCGGCCGCGGTCTGCCGCCACGACCGGGCGGTGGGCACCTCCACCGGGCCGGCTCCGTCCTCGACGGGCACCGGTGCGGAGGTCAGCGGGGCGGTCACGCGCTCTGGTACCTGACGCGGGGATCGGCGGCCGCGTAGGCGATGTCGGCGAGCAGGTTGCCCAGCACGGTGGCCGCCGCGACCACCACGGTGAAGCCCATCAGCACGGGATAGTCGTGCGCCCCGGTGGCCGTCCAGAACAGCCAGCCCATGCCCGGGTAGTTGAACAGCACCTCGACGATGATGGCCCCGGACAACACGCCCGGCAGGCTGAGCCCGATCAGCGTGATGAGCGGCAGGATGCTGTTCCGCAGCAGGTGCCGGCGGACCATCTGCCACCGCGAGGTTCCCTTGGCCAGCGCCGTCCTGATGTAATCCTGCAGCAGCGTGTCGATGGCCGCCGACCGCATGAACCGGCTGAACTGGGCGACGGTGACGATCGTGAGGGTCGCGACGGGCAGCACCAGCGCGCCGGGGTCGCTCAGCGACGCCGACACCGACGCGCCCTGCGGGCCTTCCGGGGGGAACAGGCGGATCGTCGAGGAGAACACCACCAGCAGCAGGATGCCGAGCCAGAACGTGGGCATCGCGTAGCCGACGAATGACAGCGTCGTCATCACGTTGTCCGACAGCTTGTACCGGCGCAGCGCCTGGACCACGCCCACCGGGACGGCGATCAGCAGCGCGATGACGTAGGCCGAGCCGATCAGCAGCACGCTCTTCGGCAGGTCCAGCGCCAGCAGCGAGCCCACCGGCTGGTCGAAGTGGTAGGAGAACCCGAGGTTCCCGTGAAGGAGCCGGTTGAGGTAGTCGATGTACTGGATCGGCAGCGACCGGTTGTACCCGTTCACGTCGTTGAACGCGGCGATGGCGGCGGGGGTGGCATGGACGCCGAGCAGAGCGCGCGCCGGGCTGCCGGGCAGGAAGTGCAGGATCGAGAACACGATGATCGTCACGATGATCAGCACGACTACCGCGTGCCCGGTGCGCCGGAGCAGGTACCCGGTCATCTAGGTCAGTCCCCCCTTCCGTACGAGCCGTGACGCGGTGCCGGGCGGCACCGCGTCACAGCTGCTTGTCGTGTACTCAGGACGTTCTTGGTCAGGACTGGGGGAACCAGACCGACGGGTAGATGTGGCCGGTGGAATCCTGCGCCGCCACCCCGCCGAGCTTCGACGAAATCGCCGAGATCTGGTACGCGCTGTTGGGGAACCACAGCACCGGGAGCTGCTTGGCCAGCAGGATCTGGTACTGGTTCAGCGCCTGCTGGGCACCCGCGGGGTCGTCGGTGATCATCTGCTTGATCAGGCTCTGCGCCTGCTGGTTGCAGTAGTTACCGCCGTTGGTCGCGCCGCCGCAGCCGAACAGGCTGTCCCCGTTCGGGTAGTAGATCGGCACGTAGGTGTATACCGGCGAGCCGAGGGAGCTCAGCGCGGTCGAGCTGGCAGGGCAATGCGCCGTCGTCTTGCCGATGCACTCGTAGGAGTCGGACAGCACCGTGTTGAACGGCGCCTGGGTCAGCTGAAGCTGGATGCCCGCGGAGCCGAAGGCCGACTGCATGGCCTGGATCTCGTCGTTTAGCGACGGGATGCCGGCGCCGTACATCAGCGGGATGGTCAGCTTGGTTCCGGCCGCGATGCCGGCCCCGCAGTTAGTGCTACCCGAGCCCGCCCGCGTGCATGTGGCCGGGCCGGACGCCGGGATGGTCCAGCCGTGCTGGGTCAGCAGGCTCTTCGCGGCGGACGGGCTGTACGGATAGGGATTGGTCTTCTCCGCCTGGTCCAGGAACGTGCTCTGCGGGAATGTCGGCACGGGCCCGTAGGTCGGCTGGCCATAGCTCTTCAGGATGTTGCTGATGTACGTCGGCTGGTCGACCAGATGCTGCATCGCCTGCCTGATGTAGAGCTGATTCTCCAGCGGCGCGTACTTGGGATTGCTGAAGTTGAAGCCGATGAAGGTGATGCCCCACTCGTACCACGGGTCGATCTTGTACCCCTCGGCCTTGAGCCGGCCCAGGCCGGCCACCTCGGTGGTCGGCACGTAGCCATAGTCGATGTTGCCCGACTGCAGCGCGTCGAACTCGGCCGTCGAGCTGGTGAACGGGAGTTCCTGGAACTCGCTTGCCTTCGGCTTGTCCGGGCCGGAGTAGGACTTGTTCGGGATCATGGTGACCTGGCCGGTGACCTGGAAGCCGGTGTTCGGCTTGAGATGCCACGGCCCGTCCACCACCTGCCACAGCGGGTTGGTGTCCCAGGTGGACAGGGACATGGACTGCTTGTTCATGAAGTTGTAGACGGCCTTCGCCCCGGACGGCGTCTGGTCGTAGTTTCCGATCTTTCCCGTCGCGGACGTCTTGTCCCAGACCGCCTGCGGGATCGGCTGCAGGATCGACAGCCCGTTGTACAGCAGATAGACGGGGTTGTACTTCTGGTTGAACTTGAGCACGAACGTGCTTGGGTTGGGCGTGGCCATGCCGCTCACGTGGTCCATCCAGCCGCCGGGCACGTAGGCCGCGCTGTTGGTCTTCTCGGCGAGCAGCAGGTTCGTCCAGAACTCAAGGTCTCTGGAGGTGACCGGTTTCCCGTTCGACCAGTTGTATTTCTTGAGCGTCATCGTGACGGTCTTGCCGCCATCGGAGAACACCGGCGGGTTGGCCATGCTCTGCGCGTAGTTCACCGTCGCCTGATTGTTGTTGCTGTGGCCGAACCAGTACAGCGGCAGCCACATCAGCGGCTGCAGGTAGGTGATGTTGGCGTTCTGCGAGTTGGCCCCGTTGTACAGCGGGAAGATGTAAGTCGGTGTCGAGCCCGGCTGTTCGGCGAAGGTGATCGTGCCCCCGGCTTGGGGCTTGGCAGAGCCACTGCTGCTGCCGGCCGAACCAGAGCACGCGGCGGCCGTCAGCACGCCAGCGACGGCGACGGCAACGGCAACCAGACGACGATGACGGTTCACGGCGGCTCCGTAACCTAAGTCCCCCACCTCTGCAGGGAATCCGAACAGTCTGACCCTGGCCCGGTCCGGCGGCCATGTGCCGGTGACCGAACGTAAGGGGGCTCTTTTGTCGGATACACCAATGACCCGCCCGGGCCGCGACCGGCCCGGGCGGTGCTTGTTACGCCAGCTGCCGTCAGCCGGTACTGAAGGTGGTGCTGGCGGTAAGCAGCATGCTGGTCAGGGTGAGCACGTGCCGCCCCGGCCGCAGCTTCAGCTTGGCCGGGCTGATCATGTCGGTGACGTAGCCCGACGTGCTGGCGGTCAGCGTCGCGATCCGGTGGCCGTCAATGGCCAGCACGACCGGGTGGCGTGGCAGGAACCCCTGGTCGAGCAGGTACAGCTGGTGGCCCGAGGTGCCGCCGCCGGACAGCTGGATGCCGTGCTCCAGGTGCGTCAGCTGGCCGCGTGCCTGCTGCCGGGCCAGCGCCTCGTCGGCCTCCGTCCGGGTGGCGGTGACCAGGCTGGGCACGAACCTGCTCGCGTTGACCGTGCCCCAGCCCGAGGCCACGTCGAACCCCTGGCCGGCCGTGAAGCCGGGCACGGTGCGCGTGGAGTCGTTCCCCCGGACCACGTCGGCGACGCCACCGGCTGACCCGGCCGGCCCCACGATTTGGTAAAGCGCCGGGTTGACCGGGCCGACGTTGCCGTGGTTGAGCTGGGTCGCCAGCGCCATCAGGCCGGCGAACAGCGGCGCCGCCTCGGACGTGCCGTCCTGGGAGTCCATGGTGATGTCCGGCACCGACCGCATGGCGCTGCCGGTGTGGCCGGCCACCCCGTCCTGGTAGGACGGACGGCCGAACACCGAGGAGAAGCCGGCACCGGAGCCGTGCCACAGCGGGTCCGGCCCGGCCTTGGCGCCGGTCTTGGTCAGGTTCGGTACGCTGCCGCCGACCGCGGTGACCCAGGGGGAGTCGTCCCAGGCGGCGGTGTCCGGCGTCGCCGAGGTGTCCGCGCACTGGCCGCTGGCCACGGCCAGGTTCTGCACCACCCCGCAGTCGCCGGTGGCGACCATGACCGGGATGCCGGCCGCCGCCGCGGTCAGCTCGCCCGGGTCCTGCGCGGTGATCTCGTCCGCGCCGTGGCTGTAGGTGATCTCGCCGGTCCCGTCGCTGATCGAGATGGCGTTGGCCAGGTGGCGCTGGCTGATGTACTCCAGCGCCTTCATCATCTCCGGCGGGGCGACCTGGCTGGCGGCGTCGTCGGTGATCTGCGTGTCGGCCGGCGTCGCGGAGATGACGATCTTGGCGTACGGCGCGATCAGGTGCGCGGAGATCACGTCGAGCTCCAGCTCGCCCCGCCAGGCGGCACACGACCCGTAGCTGCCCAGCTTCTGCATGCCGGGCGGGCACTTGGCCGGCAGCGGCCCGGCCGGGAAGACCGTTTTGATCTGCGGGTTCGGCAAGCCGAATTTGCGGTCATAGCCGGCCACCACCTGAGCGATGTCCGGGTCGTCCCAGCCCTCGATAACCGCCACCGTGGTGCCGTAACCGTCGATGCCCTGCTTCCACAGGCTGCCGACCTGGTAGTCGAAGATGTCCTGCGGCCCGGGCGTGAACGACCGGTACTTGGCGAAGTGCTCCCGCATGTTCGTCAGCACCGCGGTGAGCACCTTGATCCGGTGCTGCCGGCTGGCGCCGCCGGCGGTCCCGCCCGCACCGGCTGGCCCGCCCGCACCGGCCGCTGCGGTGCCGGCCGCCAGGCCGGCGGCGGCCGGGGGAGCGGTGAGCTGGGCCGAGCCGGCGATAGCGGACCCGGCCGGGATGGTCCACCCGGCCGGGATGGCGGCGCTGGCCGGCGCGGCGGCCAGCAGCGCGAACGCGCACGCCACCGCGGGCGCCGCCTTCGCCGTGCGTCCGGCCAGGAGAGTCCTGCGTCGGCTTCCGCCGCCCCAGCCGGGTGTGCGCACCGCTGCCTCCTCATGACGCCTGCCGCGCGCCGGACGGCGCGGGCGCAATGCGTGCGGCCCAGCCTCCCGGCGTGGGCAAATCGGAACCCAGTGTCACGGATCCCGCGCAGCCGGGCAAGGGCAGGCCCGCCCGGGGCCGGTCTACTACATAAATTCGTAATTCGGGTAGAAAAAGTGATTCGGTCATGTTCGACTGGTGTGGGAGACCGGGGAACGTACATTCCCGGCCTGGTGGGGGCCAGCCGTGGAGAAGGGGAACCGCACTTCCTCGCCCGGCTTCTCGGAAGAGGAGCGGGCGCGATGGGGCCTGCCCGCCGTGCAGGTGCGGGATGTCACTTATCCGGTCGAGATTGCCGATCCGGCAGAGACGGCTTACCTAGGTGAGGCGGCTGATGCGCCTGAGATTACGGCCGACACGGCTGACGCGCCCGGGACACCGGCCGCCGGCGACCCCGACGCCGCCGTCGATGAACCCGAGGCCGTCGGCGAACCGGAGGCCGTCGGCGAACCCGAGGCCGCGGACGAGCCCGAGGCTGCCGGCGAGCCCGAGGCCGCCGGCGAGCCGGAACTCGTCAGCGAACCGGAGGCCGCGGACGAACCGGAGGGCGCGGACGAACTCGAGGCCGCCGGCGACCCCGAGGCCGCGTCTCCGCCGGAGACGGCCGCTCCGCCGGAGTCAACGGCCGAGACGGCCGCCGAGCCCGAGATGACCGCCGAGACAGCAGATGCATCTGAGATGACCACCGAGACAGCCGGCGCCCCCGAGATGGCCGACCCGGCCGGCGGCCCTCCTGTGCCCACGCCACCGGAGCCCACGCCGCGCGTGCCCACTGCACTGGTTCCCACTGCACTGGTGCCCACCGCGCCTGTCTCCGCTCAGCCGTCACCGGCTCCTGCCCGGCCCGCGCCCGGCCCACGCGGCCCCGCGCCGCTGGCCGGCCGCCCGGCCCGCCCGCCGGCCGAGCCCTCCTGGCCGCGGGTGTTCGCCACCACGGTCAGCCTCTGGGCGGGACGGCGGGCCGCCCGGCTCCGCGCCATCGAATGGCCCTGGCGCGCCGGGGGCCGGCGGCTGACCCTGCTGGCCAGCCTGGCCACCGTGGCGCTGCTCGCCGTGGTGGTCGTTGCGCTGCTGATCAGGGGAAACACGCCGCGCACGGCGCCACCCGGGCAAGCTGGCCAGCCCAGCCAGGTCAGGCAGTCCAGCCGGATCGGCGGCGCCGGCCCGGTGCTGACCGCGCAGGCTGTCCGCGCCCGGGCGGCCGGCTGGGTCCTGGCCCAGGTCAGCCGGGCCGCCATCGTGTCCTGCGACCCGGTGATGTGCGCCGGGCTGCAGGCCCACGGCTTCCCGGCCGGGAACCTGGACGTGCTGCGGCCGGGCGTGGCCGACCCGCTCGACTCCGAGGTGACCGTGGCCACGCCAGCGCTGCGCAGCCAGTTCGGCAGCCGCTTGACCTCGGTGTACGCGCCCGTGGTGCTGGCCAGCTTCGGTTCCGGCGGGACCAGCATTCAGGTGCGCGCCGTCGCCCCGGATGGTGCCCCTGCCTACCTCCGCGAATTGTCCGCCGACGTCGCGGCGCGCACGTCGTTCGGCCGCCAGTTGCTGGGCAACACGGGCGTGACGGCCGGGCCGGCCGCCCGGCGGCAACTGGAGCGGGGCCAGGTTGACGCCCGGCTGATCGAGGTGATCGGCACGGTGGCGCAGACGCACCGGCTGCGCATCCTGTCCTTCGGTGACGCCGCCCCGGGCGCGTCCGCCGGGGTGCCGCTGCGTTCCGTTTTGCTGGGTACCACAACTGGCCGTTCACCAGGCATAAGTGTCCTCGCCTCGGTACGCTCCTTCCTGCAAGGACAACAACTCCCATACCTGCCCGCAGTGGCCCGGATCGTGCGCCTCCAGCCTGGGCACGACGCCCTGAGCGTGCAGTTCGCCGCGCCGGATCCACTCGGACTGCTGGCCACGGGGCATTCCCTGGTCACGATTCCATCCGGGGGATAACGAAAGGAATCGCTGAGCATGACCAAATCTGAGTTCATCACGCACTGCCGCACTTTATTGGCTGGCCGGCGAACGGGTGACGGAACGGCAACCCGCCGGATCGGCCGCCTTCTCGCCGCGTTCGCCCTGGCCACCGGGCTGGTGGCCGCCGCCGCACCGGCCGCCATGGCTGCCACCTCCAGCGTCGCGCACGGCCAGGCCAGCGCGCAGGACGGCTGGATCCGGCTCGCCCACCTGTCCCCGAACGCGCCCGCCGTGGACGTCTACCTGTACTCGATCGGCAACTCCAATGCCATGATCGTGCTGCACCACGTCAGCTACGGAACCGTGTCGACGTACGAGGCGGTGCCGGCCGGCGGCTACACCGTGGCCATGCGGGGCGCGGGCAAGCCCGCGCACTCCCCGCCGGTGCTGTCCACCAGCGTCAGCATCAAGGCCGGGCACGCCTACACGGTGGCCGGCATGGGCCCCGCGTCGGGGCTGCGGCTTCAGGTGCTCGACGACGCGCTGACCACCCCGCACGGCAAGGCGATGGTCCGCATCATCCAGGCCTCGCTCAAGCAGACCCGGGTCAGCGTCACAGTGGGCAGCCAGGTGATGACGCACAACTTGGCCTTCGGCAGCGCGACCTCCTACGTGCCGGTGACGCCGGGAACGCTGCGGGTGCACGTGGCCGGCTCGTCGATGTCCGCGTCCAGCACGGTCAGCCTGTCCGCGGACACCACGCACACAGTCGTGGTGCTCGATGATCCGGGGCACCTCGCCATCGACACCCTGATGGATGCCGCGGGCAGCGACCTCATGCCCAGCGGCGGTGCCGCCACCGGGTTCGGCGGAATGGCGCCGCGCCCCGGCTCCGCACCGCTGCCGTGGCTGCTGGCGCTGGCGGCAGGCGTGCTGGTCACCGTCGGCGGCGGCCTGCGGGTGTGGCAGACCAGGCGGCCCCGGGCGCAGGGCACGCACGCCAGGTGACATGGGGCTGACCGGCCGGCACGCCGGGCTGCGGCTGCGGCTGGCCAACCGCCGGGCGGTGACCGTGATGGCCGCCGGGCTGGTGCTGGCCGTCGCGGGCACGGCCGGCGCGCTGGCGGCCAGCCACAGCGGCTACGTCCCGCCGCGCCCCCCGCCGGTCCACTACGTGCTGCCCCCCGTCGGGCACGCCCAGACACCGTCGCCGCAGTCGACCGCCCGGTACTCGCCGCCGGTGTCGCTGACCATCCCGGTCATCGGCGTGCGCGCGCCGGTCATCAGGCTGGGCCTTACCCACTCCGGCGCCCTCCAGGTACCCGGCTCCATCACGGTGGCGGGCTGGTACACCGGCAGCCCGGCACCCGGCGCCATCGGCTCGGCGATCATCGCCGGGCACGTGGACTCGATGGCCGGCCCGGGCATCTTCTACCGGCTGAACCGGCTGCGCCGCGGCGACCGCGTGTACGTCAGGGAACGGGACGGCGCCCTGGCCGTGTTCGCGGTCGGCTCGGTGCACGAGTACCGCAAGAGCATCTTCCCCACGCTGCGGGTCTACGGCCCGGCGCCCACCGCGCAGCTGCGCCTGATCACCTGCGGCGGCACCTTCGACCCGCAGACCGGCCACTACCTGAGCAACGTCGTCGTCTACGCCACGCTGGTGTCCTGACCCGGCAAAACGTGCCCCGCCGGAAAGGCGCCCCACGGCAAACCCGGGCCGGCCGCCCGGACGGGTCTCATAGCATGGCGCGGTGGCGGGCGCCGGACTGTGGCTGACTGCCGGGCTGCGCTGGCTGCTGTTCACCGGGCTGGCCGTGGCCCTGGGCGGGGTGGCCGGCCGCGCGCTGGCCCGGCAGCACGCTGGCCCCGGGCCGGCGCCGCTGCCCGGCCCGTGGGCGCTGCGCGCCTCGCTGCTCGGCCTGCTGGCCAGCGCCGGGCTGGCCGTGCAGGCCCGGCATGGCCTGCTGGCCACCGGGGCCGGCCTGATCGCCGTCACCGAGCTGGCGGCGTTCGCCGCCGCCGCTGTGCTGCTCCGGCTGCGCCACCCCGGGCTGAGCGTGCTGCCACTGGCCGCCGTGGCCGGCGCGGAAGGTTTCCGGGCCCATCCCGAGCGGGTCATCCCCGTCGGCGGTGCCCTGCTGACCTGGGCGCACCTGGTGCCGGCCGCGCTATGGGCCGGGATGCTGTGCTACACCGTCCGGGCCGCGCTGGCCTGGCGGGCCGACCCGGCCGCGGTCCGGCGGCTGGTCGGGCTGTACTCCCGGGCGGCTGGCTGGCTGTTCGCCGTCACCGTGCTGACCGGCCTGACGTCGGCCCTGGTGCTGGTGCCCATAGACTCGCTGCTCACCACCGGCTACGGAAGGGTGCTCATCATCAAGGCCGTCTTGGTCGCCGTCGCCGCCGGGCTGGCCGTGCGCGGCCGCCGCTGGCTGCGGCCCGGCGCGTCCCCCGGGGCCGCCGCGCAGACCGGCCCCGCGCTCGCCACCCGGCTGGAGGCCGGCGCGCTGATCGTGGTGCTCGCGGTGACCGCGCTGCTCACCGCGCTCACCCCGCCGCGCAACAGCTCGATCCTGCCGGCCAGTGCCCGGCCCGGCCAGCAGACGGCGCGCACCCGGTGAAGAAACGCCTCACGGTCCTGGCCGCCTGCGCCGTGCTCATCGCCGCGGTCATCGTCGTCGTGCTGCGTGTCACCGACGGCACGAAGGCCGGGCTGCCGGCGGTCGGCGCGGTCATCCCGGCCGCCCAGCGCCCGGCCGCACCGGCTATCTCCGGCGGCACCCTGACCGGCGGCCAGCTCCGTGTGGCCAGCCTGCGCGGCGCGCCGGTCGTGATCAACTTCTGGGGGTCGTGGTGCGGGCCGTGCCAGGCCGAGGCGCCGGCGCTGGCCCGGGTGGCCGGCGACACCCGCCGGTTCGGCGTGCACTTCGTCGGCATCGACATCAGGGATGACGCGTCCGCCGGACTGGCCTTCGAGCAGTCGCACGGCATCAGCTACCCGAGCATCAGCGACCCGAACGACCTCATCGCGTCCAGCTTCGGCTCGGTGGCGCCCTCCACGACGCCGGCCACCTACATCCTGGACTCGCGCGGCCGGATCGCCTGGGCCTACTTCGGCCGCGTTTCGTTCAACCAGCTCGAACTGGCTGTCGTGCACGTCGCGCGGCCGTGAGCCGGGTCGCTGGGGTGGGCCGGTCACCGCGACACTTACTCAAAACGCGTTGAGACCACATCCCTTGTCTGATGGCGTTTTGAATGAGTGTCGTCATCAATATTTTTTAGCCGAACGGCGGTGCCTGGCGTACGCTCGCGAGACGTGACACTCACCGGTAATGAACCGCGGCTGACGTCGCTTTCCCCGGGAGCCGGCTGCGCCTGCAAACTGCCGCTGGCCAAGCTGGAAGCGGTGATGGAGTCGCTCGGCGGACTGGCCCCTGCGGCCGGCGACCTGCTCGTCGGCGCCGTGGAGGGTGACGACGCCGCGGTGCTCCGCCTGGACGGCGACCGCGCCCTGGTGCTGACCACGGACTTCTTCACCCCGATCGTGGACGATCCCGGTGACTGGGGCCGGGTCGCGGCCGCGAATGCGCTGTCCGACGTGTACGCGATGGGCGGCCGGCCGGTGCTGGCGGTCAACCTCACCGCCTGGCCCGGCGACGGCCTGCCGCTGGAGATGCTGGCCGAGGTGCTGCGCGGCGGTGCTGAGGTGGCGGCGTCGGCGGGCTGCCTGGTGGCGGGCGGGCACACTATCGACGACCCGGTGCCCAAGTACGGGATGGCCGTGGTGGGCCTGGCCGATCCGGCCCGGCTGATCACCATCGACCGCGCCGCGCCGGGGGACCAGCTGATCCTGACCAAGCCGCTGGGCACCGGCATCATCGCGACCGCGCTCAAGCGCGGCACCGTCGATGACCGGGTGCTGGCGACCGCGGTCACCTCGATGATCCTGCTCAACGCGGGAGCCAGCGAGGCGGCCCTGGCCGCGGGGGTGCGGGCCGGCACCGACGTCACCGGCTTCGGGCTGCTCGGCCACCTGCACCGGATGCTCGCCGCGAGCGGCGCGGCGGCGCGGATCGACGCCGCCCAGGTGCCGCTGCTGTGCGGCGCGGCGGGGCTGGCCGCGGCCGGCTATGTGTCCGGCGGCACCCGGGCCAACATCGCCCGGATGAACGACGTGGTCACGGTGACCGGCGACGTGCCACCTGAGGTGATCATCCTGCTGCACGACGCGCAGACTTCCGGCGGCCTGCTGCTGGCCACCCCGTCGGCCGCGGTCACCGCGCTGCGCGACGACCTGGCCGGACGCGGGCTGGCCGCGGCCGTGGCCGGCGAGGTGGTGGCGGGCCCCGCGGGCACGATCACCGTGGCCGAAGACCGCTGACCACCGCCGGGGCCGGCTGTCGGCTGTGCTAACCCGGCCGGGGCGTGCTCAGGCCGGGCCGACAGCCAGGTTGAGGAAACCGGCCAGATGTGCGGCCGGCGCACCGCCGGACTCTTCGGCGATCTCCAGCGCGGTGGGCACGTCCAGGTCGCGGGCCAGCGCGGCGGCGATGGCGGCCCGTGCGGCCTCGGCGGATCCGCGGGCCTGCCTGCCCACGGCGGCCGCGAGCCGGTCCACCCGGTCGGCCGCCCGGTCCAGGCTGGCGGGATCGTAGTCCCAGTCCGCCTGCCACCGGCGGTCCAGGATGAGCATCCGCACCGCCGCCGCGGGGTACTTGGCCAGCAGGTCCCGCACCAGCACCAGGTTGCCGGTGGACTTGGCCATCTTCACCCCGCCCACGCTGACCACCGCGCACTGCAGCCGGGCCCGGGCGAACGGGGTCACCCCGGTCAGCGCCTCGGCCATCGCGGCCTGGTAGGTGTGATGCGGGAACCGCAGGTCGGCCCCGCCGGCCTGCACGTCCACCGACGGGCCGAAGGTGTCCAGCGCCATCGCCGCGCACTCGGCGTGCCAGCCGGGCCTGCCCTGGCCCCACGGGCTGTCCCAGGCGGGCTCGCCGTCCTTGGACGACTGCCACACCGGCGCGTCGAACGGGTCGTCCCGGACCGGGTCGCCCGGGTGGTCGCCGTACTCCTCGGCCAGCCGCAGCGCCGTCGCCCGGTCCAGCCCGGCCCGGGCCGGCATGGCCGCACCGCGGAAGTACACCTGGCCGTCCCGCTGGTAACCGGTGCCCCGCTCGAGCAGCCCGTGGGCCAGGTCGATCACGTGCCGCACGTAGGCGTGCGCCCGCGGTTCCAGGGCCGGCCGCCGCACCCCCAGCGCTGCCATGTCGCCGTCGAAGTAGAACTGCCCGATCGCCGCGAACCGGTCGTACGGCTCGCCGGCCTGGTGGGCGGCCTCGGTGAGCACGTCGTCGACGTTGGTGATGTTGCGGCAGACGACCGCCTCGACGCCTGCTGCCTCGATCACCCGGGCCAGCACGTCCACCCACACGTAGGTCGCCGCGTGCCCGAGGTGCGTCACGTCGTAGGGGGTGATACCGCAGGCGTACACCCGGGCCCGGCCCACCATCTGCAGCGGGGTACCGCCCAGCGTCACGCCGGGCCGCAGACGGGATGCCTGTTCCACGCTGTACTCCATGCTCTGTCTGTGCGGGTGCTGTCTGTGCGGGTGCTGTCTGTGAGCGGCTGTATGGTGTCCGGTGGCGGCCCCCCAGCTTACGCCCGGGTCAGTCCGGCGCCGCCGGGGTGACCGGCAGTCCCGCCTCCGCGGCCCGCGCCCAGGCGTCGTCCACGTGCACCACGTCACGCCCGGCCCGGTCGAGCACCGACGCGCCGATGGAGGCGCGGAACCCGCTGGCGCAGTGCACCCAGACCTGGCCCGGCGGCACCTCGCCCGCCCGGCCCGCCAGTTCCCAGAACGGGATGTGCAGCGCGCCGGCCAGGTGCCCGGCCTGCCACTCGTCCGGGCGGCGCACGTCCAGCACCACCAGCCCGGCCCGGCCCGGGGCCCGGCCGCCTGAGGCCGAGGCCCGGCCGCCCGAGGCCCAGGCGGTGGCCAGGCCCGGGAAGTCGGTCACCGGGTAGCTGCCGGCCCGGCCGCCGGCCAGTTCGGTCACCGGCCCGGTGGCCGCGGCAGGCACCGGGCCGATGCCGATCCTGGCCAGCTGAAGCTGGGCCTGCGCCACCTGTTCCGGGCTCTCCCCGACCAGGGTGAGCGGCGTTCCCCAGGGCAGCACCCAGCCCAGGTAGGTGGCGAACGGGTCGCCGAGCTCCACCGAGACCGTGCCGGCCACGTGCAGGCTGGCGAAGGCCCGCCGGCTGCGCAGGTCCACCACCCATTCGCCGGCCTCGATCCGCTGCCGCAAACCGGCCGGGCTGGCCGGCGCCGGCGCGGTCAGGTCGGCGGCGGCCGGGCCGGCCCGGTTGGCCGTGCCCATGTGCGCGTAGTAGGCCGGGTAGGCGGTGAGCCCGGCGAGCAGTTCCTTGACGAACGTGTCCTCGTCGGCCAGCCGGAGCGCCGTGTTGGCCAGCCGCTCGCGGCCGATCGTGGAGCTGTCCCCGCTGGTGGGCGTGGCCGAGCAGAAACTGCCGAAACCGTGCGTGGGGTAGACGGCCGCCTCGTCAGGCAGTTCGCCGGCCAGCCGCCGCACCGAGCGGTACTGCGCCCGGGTGAGGTGGTCCGTCTGGTCCGGGCTGACCAGGTCGGTCCGGCCCACCGCGCCGAACAGCATCGACCCGCCGGTGAAGACCGCGAACGGCTCGCCGGTGCCCTCGGCCAGCAGGTAGCTCATGTGCCCGGGCGTGTGCCCCGGAGTGTGCACCGGCGTCACGGTGAGCGAGCCCGCGCCGAACGGCTCGCCGTCGCGGGCCGGGGTCCGGTCGAAGCCGACCTCCTCCGACGCGGCCACCAGGTACGCCGCGCCGGTCTCCCTGGCCAGCGCGTAGCCGCCGGTCACGTAGTCGTTGTGGATGTGTGTCTCCACCACGTGTGTGATCCGCACACCGGCGTCGTCCGCGGCGGCCAGGAACCGGCCGATGTCCCGCTGGGCGTCCACGACGACGCCATGGCTGCCGTCGTGCACGAGGTAACTGCGGTCCCCGAGACAGGGAGTGGCAATGGTCACGACGTCGTGCATCGCATCTGCTCCGTTTCCGCCCGCCGACCGCGAACCGCCCCTTCGCCCCCGCTGGCCGCGATCTATTCCTACTTAACCACAGGGTTACCCGCTCTGCGGGCCACCCGGCCCGCCCGGGGCCTCGGGCGGCCCGGCCTGAGCCTCGGGTGGCCCGTCCTCGTGCAGTGCCACCTCGTTGGTCCAGCCACCCTCCACGATGCCCGGCCCGTCGATCCACAGCGCCCAGTCCACGATCGTGGCCGCGTCGATCACCACCGGCCGGCCCGCCCGGATCTGCGGGTCGCGGACCGCGTCGTCGGCGGAGTTGCCCAGCACCGTGCCGGCCTCCCGCCAGGAGGTGACGTAGGCCCACACGAACTCCTCACCCTGGTCCTGCGGGCGGGTACGGGTGACCCGGTGCTTGACCATCATTTGCGCGCCGGGTGGCAGCTGGCCGGCCACGAAGCGGGCGCGGGCGTCCGGCATCGTCTGCCGTGCGGTGCTCATCGCGCGGTCCATCGCCTCGGTGGCCGGGGCCACCCAGCGCAGCTCGGGCGGGTCGGTGCCGAACAGCGCGTCGCACATGCCGGACAGGTGCTCACCGGCCGAGGCGGTGTATCCGGCCGGCGGCAGCACGGTCAGAAAGCTGTCGGAGTGTTCTTCCGTCGCGGGATCGAAGGCCAGCCGGACCGTGGCCTGCCCGCTGCCGCCCGGCGCGGCCTGGTAAGCCCGGGCCACGTCCGCCCCGCTGATCTCGACCATGGTGGGGAGCTCGACAAAGGCCGGCCGGCTGTCGCCGCGCAGCGCGCCCCACCACAGGCTGAGCAGCCTGGACGCCAGCCCGGTGAGCGCCATCGTGCACGGCCGGCCGAGTTGCGGCGGGACGTTGTGCAGCTGCAGCTCGGGCAGTCCGAACCGGCCGAGACCCTTGGTGGTGATGCACAGCCCGGCGGCCTGCGCGGCCAGGAAGACCTGCACCCAGTGTGAGATGGGCAGCCGCCGGTCCTGGCCGGGCAGCGCGGCGAGCGCCGCGCCCGCCGACAGGATCTGCGGCACCCGGGTGTCCACGATGGGCAGGTCCATCTCGGCGGCCAGTGCGGCGGCCGCGGCGCGCGCGGCCAGCTCATGCATCGGCGGGCTGCCCGGGAACGACACCGCACGCACCGTGATCAGTGCGGCCGCCTCGCTGACCGTCTGGATGTGCGCCGGGTCCGCGCCCAGGTACTCCTGGAGCCGGGCGGGCACCGGGGGCAGCGCTGAGGCCGGCCGCAGCCGCATGGTCAGGATGGGCCGGTCCAGCATGTCGCGGACGATGTCGCGCAGCGGCTCGGCGACGTGCCGGGTGATCGCCGCCCTGGCCTGCGTGGTGGCCTGCTCAGCAGGCATGGACGCCGGGACGAGGTAGACCGCCGCCAGCACCTCAGGAACCGGCAGGGTCAGGCTGTCCGTCACGTCATCCCTCCTCGCGTGAGCATTGCTGGGTTTCTGGTGGTCTGCCCAGCCGCCATCATGACAAGCCCGGCCGACACTCCGCGAACGGCCGCCCGCCTCGCAGTTGCATGAACACAAATTCATGAACTAGTGTTCATGAAGCTTCGTTCACGAGGGAGGGCCGGATGGCCGATATCGAGGTCCGCGGGCTGATCAAGACGTTCGGCCGGGCGGCGGCCGTCCGGGACCTGTCGTTCGCCGCTCCGGCCGGCGCGGTCACCGGGTTCCTCGGCCCGAACGGGTCGGGCAAGACGACCACCCTGCGCATGCTGCTCGGTCTGGTCCGGCCCACCGCGGGGGAGGCGCTGATCTCCGGCGTGCCTTACCGGCGGCTGGCCCGGCCGCGGCGCCGGGTCGGCGCGCTGCTGGAGGCGACGGGGTTCCACCCTGGCCGGTCGGCCCGTGGCCACCTCGCGGTGCTCGCCGCCGCCGAAGGGCTGCCGGGCCGCCGGGTGGATGAGGTTCTCGGCCAGACCGGCCTGGCCGGGTCCGCGCAGCGGCGGGTCCGTGGGTTCTCCCTCGGCATGCGGCAGCGCCTCGGCATCGCCGCGGCCCTGCTCGGTGACCCGCCGGTGCTGCTGCTCGACGAGCCCGCCAATGGCCTGGACCCGGCCGGCATCAGCTGGCTCCGGGACCTGCTGCGCATGCTGGCCGCCGAGGGCCGCACGATCGTCGTGGCCAGCCACGTGCTGGCCGAGGTGGCGCAGGTGGCCAGCGAAGTAGTGATCGTCAGCGCCGGCCAGCTCCGGTTCGCCGGGCCACTCACCGAGGTCGGCGGGACCGGCGACGCGCTGGAGTCGGCATTCCTGCGGCTGACCGCGTCCACCCCCGGCTGAACCCACCCGGGCGTCTGCCCGCCCCACCCGGCAAAGGAGGCCAGCATGCTGGCGATGATCCGCAGCGAGTTCCGCAAGCTCGGTACGGTGCGCGGGCCGTGGCTGCTGCTGGCTGCGGGCCCGCTGCTCGTCGTGGCCGGGATCTGCGGCCTGGCTGAGTCCGGCGGGAACCTGGCCAGCCCGGCCACGCAGGTCAAGGCGTTCGGCCACGTCGGCCTGGCCGCCCTGGTCACGCTGGTCTTCGGCATGCTCGCGGTGGCCGGTGAGTACCGGTACGGCGGCATCACCGACACCTTCCTCAGCTTCCCCCGCCGCGGCCGGATCCTCGCCGCCAAGCTCGCGGTCTACGGGCTGGCCGGCGCGGCCGCAGGGCTGGCCGCGGCGGTGACGGCGATCGGCACCACGGCCGCCTGGTGTGCGGCCAGGAATGACCCGTTCCACTTGTGGAGCGCGGGCAGCTGGCGGACGATCGCCGGCGGCGTGGCGGTGAACATCGCCTTCGCGGTCATCGGCACCGGCCTCGGCGCGCTCATCCGCAACCTGGCGATCGCGGTGGCCGTGGCGCTCGCCTGGATCGCCGTGATCGAGGGCATCGCCGGCCAGCTGCTCGGCGCCGGGCTCGCCCGCTGGCTGCCGTTCGGCGCCAGCGAGGCGCTCGGCCGGGCCAGCCTGTTCGGGGCGGGCCGGCTGCTGCCGCAGTGGGGCGGCGGCCTGGTGCTGCTCGGTTACGCCGGCGTCTTCGCCGCGGCGGCCGTGCTCAGTACACTCGGCCGGGATGTCACCTAGGAAGCCGGCTGCCTTGCGTGCCGACGACGCCCCTAACCTGCGCGATCACCTGATCGCCACCGCCGCCCGGCTGATCGGCCAGCGCGGCACCGCCGGGCTGGCCGTCCGCGACATCGCCAGGGAAGCCCAGGTGTCCGACGGCGCGCTCTACAACTACTTCGAGGACAAGGAAGACCTGCTCGCCCACGCACTGCTCGCGCACGTCGGCAGCGTGATGGGCACCGCGCGGCCGATGCCGCGGCCGGGCACCGGGACGGTGGCGGGCAACCTGGAGCTGTTCATCGACATGGGGCTGGACACGCTGATCCGGGTCACCCCGGCATTCGCCGGGCTGCTGTCGCAGCCGAAGGTGCTCACCAGGTTCCGGGCCATGGTCGGCGGCGACGAGGCCTTCGGCGCCACCGGGACAGACCCCGCCGGGGAAATGGCTGGCGGGGAAAAGGCTGGCGGGGAAGGTGCCGGCCGCGATGCTGGGCCGGGGGACGCGGACGCCGATGAGCCCCGCGGGCTGCCCGACATGCTCACCGCCTACCTGCGTGCCGAGCAGCGGCTGGGCCGGATCGACGTCGCCGCGGATGTGGAAGCCGCCGCGACGCTCCTGGTCGGCGCCATGCACGGCCAGATCCTGCCGCGGATGCTGTTCGGCCCGCCCGGCCACCCCGTCACCACCCCGCCCGGCCTGCCCGCCCGGCTGGCCGGCGCCGTACTGAGCGGGATCGCGCCGCGCTGACCGGCCCGGGCGCGTGTCGGGCGGCGGGGGAGCCTGGCGCGCACTATCCTGCCGTTTGCATCCGGACGGCGATGGTTGACGGAAGGTGGACGATGCCGGGAGCAGGGCCTGCGCGCGGTCAGCACAACGGTTCGGGGCCGGCCGCGGGCGCCGGGGCCCCGGCGGTGGAGATCTTCACCGACGGAGCCTGCCTGAACAACCCCGGCCCCGGCGGCTGGGGCGCCGTGCTGCGCTCCGGCAGTCACGAGAAGGAAATCCACGGCGGCGAGCCGGACACCACGAACAACCGGATGGAACTGACCGCGGCCATCATGGCCCTGGAGGGCCTGCGGGTGCCCTCGTCCGTGCACCTTTATACGGACAGCACCTATGTCCGCAACGGCATTACCAAGTGGATATCGGCGTGGAAGCGCAACGGCTGGCGGACCTCACAGAAGCAGCCGGTCAAGAACGCCGACCTGTGGACCCGGCTGGACACCGCGACGCAGCGGCACGACGTGCAGTGGTTCTGGGTCAAGGGCCACGCCGGCCATCCGGGGAACGAGCGGGCCGACCGCCTGGCGTGCCTGGGCGCCGAGGAAGCCGCGGGCCGTCAGCCCGCCAGGCCGCGCAGGTCATAGCCCGGGCGCCCGGGGTCAGTGAACCACGGCGGCCTTTATTCCGTTACTGGTGGGGTTAGATCGGCCTCTTTAGGCGGAGAATAAAGTTGTAGCAATCGGAGTCTCATCTCTTGGTGAGGTGAAATGTCATGGATGTGACGTTTACGGCGTCTGCATTCCCCCCGTTGGCTCTCGGATTCTTCGGACTCGGCACCGGTTACCTGATCTACGGGCCGCAGGAACTGGTCGGCTGGCCCAAGCGTGACGAGCGGGTGGACCGTGCCACCGGGGTGTGGGGCATCTGGATGCCGGGGTTCTGCCAGTTCCTCACCGGCATGATCCTTTTCGTCGGGCTGACCTGGTTCCAGGTGTTCACGAAGGCGGCGCCGCTGTACATGGCCGCGCTGGCCTTCTCCGCATACGGCATCCACTGGTTCGCGATCGGCTGGAACCGGTACCGCGGCAACGACGCGCGGCCGCAGGCGGGCATGTGCATCGCCTTCATGGTCATCTCGGCGATGGGTGCGACCGTGTTCTTCGCGGTCGGGGACTGGCCCGTCGGGCTGCTGTTCCTCGGGCTGTTCGCGGTCTACTTCTTCGACTTCTTCGCCTCGGTCGGGGTCAAGCTGGCGGAGCGGGCACTGGGCCTGTTCCACGTGGCGACGGGTCTTTGGCTGATGTACCTCGCCTACTCCGTCACGGTCGACTTCGCCATCGGTTACCACTGGCGGAACTAGTACACCTGCCTGCAGATACTGCGTGGCATTCCGGGCTCCTCGCGGTTGCGAGCGACTGCCCGCCGGGCCCGTGTGGGGCCTGACGGGGCGGGCCGGTGCCGGCCAGGGGACCGTGCGGCGGGCCGTGATGGAGGGCGCCGCCTCGGGTCACGTCGTGCCGGTGACACGCCTGGCAGGTGTGTCCCGGCGCGGCGGTGCGTGATCCCCGTCACCGGTGGCGCGGGGATGGTGCCGCCGCCCGCACGGGCGGCGATGTTGGCGGCCGCGAGCAGGTCGCGGTGCCCCCTCAGCCCGCAATACGGGCAGGTCATGACCCGGCCGGCGGGTTTGGGGATGCGCCGGGTGCAGCGCGGGCAGGTGGAGGACGTGCCCCGCTCATCGACCAGCCGCATCGTGATCCCGGCGGCCTCGGCCTTGTCGGCCAGGCAGGAGAGCAGGTGGCCGATGCGCCAGGCGCGGGTGCGCTGGTTGTGCCGCCGCCCCGCATCCAGCGCTAGCACGCCACGCGGGTCACCCACGACCAGCGTGCCCACCCGCTGCGCCACGGCCCAGCCGATCACCGTGCGGGCGGCCTCGTGCTGGGCCTGCCGGACCCGGCGGCGGTGCCGGGCCTCGGCCAGCCGCTGCCGCCGCCGGAAGTGGCGCCACCGCCGGGACCCGCGCTGCCCCGGCCTGGGCGCCCGGCGGGCTACGGCGCGGCGACGGGCCTTGGTGTCGCGCAGGTGCTGGCGGGTCTCGGCGCGGATGGCCCGCCCCGATACCAGCAGCGCCTGGCCTGCGGGCCCGGCGACCGCGTAGGGGTGGATGATGCCCACATCCACCCCGGCCACCCGGCCCCCGTCCGGCTCCGCGCCATCAGGGTAGCTGGCCACCGGCACCTCAGCTGTGACGTCGAGCCACAGCCGTCCGGCGTCGTACAGCAGGGTGACCGAGCGGATCTGGCTGGCCAGATACGGCAGGTCACGATCCAGCCGCACCACCAGCGACGGGCAGCCCCGGGCCACCGGCAACCGCAACCGTCGGCCGTCCAGGGCGAACCTGCCGGCATACCAGCGCACCGGCACTAGCCGGCGGCGGCGCCGCGGGAACCGGGCCGAGGCGTCGCCGTCCCGGCGGCGCTGGGCGGTGGCCATCCAGGCGTCCGAGTACCGGCGCAGCACGGACCGGGCACCGCTGCTGTCCAGCTCGCCGAACGTGCCCGGCCCCGCGGCGGCGAGTTCCCGGCACAGTTCCTGGTACCCGGCCAGCGGGCGGTCCTGGCGGGCCCGCCGCCAGGCGTTGACCTCCAGCACGCACGCCCACAGGTCGCCAGCGGAGACGAGCAGGCCCAGCAGGCGGCGCCGCTGCGCTGGGGTCAGCCGAAGCCCGGCCCGGGCAGTGCGGTGCACCACCCGCGGCCCATCAGCCTCCCGGCGTCGTGGCATGCCACCAGCACACCAGCCACCACCGACAAAACACTAGCTCTGGCTGGCCCGTGCTCAGGGCCGGGCACCGCCGGGTGACGTGACCGCAGCGGCCGGCGCAGCCGCCGTCCCCGCCGTCCCGGCCGGGACCGCCGTCGCGGTGGCGGCCACGGCGGCCAGCTGGCCCGCCAGCGCGCCCAGCTGGCCCGCCACGAGGGTGTAGCAGATCGTGGTGCCCTTGCGCTGGGTGCTGACCAGCCCGGCTTCCCGCAGCACCTTCAGGTGCGCGGAGACGGTCGGCTGGGACACGTCGAAGAACTCGGTGAAGTCGCACGCGCAGATGCCCGGCTCGGCGGCCAGCCGCTGCAGGATCCCCCAGCGCACCGGGTGCGCCAGCGCGCGCAGCACATCGATCTCATCCACGCCTCAAGCATATAGCCTCCGGTTGATATAGTCTTCATTCTATATAGAACGGAGGCGATCAATGGGCAACGAGAGTAGTGCCGGCCGGGACAGCGCCAACCGGGACAGTGCCGATCAGAGTGGGGCCGACCGGAGCAGCACCTCCCGGAGCAGTGCGCAGGAGGACGTCCTCGACGAGAGCCTGAGCCGGCTGGCCGTGACCGGCCCCGAGTTCCGTGGCGGGCTGTCCAACCACGGCCCGATGGCCGCGGAGGCGCTTGTCCGGCTGGGCCGGGCCGTTGATGTCGAGCCCTGGCTCGACAGTTACCTCCGGCGGCTCGAGGAGGCGTCCGGTGCCACCGGCCGGATCACCGACCAGACCTGGCGCGCGGCGCTCGGTGTGCCGTCCCGGGTCGCCGACTGGGAGGGCTACCTGCGGGACCAGCTCGCCGAGGAGCCATGGCAGCAGGTGCTCGCCCGCTGGTGGGCTCGGCTGCTGCCCGGCGTGGCCGCCGCGGCCACGCACGGCATCATCCGCACCTCGCATGCGGCGCGCAGCCTGGCTCAGGCGCCGAGCCCGGAACGGCTGGCCGAACTGGCCCGCGGCCTGGCCTACTGGGCTTCCAGCTACCTCGAGCTGCCAGGATCGCCCCGGACCACCGGCCGCCTCAGCCTGGACGACGCGGTACGCGGCCTTCCGGTCGCACCGGGCCCGGTGCCGGACGCGCTGATCACGGTCCGGCTGCGCACCGCCCTGGCCGCCGAGCCGGGCTTCCCGGCCGCGGTCGGCGCGCTGCGCCCGCCCGCCGACGTGCCCGCCGACCTGCTCGACCTGGGCCGTACGTTCGCCCGGGTGTTCCTGGAGTACGGTCGCACCCAGCCGATCGACTTCCTGCACGCGGTCACCGCCCCGGTGGCCGCGCGGTCGGTGCTCGGCCTGCTTCCCGCCCGCCTGGCCCGGCCCAGCCACGACGCGCTCTGGCAGGTCGCCGCGGGTCTGTACTCCGGGTACGCCATCGACGCGGTCAGAGAGCCGCTGCCGGTGACCGAGCCATCCGGCCCTGACGACCTGGCCGCCCGGGCGGCCGCGACCAACGACGTGCACGCGATCAAGATGACCGAGGCGTGCCTGCGGCTGCATGCCGAGTCACCGGACCCGCTGCTGCTGCACGCCGCGGCCCGCGCCAGCGAACTCCTCGGCTAGGTGCACCGCTTCTAGACGGCTTGTCTAGACGAGCTGTATGGTGCCGGGGCATGGCCACCCTGACTAATCACCTGGTGACGCGTGACCCCGCGCGCGCCGCCGCCTGGTACACATCGGTGCTCGGCGCGACGGAGAACAGCCGGATCACCCTGCCGGGCGGGCAATTGCTCACGATCGAGCTCCGGTTCGGCGACAGCGTTGTCGCCATCGCCGACGAGTTTCCCGACGCGGGCATCGTGTCCCCGCTGACCCTGGGCGGGACCTACGGAGCGCTGCACCTGGCCACCGACGATGCGGACGCGGTCTGGCAGCGGGCTATCGGTGCCGGGGCGACCGTGTTCGAGCCGCTGCACGACGCGTTCTGGGGCGACCGGACCGGCCAGTTCATCGACCCGTTCGGGCACCGCTGGGCGGTGGACCAGCACCTGCGCGACGTGCCGCCCGGCGAGGTGGCCCGGCTGGCGGCCGAGGCCTTCGCCCCGCGCCAGGACGGCTGATGCGCTACCGGACGTTCGGCGGCAGCGGGCTGCGGGTCGCCGAGCTGTTCCTGGGCGCGATGACGTTCGGCGAGCAGGGCGGGGCCGGCGCCCCGATCGAGGAGTGCCGCCGGATCCTCGATGCCTACGCCGAGGCCGGCGGCAACGTCATCGACACGGCCAGCAACTACCGCGGCGGGGCGAGCGAGGAGATGCTCGGTGAACTGCTGGCCGGGCGGCGGGACAGGTTCGTGCTGGGCACCAAGTACACCGTGACCCGCGACCGGGACGATCCCAACGCGGCGGGCAACCACCGCAAGAACCTGCGGTTGTCGCTCGAGACGAGCCTGCGCCGGCTGCGCACCGACTACCTCGACATCTACTGGGTGCACATGTGGGACCGGCGCACCCCCGTCGAGGAGACGATGAGCGCCCTCGATGACCAGGTCCGGGCCGGGCGGGTGCTGTCCGTGGGCATCTCCGACACGCCCGCGTGGGTCGTCTCCCGGGCGAACACCCTGGCGCAGTGGCGGGGCTGGGCCCCGCTGGCCGGCCTGCAGGTCCCCTACAGCCTGGCGCAGCGCGACATCGAGCGCGAACTGCTGCCGATGGCCGAGGCGTCCGGCATGACGGTGGCCGTCTGGAGCCCGCTGGCGGGCGGCATCCTGTCCGGCAAGTACACCCGGCCCGGCGGACCGGGACCGGGCACCCGGATCGACCCGGCGTCGCTGACCGGGCAGCAGCGGGAGATCGCCGCGACCGTGCAGCAGGTCGCCGACGACCTGGCCGCGACGCCCTCGCAGGTGGCACTGGCCTGGACGATGGCCCGGTCCCCGGCCATCCACCCCATTGTCGGCGCCCGGCGGCTCGATCAGCTGCTGGACAACCTCGGCGCGCTGGACGTCCGGCTGACCGCCGGCACGCTGGCGCGGCTGGAGTCCGCGGCCGGCTTCGACCCCGGGTTCCCGGCGGCGTTCATCAGCGACAACAGCGGCTGGGTATTCGGCGCGGCGCAAGCTGACTAAGGTCGACCGACGTGAACCGGGACAGCAACGCCGCGCGGCCCGCCCGCCGCGACCTGCCGCAGCCAGACCACGGCGCGGCGGCGGCTGACCGTGCCGGGGGCACAGGCAGCAACGCCGGGCGGGCGGGCGGCCCCGGCGAGGGTGCCGATGCCCGTGACGTCCGCGAGCTGATCCTGGACGCCACCGAGCGGCTACTGGATGCCCGGCGGTTCGAATCGCTCAGCGTGGCCGACATCCTGGACGCGGCAGGCGTGGCCCGCGGCAGCTTCTACTTCTACTTCGCCAACAAGCACGCGGTGCTCGCCGAGCTCGTCCGCCGGGCGGTGAGCGGCGCCCGCGAGGCGGCGAGCACCTGGGCCGACGACGCGTCAGGCGCACCCGGGGAGGCACTGCGTCTGGGAACCGCCGAGGGCACCCGGCTGTGGCGCGAGCACGCCCCGGTGCTGCGGGCGATCGTGGAGAACTGGCAGGCCGATCCCGCGCTGGCCCGGCTGTGGGCCGAGACGATGGACGGCTTCGCCACGGTCGCGACCGAGCGCATCCTGGCCGACCGCGGCGGCGGCCCGGCGGGCCCCGGCGGCGACCCGCGGAACGACGACCTGCGGGCGCTGGCCGCCATCTTGTGCTGGATGAACGAGCGCGCCTGGTACCTGGCCGCGATCGGCCACCCGGGATTCACCGACGAAGCCCGGCTCACGCACGCGCTCACCGAGGTCTGGCAGGCCGCCGTCTACGGCACCGCGGCCAGCCCCGGCGCGCAACAGTCTGGAGAGATAGGCCGGTGATTGCGAGCCTTCCTCGCCAGCTAAGCAGTTATCCACGACGACTTTAGTCACTGATAATATGGGGAATAGGATGACACGTGCCTCCCCTAAACTTTGCTTAAGGGAGGAGGCCGCGTTTCGCGGGGCGGCTGGGTTACCGTGAGGGCATGCTGCCGCCGTCCACGCCGGACCTGAAGACGCTGGATCTGCTCGATTCCGTGGCCGAGCTCGGCAGCCTCGGGCAGGCAGCCGGCCAGCGCGGCATGTCGCAGCCGGCCGTCAGCATGCGGATGAGCCAGCTCGAGCGCACGCTCGGCGTCCGGCTGCTGCAGCGCGGCCCGGCCGGGACCAGGCTCACCCCGGCCGGCGAGCAGGTCGTCGCGCTGGGCCGGCGCGTGCTCGGCGAGGCGCGCGCGATGATGGCCGGCGTGCAGGCGCTGGCCGCCGAGGAGCGGTCACGGCTGCGCGTCGCGGCGTCCCTCACCGTGGCCGAGCACCTGCTGCCGGGCTGGCTCGCCGCGCTGCACCGCGAATCGCCGGACGTCATCCTCGCCGTCGAGGTGACGAACTCGGCCAAGGTGCTGGCCCGGGTGCAGGGCAACGCCGCCGACGTCGGGTTCGTCGAGGGGCACGAGAAACACCTGCCCGGGATGAAGACGATCGTGGTGCGCAGCGACCGGCTCGTGCTGGTGGTGGACCCGGCGCACCCGTGGGCCGGCCGCCGCGATCCGGTGGGCGGCGGCGAGCTGGCCGCGACCGAGCTGATCGTCCGCGAGCCGGGGTCGGGCACCCGGGAGATCCTGCAAGACGCCCTGGCCGGCTGGGGCGGCGTGCGGTCCCGGCTGGAGCTCGGCTCCACCGCGGCGATCCTCGGCGCCGTCCGGCGCGGCGAGGGGCCGGCCGTGCTGAGCGCGCTGGCGGTCGCCGACGAGCTTGGCGCCGGGCACCTGGCCGCGGTGCGCACCGACGGCATCGACCTGACCCGCTCGCTGCGCGCGGTGTGGCCGGCCGACAGCCCGCTCCCGCCGATGGCCCGGCGGCTGCTCAACGTGGCCAGGTCCTGAGCGGCGGCCATAAGCACCGCTTATGAGGTCCTAACGAACTGACCAGTTCCTGGCCGCCGTCTGCTCCCGTAGCGTCGGGAGAGTGACCGCCCTTCCCGAGCCGACGCAGCTACCCGATTTCCCGCAGCCGCGCTGGGTGAAGGTGCTCGACCAGGACCGCTGCATCGGCTGCCACGCCTGCACCACCGCGTGCAAGAGCGAGAACGAGGTCCCGCTGGGCGTGACCAGGACCTACGTCAAGTCCGTGGAGATCGGGACGTTCCCCCAGGTGCGCCGGGCGTTCCAGGTCACCCGGTGCAACCAGTGCGCGGACGCGCCGTGCGTGGCGGCCTGCCCGACGCAGGCGATGTACCGGCGCGACGACGGCATCGTCGACTTCGACAAGGAGATCTGCATCGGCTGCAAGGCGTGCGTGGCCGCCTGCCCGTACGACGCGATCTTCATCAACCCCGAGGACAACTCGGCGGAGAAGTGCAACCTGTGCGCGCACCGCCTGGACATCGGCCTGGAGCCGGCCTGCGTCACGGTCTGCCCCACCCAGGCCATCCTGGTCGGCGACCTGAACGACCCGGACTCCGCGGTCGCGGAGATCGTCAACCGGGATCCGGTCACCGTGCGGCGGCCGGAGAAAGGCACCAGGCCCGGCCTGTTCTACAAGGGCGCGCACCAGGCCACGCTCGACCCGCTGGCCGCCCGCCGCCCGGACGGCGGGCTGTTCGCCTGGGCCGAGCAGGGCGGCGGGCACGACCCAGGGCACGTCACCGGCGGCCATCCCGGCCGGCCGAACTCCAGCGCGGAGGCGCTGCTGTCCTACGACGTGGGCCACCACGCGCCGTGGGGCTGGCGGGTCAGCCTGTACACCTGGACCAAGGGCCTGGCCGCCGGCGGCCTGCTGGTCCCGCTGCTTCTGGTGCTGGCCGGCCGCCTGACCTGGCAGAGCGGGACCGCCCGGTGGGCCGCCCCGGCCGTCGCGCTGGCCTTCCTCGGGGTGACCGGGCTGCTGCTGATCTGGGACCTGCGCCACCCGGCGCGGTTCTACCTGATCTTCACCAGGCGGCACTGGCGCAGCTGGCTGGTCCGCGGCTCGTTCATCATCGGCGGCTACGGCGGCGCCGTGGCGCTGTACCTGCTCGGCTCGCTGACCGGCCAGGTCGTGCTCAGCCAGGTCGCGGCCGGCTTCGCCATCCCGCTCGCCCTGGCCACCGCCTGCTACACCGCCTGGCTGTTCGCCCAGGCCCGGGCCCGCGATCTGTGGCAGAGCCCGCTGCTCGCGCCGCACCTGGCCGTGCAGGCGGTGCTGGCCGGCGCGGCCGTGACGCTGCCGTTCACCGCCTGGCTCGGCCCGGCGACGGCCACCAGCGGCGCCGAGGTGCTGCTGGCCGCGGCCGCCGCCGCGCACCTGCTGCTCGCGCTGGGCGAGATCAGCGTGACCCACCCCACCGAGCACGCACACCTGGCGGCGGCGGCGATGACGCGAAGCCGTTATGCAAAATTCTTCTGGCCTGGCCTGATCGCGGTGGCGGTCGCCGTAGCGGCCCCCTGGATCGGCCTGGTGGCCGCCGGTTTCGCGCTGGCCGGGCTGCTCGCCCACGAGCACGCCTACGTGCAGGCCGGCCAGTCCGTCCCGCTCGCCTGACAGAGCTTGCCTAGAAGGGGAGGCCCGTTGTCCCGCCGCCGTGCCGGAGCCCAGCCCGACCTGGCCGAACTCGGCGAGCGGGTGTCGGCGGCCCGGGCCGCCACCGAGGCCAGGGGGGAGACGTTCTACCCGGGCACCAGCCGGGTGCACCTGGCCGCGTTCCCGCCCAGGGAACGCTGGGACGACTGGGTCGAGCTGTCCTCCCGCAAGTGGCCCGCCCGCGAGGAACACCACTACATGCTGGTGCCAACCACCTGCTTCAACTGCGAGTCGGCCTGCGGCCTGCTCGCCTATGTGGACCGCGACACCCGGCAGGTGCGCAAGTTCGAGGGCAACCCCGAGCACCCGGGCTCCCGCGGGCGCAACTGCGCCAAGGGCCCGGCCACCATCAACCAGGTCACCGACCCCGACCGGGTGCTGTACCCGATGAAACGCGCCGGCCGGCGCGGCGAGGGGAAATGGCAGCGGATCAGCTGGGACGAGGCGCTGGACGCGCTGGCCGCCCGGATCCGCAACGCGCTGGACGAGGGCCGCCACAACGAGGTGATGGTGCATATCGGCCGTCCGGGGGAGGACGGCTACACCGAACGGGTGCTGGCCAGCTGGGGCGTGGACGGGCACAACTCGCACACCAACGTGTGCAGCAGCGGCGGCAGGACCGGCTTCCAGTTCTGGATGGGCATCGACCGGCCGAGCCCGGACCACGCGCACGCGAAGGTCATCTACCTGATCAGCGCGCACCTGGAGGCCGGGCACTACTTCAACCCGCACGCCCAGCGGATCACCGAGGCCAGGGCCAACGGGGCCAAGGTCATCGTGCTGGACACCCGGCTGTCCAACACCGCCACGCACGCCGACCACTGGCTGTCCCCGCAGCCGGGCAGCGAGGCCGCGATCAACCTGGCGGTGGCCAACCACCTCATCGCGACCGGCCGGTACAACCGGGAGTTCGTCCGCCGCTGGTGGAACTGGCAGGAGTACCTCACCGAGTGCCAGCCGGGTCTGCCGGTGACGTTCGAGGCGTTCGAGCAGGTACTCAGGGACCTCTACCGGGAGTTCACCTTCGATTTCGCCGCCGCCGAGTCCGGCATCGACGCCGCCACCCTGCAGCAGGTGGCCGAGGTGGTAGCCGGCGCGGGCACCGCGCTGTCGGTGCACTGCTGGCGGTCGGCGGCGGCGGGCAACCTCGGCGGCTGGCAGGTGTCGCGGACGCTGTTCCTGCTGTCCGCGCTGCTCGGCGCGGTGGGCACCGAGGGCGGCACGTTCCCCAACGCGTGGAACAAGTTCGTCCCCCGGCCGATCCACCTGCCGCCGCACCCTGGGGTCTGGCAGGACCTGTCCTGGCCGCAGGAGTTCCCGCTGGCGCAGAACGAGCTGAGCTTCCTGCTGCCGCACCTGCTCAAGGAGGGCCGGGGCAAGCTCGACACCTACTTCATCAGGGTCTACAACCCGGTGTGGACGAACCCGGACGGGCTGTCCTGGATGGAGGTGCTCACCGACGAGAGCAAGGTCGGCTGCTTCGCCGCGCTCACCCCGACCTGGAACGAGTCCGCCTACTTCGCCGACTACGTGCTGCCCATGGGGCACGGCAGCGAGCGGCACGACACGCACTCCTACGAGCAGTACGACGGGCAGTGGATCGGCTTCCGCCAGCCGGTGCTGCGCGCCGCCCGGGAGCGGCTCGGCGAGCAGGTCACCGACACCCGCGAGGTCAACCCGGGCGAGGTGTGGGAGGAGAACGAGTGGTGGACCGAGCTGTCCTGGCGGATCGACCCGGACGGCTCGCGCGGCATCCGGCAGTACCACGAGTCCCGGGCGCACCCGGGCCGCCGGCTCACCGTGGACGAGTACTACGGCTGGATGTTCGAGAACTCGGTGCCCGGCCTGCCCGAGCGGGCCGCCGCCGAGGGCCTCACCCCGCTGGCCTACATGCGCCGCTACGGCGCGTTCGAGATCACCAAGGGGCAGGGCGCGCTGCACGACCGCGAGGTGCCGGCCGCCGAGCTCGCCGACCTGGCCGTCACCGCGGCCGGCCGCGTCTACACCAGCGCACCACCCCCGGCCACCAGCAACATCGTCCCGGTCGGTGCCCCGGCGCCGGACGACGCGGGCCGCCGGCCGGCCGGCGTCATGGTGGACGGCACCGTCCGCCGCGGCTTCCCCACGCCGTCCGGGCGGCTGGAGTTCTGGTCGTCCACGCTGGCCGCCTGGGGCTGGCCCGAGCACGCGCTGCCCGGCTACATCCGCAGCCACGTGCACCCGGCCCGCCTGCGGCCGGGCCAGCTGGTGCTGCTGTCCACGTTCCGGCTGCCCACCCAGATTCACACCCGCTCGGCCAACAGCAAGTGGCTCGACGAGCTGTCGCACACCAACCCGGTCTGGATCCACCCGGCCGACGCGCGGCGGCTGGGTGTCGCGCGCACCGGCGACCTGGTCCGGGTGGAGACCGAGGTCGGCTACTTCGTGGCCAAGGCGTGGATCACCGAGGGCATCCGCCCCGGCGTGGTGGCCTGCTCGCACCACATGGGCCGATGGAAACTCAGCGGCCACAGCCAGGTCAGCCCGGGCGGCATGATGGCCACCGTCGGCCTGCGGCACGGCGACGCCGGCTGGGTCATGCGCACCGCGGCCCGCGTCGGCCCGTACGCCTCGGCCGACCCGGACACCGCCCGCATCTGGTGGTCCGACACCGGCGTGCACCAGAACCTGACCTTCCCGGTGCACCCGGACCCGATCTCCGGCATGCACTGCTGGCACCAGGC
This sequence comes from Streptosporangiaceae bacterium, assembly GCA_036501145.1. Taxonomy (GTDB): domain Bacteria; phylum Actinomycetota; class Actinomycetes; order Streptosporangiales; family Streptosporangiaceae; genus PALSA-505. Next base: position 61,052 of record DASYAV010000081.1, on the reverse strand, counting down.
CGTCCGGGTGCGCCCGGCCCGCCCCGGTGACGAGCACGGCGACGTCGCGGTGGACACCGCCAAGGCGCATCAGGTGTACCTGCGGTGGATGGAGCAGACCCGGCCGGCCGGTCACGTCTCACCCGACGGCACCCGCCGCCCGCGCTGGCTGATGCGCCCGCTCAAGCCGTCCGCGGACGCCTTCGCGCTGCCGGCGGCCGCCCAGCCCGGCGGCGCGCGGAGCCCCCGGTGACGGCCGGACGCAACTCCTGGGAACTGCTGCGCGCGCTGGGCGCGGTGGCCGACAGTCCCGCTGCGGCCCGGGCCGTCGGGCCCGCGCTGGGCCTGCCGGGGGTGACCGACGCCGAGCACACCGCCGTGTTCGTGCTCAATTGCCCGCCCTACGCCGCGATCTACCTCGGCCCCGACGGCGGGCTGGGCGGCGAGGGCGCCGACCGGGTGGCCGGGTTCTGGCGCGCGCTCGGCATCACCCCGCCCGCCGAACCGGACCACCTGGCCGCGCTGCTCGGCCTGTACACGCGGCTCGGCGAGGCCGCGGACGGCGCCAGCAGGCCGGCCACCGCCGCCGCGCTGGCCAGGTCCCGGGCCGTGCTGCTGGCCGAGCACCTGTGGCCGTGGCTGCCCGGCTACCTGGACGCGATGACCAGCCTGGACGCGCCCGCGCTGGCCGCCTGGGCCCGGCTGGCCCAGCGCGCGCTGGCCGCCGAGCACGCGGCTGTGCACCCGGCCGGCCGCGCCGCCGGGCCCGCGGGGACGGCGCCGGACGGCCGGCTGCCGCTGGCGCTGCGTGCCGCGCCCGCCGGGCTCACCGCGCAGGGCCGGGTCGGCGACCTGACCGCCGCGCTGACCACCCCGGTGCGCTGCGGCATGATCCTCACCAGGCAGCGGCTCGCGGCCGGGGCCGGCCAGGCCGCGGTCGGCCACCGGATCGGCGAGCGCCGGTTCACCCTGCGCGCCATGCTCGACCAGGACCCGGCCGCGACGCTGGGCTGGCTCGCCGCCGAGGCCCGCCGCTGGCAGGCCAGGCACGCCCGCCGGGCCGATCCGACCAGCCGCTGGTGGGCCGCCCGCGCCGGACAGACCGCCGCACTGCTGGCCAGTTCGGCCGGGCTGGCCGGCTCCGCGGGGCTGGCCGGCTCCGCGGGGGAAATGGCCCAGCCCGTACGCTGAGAGCATGCAGCGCAGCGCTCCGGTGGATGGGTTCCGGCTCAGCTACGACCGGGCCGGATCCGGTCCGCCGGCCGTCCTGCTGCACGGCTGGCCGGGCGACCGGCACGACTACCGCGCCGTGCTCCCGCTGCTCACCGGGTCCGCCGAAGTGATCACCCCGGACCTGCGCGGCTTCGGCGCCGCCGTCCTGGAGCGCTGCCGGTGACCGGGGGCGGGACGGCAGGGAACGGCGCGGACAGCGTCCTGATCAGGGAGGCGACCACCGCCGACATCGACGGACTGGCCGCCTCGAACGCCGCGCTGTTCGCGGCCGACGCCGCGGCCAGGGACCCGTTGCGCAACCCGGACTGGCCACGGTCGCACGCCGCCGAGCACGTGGCCGGCACGCTGGCCGATCCCGCCATGCTCGTGCTGGCCGCCGAGGCCGGCCGGGACATCGTCGGGCACCTCACCGGCGTCCTGCTGCCCGGCTCGGTCATGTGGACCGTGCCGCGGGCCGAACTGTTCAGCATGCACGTCATGGCTCCCTGGCGCGGCCAGGGCATCGGCAGCAGACTGGTCGACAGGTTCCGGGACTGGGCCGAAAGCCGCGGGGCGGCCCAGTTGCGGGTGTCCGCCTACACCGCCAACGAGGGGGCGCTGCGTTTCTACCGGCGGCACGGCTTCTGCCCGCTTGACACCACACTCACCCTCGACATCTAGCCGCACCGGCTACCGATTCTGGCCACCATGCCCGCCGGCGCGACGATGTCCCGGATGGCACCTTCGTGTCCTGTGTGGGCTGAGCTGCATCTACAATTATGTAGAAGTTCCTCTGTCCGGATGCCCGGACCCGCGTGAAGGGCCCGTCATGCAGAGCTTCCTCATCCACGCCGGCTATCCCGCGCTGATCCTGCTCGCGTTCCTCGAGGCCTGCAACGTCCCGATCTCCTCCGAAGTCATTTTCATCTTCGCGGGCGTGCTGGCCTACCAGGGTCACCTGAACCTGGCCTGGGTCATCGTGGCGGGTACGCTGGCCGAACTGGCCGGATCCCTGGTCTCCTACACGGTGGGCCGGGTGGGCGGGCGGCCGGCGGTGAACAGGTTCGGCCGGTATGTGCTGCTCACCAAGGCGGACACCGCCCGGGCCGAGCGGTTCCTGGCCGGCCACGGCAGCTGGGCCATCCCGCTGGCCCGGATGCTGCCGCTGATCCGGTCGTTCGTCTCTCTGGTGGCCGGCTTCGCCGACGTGCCCCCGATCCGCTTCGGCCTGCTCAGCTTGACCGGCACCGTCATCTACGTGGCCATCACGTCCAGCATCGGGTACGCCGTGGGCCCGGCCTGGAACAAGGTCGCGCACGACCTGTCGGTGGCCGGCTACGTGATCCTGGCGCTGGTCGTCGTGGGCATCGTGGCGTTCGTGATCATCCGGGTGCGCGAACTGCGCCGCGAAGCGGCCGAGCAGCCGCCGCGCCCCTCGCACCGCGCGCGGCGGTAGATCCGCCGGCCGCCCTCACCGGGGGCCGATCACCGGGCCCTGGGCGAGTTCGATCAGCGCGTGCAGGTCCAGCCCGGCCTCCAGCACCGCCAGCCCGCACACCATGACCAGGGCGGCCGCCACAGCCAGCAGCGCCAGCCTGGCCCGCCGCGGCGGCGGGCGCAGCAGCGCGGCGACCCGGCGCGGCATCACACCGGCGCCGCGCAGCCCGTCCGGGACGGCCGCCACGCCCAGTGCGGGTTCCGGCCGCCGCTGCGGGCTGGCCGCCGCGGCCAGCGCGGCCCTGGCGATGGCCCGGGCGGTGAGCGCCCTGTCGCCGGTGGCGGTGGCCGCGCGCTCGTCCGCCCACCGCTCCACGCAGTACCCGGCGGCGTCGCTGACCGGCCGCAGCAGCGGGTTGGCCGCGGCCGCCAGCCGCGCGGCGGCGGTGAACAGGTAATGGTGCCCGGTGACGTGCGCGCGCTCGTGCGCCAGCAGCACCCGCCGCTCGGCCGTGCTGAGCGCCCGCATCATGCCCGAGGTGACCACGATCCGGCCGGGCCAGCCGGGCACCGCGTACGCGTCCGCCGCTTCGTCGCTGACCACCACGACCTGCCCGGAGCCGGGCAGCCGGCGGCCCTGGCGGTGCGCGGCGATCAGCGCGCCGATACGGCGCCAGGCCACCCACACCGCGGCCAGTGCGGCGGCGGCCAGCAGCGCGGCCGCGGCCAGCCCGAGCGGCAGCGGCATGGGATCGTGCGGGATCACCCGGGCCACCGACATGTGGCCGAGCCCGGCGACCAGCGGGATGCGCACCGCCGCCGCCAGCATGAGCAGCCCGAGCATGCCGCTGCTCGCGCCGGCCAGCACCACGGCGCTGCCGGCCAGCAGCCAGGTCGCGCTGCGCGGCGGCAGCCATTCGGCCAGCCGCCGGGCGCTGACCGCGGCGATCAGCGGAACGATCAGCGAAAGGCACAGCGCCGTCACCATCGCCGGCCCCTGCCTAGCTGCCGTCCTGGGGCGCGCTGAGCATCCGGCGCAGCAGTTCCTCGTCGGCGCGCGTCAGCCCGGACACGAACCGGGCCAGTACCGCCTCCCGGTCGCCCTCGGCCTCCAGCACGCCGCGCATCCGGCGGGCGGCCAGCCCCGGCTCGTCGGCGACCGGCGCGTAGGCGTACGCCCGGCCCGCCTTGACCCGGCTGAGCACACCCTTGCCGTGCAGCCGCGACATGATCGTCACCACCGTGCTGTAGGCGAGGCCGGCGCCCAGCCGCTCCCGGACCTCACCGGGGGTCAGCGCCGATCCGGCGGCGTGCAGCACCGCGAGCACCGCCGCCTCCAGCTCGCCGGCGCCCCGCCGCCCGCCCGGCGGCCCGGCGCCCGCCTCGTCCTGCGTCACCCGATCCGCTCCTGCCTCAGGCGCACACACCAGTCTGTGCTGCCATGTTAGCTGTGCGCAGGAACGGGCGATCCGGATCCGTCCCGGTACCGGCCGGGCTATTCGAAGGACGGCTTGCGGTCCCGGGTGCGCTTCAGCTCGAAGAACCCGTCCGCCTCGGTGACCAGCACGAAGCCGTCCCAGAGCCGCCCGGCCGCCTCGCCCTTCGGAGCCGGCGTGATGACCGGGCCGAACAGCGCCTTGCCGCGGATCCGGATGACCGGGGTACCCACGTCCAGGCCGACCTGGTCGAAGGCCTCGTTGTGCGAGGCCTTGATCAGATCGTCGTACTCGGTGCTGTCCACCGCGCCGGCTATCGACCCGGGCAGCCCCACCTCGGCCAGCGCCTCGGGCAGTGTGCCTGGGTCCTCCCGGCGGCCCTGCACGTGGAACCGGGTCCCGATCGCGGTGTAGAGCGGGCCGAGAACCTCAGGGCCCTTCTGCTGGGCGGCCGCGGCGCACACCCGCACCGGGCCCCAGGCCTTCTTCATCCGCTCCAGGTAGTCCTCATCCAGGCCCTTGCCCTCATGCTGGGTCAGGTTGAGATAGGCGAGGGACATGATCCGCCACTCGGTATGCACCGGGCGGACCTTCTCGACCTCCAGCATCCACCGGGACGTGATCCACGCCCACGGACATAGTGGGTCGAACCAGAACTGCGCCTGCTCTTGCGTCTGCGAAGTCTGCGTCACTTCAGCGGCAACACCTCGCGCCATGCGGGGTATTCCGGCCGCTCGCTGAACAAATGTTTATAATAGTGAACATGCGTACACCGATAGGGGACCTCACCTCCGCCGCGAGGATCCGCGAGGCGGCGCTGCGGCTGTTCGCCGAGCGGGGACCGGACGCGGTAACCGTGCGCCAGGTCGCGGCCGCGGCGGGGGTGTCGCCTGCGCTGGTGATCCGCAGCTACGGCTCGAAAGACGGACTGCGGGACGCCGTGGACGGCCACGTGGCCGCGATCTTCGAGGCCATGCTGGCGCAGCTGACCCGGGTCCCGGACGGCCCGTTCAGCCCGGCGGCGCTGCCCACCCTGGCGGACTCGGTGAGCCGGCACCTCCCGGAGGGATCCGCCGTGCCCGGCTACATCGGCCGGATGCTGATGGCCGGCGGGCCGGCCGCCGCGGCGCTGTTCCGCAGGCTGCACCAGGCCAGCCTGGGCGCGCTGGCCGCCATGGCGGAGTCGGGGCAGGCCTCGGCCGGCGCCGACCCGCCGGTGCGGGCCGCGTTCCTGCTGGCCAACGACCTGGCGGTGCTGATGCTGCGGGAGCGGCTGGCGGACGTGCTCGGCACCGACCCGCTGTCCGGGGCCGGGCTGCGGCGCTGGGGCGCCGAGGTCACCGCGGTCTACCAGGGCGGCCTCGCCGCCACACCAGGCCAACCGGCACGCTGACCGGAACGGAGTCATCATGCGCACATCCGTCTCGCCCCGCACCGCCGGCGCCGCCGCCGGGCTGCTGCGGACCCGCTGGCTGGTCCGGGCGCCCGTGTGGCTGTACCGGGCCAGGCTCGGCGCGGTCTTCGGCGGCAGGCTGCTGATGCTCGAGCACACCGGGCGCACGTCCGGGGCCCGGCGTTACGTGGTGCTGGAGGTGGTCGGCCGGCAGCCCGGCCGGTACGTGGTCTGTTCCGGGTTCGGCGGCCGCGCGCAGTGGTTCCGCAACGTCCAGGCCGACCCGCGGGTGCGCGTCTACCTGGCCAGCCGGCGTCCCGCCCCGGCCACCGCGCGGGTGCTCAGCGGCCCGGAGGCGGCCGCGGCGGTGTCGGAGTACGCGGCCGCCCACCCGCGGGCCTGGAGCACGCTGAAACCGGTGCTCGAGGCGGCCCTCGGCAGCCGGATCAGCGGTGACGGCACCGGCCTGCCGATGGTCGCCCTGGAACTCGGTGTCTAGCCAGCCCGGGTGTCCGGCAGCTCAGTGCCGGGGCGCGAAGTAGATGATGGCCACGCCGGCCAGCACCACGACCGCCCCGATCCAGTCGTAGCGGTCCGGCCGGTGCCCGGCCACGCCCCAGCCCCACAGCAGCGAGACCACCACGAACACGCCCCCGTACGCCGCGTAGATCCGGCCGAAGTCGCCGCTGCGCTGCAGCGTCGGGATGATGCCGTAGCCGACCAGGATCAGCGCGCCCACGATGCCGGCGATCAGCGGGGCGCCCTCCCGCAGCCAGCGCCAGATCAGGTAGCCGCCACCGATTTCGGCCAGCCCGGCCGCCACGAACAGTCCGATCGATCGAGCTACGTTCATTCCGCCGATTCTGGCCCATCGGCGGGATAATCCTGCAGGTGACCGACGCGCATGTCCCCGAGCCCTCGGACGCCGCCCGCGCGGCGGCGCTGCGGGCCGGCTGGCGGCACCGGCACCGCGACGTGTCCGGTGGGTGGCTGCGGCCCACCGTGTTCGGGGCGGTGGACGGGCTGGTGACCAACTCCTCGCTGATCGCCGGGGTCGGCGGCGGCGGGGTGTCCGCGCACGCGATCGTGCTCACCGGCGTGGCCGCGCTGGTCGCCGGGGCGTTCTCCATGGGCACCGGGGAGTACGTGTCGGTCACCAACCAGAACGACCTGGTGCACGCCGAGGTCGACCTGGAGCGCCGGATGCACGCCGAGTTCCCGGCGGCCGAGCAGGCCGAACTGGCCGGGTACTTCCGCGAGTACGGCGCCGACGCGGACACCGCCGCCCGGATGGCGGCCGCGGTGTCCCGGGATCCGCACACCGCGCTGCGCGTGCACACCCGGGAGGAGCTCGGCGTCGACTACCGCGAGCTGCCGTCGGCGATTCTCGCCGGGGTGGCGTCGCTGCTCGCGTTCTCCACCGGGGCACTGCTGCCGCTGCTGCCCTACCTGGCCGGGCTGCCGGTGCTCGGCGCGGCGCTCGGAGTCTCAGCGGTGACGCTGTTCGCCGGCGGGATGTTCGTCGGCAGGCTGACCGGCCGGCCGGTGCTGCGGTCCGGCCTGCGCCAGCTCCTGCTGGGCGTGCTGGCCATCGGCGTCACCTACGGCGTGGGCAGCCTGATCGGCGCCGGCGTGCGCTAACCAGTGCTGGGTGGGTCGTGCGGCTGCCGCCGCTCGGCGAGTGCCTCGCGGAACCCGGCGACGTCGATCCCGGCGGTGCGCTCGGCCAGCGCCGCCGTCTCGGCTAGCAGCGCCCCCGCCACAGACAGGGCCCGTACCGGATCGGCGGTGGCGGCCAGCTCGTGCAGCCGCGCGGCCAGCCGGTCCGGCGCCACCGTGAGCCCGGCCAGCAGGTGGCGCTGCCACTTGGGCAGCCGGTGCGGCGGGTAGACCCGGTTGATGGCCAGCAGGGCGCCGAGCACGGCCTGCGTGACGGCGGCCAGCAGCGCCTGCACCGCGATCTCGTCCCCGCGCTCGGCCAGCGCCTCGCGGGCCGCCCAGCCGGGCAGCGCACCCGGGTGCAGCGCCCGGTGCGCCATCGCCGCGACCAGCTCGTCCGGGTACCGGTCCGCCCGCTCCCGCCAGGCCAGCACCAGGTCCGCGCCCGCCAGCGGGCGGCACCGCTGGATGGCGGCGAGCCGCATGTGCTTGACCGGGTCGGTGTCTGCCCGCAGCGTCACCGCGTCCAGCCAGCCGTCCACGGTGCCGGTGGTGAAGCTGCTCACCGTGACGTCCAGCCCGTCCAGTTCGTAGTCGTCGCTCCACTCCGCGTCGTCCGGGTCGTACTCCCAGAGCGTGCCGGGCCGGCCGCCGAGCGCCTCGATGGGCGCCAGCCGGTCGGCGTCGGCCGGCGGCTCGTGCCAGTAGCAGTCGATCTCCAGGTCGGAGAACCGGTCGGCCTGCCCGCCGCCGACCGACCCGGCCACCGCGAACGCGGCCAGCCTGCCGTTGCCCGCATACACCCGCGCGGCCCGCCGGGCCACCGCCATCCGCCAGGACACGTGGGCGTTCTCCTGGCCCGGCCCGGCTGCGCTCCCGGTCATGGTCCATCCGTACCGGACAGCGGGCCGCCCGGCAACCGGGTATCGCCGGGCCCGCTGCCCGGCGGCCGGGTAGTAACCTGCGGGCTGAGATGAGCTACGACCTGGCGGTGGTGGGGGCGGGGATCGTCGGCCTCGCGGTGGCCCGCGAGTACCTGCGGCGCCGCCCCGGCGCGAGCGTGGCCGTCATCGACCAGCAGGCCACCGTGGGCTACCACCAGACCAGCCACAACTCCGGCGTGATCCACAGCGGCGTGTACTACAAGCCGGGCTCGCTGAAGGCCCGGCTGTGCGTCGAGGGCGCCCGGCTGATGTATGAGTTCTGCGAGGCGCACGCGATCCGGCACGAGCGCTGCGGGAAGCTGATCGTGGCCGTGCGGGAGGACGAGCTGCCGGCGCTGGCCGAACTCGAGGAGCGCGGCCGGGCCAACGGCGTGCCCGGGCTGCGCCGGGTCGGCCGCGGCGAGATCGCCGGCGTCGAGCCGGAATGCCGGGGCCTGGCCGGGCTGCACTCGCCGGCCACCGGCATCACCGACTACCCCGCGGTGGCCCGGGCCCTGGAGGCGGACCTGCGCGCGGCCGGCGTGCGGGTCGCGCTCGGCTGCCAGATCCGCCGGGTCCGCCGCGAGCGCGGGCAGACCGTTCTGCAGCACGACGGCGGGAGCTACCAGGCATCCTGGGCGGTACTGTGCGCCGGGCTCGGGTCCGACCGGCTGGCGGTCTCCGCCGGCGCCTCCGCCGACCCGCGGATCGTCCCGTTCCGCGGTGCCTACCTGCGGCTGGCAGCCGGCCAGCAGCCGGTGGTGCGCGGCATGGTCTACCCGGTGCCCGACCCCGAGCTGCCGTTCCTCGGCGTGCACGTGACCCGGCACATCGACGGGTCTGTCATGCTCGGCCCGACCGCGATGCTGGTGGGCGCCAGGGACGCCTACGACATCCGCACCGTCCGGGCGCGGGACGTGGCCAGCACGCTGAGCTGGCCGGGCACCTGGCGGGTCGGCAGGCGGTTCTGGCGCACCGGGCTGGACGAGATGCGCATGGCCGCCAGCCGCGCGGCGTTCGTCCGGGCCTGCGCACAGTACGTGCCCGCGGTCGCCTCGATGCGGATCGACGCCCGCGGCATGGCCGGCGTGCGGGCGCAGGCGGTCGGCCGGGACGGGCGGCTGCTCGACGACTTCACCATCTCCCAGACGCCCGGCGCCACCCACGTCAGGAACGCGCCGTCGCCGGCCGCCACCTCATCCCTCGCCCTGGCCCGCGAGATCGTCGACCGCTGCGAGGCGGCCGCGGGCTAACTTTGCCAGGCTTGTAGTTCCCGGCTGGCTAGTTCCCGGCTGCGATGTTCAGCCAGGCCGCCACCGACGGGGGTTCCTCTGTCGCGTTGATGGCACACCCGCCGACGTCCCAGATGTTCCAGACCACCATGTCCGGCATGTTATTCCTGAGGTACGTGTCGTCGGCCGCGAAGGTGCCGGCCACGTGCCCCTGCCGCCAGTGCTCGTTCCCGCAGTCGATGCCGTACTCGGAGATTCCCCTGTCGACGCCGCTGCCCGGGAACGAGGTGCACTTCATCCATCTGTTCCAGTCTGGGTTGGCGCCGAGATTCGCGTCGCTCTTATGGTCAGGCTCATAGACGTCGGCCAGGTAATAGTTCACCTCCTGCGGCGGCACGATGAAGAAACACGAGGGATGGGCCGCCGTATAGTGCCGGACCCCTGAGATTTCCGCGACGTGCACGTTCGTCGCCTTGTTGGTTTTCTCGAAATTCATGATGTATGCGGACTCGGCCGCGAACTGCTGCTTGAAGTTGTAAGCTCCGCCGCACGCCTTGGGCGTGCCGGTGAGGTCGCAGTAGCAGCCTGTCGACGTCACGTGGAACTCCGGCTCGTTGCAGAAGGCCATGACGATCTGATGCGGGTCGCTCAGCGTCGACTCGAGGAAGCTCTGCAGGTCAGAGCCGTCTTTGCTGGCCGCATAGTTCCAGACGATGATGCACAGCGTGCTGGTCGGGTACACATAGCTGCTGCCGGACATGGCCCCGCAGCCAGGAATTTTGAAAGCGGACGTGGGATCGGCGTCGCTGCTTGGCAGCCCTTTTGTTGTCGCATTGTAGAGGTAGAAGAATTTCTCGCTTTGCGGGTCGAGGTAGTACTTGGAACTCGGGTTGTCCACCGGGGACCAGGCCGGATCGTGGTATGCGTCCGCCCCGATGTACTTCGCGACCGGCGTCCCGGCCAGGGCCTGTCCCTGGGCGTTGCCCGCGAACATCAGCGGGAGCAGAGCCAGGACCGCCAGATAGATCGATTTCTTGTAGCGCGCTGTTGATCTCATGCATCCTCCGTGGCTTGCCCGATGTGACGCGAAGGGTGTGCGGTGCGCAAGGTCGTGGCCCCGCGGGGCCACGACAGCCGTCCCCGCCAGGGACGCAGTAATCGTATTCTACGTAATCGTATTCTACGGCTATCCGCCGGGCTGTTCCAGCCAGGGCTGGCCGGGAGCCAGCAGGTACCGGTCGGCGAGGTGGTTGAGCACCCGCCGGGCCTGGCGGAACCGGTCGGCCACGTCGGCGGCCACGGTGATCCGCGCCGTGGTCACCGGGGCCAGGTCGCGGGCGGCCCGGTACCAGCGGGCGCCGAGGTACTCCAGCAGCTCGATGGCGGGCACTCCGGCCAGCCGCTGCTGCTGGTCGCCGGGCAGCCGGGCGGCCCGCAGCAGCCGGGCCGCGTTCACCGGGCCGAGCGCCTCGCTGGCCGCGTAGTCGGGGAACACCCCGGTGAGGAACAGCGACACGTCGCCCAGCCTGCGGTAGACGCCGGGCCGCTCGGCCGCCGGCACCGCCTCCACCATGCCCGCCAGCCGCACCGGGTCGAGCTCGCTGAACCGCCTGGTCCGGGTCCGGCCGCCGGCCCGCACCCGGTACCGGCCGCTGGCCACCCGGGTGAACGAGGCCAGCAGCTCAGCCAGGAACAGCTTGCGGTCCGGCGCGGCCAGGAAGTCCCGCAGCGCCGGTGCGTCGAACAGCGGCACCCGCTGCCGCAGCCCGGTCCGCTCCGGAACGTGGCCCAGCCCGGCCAGCTCGGCGGCCTCCCGGTGCACCAGCACCGCGAACACCAGGAACGGGGACGCGCCGACCGTCCAGCCGCGGGCCGGGTCATCGCCCTGACCCAGCACCGTCCGGAACGCGGCCGGCTGCTCCAGCAGCGCCAGCAGCCGCTCCGGGTCACCGCGCAGGGAGTCGGTGCCGGCGCCGGCGGCCCCGCCCGCCGCTGTGCTTCCCCCGGTGCCCGCCCCGGTCGCGGTCACCAGCAGCCCGAGGTCGGCATCGGTGAGGTGGCCCGCGTACTCACGCCCGACCATCGCCCGGTCCATACGTCGACGGTAAGCCTCAACAGCCCGCTAGTCACCGGTGCCGGGCCCGGCGGCCGGCCGGGCAGGCGTACCGTGCTGGCATGCTCTTCCCCACCTCGCTGGTCGGAAGCTACCCGCAGCCGGACTGGCTGATCGACCGGGCGCGGCTCGCGGGCCGGTTCCCGCCGCGGGTGCGGGCCAGGGAACTGTGGCGTGTCGCCCCCGAGCACCTGGCGCAGGCCCAGCGCGACGCGACCGTGCTGGCCATCAGGGACCAGGAGCGGGCCGGCCTGGACATCGTGACCGACGGCGAGCAGTGCCGGGAGAGCTACTCCAATCGGGTCGCCACCGCGCTGGACGGCGTGGACATCGACAACCCCGGCACGGCGCTGGACCGCAGCGGCCAGCCGAACCCGGTGCCCAGGGTCACCGGGCCGGTGCGGCGGCGGCACCCGGTCGAGGTGGACGACCTCACGTTCCTGCGGGCGAACACCGGCCGGGTGGCCAAGATGACCGTGCCCGGCCCGTTCACCATGGCCCAGCAGGCCCAGGACGACCACTACGGCAGCACCGAGGCGCTGGCCATGGCCTACGCCGAAGCGGTCAACGGGGAGGTCGCGGACCTGTTCGCGGCGGGCGCGGACATTGTGCAGCTGGACGAGCCGTACCTGCAGGCCCGGCCTGAGCAGGCCCGCCAGTACGGCGTCAAGGCCATCAACAGGGCGCTGGACGGCGTCACCGGGACCACCGCGGTGCACCTCTGCTTCGGTTACGCCGCCATCATCCACGACCGCCCGTCCGGCTATTCGTTCCTGCCCGAGCTGGCCGGCTGCGTGTGCGACCAGGTGTCGATCGAGACCGCGCAGTCCGGCCTCGACTGCTCGGTGCTGGCCGCGCTGGACGGCAAGACGGTCATCCTCGGCGTGCTGAACCTGGGCGACCCGGCCGTGGAGACCCCGGACACCGTGGTCGCCAGGGTCCGCCGGGCGCTGCCCTACGTGCCGGCCGGCCGCCTGGTGCTGGCCCCGGACTGCGGGATGAAGTACCTGCCCAGGGACGCCGCCGCGGGCAAGCTGGCCGCGATGACCACCGCCGCCGCCCGGCTGCGCGCCGAGCTCGGCTGACCCGTTGGCACATCCGGCCGGTGACGCCGCGCACGGTTCCTGGCTGCTGGAGCCGTCCGTGGCCGCGGTGCCGGTGCTGGCCAGCCTGCCGCACGGCGGCCGGGACTACCCGGCGGAGCTGGCGGGCGAGCTCGCCGTCAGCCCGGACGTGCTGTGGTCGGACTGGCTCACCCGCGAGCTGTACGCGTTCCTGCCCGGGCTGGGCATCACCACGGTCCGCACGGCGTTCAGCCGGTTTCTCGCCGACGTGAACCGGGATCCGGCGGGGGAGCAGCACGGCGGGTTCTGGTCCAGCGTGGTCGCGGCGCGGATGCCGAACGGCCGCGCGGTGTACCGCCGCGCGCTCACCCCGGACGAGATCGGGCGCCGGGTGCGGATGGCGCACGAGCCGTTCCACCGGGCGCTGGACGCGGCCACCGGCCGGCTGCTGCGCCGGTTCTCCCGGGTTCTGCTGCTCGACCTGCACAGCTTCGGGGTGGAGCTGGACGCCGACGTCATCCTGGGCGACCGGCACGGCGCCACCGCCCAGCCCGGCACGGTGCGGCTGCTGACCGAGGCGTTCACCCGGCATGGCTTCACCGTCGCTGCGAACGAGCGGTTCGCCGGCGGCTGGACGGTGCGCCGGTTCGCCGGGCACGACCGGGTGGACGCGGTGCAGATCGAGCTGAACCAGCGGCGCTACCTGAACCTGGCCGGGCGCCGCTACCCAGCCCCGCCCCCGGCCGGCGACTTCGACGCCACCCAGCGCCTGCTCGCGGCGGTGCTGGGCCAGGACGTGGCCGGCCCGCTGCGCACGCTGTTCGCGCGCTGACCGGCCCCGTCCCCGCCCGGATCAGCCGGCGTCGTCGCTGAACACCGGGTAGTAGCCGTCGGCCTGGCCCTCGGCCGTCGGGTGGTAGGACTCGCCGAGGTCCAGCCAGTTGACCGAGTGCAGCCAGCTGTCGGAGTCGCAGATCTGGTGACCGTCGAAGATCGACCGGACGTCGCCGAACGTGTCGCTGTAGCGGCCGGCCGCCGCCTGGATCTGGCCGTCGAGATCGTCCGCCGCCTGGTTCAGGTCGGTGCGGTCGGTGGTGCTCAGCCCGATGCAGCTCGACGACTGCGACAGGTCGTACAGCTCGGGGTAATCGAGCACCACGACGTGCGCGTTCGGCGCGTCCGCGGCGATGTCACCCAGTACGTTGTTCATCTCACCGGGCAGCTGGCTGGACATCTCGCTCTCGGCGGTGTCGATCGCGCTGACGCAGGTGCTGGTGCTATCCAGCACGCAGGTCTCCATGACGCTGGTGAAGCCGACGTCGTTGCCGCCGACGGTGATCGACACCAGCGTGGTCGCGCTGCTCAGCGCGGACAGCTGGCTGCTGATCACACTGCTGGTGGTCGCGCCGGAGCAGGCCACCGACACGTACGAGGCCGGGGCGTTCGCGTTGTCCCACAGCTGGGAGTACGCGTTGGTGCTCCGATCACAGGAGCCGCTGGAACCGATGTAGTCCCCGGCGCCGACTCCGGAGGAGTACGAGTCACCGAGTGCCACGTAGCTGACATTGCTCTGCGCGGCGGCGGGGGTGGTGACGGCGAGCGCCGACACCACGGCCGCCGCGGCGGCGAGGACGGTGGCCATTAACGGGTGACGGAAAACTGCACGTGGCCGCACGGCATTCTCCTTGCTTCGCGGGGACCGATGGCCAGACATGTAAATAAGTAACACCCAGCACAGCGGACGGTCAATAGGCCGGCACACTCAGTAACTGGCCGCCGGGCCACCCGCGTCGCTGGATCGGCCCGCATCTGCCGCGCCGAGCTTGTAGAGCACGAAGGGATCGCCGTCCACCGTGATGTCCCTGGCGTAGCGCATGCCGAGCCGCTCCATCACCGCCCGGGAGCGCCGGTTCTGCCGCTGGGTGAACGCGACGACCTGGGCGGCGCCGAGGTCGCCGAAGGCGAACGTCAGCCCGGCCCGGCCGATCTCGGTCGCGTACCCATGACCGGCCATCCCGGACCGCAGCGCCCAGCCGACATCCAGCCGCTGCTGCCCGTCCAGCTGGCGCAGCGTCAGCCCGCCCCGGCCCACCAGCGCGCCGTCCGCGCGGCGGTAAGCCAGCCAGGTGCACACCCCTTCGCCTTCCCAGGCTGAGCCCATCTCTGCCGCTCGCCGCTGCGCGGTCCACGCGGTCCACCGGCCGGCCGACCAGGCCGCGACCCCCTCGTCGTAGTGCACCCGCCACAGGTCGCCGGCGCTCCACCGGCCGGCCGGGTCGAGCCGCAGCCGCGCGGTGAGCCGGGTTCGCACCGCCCTGGCCACGATGTCGCGCAGCCGCCGGTCGCCATCGGTGCGCCCGGCCATCATCAGGTCCAGGTTGCCCGGGGCCACCCAGTCGAAGGCGTCGTGCTTGCCCTCCTCCAGCCGGGGCACGGCCAGGTCGCCGTCCACCTCGACCAGGTAGTCGAACTCCTGCCGGGTGACGCCCTGGTGTTCCCACTGCCAGTCGGTGAGCCTGGCCTCGATCCGGCGCAGGTGCCAGCCGGTCTCCTCTTCGATCTCCCTGGCCAGCGCCTGCTCCGGGGTTTCGCCGGGCTCGGCGTGCCCACCCACCACGTCCCAGGTGCCGGGCAGCAAGCGGCGGGTGGGGCTGCGCCGGTGCGCGAACACCTGGTTCCGGCCGTCACGGATCAGCGCCCCCACGCAGAGGACCGGGGCCATCCCGCAATGCTATTCTGTGCCCGCGTAGAGATTGCGGCTAGCGCACCAAAACCGCTGCTGAATCTAGGAATTCGGCAACGGGAAGGTAAAAATCGGAATAAGTAATCTATTACCCAGCGTCGGCCTCCCGAGTTGAGGTAAGAACCTTTCGTAAAGGTGAAACTGGCACACACCAAAGGCTTGATTTGCCGAGCAACTCCCCGCTCCAGGACGCACCGTCCGGATCGCTCAGCAGCCGGGCCGCCGCAGCGGCGGCCGACGCGGCCCGGGCCGTTGATGCCGCCCAGGCCGCGCACGACTGCGCCGCCCGTGCCCGGCAGGACGCGATCACCGAGCAGGCCAGGGCGACCGCCATGGCGCACAGCGCCGCGGCGGCCCTGGCGAAGGCATCCCAGCTGGACTACGAGGCCAGCCAGGCCAGTAGCGCGCGGGTGGGCGACAAGCCCATCGCCCAGGCCAGGGCAGGGGAGCAGGCGGCCAGCCTGACCCAGTTGCTGGCGGCGGCCCGGGCCGAAGCGGGCCGGCTGGGTGCCGCGGCGATGCGGGCCAAGGCCAAGGCCAGGCGGCAACGGGCCGCCGCGGACGAAGCAGAGGCTGCGGCGGTGGCGCAGCAGCAAGCCGCGCAGCGGGCCCAGGCCGAAGCGGCCCGGATGCTGGCCGAGGCGGGCGAGGACGAAGCGTCCAGGGCCACGCTGGCCGGCCAGGCCGAGCGCGGTGACATCACGCCGCGCGGGTTACCGTCGGGTGGCCGTCCGGGCCCACCCGCTGGGCGGGCGGCGGTCAAGGGTCCTCGCCGGTGCCGATTAGCAGCGCGCCAGGTGCCTCCGGCAGGTACTCCAGCGCCTTCTCGAAATGCACCGTGGTGATGCCCTTGCGGCCGTTGCCGGTCAGCCGCAGGTTGTCCGCGACCGCGTTGATAATGGTCAGCCCGCGCCCGTGCTCGGCCAGCGGCGGCACCGGTTCTTCGGTGGGGACCAGCGCCAGCGCGCTGCCGCTGGTGTTTTCCACCTCGATGATGCACCGTCCGTCCAGCGCCCTCGCCTTGACCTCGTACTCGTCACCGGGCCCGGCGTGCTGAATGACGTTGGCGCAGGCCTCGGTCAACGCGAGCGCGATGTCGGTACGGGTGTCGGGGACCACGCCGAGGGTGCCCAGGCAGTTATCCAGGATCTGGCGGGTGACCGGCACGCTGGCCGCGTCGCGCGGCAGGAACAGCACCAGCTTGATCTCCATCGATCCACCTCCCGGTCAGGGGCTGAGCTCACCGGCAGCATGCCACCGCTCGTTCCCCGATCAGGCCGTCTCTAACTCCGCCGGCCGCTAACTCTGACGGTGGTTGCTGGTACCAAGGACGTCATGACCGACGACGATGACCACGCCCCGGGCTCACTCCGCGACCAGGCGGAGCGGTGCCTGCGCGCGCTGGCCGGCCCGGACGCCCGGCTGCGCGAGGACCAGTGGCGGGCGATCCAGGCTCTGGTGGCCGAGCACCGCCGGGCCCTGGTCGTGCAGCGCACCGGCTGGGGCAAGTCGGCCGTCTACTTCACCGCGACGGCGCTGCTGAGGGCCCGGGGCGCCGGGCCGTCGGTGATCGTCTCGCCGCTGCTCGCCCTCATGCGCAACCAGATCGAGGCGGCCGCCCGGGCCGGCATCCGCGCCCGCACCGTGAATTCCGCGAACACCGAGCAGTGGCAGGAGGTCTACGCCGAGGTGGCGGCCGGCCAGGTGGACGTGCTGCTGGTCAGCCCGGAACGGCTGAACAATCCCGGCTTTCGCGACCAGGTGCTGCCCCGGCTGACCGCCGCGGCCGGCCTGCTGGTCGTGGACGAGGCGCACTGCATCTCCGACTGGGGCCACGACTTCCGCCCCGACTACCGGCGGCTGCGCACGCTGCTGGACGAACTGCCGCCAGGAGTCCCGGTGCTGGCCACCACCGCGACCGCGAACGCGCGGGTCAGCCGGGACGTCGCCGACCAGCTCGGTGCGGGCACCGCGGCGCAGACGCTGGTGCTGCGCGGACCGCTGGACCGCGACAGCCTGCACCTGGCCGTCGTCCGGCTGGCCACCGCGCAGCAGCGGCTGGCCTGGCTGGCCGAGCACCTCGGTGAGCTGCCCGGCTCGGGCATCATCTACACGCTGACCGTCGCGGCCGCGCACGAGACCGCGGCCTTCCTGCGCGACCGGGGCTACGACGTCAGCGCCTACACCGGCCAGACCGAGCATTCGGAGCGGCTGCTGGCCGAGGACGCGCTCATCGCCAACAAGATCAAGGCACTGGCCGCCACCAGCGCCCTCGGCATGGGGTTCGACAAGCCGGACCTGGGGTTCGTGGTGCACCTGGGTGCCCCGCAGTCGCCGGTCGCGTACTACCAGCAGATCGGCCGGGCCGGCCGCGGCGTGGACCGGGCCGAGGTGGTCCTGCTGCCCGGCCAGGAAGACGCCGACATCTGGGCCTACTTCGGCTCGCTGGCGTTCCCGCCGGAGCCGGTGGTGCGTGGCACTCTGGCCGCGCTGGCCGACGCGGACCGGCCGCTGTCCACCGCCGCGCTGGAGACCAGGGTCGACCTCAGCCGGAGCCGGCTGGAGATGATGCTCAAGGTGCTCGACGTGGACGGCGCGGCCCGCCGGGTCAGCGGCGGCTGGGAGGCGACCGGGGCCGGCTGGGCCTACGACGCGGACCGGTACGCGCGGGTGGCGGCGGAGCGCCGCCGCGAGCAGCAGGCCATGCTCGGCTACATCGCCACCGGCGGGTGCCGGATGGAGTACCTGCGCCGCGAGCTGGACGATCCGGCGGCCGCCGCCTGCGGGCGGTGCGACAACTGCACCGGGCGGCACTGGCCGGCCGAGGTGTCGCCGGCCGCCGCCACCGAGGCGCGGGAGCGGCTGCTCCGGCCGGGGATCGAGGTGCCGCCGCGGAAGATGTGGCCGTCCGGGATGCGGGAACTCGGCATCGACGTGGCCGGCCGGATACCGGCCGGGCTGTCGGCCGAGCCCGGCCGGGTCCTCGGGCGGCTCACCGACCTGGGCTGGGGCCCGCGGCTGCGCGCCGTGCTGGCCGGCGGCGCGCCCGACGGCCCGGTCCCCGGCGACCTGGTCGAGGCGGTGGTCAAAGTGCTGGCCGACTGGGACTGGGCGGACCGGCCGGCCGGCGTGCTCACCGTGGCGTCCCGGTCGCGCCCGCAGCTCGTCGGCAGCCTCGGCCGGCGGATCGCCGAGATCGGGCGGATCCCCTACCTCGGCGAGATCGGCCGCGCCGATGCCAGTCCCGTCGCCGACGACCACAGCAGCGCCGACGACCACAGCAGCGCCGACCACGGCAGCAGCGCCGACCACGGCAGCGTCCAGTACAACAGCGCCCAGCGGCTGCGCGCCCTGTGGCCGGCGTTCACCGTTTCCGGTCCTGTCGCGGCGGCGGTGGCCGAGCTGGGCGGCCCGGTGCTGCTGGCCGACGACCGCATCGACACCGGCTGGACCGTGGCCGTCGTGGCCAGGCTGCTCCGCGAGGCCGGTGCCCAGGCCGTGCTGCCGCTGGCCCTCGCAGCCAGCACCGGCTGACCGGCCGGGTCAGCAGGCCCCGGCGTCGTTCCAGGCGCCCGACGGGCCGCCGGGGACCTCGTCGTAGTTCCACTGGTTCGCGGTCCAGTTGTCGCCGTTGTAGGAGACCTGGTCACCGGAGGCGTAGCTGGACGAGCCGCTCCAGGCCGCCTGGCAGCTCCCGCCGCCACCACCACCACCACCACCACCGCCGCCGCCGCCACCACCACCACCGGTGGTGAAGGCCTGGAAGGCCTGGGTGAACGCGCCGGTGCTCTGGCTGATGCCGCTGCAGGTGGATTCCGCGGTGGTGGTGCCCGGGCAGCCGCCGTTGTCCCGGCCCTCCGACCAGAACGACAGCATCGCGATGCTCTGCTGGGCGGCGTAGGACTCCACGGTGGACGCGTCGGCCAGCGTGAAGATCTCACCGGGTGTGTCGTTCTGGCCGATCATCGGGGTGTTGCCGAGCATCCCGTAGGCGGCGGAGGAGGACACGCCGAACACCGACTGGAGCTGGCCGGCGGCGGCGTCGAGCGCCTGGTTCGCCGCGCTGCCCATCTCGGTCCCCGACGAGCCGTAGTCCATCGTCATGATGTTGACCACGTCCGGGGTGAACTGGCTGTTGGCCGCCGCGGTCAGCACGTTCAGGCCGTCCTGGGTCAGTCCGGTGGGCAGCACCGGCAGCGTGTAGGAGATCACCAGCGGCTCGCCGTTGCCGCTCGCCCACGACCTGACCTGGGCCAGCGCCTGCGCGGTGAGCGTGTAGTCGGCCGAGTTGGTCTCCTCGCTGGATTCGATGTCGAAGTCCAGGTGGGTCACGCCGAGCGTGGTCACCACCGATTCGACCTGCGCGGCCATGGCGCCCGCCGAGGAGCACTGGGCGCCGAGGTCGTCGCCGTCGGTGTCCACGGTGTAGCCGCCGAACGAGATGCTCACGTCCCCGCCCGCGGCCTGCAGCGCGGAGATCTGCTGCTGCCAGCCGGACTCGTTGGGCAGCGACCACTGGCAACCGCCGCCGTCCACGAACGCGAGGGTGAAGTACTTGGTGCCGTAGTCACTGGCCACCGTGGTGAGCGTGGTGTTGCTCAGCCCGGTGTCAACGTAGGGGGCGAACACGTGGCTGGGCCAGCTGACCGCCGCGGCGGCCGGCGGGCCGACCGCGGCGGCCAGCCCTCCGGCGGCGAGGAACAGCGAGCCGAGACTTGCGATCAGGCGTACGGCGCGGGGCATAGGTGCCTCTCCTTAACTATTAGGAAAGTTTCCTATAAATTACTTAACCGTAGATCCCATACCGGAACGTGTCAAGACCAGGACGCAAAGTGACGATTTGGGCTCCGCCCGCGAGCCGTCCAGTGACCCCCGAATGGAGAGCCGCCCGCACCGAGTTAAGACGAACCGGTTCGTCTCGTTAAGGATTGCGGCGGCGCCAGGCGTGGTGTGCACGGCTGCACCGGTCGTGGCGCGGATGGCGACCCGGCATGAGCCCCGGGACCCGGTACCGCCGCCCGCCAGGGCCGGGGCGTACGTTGGGCGCTTGTGAACCCGATCACCCGCGAAGGGAACCGCCGATGACCGGAACGCTCGACGTGGCCGCCGCCCGCGCCCGTTTCTCCGCACTGCGCTCGGACTTCGCGTTCCTCGACGCGCCCGGCGGCTCCCAGGTGCCGGACGAGGTGGGCGAGGCGATCGCGGCCACGTTGCGCGAGGCCAGCGCCAACCTCGGCGCGGGCTACGCCACCAGCCAGCGGGTCGGGGCGATCTTCGAGGAGGCCGAGCAGCACGCGGCCGCCTTCCTCGGCTGCCAGCCTGACGAGGTGGTCTTCGGGCCGAATATGACCACGCTCAACTTCGCGCTGACCCGCACCGCCGGGCGCGGCTTCCAGCCCGGTGACGAGATCCTGGTCTCCTCGCTGGACCACGACGGGGGAGTGGCACCGTGGCTGGAACTCGCCCACGACAAGGACCTGGTCGTCCGGCACATCGGGCTCACCAGCGACACCACGCTGGACTACGCCGACCTGGAGCGCAAACTCGGCCCGCGCACCAAGGCGGTCGCGTTCGCCTGGGCCTCCAACGCGGTCGGCACGATCACCGACGCGCGGCGGGTGTGCGGGCTCGCGCACCAGGCCGGCGCGCTGGCCTGGGTGGACGCGGTGCACTACGCCGCGCACGAGCCGATGGACGTGCGGGCGATCGGCGCCGACGTGCTGCTCTGCTCGCCGTACAAGTTCTGCGGCCCGCACCTGGGGCTGGCCTACACACGGGCCGAGGTGGCCGGGCGGTGGCGGCCCTACAAGGCCCGCCCGGCGCCGTCCAGCCCGGTCGGCCGCAGCTTCGAGACCGGCACCCAGCCGTATGAGCTGCTGGCCGGGTTCAACGCCACCATCGGCTACCTGAACTCGATCGGCGGCTTCCCGGCGATCGCGCCGTACGAGCGCGCGCTGGGCCAGCGGTTCCTGGACGGCCTGCCCGGCTCGGTGACCGTCTACGGCCTGCCCGGCATGGCGGGCCGGGTGCCCACGTTCCTGATCAACGTGGCCGGCGTGCCCGCCGAGGACGTGGCCAAGCGCCTCGCCGAGGCGCGGATCGGCGTGTGGGCCAACGACTCCTGGTACTCCCTCGAACTGCGCAAGCACCTCGACTACACCGGCAAGTCGGTGCGCGTCGGGTTCATCCACTACAACACCGAGGACGAGGTGGACCGGCTGCTCGCGGCCCTGCACTCATTCTGATTTTCCTGGACGGCTGCGCCGCCCCGGCCATCGCGCGGTGGGCCAGGCGCAGCCGTCCAGGCAGAAATCACTCACGCATGCCACCGTGCCGCCACACCCCGGCCGTGAGCAACAGCCAATCCCGGCACGATCGTTAACCCAGACTGAACGATCGGCGGCGGGAGGCAGGGGAGCGGGAGTCGGCGGGCAGGGGAGGACTCGGGCGGTCCGCTCAGCCGGCCAGCGCGGCGGCGTACTCCCGCAGCGCCCGCTGGTAGTACTGCAGGTCCTCGCCGCTGATCTGGTCGAGCGCCAGCGTGATCAGCGTCCGCACTGCCTCCGGGGCGTGCCCGGCACTGGTCAGCGCCAGCGCCAGGAACACCTGAACCGACGCGGAACCGGGGAACTCGCTGTCGGCCCGGCGCAGCACGGCCACCGCCTCGTCGCAGCGCCCCAGGTTGCGCAGCGTGCTGCCGTACTGCACCAGCCCGCGGCGCAGGTCGTCGCCGGTCAGCCCGGCAGCGAATGCCTGCTCATAGAGCGGAGCGGCCTCCGCCTCGCGGCTCGCGGCGTCGAGTTCACCGGCGCGGGCGAACAGGTCCCGCGCCTTGTTTTCCTCGCCGGAAAGATCCCTTGCGGCATTGGCCGGATCGGTCATGATGCCGATCTTCGCGTAGCGCGCCCGGCCGCGGCGCGCCGGCCCAGCCGCGCGAGCTCGGCGTCCCTGGCGTCCAGCACCGGCTCGATGACGTTCATCGCGGCGTGCACCGCGGCGTCCAGATCACCGGTCACGTTGTAGCGCAGGAAACTTCGTCGCAGCGCCCGCCGGAGCCATTCCGCGGTGACCGCCAGAAGATCCGCCGAATCCTTTCGCGGAACGGATTTCATTACGGTAGTTCTGGCGCTGTTTCTGGCGCTACCAGAACTATTTCGATTATATGTTTCACGAATAACCCGGGGCCGCGGATTCGGCCGGTGCCGGGACCGCCGGGACGGCGCGGCCCAGCGTCTGGGCGGGTGGGATGGCCCGGCACCCGGGTAGTTGACGTCCGGCTCGCAGAACAATGGCGTCATTTCCCAGGCCGGTGGCAAGACCGGTGGGGCCGCTTCCCGCTTTGCTAGGGTCGGCTCGGGGAGCATCGGCGTGACCTTCCTATTACGGATTGTCTTCTCAGCGCCGATGCTCCCTCTTTGCGGCCGTCCCGTCATTGATGTCCAGGTCACACGGCGTGTCATCCGGACTCCGCAGCGTCTCATTCCCGGTATTGCCGCACGTCCGGGAGGTAAATTCGCCGTTACCACCGGACCCGGGGAAACTGAATCCCGCGCCAACCGACAGGCTCATTCAGAACTCGGTTGCGCCTGCAGCGGCTGACCGCGACGTGAGTTTTGAATGAGCCTGCTGCCCGGGTCTTGACCGGGCCGTGGTCTTGGTGCGCTCCAGGTCAGGGCGTGGCCAGGATCTGGAAGGGGAGCCCGTCGGGGAGCCGGATCGGTTTGCCGGGCGTGTTGGTGGCGGTGCTGATCGGCACGACCTTCTTGGACGCGGCGGCGTAGAGCGTCTTCCCGTCCGGGCTGATCGCGATGATGGTACCGGCTCCGACGCGGATTGGCTGGCCGGGCGTGCTGGTAGCGGTGCTGATCGGGACGACCATGCCGGTAGGCCCTCCTTCTGCGTTGGCGACGTAGGCGGTTTTCCCGTCCGGGGTGAACGCGATGTCCTCGGCGGGGAGCCCGTAGGGGAGCCGGATCGGTTTGCCTGGCGTGTTGGTGGCGGTGCTGATCGGGATGACCGCGCCTTCGGAGCCGACGTAGACGGTCTTCCCGTCCGGGCTAACCGCGATGAGGGCTGTCGTGCCTGACACGATACGGATCGGCTGGCCGGGCGTGTTGGTGGCCAGGTTGACCGGGGTGACCGTGCCTTCGGAGCCGGTGACCGTGTTCCGCCCCAGGAAATAGGCGGTCTTCCCGTCCGGGGCGATGGCGATGCCACTGAGGCTGGGGCCGGCGGGGATCGGCTTGCCGGGTGTGTTGGTGGCCGTGTTAACCGGGATCACCGTGCCCGGGCCGGGGCAGGTGACATAGGCGGTCTTCCCGTCCGGGGTGAACGCGATGATCGATCCGGGGTCGGGGCAAAGGTGGCGGATCGGCTTGCCGGGCCTGTTGGTGGCCAGGTTGACCGGGGTGACCGTGATCCTGCCGAAGCCTGTGGCCCTACCTGTGGGGCCTACGGCGTAGGCGGTCTTGCCGTCCGGGTCGATCGCGAAAAGACCACCATTGACGCGGATCGGCTTGCCGGGCCCGTTGGTGGCGGTGCTGATCGGGGTGGTCTCGAAGGCGGCAGAGTTGTAGAGGGTCTTGCCGTCCGGCGTAACCGCCAGCGATCCGTCGCCCTCCCACGTCCTGCCGCGGATCGGCGGGCCTGGCCGGTGGGCGGCCGCGCTGATCGGCACGATCTCGAAGGTCGACTTTTCCTGCAATAGGACGTAGACGGCTGACGCGGCCGGCCGGTGCCCCCCGGGGGGGCCGTGGCCCAGGGCCTCGATGCCCGCCGGGATGGCGGCGGCGACGCCGGCGATGGCGACGGCCGACGCGGCCCAGCCAGCAGCGGCCCGCCTCACGTGCCGCCGGTGACGGCGCCGGACCACCTCGATCAGATTCCCGGGCGGCTGCTCGCTGGCGACCGCCGATTCCATCGCGGCCCGCAGCCGCCCCTCCACATCAGCCATCACGGCAACCGTCTCCTCATCTGCCCTCCGGTCGGCTCGGCATCGGGCACGGCGACGCCCCGCAGCCGGGCCAGCCCCCGCGAGGCCTGGCTCTTGACCGTCCCGACGCTGCACCCCAGCACGCTGGCGATCTCCGCCTCAGACAGGTCGTTGTAGTACCTGAGCACGAGCACGGTGCGCTGCCGGGGCGCCAACCCGGCGAGCGCGCGGATCAGGAAATCACGCTCGGCGACCACGTCCGCCTGATCCTCCGCCACCGGGCCAGCCTCACCAGGACCCAGTGGCCGCTCGGGCCGCCGGGCCGCGCGCCGCCACCGGTCATTCGCCGCGTTCGCCAGAATCCGCCGCACATACCGCTCGGGATCCCCCGAGCGGCAGACGCGCCCCCAGTGCCGGTAGGCACGTTCCAGCGTCAGCTGCAGCAGATCCTCGGCCGCCGCCCGGTCCCGCCCGGCCAGCAGCAACGCGGTCCGGAACAGGCGCGGCGAGCAGCCCTGCACGAATTCCTCGAAGGACACGCCCGCCTCCCGGTCTAGGCCGAGTCATCTACTCACCTAACGCCGTGGAAACCCCCAAGGTTGAGTTGCAACGGCGGATCGTTCTGCGGCTCGGCATGCACCCAGCCCACGATTCCCCCGGCCTATCCCGACCCCGCTCCCGCCCGGCACACAGCTGCGCCAGGCGTAGTCTCCGGGCCCAGGGAGCTGGATGAGTCTGCTACAGAAATGCGAACCGATGCCGTCAGCGGGTCAGTCTGTGCGGAAGTAGTGCCCGGCGTCCAGCCCGAGCTGCAGGAGCGCGACGCGCTCAAGCGTGTCGGCCTGGCCACCGCCCTGACCGATGCCCTGCGGAAGCGGGGCGTGCCGGACCCGGCCGCGAGCCTCGCCGCCGAGCTTGGCCTCCTCGCCCTCAAGATCGCCCACACCCGCTGGGCCGACCCGTCGAACAAACAGGAGCTCGGTGCGCTGGCCCGCCAGGCGCTGCACGAGCTGCAGGCGGCGAGCGCCACCCTCAGCTGACCCCGCTGCGGATAATTCACGGCATCGGAGGAATGCACCCGCTGTGCCCGCCTTCGGCGTGCAATGACAGCTCCTGAAGGTCTAATTCCACTTTACGGAACCCGACCGGGGTTGACGGCAAAGCCGCTGATAGTGCTGGGTATCAGTTCGTATTCCCTGGCTAATATCACGGTGCGCAGCCAGGGTGAAGTAATAGTTATGTTACTGCCTTGGCTCGTGTATCCGCGATGCAATTGCGGAAGCCTTATAAATGCATCGCGGAGAATCCATCCCGACACCCCAGTCAACCCAAGTTTCCGTGCTTTCGGCTGATCGTGCCCGCACGACATACCGCCATGTCGTCATCCGAGGAGCTGCCTGATGAATATGACCGATCACGCCACCATGTCCGCTACCGGCGCGCCGGGCCGGCCCGTGCTGCGCAGCGCCTACCAGCGTTCCGTCGCCGCGTACTGGAACAAGGAAAAGGATCCGGTCAACATCCGGCTCGGTGAGATCGACGGCCTCTACCACCATCACTACGGCATCGGCGACTACGACCCGGCCGTACTCGAGTCACCAGCGGAAACCCGGGATGACGCGATCATCGCCGAGATGCACAGGCTGGAAACCGCCCAGGCCGACCTGCTGCTTGACCACCTCGGCGACATCCAGGCCACGGACTCGCTGCTAGACGGCGGCTCCGGGCGCGGCGGCACCAGCTTCATGGCCAGCGAGCGCTTCGGCTGCCACGTGGACGGCGTCACGATATCCGAAGCACAGGTCGAATTCGCCAACGCCCAGGCCAGGGCCCGGGGCGTGGACAAACAGGTGCGGTTTCATTTCCGCAACATGCTCGACACCGGGTTCGGCACCGGATCCCGGCGGGCCATCTGGACCAACGAGACCACGATGTACGTGGATCTGGACGAGCTGTTCGCCGGATTCGCCCGGCTGCTGCCTTATGGCGGACGCTACGTGTGTATCACCGGCTGCTACAACGACGTGACAGGCGGCCGGTCGAAGGCGGTCAGCCAGATCGACCAGCATTACACCTGTGACATTCACCCGCGCAGCGAGTATTTCAAGGCGCTGATCGCCAACGACTTTGTGCCGATCAACGTGATCGACCTCACCGACCACACAATTCCGTACTGGGAGCTGCGCGCCATGTCCCCGGTCGCCACCGGCATCGAGGGCCCGTTCCTGACCGCCTACCGGGAGGGCAGCTTCCACTACCTGCTGATCGCCGCCGACTACGTCGGCCCGTCATGATGACGTACGAGCGCTACCGGCAGGACCTGGTCGCCATCCTGGCCAGACCGTCCGGGCTGGGCACCGCCGCCGCCCGCTTCCCGGCCGCCGTGGCGGAGGCTGCTGCGGAGGCTGCTGCGGCGGCGGCGGCTGCGGAGGCCGGCCCACCCGAACCGCCGCTACGGGATCTCCAGACGCCGCTGCCCTACGTCGAGCGAGACTGGGGTGACGGCTCCTACCCGCCGCTGTACTGCCCGCCGACGGTGCGGATCGATGACGACCTGGCCACCGAGGTCAACGACCGCCTGGTCGCCTGGGCGCAGAAGGTGGGCATCTACGCCTGCCAGCTGGGCAAGTTCCGCGACACCGGATTCGGGCGGCTGGCCATGCTCACCCATCCCGACACCGACGACCCGGACCTGCTGCTGGTCGCCGCGCAGATGAACGCCGCGTGGTGGGCGGCCGACGACTACTACGCCGACGAGACCCCGCTCGGCGCCACCCCGACCGAGCTCCCGCCCCGGCTGGCGCTGGTCATGTCGGCCATGGACCCGCCGCCGCCCGCCGGGGACTACACCCGCCAGCTCGACGAGGTGCTGCGGGCCGACCCGGTCCTGGTCGCGCTGAACTCGGCCACCGCGCACCTGACCCGGCACGCCACCCCGGCCCAGGTCATGCGGGCGTTCAGCACCACCTTCCAGATGTACGTCAGCTGGACCGCCTACGCCGCCTGGCGCTATCAGGGTGAACTGCCGCCGGTGTGGCGCTACCTCGCGGCCCGCCAGCACGACAGCTTCTACACCTCGATGACGCTGATCGACACCGTTGCCGGGTTCGAGCTGCCCGCGAACCTGTTCGCCGAGCGGCGCTTCCACCGGGCGCTCATGCAGGCGGGCACCGCGTCGGTCATCGTCAACGACCTGCACTCGGTGGCCAAGGAGGCGGCCGACGAACTGCCCGACTCCAACCTGGTGCTGCTGATCGCCGCGGAGGAGGACTGCTCGGTCCGCGAGGCCACCGAGCGGGCCGTCGCCATGCACAACGACTTCGTCCGGGGCTTCGAGACCAGCCAGCGGCAGCTCGCCGCGCTCCCCTCGGTGGAGCTCCAGCGCTTCCTGCGCGGCGCCCAGGCCTGGATGGGAGGGGGTTTCGAATGGCATAGCACCAGCAGCCGCTACCGCTAATCAGCACCGCTTTGAGAGGAAGAGCACATGTCTGTCGAGGCAATCAGCGAGGCCGCGCAGCAGCAGATGAGCCTGAGCACGGCGGCGGCCAGGAACCTGTCGACGACCACCAAGACCGTTCCGCAGATGCAGGGGATCACCTCCCGGTGGCTGCTGCGCATGCTGCCCTGGGTGCAGGTATCCGGCGGCGTGTACCGGGTGAACCGGCGGCTCACCCACGTGGCCGGCGGCGGCAAGCTGGCCGTCGCGCAGACCGCCGACGCGCTGTCCGTGGTGCCGGCCAGCCTGCGCGAGATCCCGCTGCTCGCCGGGTTCACCGACGACGAGATGCTCGCCGCCATCGCGTCCAGCTTCGCCCAGCGGGAGGTCGGCGCGGGGGAGCTGATCGTGCAGCGGGGCCAGCCGATCGAGGAGTTCATCGTGGTGGCGCACGGCAAGGTGCACCGTGCGAGCGAGGCCACGTTCGGCTCGGACGCCTCGCTCGGCGTCATCGGCAACGGCGGCTACCTCGGGGTCGGCGGGCTGAACGGCCAGGCGGTGTGGGACCACAGCGTGGAGGCGATGACCCCGGTCATCCTGCTGGCGCTGCCCCGGGCCCGGTTCCAGGAGCTGGTGAGCATGTCGCAGGCGTTGCAGGCCCAGGTGGACGGTCACGCCGAGGCCAAGTCCAAGCCACAGAACAAGCGTGGTGAGTCCGACATCTCGATCACCTCGGGGCACAGCGGCGAGCCCGATCTGGACGGCACGTTCGCCGACTACGACGTGAACCCGCGCGAGTACGAGCTGGCCGTGGCGCAGACCGTGCTGCGGGTGCACACCCGGGTGGCCGACCTGTACAACGAGCCGATGGACCAGGTCGGCCAGCAGCTGCGGCTGACCGTGCAGGCGCTGCGCGAGCGGCAGGAACACGAGATGGTGAACAACACCGACTTCGGGCTGCTGCACAACGCCGACTACGCCCAGCGGATCCAGACCCACTCCGGCCCGCCCACCCCCGATGATCTCGACGAGCTGCTGTCCCGGCGGCGCAGCACCAAGCTGATGTTCGCCCACCCCCGGGCGATCGCCGCCTTCGGCCGCGAGTGCACCAAGCGCGGCCTCTATCCGAGCGCCACCGAGGTCGCCGGGGCCACCGTGCCCGCCTGGCGCGGGGTGCCGATCTTCCCCTGCAACAAGATCCCGCTCACCGACGGGCACACCACCTCGATCATCGCCATGCGTACCGGCGAGGAGGACCAGGGCGTGGTCGGGCTGCACCAGACCGGCATCCCCGACGAGTTCGAGCCCGGCCTCAACGTGCGGTTCATGGGGATCGACGAGAAGGCCATCCTCAGCTACCTGGTCAGCGCCTACTACTCGTGCGCGGTCCTGGTGCCCGACGCTCTCGGCATCCTCGAGCATGTCGAAGTCGCCCGCGCGTTCAGCTGACCCGGCATGGCGACGACAATGCCGGGCGATACCCCGGCCCGGCGTGCCCGCCCACCACCGCCGGACGCGGCGGCCATGCCGCCGGCCGGAAGGCGCAGCCGTTCATCCAGCCCCCACGAGGAGCTCCCCATGCTGACACCGGAGACCTGGATCCTGCTGCGGGCCGGCGCCGCGTGCGCCCTCGTCGCCATCGTCGTGGCGGTGATCATCAAGGACCGCGGCGGCGAGCCGGAGGACGTGACGATCGGATTCCTCGGCCCGTCGCTGGCCGCCATCTACCTGCTCGTGCTGGCCGTCGCGCTGGCCACCGAGTGGCAGACCATCGGCGACGCGAACCAGGCCGCCACCTCCGAAGCGTCCACGATCCGTGAGCTGTACTGGACGGCGGCCGGGTTCACCCCGTCCGAGCAGGCCTTCCTGCAGGTGCACGTGCGCGACTACGCGACGGCGGTGGTGCACCACGACTGGCCACAGATGCGCCGCGGGTCGCTGGACGACAGCAGCGAGGAGATGCTCAGCACGATCAACCACTACGTGCTGAAGATCAACCCGCAGGACGCCGCCGGCACCAACGCCCAGCTTCAGGCCAGCACCCTGCTCGGCAGCCTGTTCAACGTCCGCGACCAGCGGGCCGTCGACGCGGCCGCCCGGCTGCCGCAGGGCCTCATCGCCGGTGTCATCGCGACATCCCTGGTGGTCGCGGCCTTCCCGTTCGCCTGTGGCATCGGCGCCACCCGCAGAAGCATCGCGCTCGCCGGCGTGCAGGCCGCCCTGGTCGGCATCGGCATCGTGGTGGTGTTCCAGCTCAACCACGTCTACTCGGGCCCGCTGGCGGTGTCATCCGCGCCGATCCAGACGACCCTGCAACAGATCAGCATCCATTGACCCGTCGGCCGCCGCCCCGTGCGGCCACCACCCGGGCCCGCGGCACACTCGCCGCCGCGGCCCTGGTGGTGGCCGTACTGGCGGCTGCCCTCCCCGCGCTGCTGGCCCTCGGCCAGGCCGCCGCGGCTGCTGCCCAGAGCCCGACCGGAACCAACCAAGGCCGGCGGATCAGCGCCGGCGCGGCTGCGGCCATCGGCCCGCCGGCCAGCACTACCCAAACGACAAGCCCCGCCTCCACACAGAGCCCCACCTCGGCAGGCAGTCCCGTCTCCGGGAGCCCCACTCCCACGGCGAGCCCTGCCTCGCCACCGAGCCCCGCCCCATCGGGGACCCCCACCTCACCGGCGAGCCCCGCCGCCTCCAGGGCACCCGCCGGCCCGCCGAGCCCGGGAACGGCGCTCGGGCCAGTGCCGACGCCATCCGCCGGGCTGCCGGGGATCCCGCCGCTGCTCCTCCCGCCGCTCGCGCTGGATATCAGTGCCACCGGCGGGCTGCCGGTGGCCGGCCAGACGTACCAGGTCTCTGTTGCCGTCACCGTCGGCAACCTGCCCGTCTGGGGGGTCGGCCTGCACATATGGCTGTCCGCAGGGCTGACCATGGCTGGTTCGGTCCCACCGGGATGCATTCCCGTCACCGGCGGCCTGTGGTGCGGGTTCGCCTGGCTCCCCGGCGCGCAGACGATCACGCTCGGTGTCACCGTCGCGGTGGCCAGCAGTCTTCCGGCGGGCACCGAGACCGCGATCTCCGCGTTCGCCCGGTACGACTGGGCCAGCTGGGCCAGCACGTCCCTGACCCGGCAGGTTCTCGCCCCCAGCCCGAAGCCGACCCACCCGCACTTCCCGCCGCCCAGACATCACCGCCGGCCACCCCCGCCAAAGCCAGCTCCCACGCCATCACCCCATCCCAAGCCGTCGCACCGTCCCCGTCCAGCCTCGCCCGGCCCGGCGGCGGTACCCGGACCGCCCGCGCCCCCGCCGCCCGCGCCCCCGCACAAGCACCGGCCGCACCCGTCACCATCCGTGTACCGCGCCCAGGCGGTGAAGCCGGTCGCACCGCCCGCCGCGCCGCCCTCTCCGGTGATCCCACTAGGCGTGCTGGTGACGGCGGTCATCACCCCGTGCGTCGCCTCCGCGGTAACCCGTTTCGGCAAAGGCGTCCATGGCCCACGTGGCAGATAGGGGCTGATACCGCGGCGGCGGCCGCAAATGCCCGAACCGCAATTCCCGGACGACAGATGCCGGAACCGCAGACGCCGGGACCGCGGACACCCGCGTCGCGCAATGCCCGGGTCACAATGCCCGGGGCGCCATTCCCTGTGTTCCTCGCCGTTATGAGTCAGCCCGGCGCTTCCGGCTGAAGTATCGCTGATAGCCGTCGAGCATCGCTGATCCGCGCTGGTCAGATGCCCAGTCGGACGGGCCGGCCGGAGAGGGCCAGCCACACGTGACCGGCCCCGTGCGACGATCCGCCGGGGCCGGTCACATCAGGCTGGTCAGCCGGTGCTCGCGCACTCAGTTATGGTCACCGGCGCGGTCCCCGCACTGAACGGCAGCGACTTGATGATCGTGGTCTGCGTGTTCGGTATCGCGTTGCCTTGCGCATCGGCCAGGTCGTACTGGATGGTGATCGACACCACCCCCGAAGCCGGGCCCGGCGTGACGATGGCGCCCACGCTGATCTGCCCGCTGCAGCCCGGAGCGCTGGTCAGCGTGATGACCGGAAGCTGTGTGCCGTCCAGGACGGCCGAGGCTGTCACGGTGAGGTTGGCGACCCCCGGCATAGAGATGCAGCGCGGGGTGGCGGTAAAGCAGGTCTGCGACCCGCCCACCTGACCGGGAACGCTCACGTTCACCAGCCCGATCGAACTGCCTGTGGAGCCGGCCTGGGGCGGCGGGGCCGGGCCGGTGGCCGCGAAGGCCGCCCCCGGCACCACCACCAGACTGCCCGTCAGTATTGCCGCACCCAGCAGCCCGGCCATCCGGAAACCTGTCGTCATGTTTCTCCCTCGGGATAAATAAAAGCCAGGAAGGGAAATGAATCGGTCCGACAGCGACTATTTAGTAGCGTTCCATATGGTCCAGGATGATGGTTTACCAGGCACCCGTCAATACCGAATGTGACGCCACGTGGATGCGCCAGAATTGGCCGTCTAAAGACCATTGGCCGCTATTGTGCGAGTTGGACGCTTTGCGCCTTTGATCTCGCCGAGGGAGGTGAGGCAGGCCTCCGCTGGAGTTCGCAGGCGGTTTGCGTCTTCCCACCGCCGGGCCTATTGACCTACACCAGCGTGACCCAGACCTTACGTCCGCCCCGCCCGGATCCGGGACTGTGCATGCGTAAGGCTCGGATAGCCTCCTCGGCGTGAGCCCCCGTGGAGCGTCATGGCATGGGTGGCCGTCGGCGAGCACAGGCGCCGGGCGGCGCGGTTGAAGACGATCATCGTCGCGGCGACGGTGGCGCTGCTGGTCGCGCTGTTCGGAACGCCACTGTTGATCAGGCTGATGCGGCGGCATGGCTATGGCCAGCCGATCCGGGTCGAGGGCCTCAAGTCGCACGAGACGAAACGAGGCACGCCCACCATGGGCGGCTCGGTCTTCGTGATCGCGGCGCTCATCGGCTATGTGGTGGCGCACGCGGCGACAGACGACCCGTTTACCGCTTCGGGCGTCATTGTGCTGCTGATGATGACGGGCATGGCCCTAGTTGGGTTCGCGGACGACTTCCTCAAGATCTTCCGGCAGACCAGTGTCGGGCTGCGCAGCCGGGCGAAGCTGGGCGGCCAGGTCATAGTGGCGGCTGTGTTCGCGGCGGCGGTGCTGCGGTTTCCCGACAAAATCGACCTGACGCCCGCTGACGCGCACCTGTCGTTCCTGTGGGACTTCGGCCCGGCTATCGGCACGCTGCCGTTCGTCATCTGGGCAATCATCATGGTGGTCGGCACCTCGAACGCCGTGAACCTGACCGACGGGCTGGATGGGCTGGCGACCGGCGCGACCACCCTGGTGCTGTCCGCCTACGTGCTGATCGGGACCTGGCAGGAGCGCAACGACTGTGCCGGTCCCGTCGTCCGGCAGTGCTACCAGGTGCGTGACCCACTCGACCTGGCGGTGGTCGCGGCCGCGATCCTCGGCGCCTGTTCTGGGTACCTCTGGTGGAACGCGCCGCCCGCCAAGATCATCATGGGGGACACCGGGTCGCTGGCCTTGGGCGGAGCGCTGGCCGGCCTCGCGATCTGCACCAAGACACAGTTGCTGCTGATGATCCTCGGCGGCCTGTTCGTGATCATCACCATGTCCGACGTGATCCAGGTGACCGTCTTCAAGGTGACCAGGATCAGAACCGGGCGAGGGAAACGGGTCTTCAAGATGGCGCCGCTGCAGCACCATTTCGAGTTGCTCGGCTGGTCGGACACGACGATCGTCATCAGGTTCTGGCTGATCTCTGGCCTGTGCGTGGCGCTCGGCCTGGCCATCTTCTACACGGCCTGACCGCAGACCTGACACCGGGAAACCCCTGGCCATGCACCGCAAGACCAGCGACCGGAGCGGCTCAGCCAGAGCAGCAACGCCAGAGCAGGCACGCCAGGCTGTGCCTCTCCGGCGTGTTCGTTGGTTCCCGCCCTAGGCGGCTTGGCTGGGTGGTGGGTGGCTGTGCAGGGTGCGGCCGGTGGGGTGGGTGGCGGTGGTGGTGCCGTCGGGGTTGGCGGCCAGCTTCCAGCCCCATCGGTGGATGGCGATGAGGTGGTGGAAGCGGCAGACCAGGTAGCAGTTGGCCAGGCTGGTGGGGCCGCCGTCTTCGCGGTGGATGAGGTGGTGCACCTGGCAGGCGTCCGGTGGGCGCCAGCAGCCGGGGAAGCGGCAGTGCCGGTCGCGCAGGATGACCAGCCGCCGCAGGTGGCCGGGGATCGTCTGGCTGCCAGTGCCGGTGTCGAGGGGCAGGCTGACAGTGGGGAAGGGCACCTCGGGAGTGCCGGTGCGCAACAGCGAGGCCAGCCCCCCGGGCCCGGACAGCACGTCGGCGGCCAGCGCGAGCAGCATCTGCCGCAGCGCCCCCACCGACCGCAAACCAGGCGCCAGCCCGGCACCGCGCTGGCCGCTGCCACTGCCACTGCCACTGCCACTGCCACTGCCGCTGCCGGTTGCGGTGTCCTCCTTGCCAGGTGTGCCGCCGTCGCTGGCGGGTGCGATGTCCGGGGTGTGCTCTGGGGTGGGCTGGTGGTGGGTGTAGGCGTTGAGGACGAACTGGACGAGCCGGTCCAGGGCGGTGTTGTCGGCCATGCCGGTGACCACCGGGAACACCGTCGCATCACACGCCAGGCCCTCGACCTCGGCCGGGGTGAGGCCGCTGGCGGTGGCGCTGGCGGCCCAGGCGCTCTCGGCGGTGCTGGCCCCCGCGGCGGCCATCTGACGCAGCTGATCAAGCGTGATCTGCAACTGCAGGTGCACCGGCTGCCCGGCCCGCTGCGGCAGCATCCCGCTGGCGATCAGCCGCATACACGCCTCCTCCAGTGCGTCGTGCCAGCGCTGCCGCTGGCTGCGGACATCTTCCGGGCCCACCTTCGCGCCGAGGGACTCCAGCACGGCTTTGAGGGCGGCACTGGCGGCGGGGGTGAGGTCGCCTTCAAGCCGCCCGGCCGAGCGGAACGTCTGAGCGAACCACACCGCGCGGTCCTCGAATCCGTCCCGGTCGTCCTCCTCCTGCAGGCGCGCGCGCAGCGCCATCTCCTCGGCCAGCGCGCCCAGGTCATGCAGGCTCACTCCACCAGCCACGGCGGTCAGCAAGATCGCATCCGCATCGCCCCGGGAGCCCTCGGGCAGCCGGTCGGTCCAGTCACAAATCTGCTTGGCCCACGAGGCGGACACGGTCCCGGCGGCCAGGGCCTCCCATACGGCGGAGTGGCCGCGCAGGCGGCGCATCCAGCCGACCGCCCCCGCGGCCGCACCGCGGGTGACCTTGGTCTGCCAGAGCAGCCAGGCGCTGGTGGACCCCGACCCGTCCGGCTCACAGCCGCCGGCGGCGTGGAAGGCGGCCAGCACGTTCACCCGCGCCGCGGTGTGCATCGCCTCGGCCCGCTCCAGCGCCTTCAGGCAGTCGGACTGCGCGGCGGTGCCCAGGGAGGCGGCGTCGGTCTGGGCCAGGTAAGCCAGCCCGGCGGTGACCGCCGCGACCGCCTCACCCGGGCTGCCAGGCTGCTGGAGAGCTGGGGCGTCGCACATGCGCGGTCACCTCCCTCGGGCCCGGCCTGCTGATTGATGTCTGGTTCGACCCTAGCCGCACCCTCTGACAAAAACGTGTTCGATAAAGTACCTGTGGAAAGGAATTTCTTGTTGTGTATGGGAGGGTATCCGAACCAGCTCGTTAGCCAAACCCTAAGTGATATCCTTAGCAGAGCTAAGCATTGAGAACAGGGGAGCGAGCCTACTTCGCCATGACAGTGACTCGTCGTCGGTGGTTCCGGCCCGCTGGCCGTCCTCGTTCGGGGGAGTCTGAACGTCCCAGCACGGGGGAGTCTGACCGGCCACGTCCGGGAGACCTGAGCCAAGCGAAGGAGCCCGGCGGAGCACGGTTCCAGCCGCGGCAGGTGATCTCGTCGCTGCACCAGTACAACTACCGGCTGTACTTCTTCGGCCAGCTCGTGTCGGTGGCCGGCACATGGATGCAGACGGTGGCGCAATCCTTCCTGGTGCTGGACCTGACGCACAGCGGGAGCCAGCTCGGGCTGACCACCGCGGTCCGGTTCCTACCGATGTTCCTGTTCGGGCCGGCCGGCGGCCTGTTCGCGGACCGGATGGACAAGCGCCGGGTGCTGCTCGTCACCCAGACCTTGTCCGGCCTGCTGGCGGCGGTCTTCTCCATCCTGATCGCGACGCACGACATCCGGATGTGGATCGTCTACCTGCTCGCGCTCGCGCTGGGCTTTGTGAACGTGTTCGACAACCCGGCGCGGCAGAGCTTCATCTCCGAGATGGTGCCGCCCCGGGACCTCGCCAACGCGGTCACCCTCAACTCGGTCTCGATCAACATGTCCCGTGTGTTCGGCGCGGCGCTGGGCGGTGTCATCGCGGCCGCGATCGGGCTCGCGCTCTGCTTCACCTGCAACGCGCTGTCGTTCGCGGCCGTGCTGATCTCACTCGTGGCCATGCGGAAGGCGGACCTGCTCCCGGCCAAGCGCGTGTCCAGGCAGCCGCGGCAGATCCGGGAAGGGCTGCGCTACGTGCGGTCCACCCCGGAGCTGCTGATCCCGCTCATCATGATCGCCGTGATCGGCACGCTGGCCTGGGAGTTCCAGGTGTCGCTGCCGCTGATGGCGAGCAAGGTGTTCGGCGGCGGCGCCGCCTCGTACGGCGTGATGGCGTCGATCATGGGCGTCGGCGCGGTGGCCGGCGGCCTGATCTCGGCGGCCCGGCCCCGACCCCGGCCCCGGGCGCTGTGCCTGGCCGCCATGGGCTGGGGAATCGCCATCCTGGCCGCGGCGGCGGCGCCGAACCTGCCGCTCGAACTGGCCGCCCTGGCCTTCGTCGGCTACGGCAGCATCACCTTCAACTCCTACGCCAAGACGACGCTCCAGCTCGCGGCCAAGCCGAGCATGCGCGGCCGGGTGATGGCGCTGTGGGGGCTGGCCTGGCTCGGCTCGACGCCGATCGGCGGGCCCATCGTGGGCTGGGTCGGGCAGGTCGCCGGGGCGCGCTGGTCGCTGGTCATCGGCGGGCTGCCCACGCTGATCTGCGGGCTGGCCGCGCTGCCCGCGCTCAGCCGGATCGACCGCCGCCCGGCCGGCCCCGCCGCCCCAGGAGCCCCGGTCGGCGCGCCCGCAGACGTCACCGCCCCTGTCGACGCCGCCCCCGCACGCACCCCCTGACCCGGCGCTCCCGCGCCGCCCCATGACCGTCCGCACCCCCGCCCACCTGCGCTTACGTCCAGCCCACGGGTACGAATCGCGCTCCTCCCGCACCCACCGGTGAGTTTCCCTCCCGCGCCTGGTCCAAAAAGTGTGCCCATCCGGACCGAGCAACTGTCGATTCTGGCGGGCCGCGCTCGTCACCAAGATGAGGGCCCGGAAAGACCGGGTGGGAAATCAGGAGGAGGAGCCATGAGTGAGCGTTCCCGCTGGATCGCCCTGACGGTGCTGTGCACCGGGATGCTCATGATCGTGCTGGACATGACGATCGTGAACGTTGCACTGCCGTCTATCCAGGCTGACCTGGGATTCTCCCAGTCCGGCCTGGCCTGGGTGGTCAACGCCTACCTGATCGCGTTCGCCGGTCTGCTGCTGCTCGCCGGGCGGCTCGGCGACCTGGTCGGCCGCCGCGACGTGTTCCTGACCGGGCTGGCCCTGTTCACCGCGGCCTCGATGGTCTGCGGCGTGGCCACCAGCCAGGGCATGCTGATCGCGGCCCGGTTCGGCCAGGGCGTGGGCGGTGCG
The DNA here is from genome assembly GCA_036501145.1 of Streptosporangiaceae bacterium. Classification (GTDB taxonomy): domain Bacteria; phylum Actinomycetota; class Actinomycetes; order Streptosporangiales; family Streptosporangiaceae; genus PALSA-505. Next base: position 23,736 of record DASYAV010000081.1, on the reverse strand, counting down.
CTCACCTCCGCGGTCATCCTCGGCATGATCGTCACGATGTTCCCCGGCCAGCATGAGCAGGCCAAGGCCATCGGCGTCTTCGCCTTCGTCGCCTCCGCGGGTGCGGCGGTCGGCCTGCTGGCCGGCGGCGTGCTCACCCAGGTCCTGAACTGGCACTGGATCTTCTTCGTGAACCTGCCCATCGGCGTGGCCACCGCGATCGCTGCCCGGCGGCTGATCGAGCGGGACCGCGGCGCGGGCCTGCGGGCCGGGGCCGACGTGCCCGGCGCGCTGCTGATCACCGGGACCATGATGCTCGGCGTGTACACCATCGTCGCCCCCGCCGCCACGCAGGGCTGGCTGGCCGCCCGCACGCTCGGCTTCGCGGCCGGCACGGTCGCCCTGCTCGCCGCGTTCATCGTGCGGCAGCGCACCGCCCGGCACCCGCTGATGCCGCTGGCGATCTTCAAGTCGAAGGCAGTGACCGGTGCGAACCTGGTCCAGGTGCTGGCCACCGCGGGCATGTTCGGGATGTTCTTCCTCGGCTCGCTGTACCTGCGCCTGATCCTCGGCTACGACCCGCTGCAGATCGGCCTGGCCTTCCTGCCGGTCGCCGTGGTGATGGGCACGCTGTCGGTCCGCTACACCGACCGGCTGGTGGCCCGGTTCGGCGCCTGGCGGCTGCTGTTCCCCGGGCTCGGCATGATCGCCGCCGGGCTGGCCGTGTTCGCGCTGGCTCCGGTGGGCGGCAGCTACCTGGTACACGTCTTCCCGGTGACGGTGCTGATCGGCGCGGGCAGCGGGGTGGCCTTCCCGGCGCTGATGACGCTGGCCATGTCCGGCGCCGCGCCCGAGCAGGCGGGCCTGGCCTCCGGCCTGGTCAACGCCACCGGCCAGGTCGGCGGCGCGCTCGGGCTGGCCGTGCTGGCCACCGTGTCGGCGTCCCGGACCAGCACGCTGCTGGCCCACGGCGAGCGCACCGCGGACGCGCTGGCCGGCGGGTACCACCTGGCCTTCTGGATCGCCTTCGGCCTGGTCGTCGCGGCGGTCGGCGTCGCCGCCACGGTGCTGCGCCAGCGGCCCGAGCCGACTCCGCGGCCGCAGCCACGCCCGGTCGCCGAGCCGGTCCCGGCCGACATCTGCTGACCGCGGTCCCGACGGCGGCCGGTCACTCCTCGTGGTGGCCGGCCGCCGTCATTTCTGCTGTGGCCCACGGTGATTTTCCGAGACGGCTGCGCTTCCCACCACTGGGTGCACGGCGCAGCCGTCCAGGTTTATACAGTTACGTGAGTTTTGTACGTGATTCGGCATCGGGGAGGCAATGGTGGGCAGCGCTGGACTGGGTAAACGAATGCCGTTCGGGTGGGACGCCAGGGTGCTGACGGCGGGGGCGCTGGTCATGGCGTCGGCAGCCGTGGTGCCGGCCGCCGGGGCCGCAGCCGCAGCCACAGCCGCGGCCACCCCCAGGACAGGGGCCGCGCGGAGCGGCCCGCACGTGTTCGGCTGGGGATTCTCCTTCCCGGCCTCGGCCACCGTCACCGGTGCCCACGTGTGGGTCGCCAGTGACCTCGGTGACTCGATGATCGAGCTGAACACCGCCACCGGGGGACTGGTGCGGATCCTGAAAGGGCAGAAGTTCGGATTCGACGCCCCGGACCAAAGCGTCTTCGATGGCACCCACCTGTGGGTGGTCAATGACTTCGGTGACTCGGTGACCGAGCTGAACGCCGCTACCGGGGCGGTGGTGCGGGTGATCAGGAAGCTGGGCTTCAGCGAACCCGGCGGCATCTCGTCCGACGGCAGCCACGTATGGGTCACCAACGGCGACACCGTGATCGAACTGAACGCGGCGACCGGGAGCGGAGGAGCGGGTACTGTCCGGGCCGAAGTACCTCTTCGACGATCCGGTTGGAGTCTCCTCGGACGGCACCAACGTCTGGGTGGCCAACAGCGACGGCAATTCGGTCACCGGGTTCCCAGCCGGATAGCTCAGCCGGATAACCTGGCCGGATAACCGGAGGGTGGGCCATGCGCACCGATGTCTGCGGCATGTTCGGGATCGAGTTCCCGCTGTTCGCGTTCAGCCACTGCCGCGACGTGGTGGCCGCGGTCAGCAACGCCGGCGGGCTGGGGGTGCTCGGCGCCGTCGCCTACCCGCCGGACCGGCTGGACGAGGAGCTGCGCTGGATCGACGGCCAGACCGGCGGGCGGCCGTACGGGGTGGACGTGCTGGTGCCCGGCAAGATCGACGCGTCAGCGCAGTCCGGCTCGGCCGGCGACGTGCTCGGCGCCATCCCGGACGCGCACCGGGCATTCGTCCGCGACCTGTTCGCCCGGTATGGCCTGCCCGAGCCGGTGGAGCGGCAGGGCGAAGGCGACGCGGCGCTGGCCTACGCCCGGCAGGTCACCACGGCCGGCGCCGACGACCTGATCGACGTGGCGCTGGCCCACCCGATCCGGCTGATCGCCAGCGCGCTGGGCACACCGCCACCGGTCATGGTGGCCAAGGCGCGCGCGGCCGGAGTGCCGGTGGCGGCGCTGGTCGGCACGGCCGAGCACGCGCGGCGGCAGGCCGCCGCCGGGGTGGACCTGATCGTCGCGCAGGGCACCGAGGCGGGCGGGCACACCGGCGAGATCGCGACCATGGTGCTGGTGCCGGAGGTGGTGGACACGGTTGCGCCGCTGCCGGTGCTGGCCGCCGGCGGGATCGCGACCGGCCGGCAGATGGCGGCCGCGATGGCGCTGGGCGCGTCCGGCGTGTGGTGCGGGTCGGTCTGGCTGACCACCGAGGAGGCCGAGACGGCGCCCGCGGTCAAGGAGAAAATGCTCGCCGCCACGTCCCGGGACACGATCCGGTCGCGGTCCCGGACCGGCAAGCCGGCCCGCCAGCTGCGGTCCGCGTGGACCGACGAGTGGGAGGGCCCGGCCAGTCCCGGCCCGCTGCCGATGCCGCTGCAGATGGTGGTGGCCGAGGAGGCGATGGGGTACATCGGCAAGCTGGCCGACGCCGGCCACCCGGGGGCGAGGGACCTGTCCAACTACTTCGTCGGCCAGTGCGTGGGCCAGATGAACAGCGTCCGCCCGGCCCGGCAGGTCGTCTACGACATGATCACCGAGTTCGCCGGGGCGCTGGACCGCCTCAACAAGATCGCCGAAACCGGCTGACCGCCTATCAGCGGCGGATGCGCAGGCCGTTGAAGGCGGCCGTGCAGACCGCGTCGGCCAGGCCGTCGTCGGCTCCTCCGGCCAGCACGGCCCGGCCGGGGCGGTACCACTCGATCAGCGAGTTGATCATGCCGAAGAGCAGCCGGGCGGTGATCGCCGGGTCCAGGTCGGGGCGGATGTCACCGTCCCGCTCGGCCTGCTTGACCAGGCCGGCGACGATCTGGTCGAACTCGCGGCGGCGGGCCAGCGCGCGGCGTTCGGTCGCGGTGTTGCCGCGGGCGCGCAGCAGCAGCGTCACGTAGGGCAGCCGCTGGGTCAGCACCCGCACGCTGCCGCGGGCCAGCTGCTCGAGCCGTTCGATGGCCGGCCTGCCGTCGTCCCCGGTGTCTGCGGCACCGGTGTTTGCGGCACAGACCTGGCCGGCCACCTCGAACAGGCCGTCCAGGGCCCGGTCCAGGGCCAGCGAGAGCAGCTCTTCCTTGCTGCCCACGTGGTAGTAGATCGACGACTTGGAGATGCCGAGCCGGCGGGACAGGTCCTCCATGCTGGTGCCGTCGTAACCACGCTCGTTGAACACGGTGACCGCCACCGCGAGCAGCGACTCCAGGTCATACCCGGGGCGCCCGCGCCTGCGCACCGGAGCCGCCTGGCCGTCTATCATGGGACTAGGGTAACCTACCGAACGGACGGTCAGTAAATAAGCTCATCCCGGGAGCTGGTGACGAATGGCGCCGTTGCGTAGTTACGTGCAGGGAGACTGGTTCACCCCGGCCGGCGAGGGGCGGCCGGTGCTGGACGCGGTCACCGGCGAGCAGGTCGCCACGGTCTCCTCGGCGGGCGTGGACATGGCCGCCGCGCTGGCCTACGGCCGCGACGCGGGCGGCCCGGCGCTGCGCGAGCTGACCTTCCACCAGCGCGCCGCGCTGCTCAAGGCGCTCGGCTCGCAGCTGCGTGAGCACCGCGACGACCTGTACGCGCTGTCCGCGCGGGCCGGCGCCACGCTGGGCGACGCGAAGTTCGACGTGGACGGCGGCATCGGGGTGCTGCGCGCGTACGCCAGCAAGGCGCTGCGCGAGCTGCCCAACGACCGGGTGTACGTCGAGGGCGCCGTGGAGCCGCTCGGCCGCGGCGGCCAGTTCCTCGGCCAGCACGTGCTCACCCCGCGGCATGGCGTGGCGGTGCAGATCAACGCGTTCAACTTCCCGGTCTGGGGGCCGCTGGAGAAGTTCGCGCCGGCCTTCCTGGCCGGGGTGCCGAGCCTGATCAAGCCGGCCAGCCAGACCAGCTACCTGACCGCCCGGCTGATCGAGCTGATCGTGGAGTCCGGGCTGCTGCCGGCCGGCGCGGTGCAGCTGGTCTGCGGCAGCGCGGGTGACCTGCTCGACCACCTGACCGGGCAGGACCTGGTCTCGTTCACCGGCTCCGCGTCCACCGCGCGGCAGCTGCGCACGCACCCGGTGGTGGCCGCCGATTCGGTGCGGTTCAACGCCGAGGCCGACTCGCTGAACTGCTCCATCCTCGGCCCGGACGCTGCACCCGGCAGCCCCGAGTTCGACCTGTACGTCAGGCAGCTGGTCACCGAGATGACCGTCAAGGCCGGGCAGAAGTGCACCGCGATCCGGCGCGCGTTCGTGCCCGCCGCGATGGTGGATGCGGTGATCGAGGCGGTCACGGGGCGGCTGGCCCGGGTGACCGTCGGCAGCCCGGCCGAGCCGGAGGTCGCGATGGGCGCGCTGGCCAGCCTGGAGCAGCGCGAGGAGGTGCGGCGCAGCGTCAAGGGCCTGCTGGCGGCGGGGCGGCTGGTCTACGGCGACCCGGAGCACGTCGAGGTGGCGGGCGCGGACGCCGAGCGCGGCGCGTTCATCTCGCCGCTGCTGCTGCGCTGCGACGACCCGGCCCGGGCCGAGCCGCACGAGATCGAGGCGTTCGGCCCGGTGGCCACGGTCATCGGCTACACCGGCACCGCGGAGGTGATCGGGCTGGCCGCCCGCGGGCTGGGCAGCCTGGCCGGGTCGGTGGTCACCGGGGACGCGGATTTCGCGCGCGAGGTGGTGCTCGGCGCCGCGCCGTGGCACGGCCGCATCCTGGTGCTGGACACCGACGACGCCGCCGAGTCCACCGGGCACGGCTCGCCGCTGCCGCAACTGGTGCACGGCGGCCCGGGGCGGGCCGGCGGCGGCGAGGAGATGGGCGGCATCCGCGGTGTGCTGCATTACATGCAGCGCACCGCCGTGCAGGCCAGCCCGCGGGTGCTGGCCGGGATCACCGGCCGGTGGGTGCCGGGCGCGGCGCGCCGCACCGACGGCGGGCACCCGTTCCGCAAGCCGCTGGCGCAGCTGCGGCCGGGCGACACGGTGGTGGCCGGGCCGCGCCGGGTGACGCTGGCCGACATCGAGCACTTCGCCGAGTTCACCGGCGACACGTTCTACGCGCACATGGACGAGGCGGCGGCCCGGGCCAACCCGTTCTTCGACGGCCGGGTCGCGCACGGCTACCTGGTGCTGTCGTTCGCGGCCGGGCTGTTCGTCGATCCGGACCCGGGTCCTGTGCTGGCCAACTACGGCGTGGAGAACCTGCGCTTCCTCACCCCCGTGTACCCCGGCGACGAGCTGACCGTGACGCTGACCTGCAAGCAGATCGCGCCGCGGGACGGCGCCGGGCACGGCGAGGTGCGCTGGGACGCCGACGTGACCAACGCCGACGGTGACTCGGTGGCCAGGTACGACGTGCTCACGATGGTGGCCAAGGAGTGGCCGCCGATGGCTGAGCCCGCGGATCCGGGAGAGGGGCGCGGATGAGTGAGAGCACTGCCGTAGGGCATCTTTCCGGCGAAGAAAGCACCGCGCTCGAGCAGCAATTCGAGGACACGATCAGCCGGGACCGGCGGATCGAGCCGCGGGACTGGATGCCGGCGCCATACCGCAAGACGATGATCCGGCAGATCGCGCAGCACGCGCACTCGGAGATCATCGGCATGCAGCCGGAGGGCACCTGGGTGACCCGGGCGCCGTCGCTGCGGCGCAAGGCGATCCTGCTGGCCAAGGTGCAGGACGAGGCCGGGCACGGGCTGTACCTGTACTCGGCCGCTGAGACCCTCGGCGCGGACCGGGCGGATCTGACCCGGCGGCTGATCACCGGCGCGCAGAAGTACTCCTCGATCTTCAACTACCCGGCGCTGACGTTCGCCGACGTCGGCGTCATCGGCTGGCTGGTGGACGGCGCGGCGATCTGCAACCAGGTGCCGCTATGCCGGTCCTCCTACGGTCCTTACGCGCGGGCGATGATCCGGATCTGCAAGGAGGAGTCGTTCCACCAGCGGCAGGGTTACGAGCTGCTGATGACGATGATGCGCGGCACGCAGGCGCAGCGGGACATGGTGCAGGACGCGACCAGCCGGTGGTGGTGGCCGTCGCTGATGATGTTCGGCCCGCCGGACGCCGAGTCGCCGAACACCGCGCAGTCGATGCACTGGCGGGTCAAGCGGCACACCAACGACGACCTGCGGCAGCGGTTCGTGGACATGACCGTGCCGCAGGCCGGGCAGCTCAGCGTCACGCTGCCCGACCCGGATCTGAAGTGGAACGCCGAGCGGGAGCACTACGACTTCGGCCAGATCGACTGGGCCGAGTTCAAGCGGGTGGTGTCCGGGAACGGGCCGTGCAACGCGCAGCGGATCACGAACCGGCGGGCCGCGCACGACGGCGGTGCCTGGGTGCGCGAGGCGGCGGCCGCGCACGCCGCCAAGCGGGCCGGGCGCCGCGGGCAGGAGACAGCGGCATGAGCAGCGAAGACAGCCGTGTGGCGAGCGACGAGACGGCGCGGTCGGACTGGCCGCTGTTCGAGGTGTTCCTGCGCAGCAAGCGCGGGCTGAACCACGTGCACGTCGGGTCGCTGCACGCCGCCGACCCGCAGATGGCGCTGCATCACGCGCGCGACCTGTACACCCGGCGCAACGAGGGCGTCAGCATCTGGGTGGTGCGGGCCGCCGACATCACCGCGTCCAGCCCGGACGAGAAGGACCCGTTCTTCGCACCGAGCGGCGACAAGGTCTACCGGCACCCGACCTTCTACCACATCCCCGATTCCGTCCCGCACATCTGATCACGGGCTACTGATCATGAGTTTCGACAGTGCCTACGAAGACAGTGCCTACTCCGGCAGTGCCTACGAGGCGATCACCGAGGAGAACGACGAGCAGCGGTGGGCCTACGGCACCGGCTTCACCGACCCGCTGGCCGGGGTGGACACCGCGGTGCCGGACGGTGTGGACGGCGCCGACCTGGCCGCGTACTGCCTGATGCTCGGCGACGACGCGCTGATCATGTCGCACCGGCTGCAGCAGTGGCTGGCCCGCGCGCCGGAACTGGAGGAAGAGACCGCGCTGGCCAACATCGGGCTCGACCTGCTCGGCCAGGCGCGGCTCCTGCTGACCAGAGCGGGCAAGGCCGACGGCAGCGCGCGCACCGAGGACGACTACGCGTTCGGCCGGGTCGAGCGGGAGTTCCGCAACGCCCGGCTGGCCGAGGTCACCGACGCCGACTTCGCCGGCCTGGTGGCCAGGCTGCTGGTGTTCAGCACGTGGCGGCTGGCGTTGCTGGCCCGGCTGGCGGGGGATGGGGACACCGGCGGCTCGGCCGACCCGGTGCTGGCCGCGGTGGCCGCGCAGGGCGTGCGGGAGGTCACTTACCACCGCGACTACGCGGCGCAGTGGGTGGTCCGGCTGGGCGACGGCACCGAGTACTCCCACGACCGGATGGTGGCCGGGCTGGCGGCGGTGGCGCCGCTGGTGCCCGAGTTGTTCGAGCCCGCCGGGATCGAGCGGCGGCTGGCCGCCGCCGGGGTCGCGGTGGATCCGGCGCACGTGCGGGCCGAGTTCGACGCGGTGCTCGGCCAGGTGCTGGGCGAGGCCGGGCTGAGCTGGCCGCAGGTGCCGGGGCTGGCCGGGGTGCGGGGACAGGCCGGCCGGGAGGGCGTGCACACCGAGGCGCTCGGCTATCTGCTGGCGGAGATGCAGAGCGTGGCCCGGGCCATGCCGGGGGCGACCTGGTGATGGGCGACACCGTGGCAGGCGACACCGTGGCAGGGGACACCGTGGCTAGGGACACCGCGGCTAGGGACACAGCGACACGGGACACGGCCGGCACCCTGAAGCGGGCGCGCCGGGCCGCGTCGGCCACCCCCGACCCCGAACTGCCCATGCTCACCGTGGCCGACCTGGGCATCCTGCGTGCGGTCAGCGTGCACGGCGGGCGGGTGACGGTGTCGCTCACGCCGACCTATTCCGGCTGCCCGGCACTGCGCGAGATCCAGGCCGATGTGGCGGCGCGGCTGGCCGCGGCCGGGTTCCCCGGCGCCGAGATCCGGATGGTGCTCAGCCCGCCCTGGTCGCCCGGCTGGATCACCGCCGAGGGCCGCCGCAAGCTCGCCGCGGCCGGCATCGCCCCGCCCGGCACTGCCCCGCCCGGCACTGCTCTGTCTGGCACCGCCCCGTCCGGCCCCGCTGCGGCGGGAGGCCAGCGGGCGGGCCGGGCACCCGGTCCTGTGCCGCTCACGCTGAGCCCGGCGCCGCCCACCGTGCCCTGCCCGGCCTGCGGGTCACCGCGCACCGAGCGCACCGCCGCGTTCAGCGGAACCGCGTGCAAAGACCTGTACCGGTGCCTGTCTTGCGCGGAGCCGTTCGAGCACATGAAGGAGGCATGAGGTGACCGCGCTGGCCAGCCAGGCCACCAGCCCGGGCCGGCGGCGGTTCCACGAGCTGACCGTGGCCCGGACCGACCGGCTGTGCGCGGACGCGGCCGCGGTGACCTTCGACGTCCCGGACGCGCTGGCCGCCGAGTACCGCTTCGCGCCCGGTCAGTCGCTCACCCTGCGCCGCATGCTGGACGGGCGGGAGGAACGCCGGTCCTACTCGATCTGCGCGCCGGCCGGCCAGCCGCCCCGGATCGGGGTGCGCGAGGTGCCCGGCGGCGCGCTGTCCGGCTGGCTGGTCCGCGACGTGACGCCGGGGGACCGGATCGAGGTGCAGCCGCCGTCCGGCTCGTTCACCACCGACCTGTCCGTGCCGGCCAGGCACGTGCTCATCGCCGCCGGGTCCGGCATCACCCCGGTGCTGTCGATCGCCGCGTCCGCGCTGCGCACACCGGGTTCCGAGGTGACCCTGCTGTATGGCAACCGGCGGGCCGGGTCGGTGATGTTCGCCGACGAGGTCGCCGACCTGAAGGACCGCTACCCGGCCCGGTTCCAGCTCGCCCACGTGCTGTCCCGGGAGCCGCAGGAGGTCGAGCTGTTCAGCGGGCGGCTAGACGCCGGGCGGCTGGACCGGCTGCTGCCGGTGCTGTGCGACGTTCCCGGCGTGGCCCACTGGTGGCTGTGCGGCCCGTTCGGGATGGTCACCGGCGCCATGGAGGTGCTGGCCGGGCTGGGCGTGCCGGGTGAGCGGGTGCACCGTGAGCTGTTCTATGTCGAGGACACCCCGCCCGAGCAGGAGCAGCACGTCGAACAGCCGCTGACCGGCGGCTGCCAGGCCACGGTCGTGCTGGACGGCCGCCGCACCGAGGTCACCATCCCGCCCGGCACCCCGGTGCTGGACGGTGCGCAGCGCGCCCGGCCCGACCTGCCGTTCGCCTGCAAGGGCGGCGTCTGCGGCACCTGCCGGGCCCGGGTCACCTCCGGCGAGGTGCGGATGCGCCGCAACTTCGCCCTGGAACAGCCCGAGGTGGACGCCGGATTCGTGCTGACCTGCCAGTCGCTGCCGGTCACCGACGAGCTGACCGTCGACTACGACGCCTGATCCGCGATGACTATGCAGCCCGGCCGCCACCCCGTCACCATCACCGTCGGCGAGGAGGTGCCCGGCGCCCCGGTCCCGCCGGCATCGCCCATCCCGGCCGACTTCGCCGGGCTGAGCTTCGAGGTGGGGCCGCTCGTGCCCGGCCACGCCGGCGTGCGAGGCTACCTGTTCCGCCCGGGCAACACCGAGCTTGTCACGCTGTTCCGCAACGCCGGCCTGGGCAGCCTGCGGGTCGGCGGCGGCTCAGTGGACCAGCGGATCCCGGCCGGGACGGGCCCGGACGGATTCACCGGGATCGACCACCTCTTCGGCTTCGCCGCCGCGGCCGGACAGCGGGTCATCTACACGCTGCGGCTGCTCAGCCGCGCGGACGCACCCATCGAGGATCTGGTCCCCGCCAACGCCCGCATCGCCGGGTACATCTGGAGCCGCTACCGCGAGCACCTGGCCAGCTTCGCCATCGGCAACGAGCCCGACTGGCACGCCTTCCACAGCCATGCCGGGCACCTGGTGGACCCGGCGATCGTCGAGGACGTCCCCGGGGTCCCTGGCTCGGCGTACCGGTCCTATCTGGACCGCTGGCAGACGTTCGCCGACGCGGTCAGCGCCGCCGCGCCCGGCGCCCCACTGTCCGGCCCGGACACCGGGGACTACACCGCCAGGACCTACAGCCCCGACCCCGGCTCCGGCCGGTCCTGGACGGAGCGGTTCACCGCCGACGGCCCGGCCCGCGCCCCGGTGACCGACATCACCCAGCACTACTACGCCGGCGCCGACCCGAAAGAATCCACCGCCGCACAGGCCATCGGCAACATGCTGTCGCCGGAGTGGGTGACCGGCACGCTGCCCGGCAGCCAGCCCGCCGGGACCAGCTACGTTCCCTATCCCTGGCTGCACCGCAGCAACCTCGCCGCGGTGACCGCGGCCGGGCTGCGCTACCGGCTGACCGAGTCGAACGACTACCTCGGCGGCGTGCCCGGGGCCAGCAACGCCTTCGCGGCGGCGCTGTGGGCGCTCGATCACCTGCACTGGTGGGCCGCGCACGGCGCGGCCGGCGTGAACTTCCACAACAAGCAGTGGCTGTACACCGACACGATCGTGCCCGCCCCGGCCGGCCCGGCCGCCGGCTGCGCGGTCAGCCCCAAGGCGTACGGCATCAAGGCGTTCGCCCTAGGCTCGGCCGGGCACAGCAAGCCGGTCCGGATCGGCAACCCGGACGGCATCAACCTCACCGCCTACTGCGTCGGCCCAGATCCAGGCGGCCCAGTTCCAGGCAGCACGGTGGGGGAGGACTTCGTCACGGTCGTCAACAAGACCTACGGCGAGCACGCCGCGGACGCCGCCGTGACGATCAGCGTGCCCGGCCCCGGACCGCACCACGCCGAGGTCCTCACGCTGGACAGCGGATCGCCGGGCGACGTGACCAGCGGCACCGCCACCCTCGGCGGCGCCGCCATCACCGGCGGCGCACCCTGGGCCGGAACCTGGCGCCCGCTGGCCACCGGCGCCCGCCCTGGCATCACCCTGACCGTCCCCACCGCCACCGCCGCCGTCGTCCGGGTCCAGGCCAGGCGCTGAGACCGCCCGCAACGCCCGGCGCGGCCACCGACCGGTGCATCATCCGGCACCGCGTGCCAGCACCCGGCCGATCGCCTCGACGACCAGTTCCGGCTGCTGAAGCGGGATCAGATGGCCACTGTTCCCGGCGATCTGCAGCCGTGACCGGGAGGACAGCCCGGTCAGCAGCCGCTGGTGCCACTGCTACAGACGCTCAGCCTCGTCAAGCTCTGCCTGGCTCAGCCCGAACTCCTCGGGTATCCAGTCGCAGCGGGTGTGCGTGATGACCGCCAGCGGCAGGTCGTCCAGGCCTGGCAGCCGGCGGATGGCCGCCCTGGCCTGCCGAGACGGTTCGCTGACGCCGGGAACGAACTCGGCCAGCCACTCCCGGTAGATCTGCGGCAACTGGTCATCGAGCTCTTCGTGTGCGGCGTCCACCAGAACCATGCCGGTTCCACGGGACAGGGCGGGGCGAAGATTCCTGCCGCCCGGAGCCGGCGAGGGCTGGGCAACCGATCCGGCGGTCGTGCGTACTAGTGATGTGGACTACAGACAGCCTGGCGCGCTCGGCGTGCCACCCGGGACCGCCGGCGTGGACGGCGGCAGGGACGACGGCGCCGAGTCGGGCCGTCCGCAGGCGCAGGCTCCCGGCGGGTGGCTCGACGCCGCGGTGATCTTCCGGCAGCATCACGCGGACCTGGTCCGGCTGGCGCTGCTTCTGCTGGGTGACCGTGCCTGCGCCGAGGACGTGGTGCAGGACGTGTTCACCCGGCTGTGCGCCGGGCACCGGAAGCTTGCCCAGGACAGTGCCGTTGCCTACGTGCGCACGGCCGTGGTGAACGGCTGCCGCAGCGTGCACCGGCGGCGCGCGCTCGCCCGCCGGGTCGCGCTCACCCGCACGGCGCCGTGGCCCGACACACAGGAGTCCGCCGAGCACACGGCGATCCTGGCCGAGGACCGGCGGCGGGTGCTGGCGGGACTGGCGGCCCTGCCGCGCCGCCGCCGCGAGGTGCTGGTGCTCCGGTACTACCTGGATCTGCCGGTGCGCGAGGTCGCAGCCACTCTCGGCATCAGCGAGGGGTCGGTCAAGTCTGCCGCGGCACGAGGACTTGCGGCCCTGGGCCGCCAGCTCGGGGAGGAACGATGACCAGCACCCTGGACCGCCTGACCGATGCGATGAACGCCGCGGCCAGCACCGTGCACGAGGAGGAACTGCGCCCGCTGAGCGCGTCGCCGGCCCGGGGGCGCCGGCTGGCCGGAGAACGGCGCCAGCCGGCCGGGAGACGCTGGCGGCACCGGGCGTGGGCCGCTCCCGTCGCCGCGGCCGTGGCCGTGGTGGCGGTGATCGGCCTGGCTGTGGCGGCGTCGAACGGGCTGTCCGGGACGCCCCGGCAGGCCGGCCCGGCGCACCCGTCCGCGGCGCCGCACCGGTTCTACCTGACGATCGATTTGGGCAGCTGGAAGACCGTGGTCCGGTCGACCGCCACCGGCAACATCGTCGCGACCGTACCGGCGCCGTCGCTCGAGGTCAGCGGGTCCGTGCCGCCTGCGCTGGCCGCCGCAGGGAACGGGGGTTTCTACCTCGCCGCGTTCGAGCACGGCCGGTCTGGTGAGCAGATCTACCGGTTCCGGCTCACCGGGAACGGGCAGGTCACGGGGTTCACCCGGATGCCCGGCGGATCCCTGCGCCCAGGGTGGGCGGCGGACGCGCTGGCCGCCTCACCGGACGGCTCGATGGTCGCTGTCGGCGCCTACTACCAGCGCGAGCGCCACCTGGGCGGCAACCGTTTCACGAGCCCCGACCGGTCCGATCAGCTCGTGCTGATCCATACCGCCACCGGCACGCAGAGCATCTGGCGGGGCGGGCAACCCACCGGGGGGTATGGGCACTTCCGGCTGGGCAGCCTGTCCTGGACGGCCGGCGGCCGTGAGCTGGCCGTGCTCGGCGAGTGGTGCCGGGACTACTCCGGCCTGGGCGGTGAGGACTGCTCGCCCGGGCAGCGGCTGGCGCAGCTGCGGGCCATCGACCCGGCCGCGCCCGGCGGCCGCGTGCTGGAGGGCCGCCTGCTGCTGGCGCAGTCACCCCGGCTGCCCTACCTCGCCCAGGCGCTGATCAGCCCAGACGGGTCGGTGATCACGGCCATGGTGCTGCACGGCCAGGTCGTCGGCAATCCGCAGATCAGCGGTATCTTCCCGGCAGACATGACCATCGAGCAGATTTCCACGGCCACCGGCCGCCAGTTTGGCGTGCTCTACCAGCGGCACCTCGGTGACACCAGCGAGGTCAGCGGCCCCATGTCCGACCCGCTCACGCTGATCGCCGACGCCTCAGGCCGCAATCTGATCCTCGACGGCGGCATCTGCGGCCCGCACTGCAGCAACGAGTTCAACGGCTGGCTGCACCAGGGGCGGCTGATCCCGCTGCCGCCCACGGGGTTCGCCCACCGCGAGGCCACCGAGGCCTGGTAACGCCTGCCGGCAGGCCAGCCCGGCCACCAGGTATTGCGTCAGACCCCGCGGTGCACAAGGATCCTGCTGACTCACCCCGCGCACCAGTACAGCGATTCCCGATCCGCCTCGACACCCTGGGGGTGAGGGTGATGACCTCGTCCAGCCTGCACGGGGCCGGCTTACCGGCCGGCCAGCCGGTAACGATCACCGTTGACGATGAGCATCCCGGGCCGGTGGTTCCCGGCGACTTCGCCGGGCTGAGTTTCGAGCGGGGGCCGCTCACCGCCGGCGACGCCGGGCTGTCGGGCAACCTGTTCAGCCCGGCCAACCGCTCACTCATCACCCTCTTCCGCAACCTGGGCCTGCGCAATCTCTGCCACCTGGGATGGGCGGGTGGGCCGCGCTGACCCCTGGCACGCAGGGCAGAATCAGCCTCACCGTCAAGGCCACCACCGCCGCCATTGTCAAGATCAGCAGTGCCGGGTAGCCGGCGAAGGGCACCGCGGCCTGTGGCGCGGCGCGACCGGCGGGGAGAATCGTTCCCAAGGTCGTCTATCCGCGGAGGAGGCAGTGGTGGATGAGGTCGCGCCCTGGCAGTGGGATGAGGCCACCTGGCGTGAGCAGGTCGGGCATGTCCGGGCGGGCCGGCCGCTGCGGCCCGGCTGGCCAGACGGGGCGCGGGTGGCGGTGGCGCTGTCCTTTGACTCCGATCATGAGACGATCCCGCTCCGGGACGGCGAGACCGGCCCGGGGAAGCTGTCCCGGGGGGAGTACGGGGCGCGGGTGGGCGCCCCGCGGATCCTGGACCTGCTGGCCCGGCGGGGGATACCGGCGACGTTCTTCATGCCCGCGGTGTCCGCGCTGCTGCACCCCGACGAGGTGCGCCGTTACGCCGCCGAAGGGCACGAGGTCGCGATGCACGGCTGGATCCACGAGCGGATCGAGGCCCTGCCGCCGGGCAGCGAGCGTGAGCTGGCACTGCGCAGCGCCGACGTGCTGGAAAAGAGCACCGGCACCCGGCCGGTGGGGATCCGCACGCCGTCCTGGGACTTCAGCCCCGCCACCCTGGGGACCATCAGGGAGCTCGGCCTGACCTACGACTCGTCCCTGATGGCCGACGACGAGCCGTACGAGATCGTGCAGGACGGCGAGCCGTCCGGCGTGGTGGAGATCCCGGTGGAGTGGATCCGCGACGACGCGGTCTACTTCCCGATGGAGCGCTACACCGCGCTGCGCCCGTATGCCAGCCCGCGCAGCGTGCTGACCATCTGGACCGACGAATTCGAGGGCGCCTACGCCGACGGGGGACTGTTCCAGCTGACCATGCATCCCCACGTCATCGGGCACCGGTCACGCATGGTCGTACTCAGCGAGCTCATCGAGCACATGGCCGCCCGGCCAGGCGTCTGGTTCGCCAGCCACGCCCAGATCGCCCGGCACGTGCTCTCCCACCCCTGACCGCCCGCCCACGTTACGGAGGTACCGTGCAGCAGATCCTCGCCCTGTCGCGCTGCGCCGTCATCACCCGGCACTGGTTCGAGATCGACCTCGACGACGCGTCCATGGAGCACGGCGCCCGGATCGAGCTGCGCGAGCTCGCGCAGCGAAAGCACCGCGGCAGCGAGTCGGCGGCCCAGATCGTCACGGCGGACCGTCCGCTGTGGCGGGCCGACCTGTTCGACCGGCTCAGCGACCCGCCGGCCAGCTACGGCGTCGCTCACTTCCACCCCGGTTTCTCCGGCAGCGAGCCGTGTCCCAGGAACTGGGACACGGCCCTGACCGCCAGCCCGTGGGACTGGCTGCACGACCAGGTGGCCAGTGCCGGCGCCGCGAGCGGCCACGGGGCGTGGCCGCTCGACCCGGAAGACGCCAGCCAGCTCAGCGGCCTGGCGGACACGGTGGTGGCGATGGCCAGGCCGTTCGCGCCGGAAGCCTGCGGCTCGGCGGCCGAGTGCTTCCGGCGGACCCGCGACGCGGCGGAGTCGGTCCAGCTGATGATGGCCTACCTGCGCCGGCCGGATCTGCTCGACAAGGACTGGGTCGCTCCCTGGCGGCAGGTCACGTAACGCAACTCGTACCGAACATCTCCGGGTTTCCTCTTGACTAAGGGCCCGGCGACGTTGAAGATTTTTCCCAACTCGTCATATACGCGGAAATTAGTGACAATCGGGCTAGCCCGCGGGAAGGAAGCGGCAGGGTGATAGGAACCAGAGCTTGGCGGCCCGTAGTCTGCGCTCTCGCGAGCCTGGCGACCTTCGCCGCGGGCATGGCCGGGTCCGCGACCGCGGCCAGCGCCGCGGCATCCCAGGCCCGGCCGGTCTCGGCGGCGCTGGAACACGCCTTCGAGGCCGCGCGGCATGTCCCGGCGGCCGACGTGGGCGGTATCCGGGCCGGCACCCTGCACGTCGGCTCCGCCGGTGGCCGGGAGTGGGCGACCGCGAGCTTCGCCCCCGCTAAGGCGGTCGCGCCGAGGGTCGCGGTCGGCTTCCAGGACGGCGCCGGCACCGGTGTGTTCGCCGAGTCCCGCGGGGTCTGGCACCTGGTGCAGACCGGGCTGTACAACTGCGGGAAGGGCCTGCCCGGCACCCTCGCCGCGGCGTGGCACCTGGCCCGCACGCAGGCCTGCACCGCATCGGCCGGCGCGCAGCGAACCGCCGCCCAGCGCGCCCTGGCCGCGCTGCCCGCCCCGGCCCGGGCCGCCGCGACGGCGGCGGCCAAAGCCCGCAGCACCGGCAAGAAGGCCAGCACCGGCACGGCCGCCGGCGCCACCGACCTCAGCCAGAAGATCGCGGCCATCGCGCTCGGCCAGGTCGGGGTCAAGGACACCCCGGCCGTGACGAACTTCAACGGCGTCGACTGCGACCCGTTCAGCACGATGGTTGCCGGGTTCTCGGCCGACTCCGACGGCTGCGGCTACGACACCGGCTTCGGTGTCCGCAACGAGAACGAGACCTGGTGCTCGGACTTCAACAAGTGGGTGTGGCAGCAGGCCGGGATCACCGCCGACATGAACACGCTCAACGCCGGCGCGGTGTCCTTCTACAACTGGGCGGTCGGCCAGGGCCAGACCCCGAAGCCGGACACCGGCACGCCGCAGGCCGGTGACAGCGTCCTGTTCTTCAACCCGGGCAGCTTCCCGTCCTTCGCCGACCACGTCGGCGTCGTGACCTCGGTCAGCTCCACCGGAGCGATCGACATGGTCAACGGCGACTTCTCCGGCGGCCCGGACATCAGCGCCCAGTACGACACCGACATCACCAACCTGTCCGCGTTCGCGGCGTCCGTGGAGGGCACCCCGGGTGAGGAATGGGTGATCGTGACGCCGCCGGGCGCCGCCCAGCCGCCCGCGCCGTTCGGGCACATGTCCGGCCCCGCGGTGGCCGTGGCCGGCACCGCCGGCTCCTTCGCCGCCTCCGGCGTCGCCCCGCAGGGCTCGGTCACCGCGTACTACTGGACGTTCGGCGACGGCCGCACGACGAACGCCACCGGCGCCGACGTGACCCACTACTTCAGCGAGCCGGGCATCTACCCGGTCAGCGTGACGATCACGTCCAGCCTCGGATCGATCGTGACCCTGGAGCGCAGCGTCCGCGTCGTGGCGCCGTCGTCCAGCGTCGCCTCGGTTCCCTACGACGGAATCTGGTACGACCCGCTGCCGATCCTGCAGTACACATTCGCCCGCTCGGCAGGCGGCCTGGCCGCCGACAGCTGGGACGGCGGGAGCTGGCTGCAGCTCAAGGTCCCGGGTGACCCGGCGGGCACCGGGAACATCACCGCGCTCAGCTACCCGGACACCGCCAACGCGGACGCGATGACGCCGCACGCCTACTACCGCGCCGCGGACGGATCGCTGGCCGAGACGTACCAGAGCAGCTCGGGCTGGGTGACGCAGGAACTCCCCGGCCGGCCCGCGTCCGGCGGCGCGATCGTCGCGACGACCACGGTCGGCGGGGGGCCAGCGGTGTTCTTCATGGACACGGCGGGCAACCTCACCGAATCCACGCCGGGGCCGGGTGGCTGGACGTCCCGTGAACTGGTGCACGGCGGCCCACCCACCGAGGCGGCGTCGCTGACCCTGGCCGACACCACGACCGGTACCGACATCTTCGGCGCCGGCCCGGCCGGCCTCATCACCGTCTTCTCGTCCGTCGCGGGCCACTGGTTCGGCCGGGTCGTCCCGGCCCAGGCCAGCCGCGGCGGCTCGCTCGCCGCCCTGACCACGCCGGACGGGCACGCGTCCGTGGTCTACGTCAGCGCGCACGGCGGTCTGGCCCAGGCCACGCAGGCCGGCCTGGCCGGCCCGTGGCAGGTCACCAGCCTGCCGGGCACGCCCGCGCCCGCCAGTTCGCTGGCGGCGACGACCTACCTGCTGCCCTCGGTGATTCCTTCCTCACCTGGGTCGTTCCCCCAGCCGCCCGGCTCGACCACGCCGTCCAGCGTCGCGGCGCCGCTGGGTACCGAGGCGTTCTACCTGACCTCCTCGGGTGCACCCGCGGTCAGCTACAACGACGGGACCGGATGGCAGACGGCGACGCTGCCGGGTACCGCGACCGGCATCGCCGGGGCGACCGCCTACCCGGTCGAGGAAGAGCCGTCGAACCTGTTCCTCACCGGCCCGGCCGGGCTGACCGAGGAGACCACCTGGGCCCGCAGCGGTGACCCGTCGGGGACCTGGACGTCGATGACGCTGCCGGACACCCCGGCCACCTGGGCGGACCAGGTCGTGCTGTACGCCGCCGACTCGGCCGACGCGGCCGCCGCACGGGCCGCGGCCACCGCGGCGGGCCTGCCGGCCAGCCAGGTCACCACGTCGTTCGCGGCCGCGTGGGCGGACTCGCTGAGCGGTGAGTACCTGGTCTTCGCCGTCGGCACCCCGGCCGTCGCCGCGCTGTACTTCAACGTGTGCGGCTGGGCCAACCCGTCCGCCCTGCCCGCCGGGTCGACGCCGTTCTCCTACGACGTCGGCCCGCTGAACACGCTGCCCGGATCCGACACCTTCGTGAACTCGGCCAGCGACACCGCCGCCGACACGCAGGCGCTGGCCACCGACAACGCCTACTACGCGCTGAACGGCACGCTGCCGCCCGGGGTCACCACTTTGCCCCAGGCCGTCGGCCCGCCGCGCGCGTGCTCGGGCTCACCGTCGTAAGCCCGGAGGAGGTCCGCGGGAGGAGGATTACTGTCACCGGCGGCTGCTAGCTTGCTCCGCATGACTGGATCTGACCCGG
Source organism: Streptosporangiaceae bacterium (assembly GCA_036501145.1). Taxonomy (GTDB): domain Bacteria; phylum Actinomycetota; class Actinomycetes; order Streptosporangiales; family Streptosporangiaceae; genus PALSA-505. The sequence goes on along the minus strand of DASYAV010000081.1, from coordinate 4,566 downwards.
CGGCCGGCTGGCTGCTCGGCTCCGATCCGGCGATCCGCTGGCAGGCGATGCGCGACCTGCTCGGGTCGCCGGAGCCGCAGTGGCGGGCCGAGCGGGCCAAGGTGGAGACGGAAGGCTGGGGAGCCAGGCTGCTCGCCTGCCAGGATGACGACGGGCAATGGGCGGGTGGCGCGTTCATCCCGGCCGGCTTCGGCTCCCGCGAGTGGCAGGAAACCGGGCAGCCCTGGACGGCCACCCTGTTCGCGCTGTCCCAGTTGCGGGAGTTCGGGCTCGATCCCTCGTCGCCCCGGGCCCGGCGAACCGCCGAACTGATCGGCGCCAGCTCACGCTGGGATCACGACGGCGAGCCCTACTGGGCGGGCGAAACCGAGGAGTGCATCAACGGCCGGGTCGTGGCCGACGGTGCCTACTTCGGGGTCGATGTCTCGCCGCTCGCCGCCCGGCTGGCCGGTGAGCGGCTCGCGGACGGCGGCTGGAACTGCGAGCGGGCCAACGGGTCGGTCCGCTCCTCGTTCGCCAGCACGATCAACGTGCTGGAAGGGCTGCTCGAATACGAGAAAGCCACCGGTGGCACGCCCGCCACCAGGCAGGCGCGCGGTACCGGCGAGGAGTATCTGCTCGAACGTCACCTGTTCCGCCGCCTGAGCACCGGCGAACCGGCCGACGAGCAGTTCCTGCGGTTCCTGTACCCGAACCGGTGGCACTACGACATCCTCCGCGCGCTGGACTACTTCCGCGCGGCCGCCGGCCTGACCGGAGCCGCACCCGACCCGAGACTCGGCGACGCGGTTGGCCAGGTCCGGTCGAAACGGCGCGAGGACGGCACCTGGCTGCTCGACCGGAGCCTGCCCGGCCGCGTCTGGTTCGACGTGGACGATGGCGCGGGCAAGCCCTCCCGGTGGGTGACGCTGCGGGCCATGCGCGTGCTCACCTGGTGCGAACGCTAGGCGGCGTGCTCTCCACCGCGCCGGCGACCCGCCGCAGGGCGGCCGTGGTGCGCCGCAGCGTGGGCTCGCCGATCGTGGCGGCCAGCGTGTCGCACCACGTGTGCTGGGCGGCGTCGATCGTGTAGAGCGCCGACCGGCCGGCCGCGGTGAGTTCGAGCAGCTTAGCCCGCTGATGGTGCGGGTTGTCCTGATAGGCGCCCAGGCCGTCGCCGACCAGCAGGTCGGCGATGCGCTGCACGCTCTGCCGGGCCATGCGCAGCCGCCGGGCGATGTCGGAGACGGTGGCCGGGGTGTCCCGGCACTGGTCCAGGATCACCCAGCGGGCCAGTGTCTGCCCGGCGGGCTTGGCCAGCGCCTCGCCGGCCGCGGTGAACGACCCGTGCAGCCGCAGGACGAGCAGGAGCAGGTCGTTGAACGCCTCGCCGGCGGGCGACCGCGGCGATGGAATCTTGACAGCATCCTGTCGGAAGTCTATCGTAGACATGACAGCATCCTGTCAAATACTCCGGCCGGGCGCAAGCCCGGTTCCCGAGGAAGGACACGCCATGCCCGACGATGCCATCCAGCCGTTCCGGACCGACATCCCGCAGGCCCAGCTCGATGACCTCGCCGCACGGCTGGCGCACACCCGGTGGATCGGGGAGCTGCCGGGCACCGGCTGGGAACGAGGCGTGCCCAGCGGCTACCTGAAGGAGCTCGCCAGCTACTGGGCCGACGGGTTCGACTGGCGGGCACAGGAGGCGAAGCTCAACCAGGCACCGCAGTTCACCACCGAGATCGACGGGCAGCAGATCCACTTCGTGCACGTCCGCTCGCCCCGCAATGACGCGATCCCGCTGCTGCTGATCCACGGCTGGCCCGGCACACCCGCCGACTTCCTGGCCATGACCGGCCCGCTGGCCAGCCCGCCCAGCCCGGACCTGCCCGCGTTCCACCTGGTCATCCCGTCGCTGCCCGGTCACGGATTCTCCGGGCCGGTCACTCAGCCTGGCTGGAACGACGGGCGTATCGCGGCCGTCCTGGCCGAACTGATGTCCCGCCTCGGGTACGCCCGGTACGGCGTGCACGGTGGCGACCACGGCGCGTTCCTGGCCCCGCGGATCGGCCGCGACCACCCCGGGCACGTCCTCGGCGTGCACGTGAACGCACTGGTCACCTTCCCCACCGGCGACCCGGCCGACATGGCCGCGCTCACCAGCGCCGACCAGCAGCGGCTGGCCGCGATGAAACAGTTCCAGGACGACGGGTCGGCTTACATGCAGCTGGCCGGCACCCGGCCGGACACCCTCGCCCAGCTGCTGGCCGACTCCCCGGCCGGGCAACTGGCCTGGATCACCGAGAAATACAAAGAATGGACCGACCAGGCGCACGAGCTTCCCGACCGGGCCATCGACCGGGACATCATGCTGACCACGGCAAGCATCTACTGGCTCACCAGCACCGCCCGCAGCGTCGCCAACTACTACTACGAGCGGTTCCACGACCCGGCCATGTTCGCGCCCGCGCCGAAGGGCACCGTGCCCACCGGCGTCGCGGTGTTCACCACCGCCGACTTCGCCATCCGCCGCTTCGCGGAAAAGACGCACAACGTCACCCACTGGACCGAATTCAGCTCCGGCGGCCACTTCCCGGCCCTGGAGGTCCCCGGCCTGCTCACCAGCGACATCCAAGCCTTCTTCGGCGCTTCCGCCGCGAGGTAGAGTCACCGCTGGTGAGTTCTTCACGACAACCCCAGGCGGCCGCCGGGGCCGACGACCTGGCGGTAACCGCGCAGCGGTGCGCGGCGCAGCAGCTCTCCGGTGACCCCGCGGGTTCCGCCGAGGAGGTCGCGGAGCGGCTGCTGGCGATCCAGGCGCAGAACCTGCGGGGCGCGCGGCTCACGATCCGCGCACGTTCAGCGGGATTGTCGGTCTGCGACGTTGACGCCGCCCTCACCCAGCGGCGTTCGCTGATCATCACCTGGCTGAACCGCGGCACCCTGCACCTGACCCGCACCGAGGACTACTGGTGGCTGCATCCGCTGACCACCCCGCAGCTGCGCACCGGGAACTCCCGGCGGCTGGCGCAGGAAGGCGTGCCGCCAGAGCATGCGGAGCGGGCCGTCGCCACCATACGGGCCGCGCTGGCCGCCGACGGCCCGCTGACCCGGGCTCAGCTCCGCGAGCGGGTCGCCGCTGCCGGTGTCCGCACCGAAGGCCAGGTGATGGTGCACATCCTGGCCCTGGCCAGCATCCGGGGCCTCATCGTGCGCGGCCCGGTAACCACAGGGGACCAGGCGTTCGTGCTGGTCCAGGACTGGCTCGGCACGCCGCCGCGGGCGGTGGGCCGGGAGGCGGCGCTCGGCGAACTGGCCCGGCGATACCTGGCCGGGCACGCCCCCGCAGCCGACCGCGACCTCGCCCAGTGGGCAGGCATCGGGTTGCGGGACGCCCGGCTCGGCCTGGCCAGGTGCGGCGCGGTGCAGCGTGCGGACGACCTGGCCGAGCTGCCAGCCAGCCCGCGGCGCGCGGCCGCCGCGCTGCCGCCACCACGGCTGCTGGGCGCGTTCGAGCCGCTGTTGCTCGGCTGGGCTTCCCGCGATCCCATCGTCGGCTCGTATAAGCGGATCGTCACGGTCAACGGGCTGTTCCGCCCGTTCGCGCTGGCCGGCGGGCGGGCCGTGGCCACCTGGACGATCTCCGGCGGTGAGGTCGCGGTCGAGCCGTTCGACCGCCTGGACACCCAGACCCGGGCGGCGCTGGTCGGCGACGCCGCCGACGTGAAGCGGTTCCTCGGCGGCTAGGCCGGCCATTGCCGCGCGGCGCTCTCAGCCGGGTTCCTCCGGGCCGGCTCCGGCGGCGCCGGTGACCGGCGGGCTGGGGCCGGCAGCCAGCCGCGCCGCGGCGATGCTGGCCGCCTGCCGGTGGGTGGGCGCGTGGCCGAGCACGGCGGTCAGGAACGGTTCCCTGTCGAGCCGGAACACGGTGGCCGCCGTGTGCGCGACGATGGTGGCGGTGCGCGGGATGGACCGCAGCAGCGCGATTTCGCCCACGCCGTCGCCACGCACGCAGCGGCGCAGCAAGCGGCCATCCTGCTCGGCGTCGAGTTCGCCGGTGGCGATCGCGTAGTAGCGTCCCCGGGGTCGCACTGCCGGATCAGCACGGCCCCGGCCGGCACCTCGGCCGGGGCCAGCGCGGCCGCGAGGCCTTCGATCGCGGGCGCGGGAAGCTCTGCGAACAGCGGCAGGGACCGCAGCAGCGCGATCTCCACCACCGGCACCGGCGCCTCGGCATCCAGGGTGAACAGCCCGCGGCCACCGGCGACGGCGGCCAGAGGCAGCACCGCCGCGATCGAGAGCAGCGCGGCCCGGCTGCCGCCCAGAGCCACCAGGGGTGGCACGAGCAGCGCGCCGAGCGCGTACCCGGCCATCGTCATCCGTTGCCTGTTGGTGAGCAAACGTGAGTGTGCTCGTTCATCAGGCAGCCTCACCTTGCGGTGAGACAGTCCCCGGCTGATCCAGCACGTGCTGGTGCGGGGTTGACGCTTCACGGCCTGCTGCATCGCCTGCTTGCGCGGGTTCGGTCTCCTGCGTGGCTCCACGTCCGTCTCCCACCCGGTCGTGGGCGGCCGGGCTACTCCC
>DASYAV010000080.1:0-3530 GCA_036501145.1 Streptosporangiaceae bacterium | reverse complement strand
CGGATGCCCATGGCCAGCGGGACCGGCCCGGCGGCCGCCAGCCGGGAGATGACCGTGCGGCGCTGTCGGCTGGGCTTGGCCCGCGTGGCCAGCGGCCGCTCAGCCGCAGCTCGCCACCCCGGCCATATCGCGCAGCCTGTGATCACCAGGACCGCTGCAGCCAGGCCCGCGACCAGGACGCTAACATCCGCGTCGATCCCCGGGTGCGGCTCTGCCACCCCGGCCAGGCCCACCGGCATCAGCGGGGACAGCACGACGCCCAGCACCGCGGCGATAACCCCGCCCACGGCGCCGATCGCCGCCGCCCGGCCCAGGCACGCGGTCATCAGCTGCCCGCGGCTCATCCCCAGCGCACGCAAGGTGCCGTACCCGGTAGCTTCCAGGAAGCTCAGCCGGGCCAGCAACTGGCTCACGACGAGCAGCCCGATGACGCCCAACAGCCCCGCGAGCAGCCACAGCGCCACGGCCTGCGGGTAGATCGAGCGCTCGGTGTTCACTGACTGGACGGACAGCAGTGTGGCCTCCACGGGCTTGCCGTGCGCGTTCTGGCGCAGTTCCCGCTGCACGGAAGGCCAGTCCCGGCTGCCCTGGTGGAACCGCAACGCTACCTGGACGAAACCGTCCAGCGCCCGGTGCTGGCCATAGAAGGCGGGGGTGCCCCAGGCGATATAGGTGCCATTCGACGGGTGCGGCGGGAACTCCATCTGCGCCGCATCGATCCCGGCGACATGGAACACGAACGGCACCCGCCGGCCGGCCTCGGTCAGCACCAGGCGCAGCGGGTCGCCGGCCCGCAGATGGAACCGCTGGGCCAGGGTGAACGAGACGTTGACCTCGCCGGGCCGGGCGGGATCGGCGAGGCGGCCGGAAAGAATCTTCCTTTTCCAGAAGCCGTCCGGGATCGCGTTACTGGCCGGTGCGATGAACTCGACGATGCTCGGGGTCACCTTGAACGACTTGATCACGGTGGCGTCCGCGGCCTGGGAAACCCGCATGACCGCAGTGGGCGAGAGCCGGGGGAAGATCGGGTTGTATGGCTCAGCGTCGACCAGAGCATCGGGGGCCCTGCTCCAGTCGAGGAAACGGGTGTACGCGGAACCGGTCCGCCGCGCTCCAGCCGCAGCGGTCACCACCCCGCCAGCGAAGACGCCGACGATCAGCGCGAGGGATAGCCAACCCCGCCATCGCCGCCGGGACTCCGCATGCAGGAACAGCCAGATCGCGGTCATCGCACGACACCGACCTGCCCGCCCGCCCGCAGGCGGGCGCGCAGGGTGAGCCGCGCTTCTCTCATATGCCAATCCCAGCGGGGCGAGGCGGGGCGGTCAATGATGCAGGCATCCTTACCGCGGTGGTGCTGCCCCGCAGGCACCGGCTGGCCGGTGCCTGCGGATGTCGGGCTCAGCTTCTCCCGCGATACCGGCCCTTTGGACCGGAGCGCCGCCGTCCCGCCGTCCGCCAGGCCCTGCGCCACCGCCGCACCGACCCGCCGGGCGTGTACGCCGCACGTGCGCGGATCCAACAGGACTTTGTGATCGCCGATAAGGTGCGTGTGCTCGTCGGGCCATTGCCGTAGGGCACCTGGAGGAGACTGCCTCCCGCGTACTCGCGCTCGAACCGCCACGCGGGCAACTTAGGACGCGCAGATTATTAACACGCTGGTTTGATCTGTGCTGATTCGGCGTCCTCGGCTGCGAGGAAGGCGATCAGGTCCCCCGGTGCGGGGAACCGGGCTGTGGCGGGTGTGATGGCGTGTCCGTGTTCTTCCAGGAGCGGGCGGATTTCGCGGATGGCCTCGGTGATTCTGCTGCGGTCCACGGCGAACAGTTCACTCAGGACTGCTTGCGTGCAAAGTTTGCGCAGGTAGAGCACTGTGGCCAGGATTCTGTCGGCATTGGTGAGCTTGGGGCGCGGGCCTGCTCCGGCTGCGCGGCGGCGTTCGGCGCCGCGCCGCCGGTGCCGGCTCTGCTCGCGCTGCGCTTTCTGCGGTCCGGCCAGTTCGGTGACCAGGTCGTCCAGGTGCCCCCGGGACATGCCCGTCAGGGCCGGATGCGACAGCAGGAAGCGGCCGGGGGCCCCTGCGGCAGGCTGGCTGGGCCCGGCGGTGCCGGCGGCGGGCGGGGACGGCGCGGGGCGCGGATGGATGGTGTAGTTCCAGTCGCCGTGAAAGCGGTTCCGGACCAGCGGGATCGCGGCCATCTGCGCGTCGCTGATCTCGACTCCGGTCGGGTAACTGCCCGGGTCGAGTTCGGCACGCACCGCCAGGCCCGTGCGGGTGGTGGTCGCGGCGATGCTGTTCACGATGACTTCGTGGCTGGTAAGGGGCCTGCCTCGCCAGTTCATGGTGATGTGGGAGAACAGCCGGTGCTCGATCTTGTTCCACTTGGATGTGCCGGGCGGCAGGTGGCACACCGTGATCGGCAGGCCGGTCTCCGCGGCCAGAGCGGCAAGCTCGGTTTTCCACGCCTTGGCGCGGTAGCCGTTGGAGCCGCCCGCGTCCGCAGTGATCAGCAGGCGGCGGGCACGCGGGTAGGCGCCGGCGCCGCAGGATTGCCACCAGCGGCGGATCGAGGCAACCGCGAAGGCGGCGGTGTCGTGGTCGGTGCCGACGCTGACCCAGCCGGTGTTCGCGGTCAGGTCATAGACCCCGTACGGAATCGCCTTGCCCAGCTCCCGGTCGGGGAAATCGTGGGTGCCGACCTGGACCGGCTCGCCCGCCGGCCGCCACTCCCGGCCGCCGTTCTTGAACTCGCCGACGAGCTCCTTCTTCTTGGCGTCCACGCTGACCACCGGGTCCTTGGCGGCCTGGTACACGCGGACCTGCTGGTTGATGTGGCGGAACTGAGCGTCACGGTCGGGATGCTGCTTGCCTTCCAGGGTCTTGGCGTTGCCCTGCAGGCTGAAGCCCTCCTCACGGAGCAGGTCGCCGACGGTATCGGCCGATATCCGGTGCCCCTGACGGGTGAGCTCCTCCGCCAGCTTGCGGGTCGACTTCGTCGTCCACCGCAGCGGTGACATCGGATCACCCCGCATATCAGGCTCGACCAGGGCCAGCAGCGCCGGCCGCAGCCCCCGGTCCAGGTCGGCCACCCGCCTGCGGCCCCCGCCTGCCCGGCGTGCCCGGCCCAGCGGCTCCTCGCCGGAGTCCAGCTCCCTCACGCCCAGCGCCACCGTCGCCTCCCGGACCCCGGCGGCCCGGGCCACCAGCCGGATTCCGCCATGACCCAGCGCCCGCGCCTCAGCCCCCATCAGCAGACGGCGCTGACGCTCGTCCAGGTGCGGGAACAGCACATCGAACTTCGCCGCCAGCGACTCCTCAAATCCCTCCGCAACCCGCATACCACAACAATGACAGCCAGAACGCGAAGCTACGGGTTAATCATCTGCGAGCCCTTAATGCGGCGCAATCTAGCTTGCGGCAGGCCCCGCTGGGGGGCTGCTCGCGCGGAACGCGGGTGCCTGCCCTGCTAGGGCGGCTGATCAGCCAGCCGGCCACCGCGGCCCGCCCGCCGCGATACTGGCGCCGCCGC
>DASYAV010000079.1:0-30614 GCA_036501145.1 Streptosporangiaceae bacterium | reverse complement strand
GGTCGCCACCCACATCCTGGCCTGGGAGGGCGGGGCCAGCTGGTTCTGGTTCGAGGGGAACTTCGAGGCCTACGAGAAGAACAAGATCGGCCGTCTCGGCGCGGAGGCGGCCCGGCCGCACCGGGTCACCTACCGCAAGCTGACCCGCGGCTGAATTATCTATGACGGCTGCGCCCAGCCGCCCGGCCGGGTCAGGCCGGGGTCAGGCCCAGGTCGCCCGGCCGCGCCGCCGGCTCGGTGTTGACCAGGCTGTGCGCGGCCATCACCAGGTACTCCCACAGCTGCGCGTCGTGCCCGGGGTCCAGCCCGATCTCGTCGAGCGCGGCCCGCATGTGGCGCAGCCAGGCGTCCCGCTCGGCCTCGCCGATGGCGAACCTGACGTGCCGCATCCGCAGCCGGGGGTGCCCGCGCTGCTCGCTGTAGGTGGCAGGGCCGCCCCAGTACTGCATGAGGAACAGCCGCAGGTGCTCCTCGGCGGGGCCCAGATCCTTGGCCGGGTACACCCGCCGAAGATCGGGGTCGCCCGCCACGCCCTGGTAGAACAGGTGCACCAGGCGGCGGAAGGTCTCTTCCCCGCCCACCGCGTCGTAGAAGCTGGTCTCGTTCTGTTCGGTCATAGGGCTACCAGACTATGACCGGCTCACAGCTGTTCCCCCTCCGGCCCGTTACCGTCCGGCGAGCCGGCCGGGCCGCCGGTTCCGGGGCCGGTCAGCGTCAGCACCTGCGGGGCGGTGGTGATGCCCTGGGCGTCCAGTTCCCCCTTGACCCGCTCCCGCAGTTCACGCTCGACCTCGTACTGCCGCGGCGGCGTGGTCATCGCGACCAGCCGCCACACCGCCTCGCTGCTGGATACCGACTGGACTCCCCACACCTTGGGCTCTTCCAGGATGACGCCGTGCCACCGCGGTTCGGCCCACATGTCCACGGCTACCCGGGTCAGGATGTCGCGGACCTCGGACATGTCCTGGCTGTAGGGCACCGGGAAGTCCACCACGGCGCGGGACCAGCCCTGCGACTGGTTGCCGACCTGCTGCAGCGAGCCGTTCCTGATGTGCCAGACCACCCCGTTCACGTCGCGCAGCCGGGTGACCCGCAGCCCCACCGCCTCCACCGTCCCTGAGGCGGCCGTCCCTGACGCGGCGCTGGTGCTGATGACGTCGCCCACGCCGTACTGGTCCTCCAGCAGGATGGCGACCCCGGCCAGGAAGTCGCCGACCAGGTTCTGCGCGCCGAAGCCGAGGGCCACGCCGAGCACCCCGGCGCTGGCCAGGATCGGCGCCAGGTTGACCCCCAGGTCACCGAGGATGGTGATCCCGGCGATGCCGAAGATCACGACGGACGACGCGTTGTTCAGGATCGACCGGAGCGCGTGCGAGCGCTGCCGCCTGCGCTCCCCGCCGCGGTCGGCCAGCAGCGCGTGCCGCTGCGCCGTGGCGGGGTCCTTGCCGTTGGCCGTGTGCTCGGTGATCCGGTTGATCAGCCGGTGCGTGAAGTAGCGGATGATCAGGGCGAGCAGCAGCACGAAGAGGATCTTGAGAGCCACCGTGACCGGGCCGGACAGGTAGACCTTGGCCACCCTGGCCAGGGTGTCGCTGTGCGAGAGGTCCCAGGCCATCCGGCAGACGATGCTCGGCTCCGGGCCGCAGTTGCGGGAGAGAGGGTCCTGGGCCGGGGAGGCCGGGGAGGTGGCCACGAGCGCGCGGGACCCGGCGGCGAGCGCGTGCGGGAGCATGACGGACTCCTTTCAGCAGGCTGGCGTCCGGCCCGAGGCTAGGCGCTCTGCCGGGCCTGCGCGGACCGCTTGGCGAAGTCACGTGGACCGCTTGGCGAACTTGCGCGCGGTCTGCGAACACAGCGTGACCGTCTTTTCGCGCTGAGCCAACAACAACCTAGAAAAAGGTGCAAAATGAGAAGTGAAAAGTGAGAATTGCATCTATGGCTGCGAAGCACGCCGTCCAGCCATATGAACGGAAGGCTAATACAAGGTTACTCTGCGTCAGCGACCTTCACCCGAACGGGGACGGGCGAGCGTCTGGCTGGGGAGGAAGGGCTGCATGTCAGAACCCTGCATGTCAGAACAGAGCCACCACACGCCCATCAGCGAGTCCGGCACCACGGGGGAACAGGCACGGCCGGGTGGCCGGCGAGCCGGGCCGCAGACCGAGCCCGTCCTCGCACGCAGGCTGCGGGCCCGCGGGCTGGTGTCCGGGCAGGGCACGGCGCGGATAGCCGCGATCATCAGGCAGGAGTGCGGGCCGGAGTTCGGCACCACCTGGATCCGGGCCTACCGGCTGGCGTCCGGGATCACCCTGGCCGACGTCGTCGAGCAGGTCCGCGCCTGGTACGAGGCGCAGGGACGGCCGCAGCCCCGGTTCAGCGAGACCCTGCTGTCGGCGTATGAGAGCGGGCAGAAGCGTCCCGGCCCGGAGTACCTGCACTATCTGTGCGCCGTTTACGGGGCGGACCCCGAAGACCTGGGCTTCCAGGGTGCCTGCTTCTGCGGCAGCGGGCACCGGGCGGCCCAGGGCGCCGGGAGCCAGGGCGCCGAGCCGTCGCGGGCCGCGGAACCGGCCGGGCATCCGGCCGGTCCCCGCCAGCAGGGGCTGGCCCGGCGGGACCAGGAGGCGGCCGACGCCGCGGCCGCCGGCGCGTACAGCCCCTGGGACGGCGACGACGACGACCTGCTGCGGCGGGCGATGCTGCAGCTGATCGCGGGCGGGCCGGTCAGCCCGGACAGCCGGTTCTTCGGCGCGGTGGACCGGGTACGCCGCCGGATGGACGAGGCCCTGCTGTGCGCCTCGGTGTCGGCCACCATGCTGGACCAGTGGGAGGAGACCGCCGCCGGGTACGGCGGGCAGTACATGATGCTCCCGCCGCTCCGGCTGCTGTGTGACGTGCTGCTGGACTTCGGTGACGTGCGGCGGATGTGCGAGCAGCGGCAGCCGGTCGAGTTCGCCGAGCGGCTGTGCCGGCTGGCCGCCCAGCTGGCCGGGCTGACCGGGATGACCATGATCGACATAGGTGACCAGCGCACCGCCCGGACGTTCTTCCGCACCGCGCGGCTGGCCGCGGACGAGACCGGCGACCGCGCGCTGCGCGCCTGGGTCGCGGTGCGCGAGGCGCTCATCCCGCTCTACTACGGCGACCCGCGGGAGGCGCTGTCGCTGGCCCGCGGCGGCGCCGACCTGGCTGGCCGGGGAGCCTGCGTGGCCGCGGTGATGGCCCCGATGGCCGAGGCGCGGGCGCTGGGCCGGCTCGCCGCGCACGGCAAGCGCAGCGTGGTCAGCCGGGCCAGGGCCTCGCTCGACCGGGCCAGTGCGGAGATGGACCGGCTGCCGGCCGGCCAGCGGGCCGACACCGCGTTCGGCTACACCGACCGGCAGTTCTTCTTCCACCTGGGCGACGCGCTGATCGAGCTCGGCGACCACACGTCCGCGGCGGAGGCCTTCGGCCAGTCGCTGCGGCTGTACGCGCCGACGGAGTTCCTCGACCGGTCGCTGGTCATGCTCGGCCAGGCCCGGTGCAAGCTGGCCTCCGGCGAGCCGGAGGAGGCGCTGCGGATCAGCCGCGACACCCTGCTCGACCTGCCCAGCGAGCACCGCGCCGAGATTGTCGTGCACAGTGCCCGGGCGCTAGGCGAATCGGTCGCGGCGCGGCACGGCATCATGCCGGCCGTGCGGGACTACCGCTCGGAGCTGCTCAGCGCCTGACCTGCTGGGCCTGGCCGGTCTGGGCCTGGCCGGCCGGCTGTCCGGTGCGGTCATCCTCGGCCTCGGGCGGCCGGGGCCCGCCCCGGTGCAGGCCGGTGTGGTGCGCGGCGAAGGCCAGGGTGTCCGCGGCCACCGCCACCGTGCGGCTGACCGCCCGGGCGCCGTGGCCGGCCGACGACTCGCGGCGCAGCAGCACGGGGCCACCCGGCTGGCTGGCCCCGTGCCCGTCCGGGCCGACGGTGCTGGCGTGCGGCAGTGTCGCGTACTGCGATGTCGCGTACTGCAGAGCCGCGCACATCTTGCGGGCGTGCATCGGGTCCACCCGCGTGTCGCTGTCGAACACGCTGAACAGCACGGCCGGGTAGCGGGTGCCGTCCCGCACGTGGTGGTAGGGGGAGTAGCTGAGCAGCCACTCCAGCTCCGCCGGGTCGGCGGCCGAGCCGTACTCGTCGTTCCACGTCTCGCCCAGGCCGAACCGCTCGTAACGGACCATGTCCAGCAGCGGTGCGGAGCAGAGCACGGCCGCCTGCATATCTGGCCACTTGGCCACCGTCGCGCCGACGAGCAGGCCGCCGTTGGACCCGCCGGAGATGGCCAGCTGGGCCGGCCTGGTCCAGCCGCCGGACACCAGCGCGTCCGCCGCGGCCCTGAAGTCCTCGAACACGCGGTTCTTGTGCTCCCGCATGCCGGCCCGGTGCCACGCCTCACCCTCCTCGCCGCCGCCGCGCAGCGAGGCGATCGCGTACACCCCGCCCGCCTCCACCCAGGCCAGGATGGTGGCGGAGTAGGCCGGGATCATGCTGACCCCGAACCCGCCGTAGCCGTACAGGATGGCGGGCCGGGGTGACCGGGGCCGCCCGTCCGCGGTGCTGTCGCTGTCCGGCCCGGCGGCCGAGATGACCAGCATCCGCACCGCGGTGCCGTCCGCCGAAGAGAACGTGACCTGCTCGGTGTGCACCGCTGGCACCTCGACGGCGCCCGGCGCGCGGGCCCACAGCGTGACCGCGCCGGACCGTGCGTCATAGCGCTGGACGATCCCTGGCGTGGTGTTGTCGGTGTAACCGAACCAGGCCTCGTGGCCGCCCTCCGGGCGCTCGCTGATCCCGCCGATGCTGCCCAGGCCGGGCAGCGGCACGCTGCCGGTCTGCTCGCCGGTGGCCAGGTCGTGCACGGTGATCTCGCTGACCGAATGCCGCCGCCACGCGGCCAGCAGTACCGGCGTGGCCAGCTCGGCCCCGTCCAGCACGGCGAAGTCGGTCAGCACCGCGTCGCCGCGCTCGGCGATGAGGTCCCGCCACCCGGCCACCCCGGGGGCAGCCCGGTCGGCGACGGCCAGCCTGCCGTGCGGCGTGCCGGCGTTGGTGAACACGTACAGCCGCCCGTCCCGGCCGGTGATCAGCGTGGTGCGGGCGTCCACGCCCTGCTGCACCACGCCGAACCGCGGTGCGTCCTCGGCCGAGACGGACAGATCGGCCAGCCACAGGTCGTTGCGCGGCGCGGTGCCCAGCGAGGCCGACACCGACAGGTCCCGCCCGTCCCGGCTCACCGCCACGCCGAAGTAGCAGGTCTTGTCCATGCCCTCGCCGAAGACCATGACGTCGTCCTCGGCGGGAGTGCCCACCTGGTGCAGGTAGACGCGCCGGTGGAACTGCTCCTCGCCATCGGGCACGGCACCGGGCGGGAGCCGGCGCACATAGTAGAACGCCTTGCCATAGCGGCCACGGGCCGCGCTGGTGCCCGGCAGCCAGGCGATCACCGAGTAGCGGCAGCGGTCGATCGGCCCGTCCACGTCCTGACCGGTGGCCACGTCCATCACCCGCAGCACGGACTCCTCGGTGCCACCCACGGACAGCTGATAGGCGAGGAACTCGCCCTCCTTGTCGGGCTGCCAGCTGTCCAGCGTGGTGATGCCGGACGGATCCACCGCCATCGGGTCGATCAGCACGCGCTCGCCGGAGTCCGGCCCGGTGGTCAGCAGCACGGCATGATCCTGGCCGGGCTCGCGGCGCAGGAAGAACTGGCGGTCTCCCCGCCAGACCGGTGCCGAGACCGACCCGGCCCGCATCAGCTCGGCCAGCCGCGCGGCCAGTGCGTCCCGGCCGGGCAGCCCGGCCATGTGCGCGCCGAACAGGTCTTCCTGTGCCGCGAGCCAGTCGCGGGTCTGGCCTGAGTCCGCGTCCTCCAGCCAGCGGTAGGGGTCGCGCACGGTGTGGCCGAAGATTTCGTCGGCGGTGTCCAGCCTGGGGGCGTCGGGATAGCGAAGTCCGGCCATGCCTGGACCTTAAGCCATGCCGCGCACCTCGCCGGACGCGGCCAGCCGCTGCGCATCATCGTCGCCGACGACCAGGCCAGCGTGCGGGAGGGCCTGGTGCTGCTGCTCGGCGGCCTGCCCGATATCGACGTGGTCAGGGCGGCCGGGCCGCCGGACGGCCTCACCCAGCGTGAGGCGGAGATTCTCGGCCTCATCGCCCGCGGGCTGACCAACCCGGAAATCGCCGCCCGGCTGTTCCTCAGCAACCACACGATCAAGACGCACATCAGCCGGATCTTCGCCAAGACCGGCTCGCGGGACCGTGCCGCTGCCATCGGCTACGCGCACCACCACCACATCGGCTGACCGGCCGCGGCGGAAACCAGGCCGCGGGCCTCGTGTATGTAGTGGCGGATTCACGCCCCACCCGACACACTAGGGGCAGGACCAGGACGTAGCCTGAATAAGGTGGGCCCGGGGCAGAGGCGGGAAGTGGAGGACAGCGGTGCGGCGCGTACTGCTACTCAACGTCACGTATGAACCGCTGACCACGGTCGGCCTTCGCCGGGCTGTGTGTCTCGTGCTGTGTGAGAAGGCAGAGATCGTGCACGACGACCTGGACGGCAAAACGCTGTCCTCCGCGTCGCTCACCCTGGCCACGCCGTCGGTGATCAGGCTGCGCCGTTACGTCCGGGTGCCGTACCGCAACCGGGTGCCGCTCACCCGGTCCGCGCTCATGCGCCGCGACAACTACCTGTGCGCCTACTGCAGCCACAAGGCCGAGACCGTGGACCACGTCGTGCCGCGCAGCCGGGGCGGCGGGCACACCTGGGAGAACTGTGTCGCGTCCTGCCGGACCTGCAATCACCGCAAGGCCGACCGGCTGGTCGAGGAACTCGGCTGGACGCTGCGCCGCGTGCCCTCGGTGCCCCGCGGCGCGCACTGGCGGCTGATCGGCGCCAGCCACGACGGCGACCCCCAGTGGGACGCCTACCTGGCCGAGCCCAGCGCCGCCTGACCGGGCCGGCGCAGAGCCGCGCCAAAGGCAGGCCCGTTGGGGGTACCCACACCGGTGAGGTTGTCATAGCCGTTGAGCGTGACCTGGCCGAGGTAGCCGGGCAGGCCGGGGTCCTGGTCGTCGAACTCGACGATGCCCTGATGGCCGTTGCAGGCGACGGCGGGGCACCAGGAGCCGCGGTACCGGGCGGGGGTCTTGCCGGTCACCGGCAGGACGTCGCGGATCGCGCGGGTGCGGGCCAGCTTGTAGAGGGCCGGGTTGACGAACCCGAACGGCGTGGCCTGTCCCTGCTGGGCGTCGGCCACCAGGCCGGCGATCAGCGGGGTGGCCAGGCTGGTCCCGCCGATGTCGGATTCGCTGTAGACGGGCGGCCGGCCGTGCCGGGCGGTGCTGAGCTGCCCCTCGGCGAATCCGGTGAACGGGTCGGCGTCTGCGCTGATGTCGGGCACGGACCGGCTGGCACCTGGCTTGTCGCCGGGGGAATCGTCAGCGCGGGCGGCACCACGCCGCGCTGGTAGCGTGGCTCGGCCCAGAGCGTGCTGGCACCGCCACCGCTGGAGCCGTTCACGCCGATCGGCGCCCAAGTCTTTCCCGTCAGCTCCCACGCCCGTCCGACCAGCCGGTCTCGAACAGGCGGCTACCGGTCTTGCCGATGGCCAGCGTGGTCCCTCCCACGGCCGTGGCATACGGATCCGATGAGGGAGTCCCGGCCCCGGGGTAGTCACCGCTGGCGAAGTACATGCCGACGCCCTCGGCAGCGGCGCGCATCAGCAGCGCATTGGTCATGCTGGCGAACTGGGAAACTTCACCGGTGCCGAAGTCCTCCCAGGAGTTGGACACGATCGAGGCCAGTGGGTTGCCGCCGCGGCCGTCCAGGATGGCCGTTTCGGCGTCGTAGAACCCCTGTTCCCCGAAGTCGCCGGTGTCGCACGGATCTCCGCCGACCACCAGTTCCCTGGCGCCGGGCGCCATGACGTGGCCCGCCTCGACGTCGAGTTGCTCCTCACCGTAGAACGGGTCCGGATCCCCGCAGCCGGCCCCGGTCCCGCCGACCGGCTGCTGACCGTACAGGCTGGCCGAGGGGGCGGGCATTTGGTTGGCCCTCGCGTAATCTTGCAATGTGAGAACATGTCCCTGGGCACCCCAACCTGGGCGAACGCGATCGTCTGGCCGGTGCCGCCGGTCCCGGTGAGCTGGTATGCCGCCCGGATCTGGTGGGCGTCGTAGCCGCAGACATCGACCGGGAGCGTGGTGAAGCCGAACAGCGAGGGCAGGCCGGACTTCCGCCGTTGCCCGTAGTAGGTGGAGCAGCCGGCTCCAGCCGGCGATGAACCGGCGGGAGACACCGAACCGGCCGCGATGACCCCGTGCGCGGTGATGTGCGCCTGGCTGACCCCGGTGGCCGGGCGCGCCAGCGGAATCAGCGGCGCCTGATTGTCCAGTCCGGTCACCCCCAGGATGCCGCCAGCCAGCGACGACGGGAGGACGACCGGACTGTCGTTGGCCCGCAGCTGGTAGGGGCCGGCGTTCACGGTCGCCGTCGCCCGGTACAGCTTCTCCCGCACGCCGAACGCCGCATCGATCACCGACACCGATGCCGTGGCCCGCACGTAGGTGCGCTGCGGGTCCGCGCTGATACTGGTGAACCCCCGGCCGTGCAGCCACCCCTTGACCTCGTTCACCTGGCCGGCCGCCGGGCCGAACCGCGCGGTATACGCGGCTGGGCTCAGGTAGTGCCGGAACCGCGGGCCGCCAGGCGTGCTCACCGCGGTGGCGAAACGCCCCGCCGCGGTCAGGCCGGGCTTGAGCCACAGCTGGATGGTCAGTCTCCGCGACCCGGCAACCTGGGCAATGGCCGGGGTGTGCGCGGTGAACGCCGGGGAGCTCCCGGGCAACGGCGTCGCCGCCTGGCTCGTCGCGGTGGCGGGGACCACGCTGGCCCCGGGCAGCAGCACACCAGCCGTGACGATCCCGAGACAGGTTCCGCTGATCTTCACTGCAGCCTCCAACGCGACAGACGCACCAGCCAGGCTGGCCGGCAGGGGGTCTAGCGGCCCGCGCTGGCGTTGCCGACCCGGGTGAAACCGGCCGGGATGGCGCCTGCGGGGGCGAGCAGCCTCAGCTGCGCCGGGGTAGCCGGCAGCCACCGGTAGTCATCCCGGATGGCGTGGCTGCTCCGCGGGGATTCACCGGGCGCGGTCTCGATCGTCCGGATGGGCAGATAGCTTGCGGGGGCCACCCACATGTCGATCTCGCCCCGCCGGGGTGAGCCCTGCACCAGGTGGATGGCGCGCTGCCCGTCCACCTTGGCCGGGCCCGCCTTGGTCACCGAACCCGCCTTGACGGCCTTCCACAGCGCGGCCGCCGCCTGCGCCTTCGATTGCGGCTTCGGGCCGGGGGTATGCGCGGGCCTCGCCGACCCGAACGGGTATGCCGTCCTGCTCCAGGTGTGGCTGTGGTAGCTGATGGTCGCTGGCATCGACCAGCCGGTGGCCGACGATCCTGGCCGCCGCCGAGGATTCCCGGCGCCGCCGGCGGTCCTCGTTGGCGATCAGCCGTGCCGCGATGCCGAGCAGCCAGGCGGTGGGCTCGCCGCGGCCCGGGTCGTAGGAGCGGGCGGCCGTCAGCACCGTGAGGAACGTGGCCGCGACCACGTCGGCGACATCGGCTGGTATGCGGACCCGGTGCGCGGTGAACCCGATGACCCGGTCCAGATGCCGCCAGTAGAACGTCTCGAACGCCGCCGGGTCGGTACTCAGCCGGCTCAGCAGGTCCTTGTCCGTCGGTTCGGAGTCCATACCTGTACTTGGTCGCACGCCATCCAGCGCAAGGAAATATCTTCAGCCCGGAGCCACACGCTACCGGGCTTCGCCCGGCGTGGCCGTCATGTTACGTTGCCTCATGACCCGAATCTGGTTCGGTTTGCTCTGGGAGGCGACGGGTGGAACGTGACATCTTCACCGGCGAGCATGCGGCGTTCCGGGACCTGGTCAGGTCGTTCATCGCCAAGGAGATCGCCCCGCAGCACGAGCAGTGGGAGCGGGACGGCATGGTCTCCCGGGACGTCTGGCTGGCGGCCGGCCGGGCCGGCCTGCTCGGCATCGAGATCGACGAGAAATACGGCGGCGGCGGCAGCCAGGATTACCGGTACTACGTGATCCTGGGCGAGGAACTGGCCAGGGCCGGGGCGCACGGCCCCGGTTTCGCCGTGCACAACGACATCATCGGCCCCTACTTCCAGCGGCTGGCCACCCCGGAGCAGTGTGAGCGCTGGCTGCCCGGCTACTGCTCGGGCGAGATCATCACGGCGATCGCGATGAGCGAGCCGGGCGCGGGCAGCGACCTGCAGGGCATGCGCACCTCGGCGGTCCGCGACGGCGACCACTACGTGCTCAACGGGCAGAAGACGTTCATCTCCAACGGCCAGCTGTGTGACCTGGTCATCGTGGCCGCGCGCACCGACCCAGAGGCCGGCTACCGGGGGATCAGCCTGCTCGTCGTGGAGCGCGGCATGGCCGGCTTCGAGCGGGGCCGCAACCTGGACAAGGTCGGCATGCATGCGCAGGACACCTCCGAGCTGTTCTTCAACGACGTGCGGGTGCCGGCCGGCAACCTGCTCGGCGACGAGGGCGCCGGGTTCATCGGGCTGATGCAGAACCTGCCCCGCGAGCGGGTGTCGATCGCCACCGCGGCGCTGGCCGCCGCGGAGAAGGCGTTCGAGGAGACGCTGGAGTACTGCAAACAGCGGCAGGCCTTCGGCCGCCCGATCGGCAAGTTCCAGCACAACCGGTTCCTGCTGGCCGAAATGGCCACCGAGCTCGCGGTGGCCAGGGCGTTCACCGACCGGTGCGTCACCGAGCACAACGCCGGCCGGCTCAGCACGGAGGAGGCCTCCATGCTGAAGTACTGGGACACCGAGTTGTGCAACAAGATCATCGACCGCTGCGTGCAGCTGTTCGGGGGCTACGGCTACATGCGCGAGTACCCGGTGGCCCGGGCGTTCGCCGATGGGCGCGCGCAGACCATCTTCGGCGGCACCACGGAGATCATGAAGGAGATCATCGGCCGCGGCCTCGGCGTGTGACCGGACCGGTCACGGCCTAGCGCCGCCAGCCGGAGCCGGGAGGCACAGGAAGGCCGGCCGCCGCCGCCGGGATGCCCCGCGGATAACCGGCCGCGGGCCCGGCGGGTCGGCCCGTACTGGGCGGAGCCATTGCGCGGTAGGCGGCGGGCCCGCAGCGACCTGCGCAGCGGCGCGGCCGTGTCCGCGGAAGGCGGCACGCTGGCCAGCCGCACGCTGCTGTCCCCGCCTCGCCGGGCCCGGTACAGGGCCGCATCCGCGGCGGCCAGCAGGTCGGTCAGATCCCTCCCTGGGCCGGTCAGCGCGGCCACCCCGACAGACACGGTGACCTGCGCCGACGGGGCGACCAGGCCGCCACACGGAGTGGTGGGCATGGGAATCCCGCCCACCCTGGCCCGGAGCAGCTCGGCCATCGACAGCGCCACCGGAGCGGTGCACTCCTGCAGCAGGATGACGAACTCAGCGGGGCCGAACCGGCCACGGAGGTCGCGCGCTGCCGTCCCGCCCGCCAGGGCGTCCGCCACGTCACGGACCACCCGGGAGGCCGCCATCGGCCCGCAGCTGCCGACGATGCCGGCGTAGTGGTCGATGTGCACGATCGCGACGGCCTGCGGGGCGCCGGTCCGGGCCGCCTGTGACACCCGCACGGCCGCCTCGCGCCGCCAGGCGGCCGGGCTGAGCAGGCCGGTCTCCGCGTCGGTCCACCCCGGGTGTGCCAGCTGGGTGCGCCGCGCGGAACGCTGCAGCGCGATGCCGCACGGCACCGCGAACAGCAGCAGGACCGGGCCGGCGGCCACGCAGAAGGCGGTCAGTACCCCGGCGCACAGCTCCACGGTGTCGTTGCCGAGGCTGCCCCACCCGCCCAGCACCTCGCGCAGCCCGCTCAGCACCGAGCGCAGCGCGATCATCGGGTCGTTCCGCCTGACCACGGTGTACACGAGCGCGCTGCTGACCGCCCAGCGCACGATCCCGCACGCCGCCGCCAGCAGGCCCCAGCCGAGCAGCCCCGCCGTGCTGCCGGGCAGCGGGCGGGCGACGCCCCAGGCCGCGTGGAACAGCACCGAAGCCGCCCCGCCGGCCAGGCCGAGCGCCGCGGCGCTGAACACGCGGCGGTGCACCAGCGTGTGGCGCACCCGCCGCTGGGTGACAGCCAGCACCACCGCCGGGGCCAGCAGGGCGTAGCACGGCGGCAGCAGGATCGCGATGGGCAGCTCCCAGAGCCCGTGTGCGTCCTTGCTTGCCCCGGCGGCCTCGCCGAGTTTGCGGTTCGCCTCCACGGTGACCACGCCCAGCCCGAGCAGGGCGGCGTAGATCAGTGCGTCGTGGGCGTGCCAGCTGGTGAGCGCGGCGGACAGAGCCGTGGCGGCCAGGGCGGCGCACACGATGCTGATGACGAAGCCGCGCACCGGCGGCTCCAGGCTGCACAGCGGCCAGCCGTGCAACCGGCGCGGCCCATGCGGCGAGCGGCCGCTGGGCGCACGCGTACCGGAATTCCCCGGTGCCAGGCCCATCGGGGTACATCCTTTGCGGTAGCTTTACGTAAGCACTTCGTATACAGATCGTTACAGGGAGGGCGTTCCCTGTCAAGCGGCCCGTACCAGGTAATTTCCGCGCCGGCCCGCCGCCAAACTGGGCCCCGCGGCGATCCGCCCGGCCCGCCCCGTACCAGAAAGTGATACGCCCGTAACGCATCGTGCGCGCCGGGCGATAACTGGTCAGACGCGGCTGACGTGAGTACCCCCGAGCTCATGCGGCCGCGTCTTCATGTTCACGACACGGACACCGTCTGCTACCCGAGGGCCACCGGGCCGGGTAGCGTTTCAACCTATGACTGAGAATGACGCTCCCTTCGGCCGGATGCTGACCGCCATGGTCACCCCGATGACGGCGGGCGGCGCGATCGACTACGACGGCGCGGCCCGGCTGGCCGGGCACCTCGTCGACGACCTGCGGCACGACGGCCTGGTGCTCAGCGGGACCACCGGCGAGTCGCCGACCACCACCGACGAGGAGAAGGACCGCCTGCTGCGCACGGTCATCGAGGCGGTGGGGGACCGGGCCAGCGTGCTGGCCGGGGTCGGCACGAACGACACGGCGCACACGATCGAGCTGGCCGGTGCGGCCGAGCGGGCCGGGGCGACGGGGCTGCTCGTCGTCACGCCCTACTACAGCAAGCCACCCCAGGCCGGACTGCTGGCGCACTTCACGGCGGTCGCCGACGCCACCGGCCTGCCCGTGCTGGTGTACGACATCCCCGGCCGCACCGGGGTGCCGATAGCCACCGACACGCTGGTCCGGCTGGCCGAGCACCCGCGCATCGTCGCGGTCAAGGACGCCAAGGGTGACCTGGGCGCGTCCTCCGCGGTGATGGCGCGCACCGGCCTGGTCTACTACTCCGGCGAGGACATGCTGAACCTGCCGCTGCTGTCCATCGGCGCGGCCGGCTTCGTCAGCGTGGCCGGTCACGTGGTGGGGGACCGGCTGCACGAGATGATCGACGCGCACGCGGCCGGCGAGGTGGCCAGGGCCCGGGCGATCCACTACGAACTGCTCCCGGTGTACACCGGGCTGTTCCGCAACCAGGGAGTGATCATGACCAAGGCGGCGCTGGCGCTGCTCGGCCTGCCCGGCGGCCCGGTCCGCCCGCCGCTGGTGGACGCCACCCAGCCCGAGGTGGCCCGGTTGCGCGACGACCTGACCGCGGGTGGCGTCAAGCTGCTGGGATCGGCCGCATGACCGGCGCCAGCCGGACGGGGGCCACCGCGTGAGCCACCCGCATCCAGAGCTCGGCCCGCCCGCCGCGCTCGCCGAGCAGGGCCTGCGCATCGTCGGCCTCGGCGGGCTCGGCGAGATCGGCCGGAACATGACCGTGTTCGAGTACGCCGGCCGGCTCCTGATCGTCGACTGTGGCGTGCTGTTCCCCGAGCCCGACCAGCCGGGCATAGACCTGATCCTGCCCGACTTCGGGTATCTGGACGACCGGCTCGACCTCATCGAGGCGGTCGTGCTCACGCACGGGCACGAGGACCACATCGGCGGCGTCCCCTACCTGCTGCGCAGAAGGCCGAAGATCCCGCTGATCGGCTCCAAGCTGACCCTGGGCATGATCCGCAGCAAGCTGACCGAACACAAGCTAACGCCGACTGCCATCGAAGTCAGCGAAGGGAAGCGGCAGCCGTTCGGGCCATTCGACTGTGAATTTTTCTCGGTCAACCACTCGATACCCGACGCCCTGGCGGTAGCCATCCGCACCCCGGCCGGCGTGGTGCTGCACACCGGCGACTTCAAGATGGACCAGCTGCCGCTGGACGGCAGGCTCACCGACCTGGGCGGGTTCGCGCGGCTCGGCGGCGAGGGCGTGGACCTGCTGATGGCCGACTCGACCAACGCCGAGGTGCCGGGCATCGTGACCGCGGAGCGGGAGATCGCCCCGGTGCTCTCCGACGTGTTCGCGGCGGCCCGGCAGCGGATCATCGTGGCCTGCTTCGCCAGCCACGTGCACCGGGTGCAGCAGGTGCTGGACACCGCGGTGGCGCACCGGCGCAAGGTGGCGTTCGTCGGCCGTTCCATGGTCCGGAACATGGGCGTCGCCCGCGACCTCGGCTACCTGCACGTGCCCGGCGGGCTCGTGGTCGACATGCGCGAGGCCGAGCAGATGCCGCCGGACAAGGTCGTGCTGATCTCCACCGGATCCCAGGGGGAGCCGATGTCCGCGCTGTCCCGGATGGCAGGCCGCGACCACCCGATCCGGGTGACCTCGGGCGACACCGTGATCCTCGCCTCGTCGCTGATCCCGGGCAACGAGACGGCGGTGTTCCGGGTGATCAACGGGCTGACCCGGCTGGGCGCCCGGGTGGTGCACAAGGGCAACGCGCTGGTGCACGTGTCCGGGCACGCCTCCGCGGGCGAGCTGCTGTACGTGCTCAACCTGGTGCGGCCCAGCAACTTCATGCCGGTGCACGGCGAGTGGCGGCACCTGCGCGCGCACGCCAGGCTGGCCGCGCTGACCGGCGTGCCCGAGGACAACATCGTGATCGCCGAGGACGGCGTCGTGGTCGACCTGGTGGACGGGCAGGCCGCGATCGCCGGCTCGGTGCCGTGCGGATACGTGTACGTGGACGGGCTGTCGGTGGGCGAGGTCACCGAGTCGTCGCTGAAGGACCGCCGGATCCTCGGCGAAGAGGGCTTCGTCTCGGTGATCGTCGTAGTCGACTCCACCAGTGGGAAGATGGTGGCCGCGCCCGAGATCCACGCCCGCGGCTCCGGCATCGACGACGCGGCCTTCAGCGAGGTGCGCCCGCGGATCGAGGAGGCGCTGGTGCTCGCCGCCGCGGAGGGGATCAGCGATTCGCGTCAGCTCGGCCAGCTGGTCCGGCGGGTGGTGGGCCGCTGGGTGAACGAGAACTACCGGCGCCGGCCCATGATCATTCCGGTACTTATCGAGGTGTGATGGACGCAACCGCTCCACAGAGGCGGTAATGTCGTGCCTTGGGAGCTGGGGGTATTGACCGCTCAGCAAGCCTGGCCGGCCCCGCTGGCCCACGCGAATCCAACTGGACCGTTCGAATCCGCCCCGGGGGCAGGGAGTCGGTGCACGTGAAGTCCGCCCGTGATCTCTATGACCGGGGCAGGCATCTCATCCGCGAGATTGCCAAGTTCGGTGTGGTCGGCGGCTGCGGATTCGTGATCACCGAGGTCGGCTTCAACCTCTTTCACTTCGACCTGAAGCTCGGCCTGCTGACCTCCAACGCCATCGCCACCGTGGTGGCCGCGGTGGTCACGTTCCTGGGCAATAAGTACTGGACCTTCCGGCACCGCACCGGTCACGGGACCCGGCGGGAGACGGTCGTCTTCATCGCGATGAACGCCGTCGGCCTGCTGATCCAGTACGGCTGCACCTGGATCGCGGTGAACGCCTTCGGGACGCACGACCAGGTCATGATCAACGTGGCCGAGCTGATCGGCATCGGGCTGGGCACGGTGTTCCGGTTCTGGTCCTACCGCAAGTGGGTGTGGCACGCGCCGGCCGGCCCTCCTCCGATCGAGGAGACTAGCCCGTACGGCGACCTCGTCCACCCCCGCTAGGGCGAGTCTTCGCGGAGGCGGAAGCGCTGCAGCTTGCCGGTGTTGGTGCGCGGCAGCGCGGCCAGGAACTCCACCGCCCGCGGGTACTTGTACGGCGCGATCTGCTGCTTCACGAAGTCCTGCAGGTCGGACGCGGTGCCGCCGGTGGCGGCCACCCCGTCCCGGAGCACCACATAGGCCTTGACGATCTGGCCGCGGGCGGTATCCGGCACGCCGACCACCCCGCATTCGGCCACGTCGGGGTGCAGCAGCAGCGCCTCCTCCACCTCCGGGCCCGCGATGTTGTACCCGGCCGAGATGATGATGTCGTCCGACCGGGCCTGGTACCGGAAGTAGCCCTCGGCGTCGCGCAGGTAGCTGTCGCCGGTGATGTTCCAGCCGCCGTCCACGTAGCTGCGCTGCCGGTCGCCGGCCAGGTATCGGCAGCCGGTGGGGCCCTTGACCGCGAGCCTGCCGATGGTGCCGTCGGGCACCGGCCGGCCCGCGTCGTCCAGCACGGCGGCCACATATCCCGGCACCGCCTTGCCGGTGGCGCCCGGCACGATGTCGTCGCCCGCGGCGGAGATGAAGACGTGCAGCATCTCGGTGCTGCCGATCCCGTCGATGATCCGCACTCCGGTGGCCTCGTAGAACGCATGCCAGGTGCTGGCGGGCAGGTGCTCGCCGGCCGACACCGCGAGCCGCAGGCCACGCAACTGCTCGGCCGCCCCCGCGGCGAGCATCACCCGGTACCCGGTGGGCGCGGTGGAGCAGATGGTGACGCCGCGGGCGGCGATCTGGGCGGCCAGCTCGTCCGGTGACGCCTTCTCCAGCAGCAGCGTGGACGCCCCGGCGCGCAGCGGGAACACCAGGCCGCCGCCGAGCCCGTAGGTGAAGGCGAGCGGCGGGGTGCCGGTGAACACGTCGTCTGGCCCGGGCCGCAGCACCCGGGCGGAGAACGTGTCGGCGATCGCCAGCACGTCGCGGTGGAAGTGCATGGTGGCCTTGGGCCGGCCGGTGGTGCCCGAGGTGAACGCGATCAGCGCCACGTCGTCGGCGGCGGTCTCGGCGGCGGTGAAGGCGTCCGGCTTGGTGCCGGCCAGTGCGGTCAGGTCATCGGGCTGGCCGCTGCCGTACCGGACGACGGGCAGCCCGGGAATCTCCGCTCGGTCCAGATCCCAGGTGAACCGGTGGTCGCAGAGCGCCAGCGCGGGCCGGGCGATCGCGGCGATGGCGGCCAGCTCGGTGGCCCGCAACAGCGGCATCGTGGTCACGGCGACCGCGCCGGCCTTGACCACCCCGGCCCAGCACGCCACCAGCCACGGGCTGTTCGGGCCGCGCAGCAGCACCCGGTTGCCCGGCACGACGCCGAAGTCCTCGGTCAGCACGTGCGCCACCCGGTTGGCCGCCGTCAGCAGCTCGCCGTAGGTCCAGTCGCCGGACGGGGAGAGCAGGCACGGCCGGTCCGCGCCGTGCCGCTTGATCGTGACGTCCAGCAGCTCCTGGGCACAGTTCAGCCGGTCCGGGTAGGCCAGCTCGGGCAGCGTGAAGATGAGCTCCGGCCACTGGTCAGGGGGCGGCAGGTTGTCCCGGCAGAACGTGTCGAGATGCGCGGACGGGGAGAGCGGCATGATCGATCCTCCTGCCCGCCGGCGGCGGGCCGATTGGCCACGGGCGGTCGGCTGGCCAGGGGGTGAGCGGGCCTCCGTGTTGATCACAGTCGTGCTGTCCACAGTATGGCGTAGGGTCGCGCTCATGGCTCTTGCGCAGTTCAAAGACCTGTGCCTGGATGCTGGCGACACCGCCCGGATCGGCCGGTTCTGGGGCCGGGTGCTCGGGCTCGAGTATCACCCGCAGGACGGCGGGGACGCCTGGCTGAGCGGCCGCACCCCGCAGCACGTGATCTGGGTCAACCGGGTGCCCGAGGCCAAGAAGGTCAAGCAGCGCGTGCATTTCGACATCTACGCCAAACGGCTCGCCGACCTGGAGGCCCTCGGCTCGGTGGTCCTGGAGCCCGAGGGCGATGGGCGGCGGTGGACGGTGATGGCCGACCCGGAGGGCGGTGAGTACTGCGCGTTCCTGCGCCCCGAGCCGCCCGCCGGCCGGCTGCACGGCCTGGTCGTGGACAGCGCCGACCCGGCGGCCCAGGCGCAGTGGTGGGCCGGGGTGTACGGGGTGCCGGTGGAGTACAACCCCGGTGGCTGGTCCACCGTGCGGGACGTGCCCGGCATGCCCATTCTGACCATGGACTTCGACCCGGTGCCCGAGCCCAAGACGGCGAAGAACCGCGTGCACTGGGACGTCACCGTCCCAGATCTGGACGCGCTGATCAAGCACGGCGCCACCGTCCTGGCGCCGCCGGCCGGCGACGCCTACTGGCACGTCATGGCCGACCCCGAGGGGAACGAGTTCTGCGCCTTCGCGCCGTGAGCCGCCGCGCTGCCCGCTGGTGGGCCCTGCCGGGCAGCCGGCCGTAATCCGCCCGGGTAGGCGGCCGGCTTCAGCCCGCGACCTGGTAGTGCCGGACCGCGTCCTCGTCCCACTCCAGCCCGTTGCCGGGCACGTCCGGCAGCAGCATCTGGCCGTCCGCGATCTCGAACGGCCGGGCCAGCACCGGATGCGCCCAGTCCTGCCACTCCAGCCAGTGCGCGGACGGGGTGACCCGCATCAGGTGCCCGCTGACCTCCGGATACAGGTGCGACGACATCGGCAGGCCGGACGCGTCGGCCAGCGCGGCCGCCTGCAGCCAGCCGGTCACCCCGCCGATCCGCATCAGGTCCGGCATCACCAGGTCGCAGGCCCGCGCCGCGATCGCGGTCAGCATGTCGCGAGGGCCGTAGAAGTTCTCGCCGAGCATGACCGGCGTCGCGATGGCGCGGGCCAGCCGGGCGTGCCCCTGGTAGTCGTCGTGCCGCATCGGCTCCTCGATCCAGGCCAGACCCTCGCCGTCCAGCGCCCGGCAGCGGGTCAGCGCCTCGCCGAGGGCGAGCCCCTGGTTGTAGTCGGCGACCAGCGTCACCCCGTCGCCGGCCGCCGTCCTGGCCTCGCGCACCGCGGCCACGTCGTCGGCCGCGGCATCCCGGCCGACCCGCACCTTGACCGCGCTGAACCCGCCCTCGGCCAGCAGTTCCAGGGTTTCCCCGGCGACCGCGCCGGGCGGGATCAGGCCGAGCCCGTTGCTGTTGTAGGCGCGCACCGGTGCCAGCGTGCCGCCCAGCATCCGGGCCAGCGGCAGCCCGGCCGCCTTGGCCGCCGCGTCCCACAGCGCGATGTCCAGCCCGGCCACGGCGGCCAGCGCCAGCCCCTGGTACCCGGCGGTGGCCAGCCAGCCGCGGGCCCGCAGCCAGGCGGTGGCCGGGGCGGCCGGCTCGCCGCGCAGCGCCTCGCCCAGGTCAGCCAGCGCCGGCAGCAGCGCGGACGCGGACCGGGTGGTGTACGGCCCGAGGTAGCCCCGGCCGGTGACGCCAGCGTCGGTGGTCACGTCGACGAGCAGCAACGGCCAGTGCGTGAACGCGCCCACTCTGGTCGCCAGCGGCCTGCGCATCGGCACGACGACCGCCCTGACCGCCACCTCACGGACGGTCGGCCCGGTTCCTGCGCTCATTCGTGAACCTCCCGGGGCCAGTGCCCGGCGGGCCGGGTGCCCGGGCCGGCCTGGCCACGTCCTCATTGTGGGCCGGCCAGGTCCGGCCCGGCGTCTCAGATCCGCCCGCGTTCCGCCCCGCCCGCGTTCCGCCCCGCCCGCGGACTGGCTCCGGCGCGCCGTACGGGCCGGCCGCGCTATCGTCCGTCCGTGACGACGTTCACGCAGCCGCCAGAGCCCGTGGGCCCGGCCGGCCCCGGTGAACCAGCCGGAGCGCGGGTGGCCAGGCCGGCCCGGCCGCGTGCGCTTATCGTGACGATCTACGGGCTTTACGCGCGGGAGAGTGGCGGCTGGCTCAGCATCGCCGCGCTGATCCGGCTGATGGCCGGGCTCGGCACCGACGAGCCCGCGGTCCGCTCGGCTGTGTCCCGGCTCAAGCGGCGCGGCATCCTGGAGCAGCGGCGGGTGGACGGCGCCGCCGGGTACGGCCTGTCCGAGGCGGGCCGGCAGGCACTCGCCGAGGGCGACCGCCGGATCTTCGGCCGGCCGCGGGCCCGGCTGACCGACGGGTGGCTGCTCGCCGTGTTCAGCGTGCCCGAGCCGGAACGCAG
The DNA here is from genome assembly GCA_036501145.1 of Streptosporangiaceae bacterium. Lineage (GTDB taxonomy): Bacteria > Actinomycetota > Actinomycetes > Streptosporangiales > Streptosporangiaceae > PALSA-505. The sequence continues at coordinate 10,296 of DASYAV010000079.1, read as the reverse complement.
CCAGCGGCACGCGCTGCGCACCCGGCTGACCTGGCTCGGCTTCGGCACGGTGGCGGCGGGGGTGTGGATCGCCCCCGGCCACCTCGCGGAGGAGACCACCCAGGTGCTCGACCGGGCCGGGCTGGCCGGCTACGTGGCCCTGTTCCGCGCCGACTACCTGGCCTTCGGCGACGTGGCCGGGCAGCTCGGCCGGTGGTGGGACCTCGGTCGGCTGCGGCGCATGTACACCGAGTTCACCGACGCCTACGCGCCCGTGCTGCGCCGGTGGGAAGGCGGCCCCAGCGCGGACGAGCGCGCGGCTGATGGTGCGGGTGGCGGCGCGGGTGGCGCCGGGGCTGACGGTGCTCGTGGCGGCGCGGGCGGCGCCGTGAGTGACGCGGCCGCGTTCGCCGACTACGTGACCGCGCTCACCGACTGGCGGCGGCTGCCCTTCCTGGACCCCGGGCTGCCCGCCGAACTGCTGCCCGCCCACTGGCCCGGCAGCCAGGCCGCGGACCTGTTCGGCCGGTTGCGCGCCCGCCTCGACACCCCCGCCCGCCGCCACGCCCGCACGATCACCGGCCGCCGCGCGCTGCAGCCTCGCGTACCGGACCCACGCCCGCACGATCACCGGTGCTAGGGGATGACCGCGTAGCCCTGGAGTTCCACCAGTGCCTCGGGGTCCCACAGCCTGGTCACGCCGACCGCGGCCATGGCCGGGTAGTCCCGCCCGGCCAGCCGCCGCCACACCTGGCCGAGCTCGCTGGCGTGTGCCCGGTAGTCCGCCAGGTCCACCGCGTAGACGGTCAGGCTGGCCAGGCCGCCCGGCCCGCCGCCGGCCGCACGCAACACGGTGAGCAAGTTGCCGAGCGCCCGCTCGAACTGCTCGGTCACGCTCGCGCCCTCGATCACCCCGGCGGCGTTCAGCGCGGTCTGCCCGGCCAGGAACACCACCCGGCCGCCCGTCGTCACCACCGCGTGCGAGAACCCCGACGCGCGTGCCAGCCCGTCCGGATTCACCCGCTCAAGCTCCACAAGCTCCCCTTCCCGAAGGCCCTTTTTCCCACTTGACACGCAAAGTGGTTGCAGTTATGCCCATATTCGTTCCTTATGTCCCCACCAGAACGAGTGTCAAGTGGTCCCGGTCCCATGATCATCGCTGAGTCTTCACCCGCAATGACCAGAATCAGCGTTGGTTAATCGTCTTCCGTAGTCAGAGCGGGTGAAAAGTGCGCGTGGGCGGCCGGGGCGGGGGAGCGGCCAGGGGGCGGGGCGGCTGGCCGCCAGCGCTGGTGGCGGGTGGACTGGGGGCCTTCGGTGATCAATTCCAGCCGGGGCCGCGGGCCGTCGGTCCGGCCGGTTTGCGGTGGGCGGCTGCCGGCCGCCCAGGGCTGTGGCCAGGTGACCCCCGGGCCGGTGTAGCCCTGCTCGGCCGCGGCGTGCAGGGTCCAGTTCGGGTCGTACAGGTGGGCCCGGCCGATCGCGCACAGGTCGGCCCGCCCGGCCAGAATGAGCGAATTCACGTCGTCGGCGGAGGAGATCACCCCGACCGCGATGGTGGCGATCGCGGCCTGGTTGCGGATCGCGTCGGCGAACGGGGTCTGGTAGGAGCGGCCGAAGGCAGGCTGCTCGTCCGGCGTGACCTGGCCGGTGGACACGTCGATGGCGTCCGCCCCGGCCGCGGCGAACGCCCGCGCGATCGCTACCGCGTCATCGCCGGTGATCCCGCCGTCGCACCAGTCGGTGGCCGAGATACGCACGGTCATCGGCCGGTCCGCCGGCCACACCTCGCGCATCGCGGCGAACACCTCGAGCGGGTACCGCAGCCGCGCCGCCAGCGGCCCGCCGTACCCGTTGGACCGCTGGTTGGCCAGCGGCGAGATGAACGACGACAGCAGGTACCCGTGCGCGCAGTGCAGCTCGAGCAGGTCGAAGCCGCAGCGCGCGGCAGCCTCCGCTGCCGCCACGAACTGGGAACGGATCTCCGTCATGTCCGCCAGCGACAGCTCGTGCGGCACCTGGCTGACGCCGGGCAGGTAGGGCACCGGCGACGGCCCGCACACCGGCCAGTTCCCCGCATCCAGCGGCTGGTCGATGCCCTCCCACATCAGCTTTGTCGAGCCCTTGCGGCCGGAGTGGCCGAGCTGAATCCCGATCGCGACCGCGGTCTGCCCGTGCACGAACGACACGATCCGCTGCCACGCCGCCTCCTGCTCGGCGCTGTACAGGCCGGCGCAGCCCGGCGAGATCCGGCCGGTGGCGGACACGCAGACCATCTCGGTCAGCACCAGGCCGGCCCCGCCGAGCGCCTTGCCGCCCAGGTGCACCAGGTGGAAGTCGCCGGGCAGCCCGTCCCGCGCGGAGTACATGTCCATCGCCGACACCACGACCCGGTTGGCCAGTTCCAGGCCACGCAGCCGCAGCGGCTGGAACATCGGCGGCCGCACGTCACCCGGTGCCATCCCCCTCCGCTTCTCGTGGCCGGCGAACCAGGTGTCCATCCGGTCCACGAACTCCGGGTCGCGCAGCCGCAGGTTGCCGTAGGTCACCCGGCGGCTGCGGGTGATGATGTTGAACGCGAACTGCTCCGGCTCCTGGTGGGTGTACTGGCCCAGGTTCTCGAACCACTCCAGGCTGGCCTGCGCGGCCCGCTGCACCGAGGCGACCACCGGGCGCCGCTCGGCCTCGTAGGCCTCCAGCGCGGCAGGCACGCTGTCCTGCTCGTGCAGGCAGGCGGCCAGCGCCAGCGCGTCCTCCATGGCCAGCTTGGTGCCCGACCCGATGGAGAAGTGCGCGGTGTGCGCGGCGTCGCCCAGCAGGATCACGTTGCCGTCCCGCCAGCGCTCGCAGCGCAGCGTGCCGAAGCTGATCCACTTCGAGTTGTTGGCGTGTACCGCGTGGCCGCGCAGCACCCCGGCGAACAGCTCCCGGATCCGGGAGATCGACGCCTCGTCCGAGGCGCCGGGCAGCAGGTCCCCGGCCGCCGCGGCCAGGTCCGCGAACCCGGCGGCCCGCCACACCGCCTCGTGCATCTCCACGATGAACGTGCTGCCCGAGGAGTCGTAGGGATAGCCGTGGATCTGCATGACCCCGTACGGCGTCTGCTCGATGTAGAACTTGAACGCGTCGAAGACCAGGTCTGTGCCGAGCCATATGTACTTGCACCGCCTGGTCTCCAGCCGCGGCGCCAGCACCGCCGCCCGGCCGGCCCGCAGCCTAGAGTTGGCCCCGTCGGCCGCCACCACCAGGTCGCAGCTGGCAGCCAGCTCGCCGTCCGGCGGCGCCTCGGTGCGGAAGAGCACCGTCACGCCGAGGTCCGCGCAGCGCTGCTGCAGGATGGTCAGCAGCCTGCGCCGGCTCATCGCGGCGAAGCCGTGCCCGCCGCTGGTGATCGTCTCGCCCCGGTAGTGCACGTCGATGTCGTCCCAGCGGGCGAACTCGCGCTCCATCGCCCGGTACACGGCGAGATCGGCATGCTCGATGCCGCCCAGCGTCTCGTCAGAGAACACGACGCCGAAGCCGAACGTGTCGTCGGGTGCGTTGCGCTCCCAGACGGTGATCTCGTGCCGGGGGTCCAGCCGTTTGGCTAGCGCGGCGAAGTACAGCCCGCCAGGCCCGCCGCCCACCACCGCGATCCGCACGACGCCTCCCGGTCCCGGCCGCCCGCAGGCCCGGCGGCCTCGCTGCTCCGCTCCGGCGCTATGCCGGTTACACGACGATCGTCAGAACAACGATAGGACAAATCCCCTCGGCGCGCCTGCGCTGACCGGCCCGGGTTGCTCGCTACCGTGGGCATCATGGCCACCCGTGCGCCCAGGAGCACGCAGACAGGCGACCGTCCCCGGGGCGGGCGCGGCCGGGCCGAGCCTGCCCCGCGCGGCCGCAAAACGAGCCGCCCACCGGCCGGCAAGAGCGGCAAGAACGCCAGGAATTCCAAGAGCGGCAAGAGCGGCAAGGGCAAGAGCACGGCCCGCCGCGGACGGCAGCCGGCCAGCCGCGGCAACGCGCCGCCGTCGGTGTCCGCGCACCCGCTGCTGATCCTGTTCGGCTGGCTGGCCAACGCGGTGGCCGGGCTGTGGATGCTATTCGCGCACGGCGCCGGGGCGGCGGCCCGCGGCGTCGGGAACAGCGCCCGCGACCTCGAGCCCGCGCACCGCCGTGACGGCGTCGGGCTCACCATGGTGGGCGCGGCGATCGTCACCGCCGCCACCACCTGGTGGCCGATGCACAATGCCGCGGGCCGGCTGATGACCGCGCTGCTGCGCGGCGCGTTCGGCGAAGTCGCCGTCGCGATCCCGGTGCTGCTGGCGCTGCTCGGCTGGCGGTACCTGCGCCATCCGGACCGGAACGCGGAGACCGGCCGCATGATCATCGGCTGGCTGGCGCTGATCGTCGGCGTGGTCGGCCTGGTGCACATCGCCAACGGCACCCCGCAGCCCACCGACGGCGCGACCGCGATGCGGCAGGCCGGCGGCCTCATCGGCTTCTTCGCGTCGGCGCCGCTGGTGGCCGCGCTCACCCCATGGGTGGCCGCGCCGCTGCTCGCGCTGGTCGCCGGGTTCGGCATCCTGGTGATCACCGCGACGCCGGTGCACACCATCCCGGGCCGGCTGGGCGGCCTGCGCGGCCGGGGTGAGGATCAGAAGACCGATTCTGCTGAACGGCTGAATGCTGGGCAGCTCATCCGGCTGGGCAAGCGTCAGCCCGCCATTGAAGCGGGAGAGCACGAGCGTCCCTACGACACCCCGGTGGTGACCGAACGCGGTGGCCGGGGCAAATCCCGCCGCGCAGCGCCGGACGGCGCGAGCGGAACCGCCCAGCGGCCGGGTGGCGGCGCTGACTCCGACGAGGCGCTGCTGGACGCCCTGGGCTTCAGCACGGGGCCGGGTCCGGCGGCCGCACCCGACACCCCGGGCCCGGGCGCCGCCGACGGTGGGCAGCAGAGCGCGACGCCCGCCGGCCGCGGCGAGCAGGATCCGCTGCGGGCCAAGCCCGAGCAGCTCACCCTGGCCGGCGCCACCGACGCCAGCTACACCCTGCCGCCGGCCGCGCTGCTCAAGCCGGGCTCACCGCCCAAGGCGCGGACCCGGGCCAACGACACGGTGGTCGAGGCGCTGACCGGCGTGCTCGAGCAGTTCGAGGTGGACGCGGTGGTGACCGGGTTCACCCGGGGTCCCACGGTGACCAGATATGAGATCGAGCTCGGCCAGGCGGTGAAGGTGGAACGGGTCACCGCGCTGACCAGGAACATCGCCTACGCGGTGAAGAGCGCCGACGTGCGGATCCTGTCCCCGATCCCGGGCAAGTCCGCGATCGGCGTGGAGATCCCCAACACCGACCGGGAGATCGTCAGCCTGGGCGACGTGCTGCGCTCTCCGGTTGCGGTGAACGACCACCACCCGATGGTGGTCGGTCTGGGCAAGGACGTCGAGGGCCGCACGGTCGTGGCCAACCTCGCGAAGATGCCTCATATTTTGATTGCCGGCGCGACTGGCGCGGGGAAATCTACATGCATAAATGGGCTGATCACGTCCATTTTGCTGCGCGCGACGCCGGACGAGGTGCGGCTGGTGCTGATCGACCCGAAGCGGGTCGAGCTGACCTCCTACCAGGGTGTGCCGCAGCTCATCACGCCGATCATCACCAACCCGAAGAAGGCCGCCGAGGCGCTGGAGTGGGTGGTGGGCGAGATGGACCGCCGCTACGACGACCTGGCCGCCTCCGGGTTCCGGCACATCGACGACTTCAACAAAGCGGCGCGGGCCGGCAAGCTCACCGCGCCGCCGGGCAGCGAGCGGGTCTACCTGCCCTACCCGTACCTGCTGGTCATCGTGGACGAGCTGGCCGACCTGATGATGGTGGCCCCGCGCGACGTCGAGGACTCGGTGGTGCGGATCACCCAGCTGGCCCGGGCGGCCGGCATCCACCTGGTGCTCGCCACCCAGCGGCCGAGCGTGGACGTGGTCACCGGCCTGATCAAGGCGAACGTGCCGTCCCGGCTGGCGTTCGCTACCGCGAGTCTGGCCGACAGCCGGGTCATCCTGGACCAGCCCGGCGCGGAGAAGCTGGTCGGGCAGGGCGACTCGCTGTTCCTGCCGATGGGGGCGAGCAAGCCGCTCCGGCTGCAGAACGCGTTCGTCACCGAGAAGGAGATCCGGGCGGTCGTCGAGCACTGCAAGAAGCAGGCGGAGCCGTCCTACCGGGAGGACGTGGCCGCGCCGGCCGCCGCCAAGCGGGAGATCGACGAGGACATCGGCGACGACCTGGAGCTGCTGCTGCAGGCGGCCGAGCTGGTGATCAACACCCAGTTCGGCTCCACCTCGATGCTGCAGCGCAAGCTGCGGGTCGGCTTCGCCAAGGCCGGCCGGCTGATGGACCTGCTGGAGAGCCGCGAGATCGTCGGGCCGAGCGAAGGCTCCAAGGCCAGGGACGTCCTCGTCAGGCCGGAAGATATGGAAGAGTCGCTCAGGCAGATCCGCGGCGGGTAGGTCTCCGCGCAGGTAAATACTGAAGCGAGGCACGTTCAGCCGGGAAGTTTTGCCGCAAGGCGGTTGAAATTTGCCCAGCCGGGGCCCGCGCGTGGCGCGCTATTTTCGCACTGTGCTCAATAGATGTCTACACTTGGTAACGGTCCCTCCGCGCGGGGACAGCATGGTCTGGGGGAGGCCTCCGTGCGGTGTGACGACGGCACTTTCTCACCGGCGAGGCAGTGGAGGCGCGGCGTGAGCATCGGGGACACGCTAGCGGAAGCGCGCCACCAGGCAGGTCTTTCGATTACGCAGGTCAGCCAGCAGACGCGCATCCGGGAAACGATCATACGGGGGATCGAGCAGGGGGACTTCTCCGCATGCGGCGGGGACTTCTACGCGCGGGGCCACATCAAGAGCATCGCGAAGACCGTCGGTCTCGACCCGGACCAGCTGGTCAGCGAGTTCGACGCCACGCACGGCACCCCGCACGCGATCAGGGCGGCCGAAGTGTTCGAGCCGTCCACCCCGATCCAGCTCAAGGAGCGGCGCCGGCTGAACTGGAGCGTCGCGATGGTGGCGGCGCTGGCCATCGTCGTCGGGTTCGTGGTCTACCACGTGGTGTCCGGCCCGCCGCACCGGGCCACTCCGGCGGCCGCCGCCCAGCCCAGCAGCGCATCGCACAGCCCGGCCGCGCGGCACAGTTCTTCGCCGCCGCCACCCACCGCGGCCAGCTACAGCCGGGAACTGGTCATCAAGCTGGCGGTCAAGTCCGAGCCCTGCTGGGTGGAGTTCACCCGGTACCCGGGCGGCGCGTACGTGACCCAGAAGGAGCTACTGCCGGGCCAGACGAAGACCTGGCGGTTCAAGCACGCGGTCAGCATGCAGATCGGCAATCCCGGGTCGGTGGTGCTCACCGTGAACGGCAGGCACCGCCTGTCACCGGGTGCCCAGGTCACCCCGGTGACACTGAGCTTCCGCCCGGTCCGGCGGCAGACCACCAACTGACCAGGGCCATGCGCTCCTCGCGGGCCACCCCGGCCGGCGCGCCGGCCGCCGTAAGATAGAGACAGCCGGCCAGGGTCAGATGGCACCGGCCGGAGGCTGGCCGCGTTCGGCGGCCGCATTCCGGGGGCGGAGTTCCACCAAGACAACCCGGCCCCACCCCTCAGGACGGAGATCGCTGGTCGTGGCGCACAAGGATGGTTCACGTGCCGACGGCCGCACGGTACGCCTGGTCACCCTCGGCTGCGCCCGCAACGAGGTGGATTCCGAGGAGCTCGCCGCCCGGCTCGAGACCGGCGGCTGGCGGCTGACCGACCGGCCCGGCGCCGAGGTCACCGTCGTGAACACCTGCGGCTTCATCCAGGCGGCCAAGCAGGAATCCATCGCCGAGCTGCTGTCCGCGGCCGAGTCCGGCGCCAAGGTCGCCGCCGTAGGCTGCCTGGCCGAGCGCTACGGCGCCGAGCTCGCCGGCGAACTGCCCGAGGCCCAGATCCTCAGCTTCGACGACTACGCCGACATCGGCACCCGCCTGGACGACGTCCTGGCCGGCCGCCGCCGCCCCGCCCACACCGCCCGCGACCGCCGCTCCCTCCTCCCCATCACCCCCACCGCCCGCCAGGCCCCTGCCCCTGAACCTGCTGCGCCGTGGACGGGACCGGGTGGAGGCGTGTTCCGGCGGCGGCTGTCCGCTGGCGTGGTCGCGCCGCTGAAGATCGCCTCCGGCTGCGACCGGCGCTGCTCCTTCTGCGCCATCCCGTCCTTCCGCGGAGCGTTCGTGTCCCGGCGGCCGCCGGAGATCCTGGCCGAGGCCGGCTGGCTGGCCAGCCAGGGCGTGCGTGAGCTGGTGCTGGTCAGCGAGAACTCGACGTCGTATGGAAAAGATCTCGGCAACCTGCGGCTGCTTGAGGAGGTCCTGCCCGACCTGGCCGCCACCGACGGCATTGAGCGGGTCAGGATCAGCTACCTGCAGCCCGCCGAGCTCCGGCCGGGCCTGATCGAGGTGATCGCGTCCACCCCGGGCGTGGCGCCCTACTTCGACCTGTCCTTCCAGCACGCCAGCGGCCGGGTGCTGCGGGCGATGCGGCGGTTCGGCGACCGGGAGCGTTTTCTCGCCCTGCTCGACCAGATCAGGGCGCTGAGCCCGCAGGCCGGGGTGCGGTCCAACTTCATCGTCGGCTTCCCGGGCGAGACCGCGGCGGACCTGACCGAGCTCGAGCTCTTCCTCAGCCACGCCGGCCTGGACGCGATCGGGATCTTCGGCTACTCCGACGAGGACGGTACCGAGGCGGCGTCCCTGCCCGGCCAGCTGGACCAGGCGGAGATCTCCCGCCGGGTCGAGGAGTTCGCCGGCCTGGCCGACGAGCTGATGGCCCAGCGCGCCGAGAGCCGGATCGGCGAGAGCCTGGACGTGCTGATCGACGAAGAGGCCGATGACGACCTCCCCGGCCGCTACCTGGGCCGGGGCGCCCACCAGGCCCCCGAGGTCGACGGGGTAACGACGGTCGTCTCGCCAGGACCGCTGGCCGCCGGCGACATGGTCCGTGCCGTGGTCACCGGCTCTGAGGGAGTCGACCTGATCGCCGACGTGAAGTCGCGGTGACACCTGAGGCCGGGCTCTGGAATGTAGCGAACGTCCTCACGATCGTTCGCATCATTCTCGTCCCGGTCTTCGTCGGCTTCCTGCTCGCGGGCGGCACGACGTGGCGGCTCGTCGCGCTCGGTACGTTCTGCGTCGCGTCGCTGACGGACCTGCTCGACGGGCGGCTGGCCCGCAGCCGCGGGCTGGTGACCGACTTCGGCAAGATCGCCGACCCGGTGGCCGACAAGGCGCTCACCGGCGCGGCCCTGATCAGCCTGTCCGCGCTCGGCGAACTACCATGGTGGGTCACCGGCTTGATCATGTTCCGGGAAATCGGGGTGACCGGGCTGCGGTTCTGGGTGATCCGCCGCGGCGTGATCGCCGCCAGTCGCGGCGGCAAGGCGAAGACCCTCCTTCAGGTCATCGCGATCTGCCTGTACGTGCTGCCGGCCTCGCTGAGCCCGCCGGCGATCGTGCGCGAGCTCTTTATGGCGGCGGCGGTTGTGGTTACGTTGGTGACCGGCGTCGACTACGTTCTCCAGGCGATGCGGCTCCGTCGGTCACAACCGGAGCATTCAGAACCGGGTCATTCAGAACCGGCCGCGGGCCGGTGAAGGTTCAGGGCTAGGGGAGGCAGGATCGTGGTCGTGGGGTCGGGGTCATCCGCGGGCGACGCAGCGCGCGACCTGGCGTGCCAGGTCCTGGACCGGCTGCGGGCCGGCGGGCAGACCGTTGCCGTGGCCGAGTCCTTGACCGGCGGTCTGGTCGCGGCCGCGCTCACCGATGTGCCTGGCTCGTCCGCGGCTTTCCGCGGCGGGGTGGTCGCCTACGCCACCGAGCTCAAGGCCGACCTGCTCGGCGTGGACGCGGTGATGCTGCGCCGGCACGGCGCGGTCTACCCGCCGGTCGCCGCGGCGATGGCCCAGGGCGTCCGGGCCAGGCTCGGCGCCACCTACGGGGTGGCGACCACGGGGGTGGCCGGGCCCGATCCCTCCGATGGCCAGCCGGTGGGAACCGCGCACATCGCGGTCAGCGTCGCCGACGACACCGTGGTCCGGACGATCGCGCTCACCGGGGACCGGCACGAGATACGTAGACTGACAGTGGAGCATGCCCTGGGACTACTGCTTGGCAGGCTTCGGGAAGAGAGTTAGTGATTACAGCGTTACGTTGGCAGCGAACACGAACTGGCATGATCTCGCGGACATTCGGTTAGTCCAGTACGGTGGAGGTGTCGGGGATTACAGCCTCGGGGAAGGGAGTGCG
>DASYAV010000078.1:0-40903 GCA_036501145.1 Streptosporangiaceae bacterium | reverse complement strand
CCGACATCGACAACCCGCGGCACGACCAGATCCGCCGGATGATCCAGCCTCAGCTGCTGCCGAACCGCATCGCCGAGCGGGAGGACGCGGTCCGCGCCGTGGTGCGCGGCCTGATCGACGCCTGGCGGCATCGCGGCACCGTGGACCTGGCCCAGGAACTGGCCTGGCCGACGCCGAACGAGGTCTTCTTCGACCTGCTCGGCCTGCCCGCGGCCCGCGCGCAGGGCCGGGAGCAGCTCAACCGGTGGGTGCACGAGCTCAAGGACCGCAAGCCCGACGACTCCCGGCTCACCCCGGTAGCCAAGGCCGCCACCACCGGTATCCAGAGCTACTTTATTGACCTGCTGCACGAGCGGCGCGTCCGGCCGCGCGCGGACCTGGTGACCCGCATCGTCACCGCCGAGATCGACGGCGTGCCGTTCGCCGAGGAGGACTTCGGTGCCGCCTCGGAGGTCCTCGGCCTGATGATGGTGCTGTTCCTGGGCGGCGTGGAGAGCACCGCCGGGCTCATCGGGACGCTGTTCAAGCTGCTCGCAGAGAACCCGGACCAGCGCGCGATCCTGCGGGATAACCCGGCGCTCATCCCGGACGCCGTCGAGGAGGCGATCCGGCTCGCCACCCCGCTGCAGCTGGTCGGCCGCACCACGTCGCGCGAGGTGACGCCGCACGGGGTGACGATCCCGGCTGGCGGCCGGGTGGTGCTGGTCTACGGCGCGGCGAACCGCGACGAGCGGCGGTTCCGCGACCCGGACCGGTTCGATGTGAGGCGAGGGCGGTTCCGGCATCTCGGGTTCGGCGAGGGCATGCACGGCTGCCTCGGCGCGCCGCTGGCCCGGCTCGAGGCGAAGGTCGCCCTGGAGGAGGGGCTGCCCGCGCTCGGCGACTACACGATCGCGGCGCCGCCGGTGCGCTACCGGACTACCCCGAACATGTACGTCTGGGACAACCTGTACCTGTCGTTCCCGGCGGTTGCCGAGCCGGAGCACCGCCCGCACGTGGAGACCGTGCAGCGCGACTCGACCAGCATGACCGTGCTCACCCGGGAGCTCGAGGCCGAGGTGCGGGTGGAGGGCAAGGACGAGGTCGCGGACGGCGTCGTGGCCCTGACCCTGCGACAGATCGCGGACAGCCCGCTGCCCCGCTGGTCGCCGGGCGCGCACGTGGACCTGATCCTGGACGGGGTGCCGACCCGGCAGTACTCGCTGTGCGGCGACCCGGCCGACCACCACCTGTGGCGGCTGGGCATTCTGCGCGACGCTCAGGGCGGCGGCGGCTCGATGTTCGTCCACGACCGGCTGCGGGCCGGTGACACGGTCCGGGTCCGCGGGCCGCGGAACAACTTCGAGCTGGCGGACTCGCCCCGGTACCAGTTCATCGCGGGCGGGATCGGCATCACGCCGATCCTGCCGATGATCGCCGCGGCTGCGGCGGCGGGCGCGGACTGGCGGCTGCTGTACGGCGGGCGCTACCGGGCGTCGATGGCGTTCTTGCCTGAGCTGGCCCCTTACGGCGACCGCGTCACCGTGGCGCCGCAGGACGAGACCGGGCTGCTCGACCTGGACTCGCTGCTGGGCACGCCGCAACCGGACACGCTGGTCTACTGCTGCGGGCCCGAGCCGCTGCTGGCCGCGGTCGAGTCGCGCTGCGCGGTCTGGCCGGCCAGGTCACTGCACGAGGAGCGGTTCAGCGCCCGGCCGCTGACCGCGCCGGTCCGGGCCGAGGCCTTCGAGGTGGAACTGGCGGCCAGCGAACTCACCCTGACGATCCCGCCTGACCGCTCGATCCTGGACGTGGTCGAGGAGGCCGGGGTCGGCGTCCTGTCGTCCTGCGCCGAGGGCACCTGCGGGACCTGCGAGACCGCCGTGCTCAGCGGCGTACCCGACCACCGGGACTCGGTGCTGACCGAGGAGGAGCGCAGGGCCGGGGACTGCATGATGACCTGCGTCTCGCGCTCGTGCACCGAGCGGCTCGTGCTGGAACTGTGAGCCGCTACAGGTTGAACGCCTGGCAACTGACCGGATCTTGTAACCTGGCAGAAGGGCCGAGAGGCGCTGCAACGGGCTTGGAGCCCGCCACGCTCGGTCCCGCGCGCAGGTGTCCCGCCTGCGGACCGCCAAACGCAAGGGCGCCTCCCATAAAGGGGGGTGCGAATTGCGAGATCTGGCACGGCTACTCGACCAGCGGATAGCAGTCCTGGACGGTGCCTGGGGCACGAGGTTCCAGTCCAGGAGCCTGACCGCCGCTGACTACCAGTTGCCAGGGCACGATCAGGACACCGCCGGTGACCCGGACCTGATCAACCTCACGCGGCCCGATGTCGTTCTTGACGTTCACCGTGAGTACCTGGCGGCGGGCGCGGACATCACCACGACCAACACGTTCACGGCGACAAGCTTCGGCCAGGCCGACTACGGGCTGCAGCACCGGGTCTACGAGATGAACCTGCGCGGCGCCGAGCTGGCCCGGCAGGCCGCCGACGAGGCCGAGGGCAGCCGGTATGTCGCGGGATCGGTCGGCCCGCTGAACGTCACCTTGTCCCTCAGCCCGAAGGTCGACGACCCGGCATACCGGGCCGTCACCTTCGACCAGGTGAAGGACGCCTACGCGGAGCAGATCACCGCGCTGGCCGAGGGCGGCGTGGACCTGCTGCTGATCGAGACCGTCTTCGACACGCTGAACGCGAAGGCGGCCATCAAGGCGGCGCAGGAGGCGGCCCCCGGCCTGCCGCTCTGGCTCTCGGTCACGATCGTCGACATGAGCGGCCGTACCCTATCCGGCCAGACGGTCGAGGCGTTCTGGAACTCGGTCCGCCACGCCAGCCCGCTGATCGTCGGGGTGAACTGCTCGCTCGGCGGCAAGGAGATCCGGCCGCACATCGCCGAGCTCAGCCGGCTCGCGGATACTTTCACGGCCTGCCATCCCAACGCGGGACTGCCCAATGCCTTCGGCGGCTACGACCAGACGCCGGAGGAAACAGCGCACTACCTGCACGAGTTCTCGGCCGAGGGCATGGTGAACATCGTCGGGGGCTGCTGCGGCACCGCGCCGGCCCACATTGCCGCGATCGCCGCCGCGGTCCGGGCCTGTCCGCGGCGGTCCGCGGCCGCGCGGCCCAGCCGGGTGACGCGGCTGTCCGGGCTGGAGCCGTTCACGATCACCGGCGACACCGGATTCGTGATGATCGGCGAGCGGACCAACGTCACCGGCTCGGCCAGGTTCCGGCGGCTCATCGAGGCCGATGACTACCAGGCCGCCGTGAACGTCGCCCTCGACCAGGTGCGCAACGGCGCCAACCTGCTCGACGTGAACATGGACGCGGACCTGCTCGACGGCGAGCAGGCGATGACCACGTTCCTGAACCTGATCGCGACCGAGCCGGAGGCCGCCCGGATCCCGGTGATGATCGACAGCTCGCGGTGGAGCGTGCTGGAGGCCGGGCTGAAATGCGTGCAGGGCAGGGGCGTCGTCAACTCGATCAGCCTCAAGGAGGGAGAGGAGACCTTCCTTGAGCATGCCGGGGTGGTCAGGAACTACGGCGCCGGCGTGGTGGTCATGGCCTTCGACGAGCGGGGCCAGGCTGACAGCACCGAACGGAAGCTGGAGATCTGCGCCCGGGCTTACGACCTGCTCACCCAGCGCGGCGGCTGGGCGCCAGAAGACATCATTTTCGATCCGAACGTCCTGGCCGTCGCCACCGGCATCGCCGAGCACAATGGCTACGCCAGGGCGTTCATCGAATCGCTCCCGCTGATCAAGGAGCGCTGCCCGGGCGTCCGGACCAGCGGCGGCATCTCCAACCTCTCGTTCGCCTTCCGCGGGAACGATACCGTCCGCCGGGCCATGCACGCGGCGTTCCTCTATCACGCGATCCGGGCCGGCCTGGACATGGGCATCGTGAACGCGGGCCAGCTCGAGGTCTACGAGGACATCCCGGCCGACCTGAAAGAGCTGGTGGAAGACGTCCTGTTCGACCGCCGCCCGGACGCCACCGACCGCCTCGTCGCCTACGCCGGGAACGTCAGGTCACACGGCGGCGCCAAACGAGCCGAAGCCGACCTGGCCTGGCGTGACCTGCCGGTCGAGCAGCGTCTCACGCACGCCCTCGTGCACGGCGTCGCCGACCACATCGAGGCCGACACCGAGGAGGCCCGGCAGCAGGCGGAACGCCCGCTCGACGTCATCGAGGGCCCGCTGATGGACGGCATGAAGGTCGTGGGCGACCTGTTCGGGTCGGGAAAGATGTTCCTGCCGCAGGTGGTGAAGTCGGCCCGCGTGATGAAGCGCGCCGTCGGTTACCTCGAGCCGTTCATGGACGCGGAGAAGGACGCGGCCGGCATCACCGGGCGGGCACGAGGCAACGGCACGGTGGTGCTCGCCACCGTGAAGGGCGACGTGCACGACATCGGCAAGAACATCGTGGGCGTGGTGCTCGGCTGCAACAACTACGAGGTCATCGACCTCGGCGTGATGGTGCCCGCCGCCGTCATCCTCGACACCGCCGCCGCGGAACAGGCCGACATCGTCGGACTGTCCGGCCTGATCACGCCATCGCTGGACGAGATGGTCAACGTGGCCGGTGAGATGCAGCGCCGGGGCATGACGACCCCGCTGCTGATCGGGGGCGCCACCACCTCGCGCCAGCACACGGCGGTGCGCGTCGCGCCCGCATACGAGGCCTCGACCGTGCACGTGCTGGACGCGTCGCGAGTCGTCGGCGTGGTGCAGAACCTGCTCGACCCGGCCCGGGCCGCGGACCTCGACCAGGCGAACCGAGCCGACCAGGAGCGGCTGCGCGTACAGCACGAATCCCGTCACAGCCAGCCGCTGCTCGGCCTAGGCACCGCACGCGCCAATCGGGAAAAGCTAGATTTCTCCGCCCGTTCGGCCCCTTTGTTTACCGGCGTCCGGCCGGTCACTCCCCCGCTGGCCGAGCTGCGCGAGCTGATCGACTGGCAGTTCTTCTTCCTCGCCTGGGAGCTGAAGGGCAAGTTCCCGGCGATCCTGGAGACCCTCCCGGCCGCCCGTGATCTCTTCGACGACGCGAACGCGCTGCTGGACGAGATCATCGCGGACCAGCGGCTGGCCGCGCGCGGCGGATACGGGTTCTGGCCCGCGCGCGCCGAAGCCGACGACATCGTGGTGAGCGTCTCAGGAGGTGAGCTGCTGCTGCCGATGCTGCGGCAGCAGACCGCCAAGCCGGAGGGCCGTCCGAACCGGTGCCTCGCCGACTACCTGGCGGCCGATCAGGATCACCTCGGCGGGTTCGCGGTCGCCATCCACGGCGCGGACGAACTGGCCCGGCAGTACGAGGCCGAGGCCGACGACTACCAGGCGATCATGGTGAAGGCACTGGCCGACCGGCTGGCCGAGGCGTTCGCCGAGCACACGCACCTGCGGGCCCGCCGCGACTGGTACGAGCCGGATGCCGCTCCGAGGGTCGATGACCTGCACGCGGAACGGTTCCGGGGTATCCGGCCCGCGTTCGGCTACCCGGCGGCGCCCGACCACAGCCTCAAGGGCGAGCTCTTCCAGATGCTCGGGGCCGGCGACTTCGGCATGGCGCTCACGGAATCGTTCGCCATGACACCCGCGTCAAGCGTGTCCGGGCTGCTCTTCGCCCACCCCGCGTCCCGCTACTTCACCGTCGGCCGCATCGGGCGGGACCAGGCGGAGGACTACGCCAGCCGCCGTGGTATCCCGCTCGGACAGGCCGAACACTGGCTGCGGCCCAACCTCGCCTACGAACCGGAAGGCGCGGCCGAGGCGCCGACCGGGCGGCGCGGCCGAGGCGACGCCTTGGCGATAAGTCCGTTCGCGGCGCGGAGCGGCTGATCCCGGATCTCGCGGAGCGCCTGATCCCGGATCTCGCGGAGCGCCTGATCCCGGATCCGCGGGGCAGCCGCTACGCTCTCGGCTATGGTCCCTGACTCGGTCCCTCCGTTTCCCGATCACGCCTTCAGCCGGGTGCTGTGCGTGGTGGCGCACCCGGACGACGTGGAGTACGGGATATCGTCCGCCGTCGCGGCCTGGACGGCGCGCGGCGTGGATGTCGCGTACCTGCTGCTGACCCGCGGGGAAGCCGGCATCGACGGCATCCCGCCGGAGCAAACCGGGCCGCTTCGCACCGAGGAGCAGATCGCGGGGTCCCGGGCGGTCGGCGTCGCCGAGGTCGAGTTCTTCGATTACCCGGATGGCATGCTCGAGTACGGCTTGGGCCTGCGGCGCGACATCGCCCGCGTGATCCGTCGCCGCCAGCCCGACGCGGTGGTGGTGGGGTCCTGGGAGGTCCAGTTCGGCGGCATGCTGAACCAGGCCGATCACCGGGCCG
The DNA here is from genome assembly GCA_036501145.1 of Streptosporangiaceae bacterium. Lineage (GTDB taxonomy): Bacteria > Actinomycetota > Actinomycetes > Streptosporangiales > Streptosporangiaceae > PALSA-505. Next base: position 34,575 of record DASYAV010000078.1, on the reverse strand, counting down.
CCGGCCTCGCCGCGCTGGATGCGCTGCGCGACGCCGGCAATCGCTGGGTCTTCCCCGAACTGCTCGACGAGGGCCTGCAGCCACACTCGGTGCGCTGGCTGCTCGCGGGCGGAGACCCGCAGCCGACACACGGCGTGGACGTCACCGGGGAGCCGCTGGAGGGCGGCATCGCCTCGCTGGAGGCGCACGAGCAGTACCTGGCCGCGCTCCCCGGCCATCCCGAGCCCCGGATGATGATCACCGGGTTCACCGCGTGGCAGGGACGTTCCATGGGCGTGCCGCACGCGGTGCTGTTCAAGGCGTGGGACTTCCAGGCACCTCCGCCGCTCGCGGCCGAGATCATGGCGGCGATGCAGGACGGCTGAGGCTGGAGAACAGTACGGCTTAACGATGCCGGGAGGGGCTTGCGCCGTTCAGGCGGCGGGGGCCGGGCAGGCGGCGCGCAGCGGCGCGAGCGCGGTGCTCCAGGCGATGACCTGGTCTAGCAGCGTGTCCAGCCAGGCGGCGTGGTGGTCGCCCGGCTTGAAGATGGTGTAGTTCTCGAACTCGGTCAGCAGCGACAGCGTGACCTGCTGGCGCACATCGGCCATCTGCAGTTCCGCGCAGACCAGCCGCAGGTGCTCGGCGGCCCGGGCCCCGCCCGCCAAGCCGTAGGAGACGAACCCGGCCGCCTTGTTGTTCCATTCGGCGTACAGGAAGTCGAGGGCGTTCTTGAGCACTCCTGAGGTGGAGTGGTTGTACTCGGGGGTGACCATGATGAACCCGTCGAACGAGGCGATCGTAGCCGCCCACCGCTTGGTGTGCTCGTTCTGGTACTGGCCCATTGACGGCGGCAGCGGCTCATCCAGGTGCGGCAGCGGGTAGTCGCGCAGGTCAATCAGCTCGAACTCGGCGCCGCTGCGGCGCGATGCCATGTCATAAACCCACGTGGCGACCTGTTCGCCGCTGCGGTTGGGGCGGGTGCTGCCAAGGATGATGCCGATCCTGATCATGATGTCACTGAGCTTCCTGCTCGCTGGATGATGTGCTCGTCTGAGCAGTACGACAACGCGCCCTACCGGAATGTCAGGCGGCGCGCCGCCCTCACAGTCCGGTGCGCTGTCTTGTCGAACGGGTATGGGCAGATGCGACCAAGGAAAGGGCGGCACCATGACCACCGCATCCGGGTCAGGGGGCGGCCGGCCCGATCCGGGCCTGGACGCGATCATGAGCGAGCGGCGGCAGTTGATCAATCTCACCTACCGGCTCCTGGGCTCCCTGGCCGAAGCCGAGGACGCCGTCCAGGAGACCTATGCCCGCTGGTATGCAATGACCGCCCAGCAGCAGGACGCCATCGAATCCCCCGCCGCCTGGCTGACCACGGTCGCCAGCCGCATCTGCCTCAACCTGCTCGGCTCGGCCCGGGCCCGGCGCGAGACCTACGTGGGCGACTGGATCCCCGAGCCGCTACCCGAACGGACCGAGCAGCTCACCGGGCAGCCAGGCGCCGCGGCCGATCCAGCCGACCGGGTCACCCTGGATGAGTCGGTCAACATGGCCTTCCTCGTCGTGCTCGAGCAGATGACCCCGGCCGAGCGCGTCGCGTTCATCCTGCACGACGTCTTCGGCTACCCCTTCGCCGAGGTGGCCGGCATTGTCGGCCGCACCCCGGCGGCCTGCCGCCAGCTGGCCTCCTCGGCCCGCCGCCGCGTCCGCGCATCGCAGGCCCCCGCAGCCCCGACAGCCCGGCAGGCCGGCATCATCCGGGCCTTCAAGCAAGCCTGGGAAGCCAAGGACATCAACGCCCTGATCGGCCTGCTTGACCCCGGCGCCACGGCCATCGCCGACGGCGGCGGCCTCGTCACTGCCTTCCTGCGCCCCATCGAAGGCGGCGAGCAGATCGCGCGCGCCTGGGTCGAAATCGCCAACCGGACGCCCAGCAACATGACGTACCTGGAACGCACCGTCAACGGCCAGCCCGGCCTGGTGGCTCAGCAAGACGGCCTCACCGTGACGGTGTTCGCGTTCGACGTCGCGGGCGACGAGATCAAGCACATCTGGGTGGTGCGCAACCCCGACAAACTCCGCTCCTGGACCACAGGCTGACGCGTGTCTCCCTTCCATCAGGCCAGCAGGGAGCGGACCAGTCAGCGTAACGTGATGTTACGCAGAGTTTCTCGTGCAACTCGGAGGCGGCCATGGACCAGGCGGCGCTCGGTCACATCGAACAGCGGATTGACAGCGAGGTGAAGAAGCGCTTCCCCGGCGCGGTGCGGCGGGTCGCGGTGCTGCAACACGGCGACGACCCGGTGATTGAACCAGGAGAACTGCTGGTCCGCGTGATCGTCGAAGCGCCGGAGGGACACGAGGCCCAACAGCAGGCCCTGGATGCGTTCGACCAGGTGCACGGCCGGGCGATCGGACAAAGCGTTGTCGCGCAGCGCAGCCGCCTGACGTGACGGTACACCGGACCACGACATCGGTCCACGACTCCACTCAGCTGAGTAGTGAAATTGCAGTGAGGGCGGGTGGGGCTCGAACCCTGGGCATGCACGTAGCGGTACCGACCTCGATCGCGAAGAACACATACAGACGACGCAAGGTGACCGCGCAGTCCAGATGGAAGAAATCGCACGCGGGCATCGCGGAGGCCTGCCAGCGGAGCGAACGATCCCGCAGGCAACCCGCAGGTCAGTCGCCTACGTCCCGTGGACACCCGCAGCCGGTAAAATGCGTTGCCTCATGTCGGCGTGCAGTCCTACGATGGGCGCGCCGCGGCAGGATATGTCCTCTGTATCAGGAAGGAGGTGCCCGCGATGTTCGCTAATCGTCAGACGCCTCCAGGGGTTGCTCTCTAGCAAGCCTGGAGACGCGCTGCGGGCGCCCTCAGGAATCTGGCGTCAGCCAATCCTGAGGGCGCTTTCTATCCAGCAGAGGGATGAATGCGTCATCTCGATACCTGAGGACAGCGCCGGGACGCGGAGACCCTTCACCGGGTAGAGTGCCCGCCGAGTCTGTCCTGGCGCAGAACGCGCATATCGGCCACTTCTGCTGGTGGATGAGCCCTCCCCGCGGGCTCGGTTCTGCTGCAGCGTCCCGCTCCCATAGGCTCCGTTCCAGTTATCGCGTGTCCTTGTCATCGATAAATTTGGGGTACATGCACGTGATCATGTCCGTGTGCTCGATTCTGATATCGATTCGCCGTGATGGCTCCGGGCGGCGGTGAGGATGAGCTCGATGACCGTGTCGAGGGGGATCGCGGTGGAGTCGATCACCATGTGGTACAACGATGCGTCGCCCGGGTCGACGCGGTACAGGCGCCGAACGTAGGCGGCGCGCGCCTTGTCGGCCGCCTGCATGCGAGCGCTGGCCTGCTCCTGGCTGATGCCCTCGACCGTGGCGCCCTGGATGATCCGGCGGGCCGGCGGCCCGTCTAGCCGGACGTGGAAGCCGCGGTCCCTGCCGAGTACCACCGCAGCGGCGCGGCCGAGGATCACGCCCCCGCTGTCGGCTAGCAGGCCGTGGATCCCGGCCTCGGCGCTGCACCGCAGGTCCTCGTCCTGGTGACGGGCGGAGGGCGGTGACTGGGTGGGGCCGACCGGCATCGAGTGCGTCAAAGACGCGAGCAGCCGGTGGACCGGCGTGGTCTTCGCCTCGTCCGCTACCAGCTGCTCATGGCACGGGGCGACGGCCAACGCGACCTGGCCCTCAGTGGTCGTGACGCGCTGCAGGAAGGGCAGGCCGAGCCGCTGCGCGAGGGCAGGCGCGACGACGCTGCCGCCGGCGCCGTAGGTAGCCGACACGGTGATCAGACGCACTGCCGGGCCGGGCCGGCCGTTAGCGGGATCGGAAGTCACGGGTGCTCATCTCCTCGTCATGCCGTGGCCGGGGTGACCTCGGGCGCGGCCAGCGCCAGGAGGCCGGGGGGCAGCACGAGCCCGCACACGATCGCGGCGGCGGCGAAAATGCCGGCCGAAACCCAGAACGCGACGATGTAACTATGCACCGCCGCGCTGGCCTGGGCTGCCGGGCTTGGCCCGTGCGTCACCAGGTAGCTGCTGAAGGCGCTCGCGGCGATCGTGTTCAGCAGCGCTGTGCCGATCGAGCCGCCGACCTGCTGGTTGGTGTTGACCATGGCCGAGGCGACGCCCGCGTCCGCGGCGGCGGTACCGTACGTCGCCGTGTTCAGCGCGCAGCCGAACACCGTGCCCAGGCCGACCCCGACCAGCAGCAGGGCGGGCAGGATCCAGTCCAGGTAGCTGGTGTGCAGCCCCAGTTGCGTGGCCAGAATGACCAGGCCGCCGGCTGCGATGACCATACCCGCCGGGAGCAGCGGCCGGGGCCCCACCCGCGGCATCAGCACCCCACTGGCCACCGTAGACGCCGCTACGATCGCCGCGATCATCGGCAGGAACGCGAGCCCGGACGTGACCGGCGAGTAGCCCAGGGTCAGCTGCAGGTAGTAGGTCAGGAACAAGAAGACCCCGAACACGCCGATGGCGGACAGCCCGATGGCCAGGTATGCGCCGCCGCGGAACCGGTTCAGGACGATCCGCAGCGGCAGCAGCGGATGCTGGACCCGCCGCTCGGTCAGCACGAACGCAGCCAGCAGCACCAAACCGGCCGACAAGAGCGCATCGGTCGTCGGCGCGCCCCAGCCCCTGGTCTCCGCCTCGGACAGCCCGTAGACGATGGACACCAGCCCCGCCACCACCAGCACCGTGCCCGGCCAGTCGACGTGCACGTCCGGATCACGGGGGTGCCGCTCCAGCAGCCGCACCGCGCCGGCGACCGCGACGACCGCCAGGGCCACGTTGACGTACAGGGTCCACCGCCAGGACAGGTACTCGGTCAGCAGCCCACCCAGCAGCAACCCCACCGCCCCGCCGCCCCCGGCGATGGCGCCGTAGACGCCGAACGCCTTGCCGCGCTCGGCCGGGTCCGTGAACGTCACGGTCAGCGTGGACAGCGCGGCGGGGGCCAGCATCGCGCCGAACGCCCCCTGCGCACCGCGGGCGATCACCAGCACCGCAAAACTGGTCGCCGCGCCGCCCAGCGCCGACGACGCGGCGAAGCCCATCAGGCCGATGATCAGCATCCGCCGCCGGCCGACCAGGTCGGACAGCCGACCGCCGAGCAGCAGCAGGCTGCCGAAGGCCAGCGAGTACGCGGTGACCACCCACTGCCGGTCGGCGTTGGAGAAGGCCAGGTCATGCTGGGCCGAGGGCAGCGCGATGTTCACAATCGTGGCGTCCAGCACCACCATCAGCTGCGCCAGCCCGGCCACGCCGAGAATCCACCAGCGCCGGGTAGGTCCGGCCGCGCCGCCGGACGTCCGCGCCGCCTCCGGCACAGTCGCTGAGCCGCTCATGCTGGCAGAGTACGTCTTCGGTGCAAGATCGAGAAAGACCGGTCGTCAGCCCGTAGAGAACGTGTCTGATCTGCCGTGACGGCTGCGCCGTCGTACACCGGGCTGTCCCGCTGCCAGTGCGCGAACGCACCGCCGGGCACACCCTCGTCCCCGGCGGTCACCCCTGCCCCCGGGTCTGGAACACCGGCCAGCACACCTCGGTGCGGTGCCGCGACTGGTCCTCGGTGTCCCGGAAGCCGACCAGGTAGTACTCCCTGATCGGCCCCTCCACGCCGATGGCGCGCTCGGCCACGATGGTGCCCAGCGCCCCGTAGGTGCGGTCCAGGTCGTCCATCCCGCCCTCGTGCAGCATGACGGCCGCCTCGGCCGCCGGGATCTCCAGCACCGCGGGATCTCCAGCACCGCGGGCTCGCCCGGGCCGGGCGGCCCGGCCGGCGCCGTGGCCACCGGGACGAACGCCGTCACCTCACCCTGGGTTGGGTAACTGTGGTCATGCGGCCACGATCGGGCCTCCCCTAACAGGAGAGTCAAAAGGCCGCGCTACCCGCCGGTTTCGCCGTCGCCCGCCCCGGTGCTGAATGCCGTGCCTTCACCGGCCTGCAGGTCACCGCCGGTGCTGCCGCCGCGCCGCATCCGCTGCGGCCGCCGGGTGATCGGGTCGATGGCGTAGTACACCGCGAACAGCGCCTGCAGCGCCAGGAACGCGCCTCCGTTCCAGAACGCGACGCCGATGCTGAGCGTGTACATGACCACGCCGATGCTGAACAGCAGCGTCGCGGTGGACCGCTCCGCCTCGGGGAACGCCGGCCGCAGCAGCCGCCGCCGGTGTGACCCGTACAGCCACATGGCCGTCCACACCCACGCGTTCACCGCCATCACCACGGCGTAGACCACCGCCGCGGTCCTGGCGTTCTCCCCCTTGGCCAGCGCCTGGCCCAGCACCCCCGTTGGGTAGGGCAGGAACGTGATGGTCAGCAGCAGCAGCATGTTCAGGTAGAACAGGCCCCGGTCGATCCGCTCGAAGTGGGTGAACAGCGAGTGGTGGTTCAGCCACATGATCCCGATGACCGCGAAGCTGACCACGAACGCGGCCAGCGACGGCCACCGGCTGGCCAGCTGGCTGCCGAGGTCCGCGTAGTTGTCCGGCTGCGCGATGGTCAGCACGAGCAGCGTGATCGCGATCGCGAACACCCCGTCGCTGAATGCCTCCACCCGTGACTTGTTCATCGCCGCTAACTTAACCTGCCGCGGGAAATGATCCGCCCCGCTCATGCTCGACTTGCCCGGGCGGGCCTGGTTTGATGTGGGGCCTCATGCCCCACGACAGCGAAGCCCAGCCGCGCCGCGGGCGGCCGCGCAGCGAGACGGCGCGGCTGGCCATCCTGGCGGCGGCCGCGGAGCTCGCGCTGGACCGCGGCCTGGCCGCGGTCAGCATGGACGCCGTCGCGGACCGGGCCGGGGTGAGCAAGGCCACCATCTACCGGTGGTGGCCCACCAAGGAGACCCTCGCGCTAGACGCGCTCTACCACGAGTGGGCCGGCGTCCCGCGGCCCCGCGACACCGGCTCGCTGCGCGGGGACCTGCTGAGCCTGCTCCGCCCGTGGGCGAAGGAGGCAGGCCGGCGGCCGTACGCCCGGGTCATCGCCGCGCTGATCGCCACCGCGCAGGCCGACCCGGAGTTCGGCCGCCGTTACCGGGAGCGGTTCGTCGAGCCGCGCCGCGAGGCGGCCCGGGCCATCTTCCGCCGCGCCGCCGGCCGCGGCGAGATCCCGGCCGGCACCGACATCGAGGTCGCGCTCGACCTGCTCTACGGCCCGGTGTACCACCGGCTGCTGCACGGCCACGCGCCGCTGACCGACAGGTTCGTCCGCGACGTCATCGACACCGCGCTCCGCGGCCTCCTGCCGCGCTGACCGGCGACGGCTGACCGGCGACGGCCGGCCCCGGCCCCGGCCCGGGTCAGCCCAGCCGGATGATCGTCTTGCCGGTGTTCTCGCCGCGCAGCATGCCGAGGAACGCGTCCACCGCGTGGTCCAGGCCGTCGGTGACCGTCTCCTCGGCCAGCACGTCACCGTGCGCCAGCCACGGGCCGACCTCGGCGATCATGTCCGCGAACCGCTTCCAGTGGTCGGTCACGATGAACCCCTGCAGCCGCAGCCGCCTGCCCACGGCCAGCGCCAGATTCCGCGGCCCGGGCGCCGGCTCGGTGTTGTTGTACTGCGAGATCGCGCCGCACATCGCCACCCGGCCGCGCAGCCGCAGCGCGCCGATGGCCGCCTCGAGATGCTCACCGCCGACGTTGTCGAAGTACACGTCGATGCCGTCCGGCGCCGCCGCGGCCAGCTGCTCGCGCACCGGCCCGTCCCGGTAATTGAACGCCGCGTCGAACCCCAGCCCCCCGGTCAGGTAGGCCACCTTCTCCGCCGACCCGGCCGAGCCGATCACCCGGCTGGCCCCGCGCATCCGGGCGATCTGCCCGGCCATGCTGCCCACCGCGCCGGCCGCCCCGGACACGAACACCGTGTCGCCGCGGCCGAATCCCGCGATGTCCAGCAGCCCGGCGTAGGCGGTCAGCCCGGTCATCCCGAGCGCGCCGAGAAACTGCGAGTCCGCCACCCCGGGCACCGGCTCGACCCGGTGCGCCTGGCCGGCCGGCACGATCGCGTGCTCCCGCCAGCCCAGCTCGTGCACCACCCGGTCGCCGGGCGCGAACCCGTCCGCGGCCGAGGCCAGCACCTCGCCGATCGCGCCGCCGGTCATCGGCTGGCCGAGCTGGTACGGCGGCACGTAGGACTTGACGTCGTTCATCCGGCCGCGCATGTACGGGTCCACCGACAGGTACCGGTTGCGCACCAGCAGCTCACCGTCGCCCGGTTCCGGCAGTTCCCGCGCCACCACCGCGAAGTCCGCGGGCACCGGCCACCCGGACGGGCGCGCGGCCAGGTGCACCTCCCTGGTCGCGGTCACTGCTCCGCCTGCACAGTGATCTCCCGCTTGAGGATCTTCCCGGTCGGCCCCTTGGGCAGCGCGTCCACGATCCGCACGACGCGCGGGTACTTGTAGGCGGCCACCTTGCCCTTGACGTAGTCGCGCAGCTCGCCGGGGGTGGCGCTGGCGTCCGGCTTCAGCGTCAGCACGGCGGCGACCTCCTCGCCGAGCGAGTCGTGCGGCACGCCGACCACCGCCGCCTCGGCCACCGCCGGGTGCTCGTAGAGCACCTCCTCGATCTCCCGTGGGTACACGTTGTACCCACCACGGATGATCATGTCCTTCTTCCGGTCCACGATGTAGTAGAAGCCGTCGTCGTCCCGGCGGGCGACGTCGCCGGTGTGGAACCAGCCGCCGCGCATCGCCTCGGCGGTCTCGGCCGGCTTGTTCCAGTAGCCCTTCATCACGTTGTGCCCGCGGATGAGCAGCTCACCCGGTTCGCCGTCCGGCACGTCGGCGTCCTTGTCGTCCACGATGCGGAACTCCACCCCGGCGATCGGCGTGCCGATCGACCCGGGCCGCCGCTCGTCAGGGAAGTTGAACGACGCCACCGGCGAGGTCTCCGACAGCCCGTAGCCCTCCAGCACGACGCAGCCGAATTCCTTCTCGAACGCGTTCATCACCTCGACCGGCATCGCCGCCCCGCCGGATACGCACAGCCGCAGCGCGGACAGGTCGTAGGCCTCCCGGCCGGGATGGTTGGCCATCGCGGTGTACATCGTCGGCACGCCGCCGAGCACCGTCACCTTGTCCCTGGCCAGCACGTCGAGCGCGGTGGCCGGGTCGAACCTGGGCAGCAGGGTCAGGCAGGCGCCGGCCCGCACCGCGGCGTTCAGCCCGCAGGTCTGGCCGAACACGTGGAACAGCGGCAGCCCGCCGAACATCACGTCGCCGGAGGTCAGCCGCTCGATGTCGTCCACGCAGATCTCGATGTTGCGGCCCAGGCTGGCGTGCGTCAGCTCGGCGCCCTTGGGCTGCCCGGTGGTGCCCGAGGTGTAGAGGATCACCGCGGTGTCGTCCGGTTCGCGGTGCAGCACGCCCGGCACCGCGGGCGCCGACCCCACCAGCTCGATGAACCCGGCCGGGTCCACCGGGACCAGGTCCACCCCCGCGTCCGCCGCCCCGGCCGCGGCCTCCTCGCCGAACCCGTGCCAGGCGAAGAACAGCCGGGCACCCGAGTCGCCCAGGTAGTAGGCCACCTCGCGCCGCTTCAGCAGCGGGTTCATCGGCACCACGACCGCGCCGGCCCGCAGGATGCCGTAGTACAGCACGGCGAAGTGCGGCACGTTCGGCAGCATGACGCCCACCCGGTCACCGGGCCGCACACCCCCGTTGGCCAGCAGCCCGGCGAGGTGCTGGGTGGCCCCGTCCAGCACGCTGTAGCTGAGCGCCGTGTCGTCCAGCCGGATCGCGTCCCGGTCCGGGTGCGCGGCGGCGCTCCTGGCCAGATTGCCGGCGATGTTCATGCGGATGCGCCTCCCGATGGGCAGCCAGCGATGGACTGTGCCGACGACGATACATTTCCTTGACGGCTTCGCGTCAGGGCCATGCGCTTCCCGCCGCCCAGGCGCTTCGGCCAGGTCGGCGGGCGGGGAGTTCCGCGTGAACGGCAGTCAGCCGAGCACGATCCACTGCTTGCCGTCGATGAGCTCGCGGACGGCGTCCAGGTGCCCGGCGTGCACCGCGGTTTCCGTGATCACGTGCAGCAGCACCTGGCGATTCGTGTTCAGCCGCCAGTCGCCGAACAGATCCGCCGGCCACCATGCCGGGCTGGCGTCAAGCGGGGCCTGCTCGATGATGGCATCGGCCAGCGCGGCCTCGAGCCGGTAGCGATCCAGCACGCTGGCCGCGGGCACGTCCGGCCCGACCTGCCAGGCGTCGGGCGTCGCATCCAGCTCGGCGATCGCTTCCCGGTCCCCGCCCATGACGCAGCGGAACCAGAACATCTCGTCGTCCAGCGCCAGGTGGTTGACCAGGCCGAGGGTGGTCCAGCCGGACGGCAGCACCGGCCGGCGCAGGTCCTCGTCGGCCAGGTCCTCGATGGTGCCGAGCACGTGCGCGCGCTGGATGGTAAGCGAGTCGAGAAGTTCCACGGCGGTCTCCTAGCGCTGGTTAGCCGGGGAGGATACCGGTCGTCAGGACGACCGGACTCCTCCATCGCGACGTGCGGGTGCTATCTCGGCGGCGCGGTCGAGCAGCGCCTGCCGTTCGGACTCGCCGCGAGCCTGCGCCGCGGCCTCGCGGAACAACGCAGCGGCGCGGTCCGGCTGGCCGGCCCGTGCGGTGAGGTCGGCCTCGGCCGCCACCGCCAGCGGGTAGCCGTCCAGCGCCCCGCCGGCCCGGGCCGCGGCCAGCAGCGCGAGCCCGGCGGCCGGCCCGTACGCGTAGCCGTGCGCCACCGCCCGGTTCAGCTCGACCACCGGGCTGGCCTGCAGCCGGGCCAGCTGGTCGTAGCAGCCGGCGATCAGCGGCCAGTCGGTGTCGGCGGCCGACGCCGCGGTGGCGTGGCAGGCCGCGATCCGCGCCTGCAGCACGTAAGGACCCGGCTGCGGCAGCCCGGCCAGGATGGCGGTGGCCTCGGCGATGGCGGCATGGTCCCAGCTGGCCCGGTCCTGCCGGTCCAGCGGCACCAGCCGCCCCTCGCCGTCCCGCCGGGCGCCGCGCCGGGAGTCCTGCAGCAGGAACAGCGCGAGCAGCGCCTGCGCTTCGTGCTGGCCGGGCATGAGGCCGGCTAGCAGCCGGGCCAGCCGGATCGCCTCCGCGGCGAAGGCCGGCTCGCCGTCGGCGTTGTACCCGCTGGTGAACAGCAGGTACAGCACGGCGAGCACGCCGGGCATCCGCTCGGCCAGCGCGGTCCCGGCCGGCACCCGGTACGGGATGCCGGCCTGGGCGATCTTGGACTTGGCGCGGGTCAGCCGCCGGGTCATCGTCTGCTCGCTGACCAGGAACGCCTGCGCGATGTCCGGGGTCGGCACCGCACACACCACGCGCAGCGTCAGCGCCACCCTGGCTTCCAGCGCCAGCGCCGGGTGGCAGCAGGTGAAGATCAGCCGCAGCCGGTCGTCGCCGACCCGGCGGCCGCCGTCACCGGCGCCCGGCCCGTCCCCGGGTCCTTCGGTCGCCGCGGTCAGCGCCAGCGCCGCCAGCTCGCGCAGCTTGCGCCGCTCGGTGCTGGCCCGGCGCAGCACGTCCAGGGCGCGGTTGCGGGCCACCGTCATCAGCCAGCCGGCTGGGTTGGCCGGCACGCCGTCGGCCGGCCACCGGTCCAGCGCCGTGGCCAGTGCCTCCTGCGCGCAGTCCTCGGCCAGCGTCCAGTCGCCGGTGACCCGGATCAGCGTGGCGACGATCCGCTGGTAGGCCTCGGCCGCGGCGGTGGCCGCCGCCCGCGCCGCGTCCGTCACTGCAGCGAGTCGAACGGGCGGAGCTCGAGCCGCCCGTTGCGGGCCATCGGGTGGCTGCGGGCGACCTCGATCGCCTCGTCCAGGTCCGCGCACTCCAGCAGGTCGAAGCCCACGATGACCTCCTTGGTCTCGGTGAACGGCCCGTCGGAGACGAGCAGCTCGCCGTTGCGCACCCGCACCGTGGTCGCCGCCGTCACCGGCGCCAGCGCGTCGCCCTGCAGCCGCCGCCCGGCCGCGTCGTTCTCCGCCACCCAGGCCTCGATGCCGGGCAGCGGGCTGGGGTCGGTGTCCGGGTCGGTGTCCGAGCAGACGAACATGATGTACTTCATCGCGGTGTTCCCTTCGTCGTGAGTTGCACCCTAGTGACGAACGGGAACGAGCGGACCGGACAGCCCGGCGAGAGAAGTTTTGACGATGATCGCAAGGATCTGCCGCGGCGGGGCCGCTTGAGGACGCCAGGTGAGGTCAGCCCAGGCGGCCGCCGAAGCTGATCTCGTTGCCGTCCGCGTCGCGGTAGGTCACCTTGGTCACGCCGCTGGTGGGCGTCTCGCGCCGGTCGGGCTCGATGCCCCGCCCGGCGATGTCGGCGACCCGGTCATCCAGGGCATCGACGAACGACAGCACCAGCGCGTTCCCCGCCCGTCCGGGGCTCGCGACGATGTAGATGTACCGGTGCCCGGCCACCTCCCATACCGCCTCGGTCTCGTTCGGCAGGAACGACGGCGGCCCGCCGAAGAGCCGCTCGTACCACGGCAGCGCCGCGGCGTAGTCGGTGACGGGGATGCCGGCGAACAGATCCAGGGCCATCTCGTCCTCCCGGTGTCGTGGCTCCTACTTTTGCTTACGAGCGGGCGCGGCGGGATTCGACAGTCCACCGAATCCGATCATGGCTGGTGAGGTCACATAGGCTGGTCGCCGACCGAGGAGGATGACGGTGACCGCATCCTGGCGCACGGGCCTGGCCGGCGCCTCGTCCCCGCGGCGCTGCTGGCCGCGCCGGCCCCCGCTTCGGCGGGCCGGGCCGCCGAAGCCGCGCCGGCCGGCTGCTCGGCCGGCGCGCACACTCTGGCGCCGCCCGGCTCCCGGGTGTACCCGGACACCGGCAACGGCGGCTACACCAGCGTGCACACCGACGTGTACCTGGTCTACGACGCGGTCACCAACCGGTTCCTGCCCGGCAACCACGTCGTGCTGCACGACCGCGCCACCGGCTGCCTGACGAGTTTCAGCCTGGACTTCGAGCGCACCTCGGCCAACCACGGCGCCGGCCCGGACATGCGGGTCACCGCGGTGCGGGTGAACGGCCGGCCGGCCAGTTACACGTTCCGCCAGCCCACCTACCCCGGCGACCCGCACGGCCAGAACGACCCCGACCCGCTGGCCCACCAGGTGTCGCAGACCGACCCGGTGGGCGGCCCCCGGCACAACCCGCTGCCGCCGGCCTGCTCGCCGGAACTGCTGGCCGGCAAGGCCGCCGCGAAGTTCTCCCAGGACGGCCGGCCGTGCCCGGCGGACAAGCTGGTGATAACGCCGCGCGCGCCCATCCGCGGTGGCTCCGCGTTCACCGTGGCGGTCTACTACACCGGCCGCCCAGGGGTGCACAACGACGGGGACGGCAGCCAGGAAGGCTGGTTCCGCGCCCCGGACGGCAGCCTGGTGTCCACCGAGCCGGTGGGCAGCGAGGACTGGATGCCGCTGAACGACTACCCGACGGCCAAGCCGACCTACGACTTCTACGACACCGTCAACGCCGGCAAGACCGCGGTGGCCAACGGCGTGCTGGTCTCGGTCACCCGGCACCGCGCGGGCGGCGGCTTCGGCCACGGCTCGGTCACCTGGCACTGGCGTTCCGCTGCGCCGGTCGCCAGCTACCTGGTGCAGAGCAGCGTCGGCGACTACCGGCTGACCGAGCGGACCGCCGCCGACGGGATCAGGTACTACCAGGCGCAGGACACGTCGATTCCCAAGGCCCGGCAGCGGCGCAACCGCGCCATCATGAAGCTGCAGCAGAACATCACCCAGTGGGAGAGCCAGTTCAACGGGCCCTACACGTTCACCTCCGACGGGATCGTCATCGGCACGCCCCGGGTCGACTCCGGCCAGGAGGAGATGCAGACGATGATCTCCATGAACCACAGCTACATAGCGCAGCCGGTTCTGTACCACGAGAACAACCACCAGTGGTGGGGCGACAACGTCACCGAGCACGGCTACCGGATGACGTTCTTCAAGGAGGGCTTCGGCCAGCTCGCCCAGGACCTGCTGGCCGCCCGCCGGGCGGCGGCCGCCGCGGGCGGCCCCACCACCCGGCGCGGCCAGGCCGCGTTCAGCAAGGTGCTGATCCACCGCTTCGACCGGTCCTACGCGCGGCACGAGACGTTCTGGACCCAGGCGCCATCGGATCCGATGGCGTGGACGCTGTTCGACAACGCGCCCACCTACCTGCGCCCGGCCGCGGCGTACATCGCGCTGCGGCAGATCCTCGGCCAGCTGAACTGGACCAGGGCGCTGCGGCAGATCCAGCGCGTCTACCGCGGTGCCACCGTCACCGAACGCCAGGAGGAAGCCGTCTTCCACCGCTGGCTGCCCCGCAGGAGCGCCGCCTGCCAGCACCGGCTGACCGAGTTCTTCGCCCAGTGGTGGGACACCGGCTACCCGGCCGGCGGCGGCCGCCACCGGCCTCGGATCACCGGCCCCGGCCTGGACGGCCCCGGTTTCTACAACGCCCACGGCGGCTGCTGAACCCGCTGACCCATGCGCCGGCCCGGGCCGGCGCCGCTTCAGTCAGTGCGCGAGGACCAGGTAGGCGAACCCCAGGACCTGGCGGTAGGACTCGACGTACAGGCGCTCGCGGGTATCCAGCCAGTCGCGGACTTCGGCCGCCCGCGGGTCGCCGCCGTGCCCGATCAGCCACTCCTGCCGTCCGGCCCGGAACGTAGACTCGAAGTCGTCCCACTCCCGCTGGTCGGCCGTGCTCATATGGATGACCCGCCAGCCCGCGGCCCGGCACGCCTCCAGCAGCCCGGGCAGCGGCAGCACGTCGTCACCGAACATCTCGGCCGCCGCCGGCGGCGGCGGTTTCTCCCAGTAGCCGTCCCCGTAGAGCAGCCGGCCGCCGGCTGGCACCGTCGCGGCCAGCGCGGCCAGCGCCCGCCCGGTGCCGCCGAACGCATGCGACGCACCGGTGCACAGCACCCGGTCCGCCGTCTGCGGCCAGGCCGCGGCGTCCCCCTCGGTGAACCGCACGTGCCGGTCAAGCCCACGCTCCCTGGCCAGCCGCCGCCCGCGGTCGAGCTGGGGAACGTCGGTATCCACCCCGACGCCGCTGGTCGCGCGGTCCGCCGCGCCGCCGTCGCCCGCCGCGCCGCCGTCGCCCGCCGCGCCGCTGCCGCTCGCCAGGGCCCGCGCCACGACCTGGAGGAGCAGCTCGCCCCAGCCGCAGCCCAGGTCGGCGATCCGAAGCCCCGGTCGCAGATCCAGCCGGTCCATCAGCAGCCCGGCGTGCTCCAGCGATAGCGGGGTGTTCCACCGCATCCGCGCGTACAGCGCGTCGTCAAGATCATCTCCAGTCATCCGTCGCAGCATGGCGCACCACGGGGCCGCCTGTCCACCCGATTCACCGGCGGCCGGGAGTGGGTCACGACGCGCCTGAGTCACCAGGTGGGCGGCACCCGCACGGCTACCCGCCCACCTGGTGACTCACCCGGCCCGCCCACGGGCGGGCCGGGGAGCGGGGCTCAGCCGATGCTGGCGGCGGTGTCGTCGATGACGAACGAGGTCTGCTTGGTGTAGTCCTCGCTGCCGGTGAACTTCACCGTTATGGTCTTCCCGGCGTAGGCGGCCAGGCTGTAGGAGTGCTGGGTGTAGCCGGTGGCGGCGTTCAGGTTGGAGAACGTGGCCAGCGTGCCGAGCACCGTGCCCGAGCTGTTGAGCACCTGCACGGTCAGCGTGTCGTACGCGGTGCTGGTGGTGGTCTCCGCCGTGTCGATGTGCAGCCAGAAGCTGAGCTGGTAGCTGCTGCAGCCGCTGGGCAGGGTGACCGCCTGGGACAGCGTGTCGGTGTGTGTGGTCCCGTAGCCGTCCAGCCAGGCGTCCCACGTGCCGCTGTGCGGCGGCTCCTTGCTGCTGTCGCTGACGACTCCGGTGGACCCGGTCCACGGGGCCGCGGTGCCCGTCTCGAAGCCCGGGTTGCCGAGCAACTGCGAAGCCGTACAGCTGCCGCCGCCACCCGAACTGATGGTCCAGGTAAAGGAGGCCGAGCCCTTGGCGCCCGTGCCGTCGGTGGCAGTCACCGTGACGCTGTAAGAATTGGCCGTGCTGGGTGTGCCGGAGATCAGCCCGCTGGTGGAGCTGATCGACAGCCCGGCCGGCAGCCCCGTGGCGCTGTAGCTGAGGGTCTGCCCGGACTGGGAGTCGGTCGCGCTGATCTGCAGGCTGGCCGGGGTGCCGACTGTGCCGGCCTGGCTGCCGGGGTTGTTCACCGTCACCGTGTTGCCGGTGCCCGAGCCGACGTTCCAGGTGTACGAGGCCGACCCGGACACCCCGGTGGAGTCCTTGCCGGTCACGGTCACGCTGAAGGTGCCGGCCTTAGACGCGGTGCCGGAGATGACACCGCTGGTGGAGCTGATCGACAGGCCGGTGGGCAGCCCCGTGGCCGAGTAGGACAGCGAGCCGGTCGCGGTGTCCTCACCCTGGGTCTGCAGGTACGCGGCGGCCCCGGTGGCGGTGGTCTGGGTGCCCGGGCTGAAGATGGCCACCTTGCCCGTGGCCGACCCGGTGAAGTCACCGTTGAAGGCCGACTCCAGGCCGCTCACCACGCCGGAGTCGGTGGTGATCAGGCCCAGCTCCCGGTTGTCGTTGAGCGAATTGCTGGAGAAGTTCTCCGAGCCGACGAACGCCTTGGCCGTCGAGGTGCCGTAGTCGGCGATGACCGTCTTGGCGTGGATGTAGTACCCGGTCGAGGACGAGTAGCCGACGTACTTCCCGCCGGCCGCGGTGACCTCGTTCAGTTCGGACGTGTAGGAGGAGGGGTCTTCGACGACCACCCGCACGGTCACCCCGCGGTTCGCCGCCGCGACGATCGCGTTCACCAGCGTGCTGTCGCTGAACTCTTCCTGCTCGACGTCCAGGCTGTGCTGCGCCCCGTTGATCAGGGCCAGCAGGTGACTCTGCGAATCGGTGGGCGACCAGACCAGGTTGTCCCCGTCGGACGGGGTGATCGAGGTGTGCGCGTAGTCCGCGTTGAACACCGCCACGATCGCGGCCACGTCGCTGGCGTCGGT
Organism: Streptosporangiaceae bacterium; assembly: GCA_036501145.1. Lineage (GTDB taxonomy): Bacteria > Actinomycetota > Actinomycetes > Streptosporangiales > Streptosporangiaceae > PALSA-505. The sequence continues at coordinate 17,554 of DASYAV010000078.1, read as the reverse complement.
GTCGAGGACGCCGAAGTCACGGGAGGTGGCGTAGTACTTGTTGTCGAAGTTGCCGCTGCTGACGTACGACTCGCCGTTGTCGACGGTGATCGTCTTCTGGTGGGTGTAGGTGAACGTCGTGGACGAATAGACCACGCCGACCCCGCCGGCCGTCAGCAGGTTGTAGGCGGCGGTGTTGTAGGACTTCTCCGCCTGGTCCAGGATCACCCGGACGCTGACCCCGGCCTTCTCCTTGGCCACGAGCGCGTTTTCCAGCGTGACGTCGTTCAGCTCGTAGATCGTCACGTCGATCGAGCTGGTGGCAGTGTTCACGAAGTTGTAGATTGCGTTCTCCCCCTGGTCGGGGAGCGTTACCAAGGTGAAGTCGCTGGCGGCATGGGCTGGGCCGGCGGCCGCGAGCCCGGCCGCCGCGGCCAGGGTGGCCGTGACGAGCGCGGATGTCAGACGGCGCATGCCAGTGCGGGGCATACCGAACCTCCTGGCGCAAAGGGGGCCGAAACGCTGGGCGCCCTGAACATACAATGATTCGCCGCCCGGCGGTAGCCCCGAGTAATCCCGCGGTCGCTGTCGGTTTATCAGGCGTCTCCTGGCCGGATTCGGTGACCGGGCCGGGCACTACCATTCCTGCATGACCGACCGCCCGGGGCCGCACCCAGGGGTGGACATCTCCAGCCCGGCCAACCCGCGAATCAAGCAGCTGGTCACGTTGCGGCGCAGGCGCGCCAGGGAGCAGGCCGGTGTCACCCTGGTCGAGGGCTACGCCGAACTTGACCTGGCGCTGAGCGCGGGTGTCCGCCCGCGCACCCTCTATCACTGCCCAGACCTGGCGCATGGTGACCCGCTGAGGCTCCTCGGCCGGCTGACGGGGCTGGGCGCCGAGATCGTCAGGGTCAGCCGGCCGGTGTTCGCCAAGATCGCCTACCGGGAGTCGCCGGACGGCTGGCTGGCCGTCGTGCCCGTCGTGGACACCGACCTCGCCCGGCTGGAGCTGGGGGAGCGGCCGCTGCTGCTGGTCTGCGAGGGCGTGGAGAAGCCGGGCAACCTGGGCGCGATCCTGCGCACCGCCGACGCGGCGGGCCTGACCGCGGTGATCGCGACCGACCCGGTCACCGACTGGGGCAACGCCAACCTGGTGCGGGCCAGCAAGGGGGCGGTGTTCGCCGTCCCGGTCGCCGCCGCGCCGTCCGGCGAGGTGCTGCCGTGGCTGGCCGGCCATGGGCTGACCCTGGTGGCGGCCACCCCGGACGGCACGGTGCTGCTCGGCGACGCCGACCTGACCGGGCCGGTGGCCATCGCCGTCGGCTCGGAGACGCACGGGCTGTCCGCGCCGTGGACCGCGCAGGCGGACGTCACCGTGCGGATCCCCATGTTCGGCCGCGCGGACTCGCTGAACGTCGCGGCGGCCGCCGCCATCGTGGTCTACGAAGCGGTCCGCCAGCGCACCGCGCGGGCGCGCCAGGCGGGCTCACCGGTGCGATGACCGAGCCGATCACCAGCGCGGCCAACCCGGTGGTCAAGCGGTACCGGCAGCTCGCCGACCGCAAGCACCGCCGCCGCCAGGGCGCGTTCACCGTCGAGGGCCGCCAGCCGGTGTGGCGGGCGGTCGAGTCCGGCTGGCCTGTCGAGGTGCTGATCGCCGCGCCGGACCTGCTCGCCGGGTCGGCCGCGGCAGGCCTGGTCGCTGAGCAGGAGGCTCGCGGTGTCCGGGTCGCCTACGTCAGCGGCGAGCTGTTCGGCCGGCTCGGCGACCGGGACGGCCCGTCCGGCCTGGCCGCGATCATCGCCACCCCCGGCACCACCCTGGACGGCCTGCGCGCCACCCCGGGCGCGGTGTTCACCGCCCTGCACCGGATCGGCAGCCCGGGCAACCTCGGCACGATCATCAGGACCGTCGACGCGACCGGCGGCGCCGGGGTCATCACCATCGGCGACAGCACCGACCCGTTCGCCCCGGCCGCGGTCAAGGCCAGCATGGGATCGGTGTTCGCGGTGCCGGTGGCGCACGCACCCGGCGCGGACGAGTTCTTCGGCTGGGCCGAAACGGCCGGAGTGCGGGTGCTGGCCACGTCCGGCGGCGCCGGGACCGAGCACTGGCAGGCCAGCTACCAGCCGCCGCTGGCCGTGCTGTTCGGCGCCGAGGGCGCCGGGCTGCCGGACAGCCTGCTGCGCCGCGCGGCGGGCCGGATCCGCATCCCGATGACCGGCACCGCCGAGTCGCTCAACCTGGCCGCGGCCGCCGCCGTCATCCTCTACGAGATCCGCCGCCCGCCCCCGGCCTCCGGCGGCCCGGCCAGCACGCAGAGCCGCGAATGAACCACCGCTACTGGCCGCTGTTCGGCCTGTCCCTGGCCACCCGGGAGCTGACGCTGCGCCCGATGACCGAGGCCGACCTCACCCCGCTGGCCGACCTGCTGCCGGCCGACGTCGAGCTCGACCCGGCGGCCACCCGCTTCCCGATGGGCGAGGAGCCGATCAGCCGGGGCACCGTGCTGCACCAGGGCTACTGGCGCTCCTACGGCAGCTGGCGGGCCGACGCCTGGCGGCTGACCTTCACCGCGCGGGCGGGGGAGCGGATCCTCGGCCTGCAGGAGCTCGAGGGAAACGACTTCCCCACGCTGCGCACCGTGGACAGCGCGTCCTGGCTGGCCCGGGAGGCACGCGGCCGCGGGTACGGGAAGCAGATGCGCGCCGCGGTGCTCGCGCTGGCCTTCGGCCCGCTCGGCGCGGAACTGGCCATCACCTCCGCCTGGCACGACAACCACGCGTCGCTGGGGGTCTCCCGTGCCCTGGGCTACCTGCCTAACGGGGAGTCGCGGCTGGCCCGTGGTGACCGCGCCGACGTGCTGCTGCACATGCGGTTGCCCCGGGCAGACTGGCTGGCCAGCGGCCTGGGCGACGGCGTGCGGATCACCGGCTTCGAGCCGTGCCGCCCGCTCTTCGGGCTGCCCGCCCCGGACACCCGGTCGGCTCCCGGCACCCCACCGGCTCCCAGCACCGCCCCGGCTCCCAGCACCACACCGGGCTCTGGCACCCCACCCGCCTAGGATGCGTGTCGTGCCGCCGCACCGGATCTGGGCCGGCCGGCTGCTGGCCGGCGCGGGCGGCGACCCGGTGCGCATCCGGCTGTAGCGGCTCCCGTCGGGCGAGCCCATCGGCACCCTCGACCTGCCGGCGCACCACCGGGCGGTCGCCGCGATCGCGCTGTGGCGGCACCGGTACGACATCGAGGCCGCCGACGCCGCGGCCCCCGGGTCGGGCACCGACATCGAGATGGGCCGACCAGCTCCGCTCCAGCGCCGCAGGGGCGGCCCGGAAATGCCGCGCACCGGACGCCGCCGGCCTCATAGGCTGGGCGCAGCACGCCGGGCACCGACCGGGAGGAGCCGACCGAAATGGCGCGCGCGCTGGACAGCCAGCCCGAACTCCGCCCGTTCCTGCGCGGCGGCCGGATCGTCACCATGCCGGCCCGGCGGACCAGGCGGCTGCTGCTGCTGGACTGCGTGGCGCAGGAGTTCGAGCCCGGCCGCCGCTACCCCGAGGACGAGGTTGACGCCATCCTCAAGGCGCTGGCCGACGACCACGCCGCGCTGCGCAGATACCTGGTGGACGAACAGCTCATGTCCCGGAAGGCAGGCATCTACTGGCGCACCGGCGGCACCGTGGACACCGGTGCGGTCAGCCCTTGATCATTGTGGCGTAGACGACGACGTTGCTCAGATACGATCCGCGGGCCGGGTCGAACGTGCCGCCGCAGGTGATCAGCCGCAGCTGGGGCGTGGGCGCGGCGCCGTACACCGCCGGGGTGGGGAACCGGGCCTTGGCGTACCGGCGCACTGTACCGACCCGGAATACCGCCACCCGGCCGCCCGACTGGCGCACGTAGATCCGGTCGCCCCGGTGCAGCAGGCGCAGCCGGAAGAACACCCCGGGCCCGGCGTAGGAGTCCACGTGACCGGCGATGATCGCCGGCCCGGTCGCGCCGGGCGGCGGGCTGCCGGTGTACCAGCCGGCCACCGCGGTGGTGCGCGGCGGCCGCAGCGCACCGGAGGCGGTCAGCCCGAGCCGGATCAGCCGGGTGTGCACCCCGATGGCCGGGATGGTCAGCGACACCGGCGGCGGCACCCGCCGGGTGGCGGCCGGTGGCGGCGCCACCACCCACGGGCCGCGCGGTGCGCGCACCGGCCGCGCCGGGGCATGCGCGGCGGCCAGCACGTACCGCTGGTGGTGGGCGGCGGTGAGCAGCCCGGCGGTGGCCGCCGCGCTGACCGCCACGCCCAGCGTCAGCACCGCGCTGGCCAGCATCCGCTGCGTCCGGCGGCGCGGCAGCCGGACGCGCATCGGCAGGCCGGGCACCCGCACCCAGGACGGCGCCTCCGGCACCTCCCGGAACGGGGGCTCGTGGTGCCGTTCGAGCCCGGCCGCGGCGGTCATCTGCCCGGCCGACATGTCAGGCCGCCGTGCGGGTCCGCCGCAGCCACAGCGCACCCCCGGCGATGAGCGCCACCCCGCCGGCCAGCCCGGCCAGCCACGGCTGGGGCGTGCTGACCGGCCTGGCCATCCCGCCGAAGCCCATCGCGGCCCCGCCGGTGGGCTGGACCTTGCTGCCCACCCCGTCGGTCAGGCAGTTGAGCTCCAGGTGCCCGCGGCCGTCCAGCACCACCACCGTGTAGCTGGTGCCTGCCCGCCAGTTCTGGTTGTCGGTGGCGCTCTGCGTGGACCCGGCCACGTGCAGCTTCCACGGGCCCGGCGGCAGCGCCGCGTAGGAGGTCACGCTGCCGAACGCGAGGTTGCGCACCAGCACGTGCGGGCCTGCCGTGATGGTCACCCGGCTCTGCCGCAGCGAGGCCTGGATGATCCGCACCAGCGACTTGCCCTTGGGCGCGTTCAGCGTGTCGTTGAGCAGTTCCACCCGGGGCGCGGACGACGGGCCGAGGCTGGCCAGCGTGTACCCGCGGCCGGCGGTCACCGACACGGTGCTGGACACCACCGGCTGCGAGCCCGCCGGATGCCCGGCCCGGCGCAGCGCCACCGTGTAGCTGCCGGCCGGCACGGACTCATAGTGGGAGATCATCCCGTAGCCGACGTCCCGCAGCATCAGCGTGGCCTGGCTGTTCCCGACCGGGTACAGGTAGATGTCGAACTTCGGCTGGCCCGGCGACAGGTTGGCCAGCCGAAGCCAGCCGGTCCCGGCGGTCGACCGGCCGGTGGACGCGGCGGCGCCGGGGGCCAGCGCGGCGAGCGCGCCGAGCAGGATGCAGCAGGTGGCCAGCAGGCGGCTCACCCGGCAGGCCAGAACCCGGCAGGCCAGGGCCCGGTGGGGCATTCGTCCCTCGTTTCTGCGCGGCGGGCGGCCTGCCCCGCCGCCGGCGTGTCATGGGGCGGACAACTTGACAACTGGCTGGCTGGTGTCCAGCAGCCCGAGCGGGGCGGGCGCGCTGAACACGACGCGCAGCGCGCTCTGCCCGGTGCTCAGCCGCACCGTCGCGACCGTGGCCGGGCGGTAGCTGGGCTGCTGGGCGAGCAGCAGCCCGCGCAGCGAGGACAGCAGCGCGTTGCCGGCGGTCACCCCATGCGTGACGCCGTAGAGCAGAACCGAGCGCAGCGGCACGTCCGGGCCGGCGCCTGGCGACGGGTCGCCAAACGAGACCAGGTGCACCGGGTGCAGCGCGGCCATCACACCGATCGTGGCGATGAGCCGTGGATCGGCACGTCCATCGGATAGCTGCTGCCTGGCCAGCGAGGTCACACCGACCGCCGGGTTGTGCAGCAGTTCGGCGCCGACGCTGCGGCGCGCGGCGAGGTCGGCCCGCAGCCGGGCCAGGTAGGCGGCGGCGCCGTCGGGGGCGGCCGCGCGGATCACCACCGCGCCGGACCCGGTGCCGAAGCTGGCCAGCGCGACCGGCGCGTACCGGGTGGCCAGCGCGCCGCCGAGCGTGCCGCGCAGCGCCGGGGTGGCGAGGGCCAGGCTGGCCTCGGCCGGATCCGCGGCGCCCGGCCGCACCGGCACCAGGTTGCCCGGGGGGAATCCGTCCCGCTGCAGGCTCGCGCACATCGCCGGGTCACACGCCACGGTGGCGGTGTGGCTGACCTGGGCCGCGACCCATCCCGCGGCCTGACTGGCCGGTGTCGCGGTGCGGCCGGCATGCGCGGCCTGCGCCGCGCTCTGCCGGACCCGGTGGGTCGTGCCGCCCTGGGCCAGCGCCACGCCTATTCCCGCGGCCAGCGCGGCCACGACAGCCACCAGGGCCACGTAGACACGGTGCAGCCGCCGCCGTCGCAGCCATAGCTGGACGGTCGTCGCCAGCACGCGGGGCCACGAGGGCTCCCCGCCTGCCTGCGGGGAGGGGTGACTCCACGTATCCATCGGGCATCCTCGCAGGTCCCGTCCACGGCCCGCAGCCACGTCGCAGCGTTAACTCGATCCGGCCTGCCGAACAATTTGTACACGGGCCAGACCGCCATTTTCATTCGAATGGCTAAATTGGCAGACCTAAATATGGCCATTTCCGCGAACCATGACAAGGAGGCTCGCGGGCGGGCCCGGCAGCAATTCCGGTGGCCTGCCGCGGGCGCTCTCAGCGGGTGGCCTCCCCGGCTGGCCCGCCCGCGCCGTCCGCGGCCCGGTAGCGCTCCCCGGCCCGCGCCCACTCGGCCAGCCCGACCAGCCCGAACAGCTCGGCCGGGCTGCCCGGCAGCAGGTCGGTCACGTCCGTCCCGGCCAGCTCGGCCAGGCCGGTCAGCATGGCCGCGGCCGCCCCGATCAGTGGCTGGGTGGGATAGATGGCGATGGCGTAACCCAGCTCGGCCAGCCGGTCCCGCGACTCGATGGGGGTGAGCCCGCCCACCACCAGGTTGATCAGCAACGGCGCGGGTACCTCGGCGGCGATCCGCTCGATCTCCGCGGTGTCCCGCGGCGCCTCGACGAAAATCACGTCGGCGCCCGCCGCCGCGTACCGGCGGGCCCGCTCGATGGCCGCGTCAAGCCCGAGCGGCCCGCGCGCGTCGGTGCGCGCGATGACCACCAGGTCCGGGTCGGTCCTGGCGTCCAGTGCCGCGGCCAGCTTGCCGGTGAACTCACCCGCGCCGATCAGCTCCTTGTCCGGCAGGTGGCCGCACTTCTTCGGGAACGCCTGGTCCTCGAGCTGGATGGCGGCCACCCCGGCCGCCTCGTACTCCCGCACCGTGCGCATCACGTTGACCGCGGCGCCGTAGCCGGTGTCGGCGTCGGCGATCAGCGGGGCGCCGTCCAGGCAGCGCACCAGCATGCGCGCCCGCTCGGCCATCTCGGTCTGCGTGACCAGCCCGATGTCGGGCAGCCCGAACCCGGACGCGGCCACCCCGGCGCCGGTCATGTAGCCCGCCGCGAACCCCATCCGGGCCACCAGCGACGCCGAGATCCCGTCGAACACGCCGGGTGCGACGATCAGCCCGCCCGCCGCCAGCCGCGCCCGCAGCGCGGCCCGGGGAGTGGATGTCTTCTCCGTCATGACGCCAGTAAAACCCTGACGACGACAGCTGCGCACGGGACCGGCGGAACCGCCCGGCCCACGCGTTCCTGGGCGAGCCCCTCACCTTACACTCGGGAGCGCGCCGCGCCAGTTGTCAAGTGTCCAGTCGATGAAAGGGCAGGTCAGCGCCTCCACGCTTTTAGCAGTCGATGATGGAACACTTGCATCATGCTTCGCACCTTCAGACAAGTGGATGTGTTCACCACGACCGCCTATCGGGGCAACCCCGTGGCCGTCGTGCTCGAAAGCGACGGTCTCAGCGACGAGCAGATGCAGGGTTTCGCGCGGTGGGTCAACCTTTCGGAGACCGCCTTCGTGTTGCCCGCGTCTGAGCCGGGCGCGGACTACCGGGTGCGGATCTTCACCCCCAGCACGGAGCTGCCCTTCGCAGGGCACCCCACGCTGGGCACCTGCCATGCGTGGCTGGAGGCGGGCGGGGCACCTGGACGCCAGGACGTCATCGTGCAGGAGTGTCCTGCGGGCCTGATCGATATCCGCCATACCCCGGACGGGCTGGCTTTCGCCGGGCCGCCGCTGCTGCGGGACGGCCCGGTAGCTGAGGAGATGCTGGAGCGGATCGCCGGGGTGCTCGGGATCGGCCGGGCGGACATCATGGACGCCTCCTGGGCGGACAATGGACCCGGCTGGGTGGCGGTGCTGCTCGCCAGCGCGGACGCCGTGCTCGCGCTGCGGCCCCGGGGCGTCGACTTCGACCTGGGTGTGGTCGGCCCCTACCCGCCCGGCTCGCCGTGTGCGTTCGAGGTCCGGGCGTTCGCCGGGCCTGCGAACGGCTCGTTCGAGGACCCGATCACGGGAAGCCTGAACGCGGCGCTGGCGTTGTGGCTGCTGCGGACTGGACGGGCAAACTCCCCGTATGTCGCGAGCCAGGGCACTGTGCTGGGTCGGGAGGGTAGGGTGCACATCTCGGCCGATCAGCGGGGCGTGATCTGGGTCGGTGGGTCCACGCTTACCTGTGTCTCTGGCCAGGTGGATTTGTAGGTCCACTGGGATTGCTAGACCTGTAGATGGTGCAGCCGTCTCATCGAGCGGACGCAGGCGGGGCTCGCCGCCGCCAGGGCGCGGGCAAAGGGGCGGGACGTAGCAAGAGCTACACCGCCCAGCAGTGCCAGGCGGCCCGGATGCTCCGGGACGCAGGCGAGATGACAGCCAACCAGATCGCAGAAATGCTCGGGATCTCGCGTGCGACGTACTTCCGGGCGCTCAAAGACTTCACGGACGCCGACGCAGTGTCGACCTAGGCGTACACCATTACCACAACGATCAGGACGGAGAGACAGTGGCACTTGTAGACGAGCCCGGACCTGTAGACGGACTGGAGCCCGTAGCGGGCAAGTACGACTGGTACGAAGCGTTCCGGCAGAACCCTGACCAGACCGAGTTCGCCTGGCCGCCGACCGCCGACGAGGCAGCGGCTCGCCTGGCCGCCGATCAGATCGAGTACTGGGCAGCCCTTATGGGGGACATCGAGGGTCTGTAGAACACGGAAGCCCCGGCCTGATATGGGTCGGGGCTCCATGCTGCTCGGGAGCCAGGACGGCAGGACAGCGGCAGTCATGCTGCTGGGCCGGCTGAGGAGATCACCCGGGTCGCAGCCGGTCAATGATGACAGCGGCGTAGACGTCCCCGGCATGCACGAGCCCATGCGGGAACCGGGCGTCCGCGCTCTTGGACCGCTTCAGCTCTGACATGACCCTATGCAGGTCCCTGGATGCCTGGACCCGGGCGTTGCTCTGCCGCAGCCAGGATCCCCTCTCGTCCGGGCTCAGACGCTCCCACCGCTCCGCGTATGTCTCGTCCAGGGGAGCAGCTCGACATGGTCGGGCTCGGGCTCCAGGGCTCGCAGCCGACGCCTCTCAGCCCGCAGCTCATGGAGCTGGGCATCGGCAGCATCGTCGTCCATGTCTTCGAGGGAGAGGTCAACGATCTTCTGCTCGATCTCGTCTATCTCATCCTGGTAGTCGCGCCCGGGTACGACAGTCTGTCTCAGGATGGGCAGGTTCAACTGCGCGATATAGTCGTCCACGGTGGCGTCTAGCTCTTCGCAACGCACCGTGAACTTGCACTTGGACGTCCGGGCCGGGTACACGCCGACGCAGTAGTACAGCGACCTCCTTCCGCTGCCCGGCTTGTGGTTCCGGTACATCGGGCCGCCGCATCCAGCGCAGAAGAGAATACCCGCCAGCAGCGCCTTGCCTTCATTGTTGAGCGGCCCGCGCTTGGGCCGATTCTTAATCGCCTTGTCGGCCATCCGGAACGTCACCGGGTCCACTAGCGCCTCGCACCGAAGGATCACCCGGCCGAACTTCTTCGTCTGGGGGTCCTGCTCGCGGCGGGTGCCCGTGTAGGTAGGCGACCTGATGATCTTGTTCAGCGAGGTCGAGTTCCACATGGCGGCGTTCGGCGGCGGTACGCATTCGTCATTTAGCCAGCGCGCCAGCGAGCGCAATGACTCGCCGCTGACGCACCTCTCGAAGATCTCAGGGATGTACTTGCGGCCCAGCTCGTTGGGCTCGATGGTCTTGTGGCCGCCTTCAGCGTCAACGACGTCATATCCCCACGGCGGCCTGCCGACGAGTCGTCCTTGGTCGCGGAGATACCGATGCATGCGCCGGTAGCGCTCTGACGTGTTCAGCCACTCCTGGTGGGCCTGCCGTAGCATCAGGTCCCAGAAGATGCCCTCCGTCCCCTCGGAGGGGAACTTGGCGTCCATCCCGGTGATCATCAGTGCCTTGTTGTGCTCTCGCGCCCACCGCTCCAGCTCTGCTGTCTCTTCCCGGTTGCCCCGGGTAAGCCGGTCAACGTTGAGCGCCAGGAGCCCGTCGTACATGACCAGCTTCTCGGGGTCGGTCACCCATGGGCGCAGGTTCGGGCGGGACTCCAGGCCGGAGCGACCCGTCTTGAAGTCGGCAACTACTGCGATGACTTCATGCCCATTGGCCTCGGCCCACCGCTGGGCCTCCAGATCGCTGCTCTCGATGCCCGTCTGCTCGTGGTCCCGGGTTTTCTGGCTCAACCTCGCAGCATGCAAGAGGCGCATTGGGGTTTCTCCGTTACCTCCGCGCGGCCTCCGGCATCTCGTGCAACTCGATGCCTACCCTGGTCATATGGCCGCTTTCATTCCTTGCATGTGCAAGTCTGGCTGGACACTCGGCCACGTGCTAAAGACGACGTTCGTGCTCCGCCCGGAGGCCAGCGGCGCGGACTACCGGCTGCGCATCTTCACCCCGTCCAGCGAACTGCCGTTCGCCGGGCATCCCACGCTGGGCAGTTGCCACGCCTGGCTGCAGGCCGGCGGCCAGCCGCGCGATCCCGGGACGGTCGTGCAGGAGTGCGGCGCCGGCCTGGTCACCATCCGGCAGACCCCCGGCAGCCTGGCGTTCGCCGCGCCGCCGCTGGTACGCGGCGGGCCGGTGGACGAGCCGGTCGCCGGGCAGGTGGCCCGCATCCTCGGCATCGCCAGGGACGCGATCGTGGACCTCCAGTGGGCCGACAACGGTCCGGGCTGGATCGCCGTGCTGCTGGCCAGCGCAGACGACGTACTGGCGCTCCGGCCCGGCCCGGTGGACCTGGACATCGGCGTCGCCGGACTGTATCCGCCGGGATCCCCGGAGGCGGTGGAGGTGCGGGCGTTCACCCCGCTGCTCGGCCCGCTCGCGGAGGACCCGGTCACCGGCAGCCTGAACGCCTCGCTGGGCCAGTGGCTGCTCGGCACCGGCCGGCTCACCGCGCCCTACGTGGCCAGCCAGGGCACGGTGCTGGGCCGCCGCGGCCGGGTGCACGTGTCCCGGGACGAGACAGGCCAGGTCTGGGTCGGCGGCGGCACGGTCAGCTGCATCCGCGGCACCGTCGAACTCTGAGCCCGGCGGCCAGGCGGGAACGGCATGGGGCAGGACGCGGCGATGGGGGATGCGGAGCGGGCGCGGGAGGCGCTGGACGGCGTGCGCGGCATGTTCGCCGCGGACCGCGCCTCGCGAGGCCTCGGCATCGAGGTCACCGGCCTGTCGGCCGGCCAGGCCAGCGTCGCGATGACGGTGACCGCGCAGATGCTCAACGGGCACGGCAGCTGCCACGGCGGCTATGTGTTCCTGCTCGCCGACACCGCGTTCTCGCTGGCCTGCAACGGCTACGGCATGGTCACCGTGGCCGCCGGGGCCGAGATCACGTTCGTCGCGCCGGTGCGCGAGGGTGACCGGCTGCGGGCGCACGCCAGGGAGCGGACCAGGTTCGGCCGCCGCGGCATCTTCGACGTCACCGTCCGCCGCGACGGCAACGACCACGGCGACCACGGCGACGGTGGTGGTGGTGGCGACGTCGTCGCGGAGTTCCGCGGGCACAGCCACGCCACCGCCGAGCCGCTCCGCCCGCCCCGCGACGACTGAGCCTGCCCGGCCCGCGCTATCCGGCGCCCGGGGCGCCGGTTACCGGGCGCCCGATCTGCTCGCCGTCCGGGGCGTCGTACCCGGTCTGCTCGGCATCCAGCGTGCCGGGCGCGGCCTCCAGCTCACCCGCGGCCGGGCGGGCCTGGGCCGTGGTCCAGCGCTTGGTGCACGCCACCGTGTCCCGGCAGTACCAGCGGACGTCGGTGCAGGCCTCGCCGCCGTCCGGCACCATCAGGCTCGCCGGCAGTTCGGTCCCGCACATGGTGCAGGTGGCCTGCCCAGCGCCGTGCCTGCCGGCCTGTGCGGCCGCGCCCATCCACTGCAGCGGCTGCTGGCTCACCGCGCCACCCCCGATCCGGCCCGGGCCGACCGCACGCAAGAAGCTTGCTGCTGCGGGGCGCGAAGCCATCGTTTCCTCCGGGCGCCCACCGGGAGGCCCAGCCCGGCCGGCGCTCAGAACGTCAAAATGTCGATATCCCCCAATTCCCTCACAAATCTGCGCCAAACGCATAGGAGTCGCGCATCTAGCCCGCGCCACCTTGCCCCGCGGCCGATAATATCTACATGGGTGTAGCAACTCGAGTGGCTGAGGAGCGTGCCCGGTGTCTCATCTGACCTTCGCCGAGGCCATGGTGGTCGGCCTGGTCCAGGGTGTCACCGAGCTGTTCCCCATATCCAGCCTGGGGCACAACGTCCTCATCCCGGCCTGGGTGGGCGGGTCGTGGGCGAGGGACCTGAACGTGTCCCGGGCGGAGTCTCCCTACCTCGCCTTCATCGTCGGCATGCACGTGGCCACGGCCATCGCGATGATCATCTACTTCTGGCGGGACTGGGTGCGCATCATCGGGGGTTTCTTCACCTCGCTGCGCCACCGGCGGATAGAGACCCCCGACCAGCGGCTGGCCTGGATGATCATCGTGGCGACCATCCCGGTCGGCATCGCCGGGCTGGCGCTCGAGCACCTGTTCCGGGTGGTGTTCGCCAAGCCGATCGTGACTTCGGTGTTCCTGGCCGTCAACGGGCTGGTGCTGTTCGGGGGCTGGCGGCTGAGCCGCCGCGAGGCACCGCGCAGCGCCCAGCCCACCGAGCCGCTGGCCGGCGCCCCGCAGGCGGCGCCGGCCGGTCACCGCGCCGGGTACGTGACGGCCGACGGAGCCTCGGCAGGCGGCACCGAGCCGGCGGGCCAGTTCACCGGGCAGCACTCGGGCGGCAGGCGTGCCCTGCGCCAGCAGGAGGCCGATGACGCCATCGAGACCGACCGGCGGCTGGCCAGCATCGGCTACGTGCAGGCGTTCGTCCTCGGCGCGATCCAGGTGTTCGCGCTGCTGCCGGGTATCAGCCGCGACGGCGTCGTCATGGTCGGCGGTATGCTCCGCGGCCTGCCTCTCCGGGACGCCGCCCGGTTCTCTTTCCTGCTGTCCGCCCCGGTCATCCTGGCGGCTGGCGCGCTCAAGATCCCGGACCTGGCGGGCACGCTCGGCAACGGGGTCCGCGGCCAGATCCTGGCGGGCAGCGTCCTGTCCGGCGTCGGCGCCTACTTCGCCCTGGTGCTGTTCATGCGGTGGGTGCGCAAGAGCTCCGGCGCGCTGCTTCCGTTTGCCGTCTATTGCTTCCTCGTGGGCATCGGCAGCCTCATCTACCTGAGCGTCCGGTAGCAGCCGCCCGCGCCGGGCTTTATGCGCCGGTCCTCCGTGGCGGGCGCCCGCCGCCGTCAGCCCGCCGCTGCGGCCAGCCCGTCTTCCACCCAGGTGCGCAGCGAGGCCAGCGGCACCGCACCGGTCTGCCGCGCGGCCACCTTGCCGTCGCGCAGCAGCAGCAGCGTGGGGATGGCCTGGATGCCGAACCGCTGCTGGGTCTGCGGCGAGTTGTCCACGTTGACCTTGACCAGCTTGACCTGGCCGGCCATGTCGTGGGCCAGCTGCTCCAGCGCCGGGCTGATCATCCGGCACGGCCCGCACCACGGCGCCCACAGGTCCACGATGACCGGGATCCGGGCCGCCTCCGCGACCTCGGCGAACGTGGCGTCGTCGGCTTCGGCGACCCACGGCAGCGGCTCGTGGCACTTGCCGCAGCGCGGCACCCCGGCCGCGGCGGGCGGCACCCGGTTCAGCTGGCCGCAGTGTTCGCATCTGATCGGCGTGCTCGCCATGCCTGTCCACTCCCCGCCGGCTCAGGGCCGCCGCCTGTGCCGTCCGCGGCAACCGGTTACGCCGCCAGCATCGCACCGGGGATGTGGCCCGTCTACGCCGGGCGGCAGCCGGGGCGGCCGTCCGGCGGCAGCCGGGGTGGCCGCCGCCCGGCGATCCGCCGGTCAAAGCCAGTACGTGTCGTGCCGCAGCATGAACTCCTGCCGCTCCTCGTCGGTGGGCTGGTGGCCGGTGACCGACCACTCGGCCAGCCCCTCGAAGTAGCCTTCGCGCGGCGCGCCCGGCGCGAACAGCAGCAGCATGGAGGCCGGCTCGCCGGACTCGTTGCGGAACCCGTGCACACCGCCCTCGGGCACGAACAGGTAGTCACCGGCCGCCGCGTCGGCCCACTGCTTCCCGTCGTACAGCCGCACCGTGCCGGACAGCACGTAGAACGACTCCGACAGGGTCTTGTGGAAGTGCGCGCCCGGCCCGGACGGCGGCCCGGTGAAGTCCCACCGGTACAGGCCGAACTCGCCCTTGGTCCGCGCCCCGGTGGCCAGGTAGTGCACCTGGGTGCCGCCGTGGCCCATCTCCAGGTCGAACGGCTGGCCGGCCCGGCGCAGCACCGCGCTCGCCTCGCCCTGCGTGCCGGTGTACCTGGGATCCGGGTAGGACATCTGCGTTTCCGTGTCGGGTGGCGCACTCAGCGGATGCTGAAGATAGCGGCCAGGTAGCAGAACATGGCGGCCGCCGTGGCCAGGGCCATACCCAGCGAGGCGCCGTTGCTCTGGTTGCCGGCGAACGACACCCCCGCGGCCGCCGCGGCCACGATGGCGGCCAGGCCCACCGAGGTGAACGCGACCGCCCGCCGGATCCGGATGGCCCGGACCAGCGCGCTGACCGCGGCGCCGAGCAGCGCCAGCGCCACGATGGCGTGGATGGCGAGCACGGCCGAGCCGAACACCGTGGCCAGGAACGACTTGTGGGCCGGCAGCGCCACGTACAGGTTGAGGCCGATGCCCAGCCCGAACTGGACGATGAGCAGCACCGCCGCTCCCATGCAGTTGCCGCGCAGCCCGGCCAGCCGCCGGTCCGCGGCGTCCGGCGCACCGCCCTGCTGTGTCGTCGTCGTCATCTGACTGTCTCCTTCCGGTGCGGGCTCACCCGCGGTCCCGGCGGTGCCGGGGCAGCAGGGCGGCAGGGATGAGGGCGAGCACGGTGATGGCCAGCGCCACGGCGAAGCTGGCGCCGAAGGCGTGCGCCACCGCGGCCGCGGCGTGCGGTGAGGCGGCGGCCAGCGCGCGGGCCTGGCCGACGCTGCCACCGAATCCCGGCAGCCGGGCGGTCAGCGACTGCTGCAGCAGCACCGCCAGCAGCGCGGAGCCGAGCGCGCCGGCCACCCGCTGCACGACGTTGATCGTGGTGGTGGCCTGGCCCATGGCCGCGTGCGGCAGGCCCTGGTAGGCGGCGGCCATCGCCGGGGTGATGGTGGCGCCGAGGCCCGCGCCGACAGCGAACAGCGCGGCCAGCAGCGACCAGTAGGCGGTGTGCGGGCCGATCTGGGTGTACCAGGCGGTGCCGGCCAGCGCGAGCAGCACCCCGGCCGGGACCACCCGCCGGGCGCCCACCTTGTCGGTCAGGTAGCCGGCCAGGCCGATCGCGATGGCCGCGCCGAGGCCCTGCGGGGCGAGCAGCAGGCCGGTCTGCAGCGGGCTGCGGCCGCGCAGGATCTGGAAGTACAGCGGCAGCAGCAGGGCCACGCCGAACAGCGCGGTGCCGAGCACGAAGTTGACCGCGGTGCCGGTGGCGAAGCCGCGATGACGCAGCAGCCGCAGGTCGATCAGCGGATTCGGCACCCGCCGGGACCACCAGCCGAACGCCACGATCGCGGCCGCGCCCGCGGCCATCGGGGCGAGCGCTGCCGGGGCCGTCCACCGGGCGTGCTGGCCGGCCTCGGCCAGGCCGTACAGGAACAGCGCCAGCCCGCCGGACAGCAGCACCGCGCCCGGCACGTCCAGCCGCTGCGCCCGCCGCTCCGCGCCACGCTCCGCGCCACGCCCGGCGCCCCGCGCGGCGGGCAGCAGCCGGGCCGCGAGCACGATGGCCAGCAGGCCCACCGGCAGGTTGACGAAGAAGATCCACCGCCAGCTCACGGCGCCGACCAGGGAGCCGCCGATCAGCGGGCCGAAGATCGGGGCCAGCAGCAGCGGCACCCCGATGATGCTCATCCCCCGGCCCATCCGCCGCGGCCCGGCCACCCGGGCCAGCATCAGCTGGCCGAGCGGCATGATCATTCCGCCGCCGATGCCCTGCACGGCACGGAACGCGATGAGCGCGCCGATCGACGGGGCTAGCCCGGCCAGCAGCGAGCCGGCCATGAACAGCGCCAGCGAGGCCAGCCACACCGGCTTGGCCCCGAACCGGCCGGCCGCCCACCCGGTCAGCGGGATGACGCTGGCGAAGGCCAGCAGGTAGACGGTCGGCACCCACTGGATGGCCGTGATCGACGTGTGCAGGTCCCGGCCGAGCGCCGGCAGCGCCACGTTGACGATCGTGGCGTCGAGGATCGTCATGATCGCGCCGAGCACGACCACCACAGCCGGGGCCAGGATTTCGCGGGTCAGCACCCCCGCGGCCGGGCCGCCGCCGGCCGCCGGCCCGGATGACTGGCCGGTACCGGTGTCCGTTGCGCTCATCGCCCTGTCCCTCCGGAGCTCGCGTCCGGGCCGCCTGGATCGGAGTCCGGTAGTGCCACAAGAAATTTATAGTCGCTCTAGTATTCATGTGTCAACACTTTTGTGGTAACCTCAGGCCCATGCAGGCAGAGCTTGGGCTGCGGGAGCGTAAGAAGGCGCGCACCAGGCAGCTGATCGCCGACACCGCCCGGCGGCTGTTCGCCGAGCGCGGCTTCGACGCGGTGCCGGTGGCCGAGGTGGCCCGGGCGGCCGAGGTGTCCGAGGCCACCGTGTTCAACTACTTCCCGACCAAGGAAGACCTGGTCTACCGGGGTTTCGAGGCATTCGAGGACGAACTGCTAGCCGCCGTGCGGGACCGGCCCGCGGGCGAATCGATCGTGGCCGCGTTCGGCCGGTTCGTGCTGCAGGCGCGCGGCTTCCTGGCCGTCCCGGACCAGGAGTCGGCCCGGTACCTGGTCGCGGTCTCGAAGATGATCGCGGACAGCCCGGTGCTGCGGGCCCGGGAGCGGGAGATCCTGGCCCGCTACACCGAGTCGCTGGCCGCCCTTATTGCCGCGGAGACCGCGGCCGACCCGGATGACCTGCGGCCCTGGGTGGTAGCCCGGGCTCTGATCGGCACCCACCAGAGCCTGATCGAGTTCGTGCGCCGCCACCTGACCGGCGACGCGGCTGACCACGTCGCCCTGGCCCGCGAGGTCCGGGCCCGGGGCCACGAGGCCCTAGCTCAGCTCGAGCAGGGCCTGGCCAGCTACGGCGCCGCGGCGGGACGCGGCCGGTGCGGGTTATCGGTGGTGGCCGGCGCGCAGCCAGGCGAGGTAGTC
>DASYAV010000077.1:0-3675 GCA_036501145.1 Streptosporangiaceae bacterium | reverse complement strand
CGGAGTGTCGTGCTCCAGGTAGACGGCGGGCACGTCCCGGCCCGGGGTCCGGCCCAGCCAGGCCGCGGCCAGCGCCAGCTCATCCGGGCGCTGCAGCACCACCAGGTCCACGTCGGCGCCCCGCAGCTCGGCCGCCGAGAGCTCCACCACGCTGGCGGGCCACTCCCAGGTCCGGGCCCGGCCCAGGCCGAAGGGCCCACGCTCGGGGTTCACCGGCACCAGGTACTCGTGCGGTCCCTGCACAAAGCTGGTCAGCCAGGACCCGTGCAGGTGCCAGATCAAGATCCTCATCGCCTCACCTCGGCTGGAGCCGGCCTTTCCGCGGGCCGGGCGGAGAGCTCGGCGACCGCGGCTGCCACGTCGCCCGGGTCGACCAGGTCCAGGCACGGGTGGCCGGGGACGGGGCAGACACGCGCCCTGCTGCCCGCGCAGGAAGCGTCCTGGCGGCCAAGGATGACCGTGGGTACCCCGTACGGCGCCCACCGGGCGGGCGGGACGACCGGGGCGAACAGGCTCACCAGCGGCGTGCCCACCGCGGCCGCCAGGTGGGCCGCGCCGGTGTTCGGTGCGACAACTACGTCCGCTCCTGCCAGCACGGCGGCCAGCATCGGCAGGCTGGTCCGGCCGCCCAGGTCTACCGGGCTGGGGCCGGGGCCCTCGGCGGCTGCCCGGCAGACCGCTGCGGTAAGCGGGGATTCGGCGGCCGACCCGGTGACCACCAGCCGGTACCCGGCCGCCGCCAGCGCGGCCGCGACGGTCGCCGTCTTCCCCGGGGAAGGGGCCCGGGCCGGGACGGACGCGCTGGCGTGCAGGACCACGTAGGGACCGTCGCCGGTCAGCTCGCGGCTGTCCGGCACGGCGGCCGTGACGGCCAGCCGGCCGGCGTCCCCGGAAGGCAGCTCGAAGCCCGCCGCCCGGGCCAGGATGAGGTTCCGCTCGGCCTCAGGTATGTCTCCGGTCGGCGGATGCCGGATGTCGAGCAGTGAGCCGGGGTAGTCCTCGCTGATCGCGGCGATCCACGGAACGCCCGCCATGCGCAGGGCGAGTGCCGTCGGCAGCGGCGACTGGTGGAAGGAGGTGAATACTACAGCGGCCGCGGGCTCCAGCCGGCGCACCTGCCGGACCAGCACCCCCACCTGGCCCGGGTCGAATGTGCCCGGCTCCGGGTCTATCCACGGGGCCTGCCACTCAAGGACGCGTTGCACCCCGGGCAGCAGGGCGGCGGCTCCGGCGCCGTGCGGCCCGGCCACGAATGTCACGTCTGCTCCGCTCGCCGCGACCGCGCGGACCGCGGGACCGGTCAGCAGCACGTCGCCCAGGCCGTCCGGGCGGACCACCAGGACCCTCACGGCGCGGTCTCCGGACGGCGCACTACGAACGGGCCCAGGGCGAGCACGTCCACCGGTGCGGAGCCGAAGCACTCCAGTGCGTCGCGCGGGTCGTCCACCATTGGCCGCCCGGCGGTGTTAAGGCTGGTGTTCACGACTACCGGCAAGCCGGTGAGGGCGGCGAAGCTTTCGAGCATCTCGGCCAGCACCGGCTGCTCGCCGCGGTCCACGGTCTGCACCCGCGCGGTGCCGTCCACGTGCACCACGGCCGGGATCCTGTCCCGCCAGGCCGGGTCCACGGTGTGCACGAACAGCATGTACGGACTGGGCAGCGGGCCGTTGAAGATGCCGGCCGCGCGGTCGGCCAGCACCATGGGAGCGACCGGACGGAACTCCTCCCGGCCCTTCACCGCGTTCAGGCGATCGAGGTTGCCCTTCCGGCCCGGGTGGGCGAGCAGCGAGCGGCTGCCGAGCGCCCGCGGGCCGTATTCGCTGCGCCCCTGGAACCACGCCACGATGCGGTCGGCGGCCAGCTCGGCGGCGACCGCCCGGGCCACGCTGGCCGGGCGGTCGTAGGGCCAGCGGACGGTCTTGAGCCAGGCCTCGAGCTCTTCGTCCGTCCAGCCGCGGCCCAGGTACGCGTCCGGCATCGGCGCGGCCGTCTGGCCGCCTGAGCTGGCCAGGCTGAGCGCGGCTCCCAGGGCCGTGCCCGCGTCCCCGGCGGCCGGCTGGACCCAGATCCGCTCGAAGGGCCCCTCGCGGTGCAGCCGGGAGTTGGCGACGCAGTTCAGGGCGACCCCGCCGGCCATGGCCAGGTCGCGTCCCCCAGTCTGGCTGTGCAGCCAGCGGGCCAGCTCGAGCAGCACGTCCTCGGTCACCCGCTGCACGCTGGCCGCCAGGTCCGCGTGCTCGCCGGCCAGCGGCTCGCCGGCCGCTCTGCGCTTAACCAGCCGGTCCCAGTCCACCGTCTCGGTGCGGAACCCGCCCGCGCCGTCGGCGTACACCAGGCGGGCAAGTTCAGCTGCGAAACGCGGTGTGCCGTAGGAGGCCAGCGCCATCACCTTGTACTCGTCGCTGGAGTGAAGGAACCCTAGGTGAGAGGTCGCCTGCTCGTAGAAAAGTCCCAGCGAGTGGGGCAGGGACTGACTGGCGAGGACTTCGAGCTTGCCCCCGGCGTAATGCCCGGCCAGGTGAGAGGTGGCCTCGCCGCGCCCGTCGCACACCAGCACGCTCGTGTCGCCGAACGGGGCCGCCAGGCCGGCCGAGGCGGCGTGAGCCTCGTGGTGGCGGACATAGCGGACGGCGGACGGATCAAGTCCGGGCAGCGCTTCCGCCAGGAACTGCGGGGCCTCCTCCGCGTAGCTGATCCGCAGGTGGTCCCAGGGGTCGTCGAGGCCGAGGGAGTCAGCCGGCCGGCACTGCGCCGGGTCATAGGAGTATGCGACGGCGTCCAGGTCGCCCGGTACCATCCCGGCGGACTCGAGGCACCAGGCCGCGGACTTCTCCGGCAGTTCCCAGGCGGAAAACGGGACCGGCCGCTTGCCGTGCTTCCTGCGGCTGAACCGTTCTTCTTCCGCCGCGGCGACGATCTGGCCGTCCACGATCAGCGCGGCCGCGGGATCGTGGAAGATCGCGTTGATACCGAGTACCCGCATTACGCTCGCACCGTCCTTTCTGCGCTGGCATTGAGCGCGCCGGCGTCAAGTGCGCCGGCGTCGAGCTGGGCGGAGAACCAGGCCAGGGTCTGCGGCAGGCCTTCACACCAGGAGATCTTCGGCTCCCAGCCGAGCGCGTCGCTGGCCAGCGTGATGTCAGGGCACCTGGTCAACGGGTCATCCTCCGGCAGCGGGATGTGCTCGATGCCGGAGCAGGATCCAGCTAGCGCGATGATCCGCTCGGCGATCTGCAAGACGGTCGCCTCGTCCGGATTGCCGATGTTGACCGGTCCCGCCATGTCGCTATCCGCGACGGCGAGGATTCCGCGGACGGTGTCCTGGACATGGCAGAGAGACCGGGTCTGGCTGCCGTCCCCGGCCACGGTCAGTGGCAGCCCGAGCAGCGCCTGGCAGGCGAAGGTGGGCACCACCCGGCCGTCGCCTGGCCGCATGCCCGGGCCGTAGGTGTTGAAGATCCGGGCGATGCCGGTGTCCGCCCGGCCGACCCGGCGGTACGCGGCGGTCATGGCTTCCGCGAACCGCTTGGACTCGTCGTACACGCTGCGCGGCCCGACCGGGTTCACGTTGCCCCAGTAGCCCTCGGCCTGCGGGCTCACCGCCGGGTCGCCGTATACCTCCGAGGTAGAGGCGAGCACGAACCTGGCGCCGGTCCGCGCCGCCAGCCCGAGGGC
>DASYAV010000076.1:0-1557 GCA_036501145.1 Streptosporangiaceae bacterium | reverse complement strand
GGAAGCCGTAAGACTCGGCTTCGGCCTGGGTGCGCGGATGCCCGGCGCCGATCCCGAGGATGGCGCGGCCGCCGGACAGCACGTCGAGCGTGGTGATCATCTTGGCCAGCAGCGCCGGATTCCGGTACACCACCGAGGCGGCGAGCAGGCCCAGGTCCAGCTGCTGGGTGCCGGCCGCGGCAGCGGTCAGGACCAGATGCGATTCCGGCACCAGGGCCGCCGGGCCCGCCGGGCCGAGGCTGTGGAGGTGGTCGGTGAGCCACAGCGTGCCGAACACGCCGGAGTTCTCCGCCGCCGCAGCGACGTCTTGCGTATACGCGGCGATCGAGCCGCCCGCGTCCGGCTCTGGGTAACTGGTCAGGTGCAATCCGAAGGTTGTCATGGCCTCAGGCTGCGCCCTGGGCGCGGCGGTCACCATGCCAGTTTCCTGGGGTGTCATACCGGCCCCCGGTTCCGTACCGTGGGGTTATGCCGCCGAAACCCCTGCAGCGCCGGGTAGACGCGCTCATCGAGCGCTGCTACGCCGGCCTGGACGCCGCCGCGTTCCGCCGCGAGGTCGCCGCCCGCCTGAAGGCGCTGGCCGGGGTCGATGCCGCCTTCATCGCCACCGTGGACCCGGCGACGCTGCTGTTCACCTCGGCGATCAGCGAGGAGCCGCTCATCGAGGCGGCGCCTGCCTTCCTGGCCAACGAGCTCGGCGGGCGTGACGTCAACCGGTTCACCGACCTTGCCGCCGCACCGGACCCGGCACGGACGCTGGATCAGGCCACCCGCGGCGAGCGGGACAGCAGCGCCCGGCATGCGGCCATCATGCGGCCGCTGGGCCTCGGCGACGAACTGCGGGTGGCGCTGCGGACCCGGCAGGCGTGCTGGGGCGTGATGTGCCTGCACCGGCAAGCCGGGGCCACTGGATTCTCCTCGCGCGAGCGAGACATCGTGACCAGGATCGCCCCGCACGTGGCCGAGGGCCTCCGCCGGGCCCTGCTGGCCGGGCAAGCCCGGGATCCCCACCCGGTCCTGGGGCACGGGGTGGTCATCCTCGACGCAGCCGGCTCGGTCACCTCCCTGAACGATGCGGCCGAGCGCTGGCTGGCGCAGATCCCCGAAAGCGACTGGCCAAGCTCATGCCAGCTGCCGCTGCCCCTGCTCGCCGCGGCCGGCTACGCCGGCGAGCACCCGGCGCCCGCCGTCCGGCTGCGCACCATCCGCGGGGACTGGCTGTCCGTCCACGCCTCACCGCTGCACGGCGGCAGCCAGCAATCCACCGTCCTGATCCTCGAGGAGCCCGGACCCGGTGAACTAACGTCCCTGATCCTGGCCAGCCACGGCGTGACGGGCGCTCAGGCCCGGGTGGTCGCGCTGGTGCTGCGGGGATATTCGACCAAGCAGATCGTCGGCCAGCTGGCCATCAGCCAGTACACCGTCCAAGAGCACCTGCGAGCGGTCTTCGACAAACTCGGCGTCCGCAGCCGCCAGGAACTAGCCGCCACCCTCATGCGACCCAGCCGCTAACCAAGAACCTGCCGTGATAACGCAGGCGCCCTATCGCCCGACCTG
>DASYAV010000075.1:0-3246 GCA_036501145.1 Streptosporangiaceae bacterium | reverse complement strand
CGCCCACCGCGTGGACACCGCCGGGGCGCTGGTCGGCGCGTCCGCCCTCGCGGCGCTGGTGTTCGCGGTCATCGAGGGAGAGAGCACCGGGTACAGCACCCCCTGGGTGGGCGCACTGTTCGGGGCGAGCCTGCTCGCCGCCGCCGCATTCGCCTGGCAGGAGCGCCGGGCCCCGCACCCACTGCTGGATCTGCGGTTCCTGCGGGTGCCACGGTTCGCCACCGCGAACGTGGTCGCATTCTGCAGTTACTTCGCCACCTTCGCGATCTTCTTCTTCACCGCCCTGTACCTGGAGGAAGTCGCCGGCTACTCCGGATACCGCATCGCGCTGGCGTTCGCGCCCATGGCCATCCTGATGATCCTCGCGTCGCTGCTGGTCGGCCGCCGGGCGGGCGCGGCGGCCCCGCGCTGGCTGATCACTGGCGGCTGCCTGCTGTTCGGCGTGGGCCTGCTGCTGACGAACGCCTGCCTCAGCCCACAGCCTCCTTACTTGCCGCTGGTGGCGGCCCTGGCGCTCGCCGGAGTCGGCCTCGGCACGACCGTGGTGCCGGTGACGTCCTCGGCCCTGGACGCCGTCCCGGCCGAGCGCTCAGGCATGGCGGCATCGGCGACGAACACCAGCCGCGAGATGGGCGCCGTGACCGGCGTCGCGGTGCTCGGCGCAGTGGTCAACGCGGAGCTGCGAGCCACGCTGACCAGCAAGCTGAACCACCTCGGCATCCCGCCCAGTTTCCAGGCACTGGTCATCCACGCGCTCGAGACTGGCGCTGTCCCGCCCAGCGGCAAGGCGGCCGCGGGGGCGCCGCCGGGGGAGGCCACGCTGGTCCGGCAGGTCATCCAGGCCGCCTACACAGCATTCCAGGCTGGCCTGCACGTCGCCCTCTACCTGTCAGCCGGCCTCGTCTTGGGCGCCGGCCTCCTCGCCGCCCTCACTCTCCCCGGGCGCTCCGCGGCCGCCCGGCGCCCCGATCGGTGAGGCCACCCAGTCGGCCGGCACCCGGGCCGGCGACACAATCGCAGGCCAGGCCGTACGCGCCTGCGCCGTGGCTATCCACCTGCCATCCCGGTAGCACGGCGTATCTTGATCAAGGGTTCCGAACTGCGCCACTATCGCGTCTCCGGCTTGACCGGCTCGCGGCGAAGCCGGGCCGGATGGCAGGCAGGGGCGGTAGCGCGGTGGCCAGCGAACCGCCTGTCCGCGCAGCTTCCCAATCTGGCAGGCGTTACGGGCAACTGGTGGCGCGGAACCTGTCCTGGACGCCCCGGTGAGGGCAGCGGAGGCCGCGATCACCATGGTCAGGGCGAGGCGGCGCAAGACACCGAAGCGGTTCCGCCGGGAAGAAGAGGGCGGAAACGGCCCTGTTTGCCAGGCCGCAGGTCGGCGCCGCGAGGACGACCAGGGTGCTCCAGCTCACGCCAGACCGATACGGAGGCCACCCGCCTGGCCCACGGTGAAGGACGGCTGTTGACGTCACTGCCCGGGCCTGCACCCGCCTGGGCGTCCCGGGTCCGCCCCGATCCGTCTGGATGCGCTGCCCGGCACCTGGGTGAGGTGCGCGGCGAACCAATCGCGCGCCAGCTGGGCCACGTGCTCCAGCGTCCCGGGATCATCGAACAGGTGCGATGCGCCTGGGAATATTACCAGCTGGGACTCGCCGCCGAGACTCTGCATCCGCCGCTCGTACAGCACGTACAGCGGGAGGGGCAGGGTGCCGCCGAGCATGACGAGGAGCAGGACCGCGGCCGTGAGCCAGTAGCCGCGCCGCTGCGCTGGAGCCGTGCTGCCGCTGGCCGCCCGGCCAGCCATCAGCGCACGCCAGCCCGGCGGTGCGCGGGATTGTCGCGGCACCGGCAGCGGACGTTCCGCCCCGCGCCGACGTGACCCGACCCGGCGTGACCCGTGTCGGCCTTGTGGGCCGCCGGCGGGCTGGGGCGACGCTCGGACTGCCTGGCCAGCGTGGCTGGCGTGTCCATGTGTCCCTCCAGGCGGACGGCGACCCACACGCCGGCCCCCACCAGTACGGCCATCACCACGACCAACGCCATCGCGACCCCCAGGCACACGGCTCTCGTGCGGTGTCCATCACCAGGGAAGGTGTCGAGCACTGGGAAAGGCGCTGCCGCGCTGGCCATCGTGTACTTGGCGATCTTCCCGGTGTCCACGCTAGCCCGGCCGCGGCCGGCCAATATCCACCCTTCAGCTAGCTGTCGCCCGGATCAGTGCCCCCGGGTGAGATCCGCCGCCAGGGCGGGGCAGCATGGAATCCGTAGCCGTATGCACCTGGGGAGAGGGCTGGTCGGAACGGTTCGTTGGGGAGGCACGGCCATGGACCGACCCCAACGCCGGAAACTGGACGACGAAGGACTGCCGCTTCCGCCACGAGCGGAGTGAAGAGCAGCACGCTGGCTGCTCATGATCATGGAGCGCGGCGAGACGGTGCTCTTCATCGCCATCGCGCTCGCCCTGCTGGTGATCGCGGTCGTCGTGTTCGTCCACGGGGTGCACGACCTGCTCCTGGCGCCGGCCCAGGAGGGGTTCGCGGTCACGGTCACCCGGGCCGTGAACAGCGTGCTGTTCATCGTGGTCGTCCTCGAGCTGCTGCGCACGATCGTGGGCCGGCTGGAAGGCGGCGGCTTCCAGCCGCAGCCGTTCCTGGTCATCGGTATCATCTCGGCCGCCCGGGACATCCTCACGATCGGCGCAGAGCTGTCCCTGGGGCAGATGCCCATGGCCCGCACCATGACCGAGCTGGCCGTCAATGCGGGCCCGAGCCGCGCAGAAACTATGCGACCTGGTGCTAGCCGGGCGCTGCTGGGGTCTTAGAAGCCGCACCAGGTATCGCGTCGCTCGCTGTGAGCACATGGCGTCTCGGTCGGTACCCGTGCCGCCCAGGCAGGCCGCCGACGTGCTGGCGGGCGCGCTGCACTTGTCCTCGATCGGCGGGAACTAAGCGTCCCGAGCCGGGTGTGCGGGAACTAGCAGTCCTGTGGATGTGGCCGCCAGAGAGCGCGATGAAACTGAGCGTGTGCCGTCGGCGGGCGGCATCCGAGCAGGATCTTGAGGGAGCGTCAATGCCTGTCACCCTTGTAACCGGGGGTAATAGAGGCCTGGGTCGTGAGACAGCTCGGCGCCTGGTCAAGCTTGGCCGCACGGTTTACATCGGGGCCCGCGATGCGGAGCGTGGCCGGGCCGCCGCTGAGGAGCTGGGTGCGCAGCTCATTCTGCTCGACGTCACCGACGACACC
>DASYAV010000074.1:0-12205 GCA_036501145.1 Streptosporangiaceae bacterium | reverse complement strand
CCGACCGGAACCCACACCCAGCGGCTAAGACACGTGGAGAGCCCGGTGCGGTGAAAGCCGCACGCCGGGTTCGGCGGGCGGACCGGGGAAACCCACCCGGAGCAATCCCGGCAGGGCGCCCCGGTCCGACCCAACCGCCCTACTCGCCGTGCTCTCCGTGACGCCCACGCTGACTGTCTGGTGCGATGGCCGCTACCTCACTTGCCGCCACGGCGGCACCTGCGCCACCTGGCCCGCCACCAGCACCGACCAGGCCGCCCGCGACCTCGCCACCTTCGCCCGCACCCAGCCCGGCCAGGAGGAACCCCATGACCGACAACCCCACCGCCCGCAGCGCAGCCATCCCTCCGGATAGTGCACCGGGCGGGCAGAGCCACGACCAAGCCCGCCGCGTGACCTCCGGTGATAGCTTGGCCGGCATGGCCGCCGGCCCCCGAGCACACCGCCAGACACCGGGTTTCGTGTGGCTGGAGATCACCGGCAATGCCAGCTCACCTGCACCCACTGCTACGCGGGCAGTTCCCCGCGCGGCAGCCACGGCACCATGACCACGCCCGGCTGGGAACAGGTCATCACCAGCGCCGCCGCCGGCGGGGTGCAGATGGTGCAGTTCATCGGCGGGGAACCCACCCTGCACCCCAGCCTGCCGCACCTGGTGCGGCACGCGCTGCGGCAAGGTCTGCGGGTGGAGGTGTTCAGCAACCTGGTCAAGGTCACCCCCGCACTGTGGGACATCTTCACCCTGCCCGGCGTCTGCCTGGCCACCTCGTGGTACACCGACGACCCCGCCCAGCATCAGCAGATCACCGGCCGCAACACCCACGCCCGCACCTGGGCCAGCATCACCGAATGCACCCGGCGCGGCGTGCCGCTGCGGGCCGGCGTGATCGGCGGCATCCTCGCCGGGCAGCGCGACCGCCAAGCCGTGGCCATGCTGGCCGCGCTCGGCGTGCCCACCAGCACCGACCATCTGCGCGACCTCGGCTAACACCGGGGCCGCAAGCCCGACCCCGCCGCGCTGTGCGGGGCCTGCGGCGACGGCGTCGCCTGCGTCGGCTCGGACGGCATCGTGCACCCCTGCCCGATGTCGCGGTGGGTCAGCGCCGGCAACGTCCGCGACGGCGTAACCGCCGCACTCGCACAAGCTGACACCGCAGCGGTCGCCGCTGGCCTGCCCCGCGCCCCAGCCAGCCACCCCGGCGCGCAGCCGCAAGCCTGCGGGCCAGACACCTACTGCGATCCCCGCTACTGCAAACCCAAATGCGTACCCTCACTCAAGGGCAGCCCATGACACACGACCGCCACACCCCGCAGCTACCGCCGTTCATCCCCGGCGACCCCAAGACGGAGATGATGTGCGGCGGCTGCCGCGTGCCACGCACGTTCACCACCCAGCACGTCACCCCGCCGCCCCAGCCCAGCGCCATCCGGTGCACCCGCTGCGGCCAGCCAACCTGGCTGCTGTGCACCCGCTGCGGCCACCCCTACCAGCCCGCAGGCGTCAAGGCATAAACACTGGTGCCGGGCCGCCCGAAGCCTGAGCCACCTCGTTTGGGCGGGGACCCCTAAGCGGGGCAGGCCCGGCCGGGCAAGAGCGGGCAGGCTGGTGAAGCCCGCCCGGCCCCCGGCAAGGTTAGGGCCTGCCCCGCTCCCCGCCCAAACCAGGCCACCGGCCCAACCTTCGGCCAACCCTCCCGCCGCCCGTCCCGGCGCTGTAGCCGCCCGCCGCCGCGTGTCACGCGAAGCCTTCAAACGCCCTCAGCGGCGCTCACACTCGCAGGCATCCCGTTACCCTGGCAGCGTGCCGGAAAGGCGTGTATGAGCACTTCAGGGCGGTGTTAAAAATCTTGAACGGATTTCATGGTACATCTAGACAAGGTCGTACTGACGATCTGAATCCTTCTACCCATGCGATTTTCCTTGACGGCTGGCGCCTGGGTGGGCGGGTGAGGGATGGGCCTCGCGGAGGGCTGGCGAACCGGTGGGTAACATCGCGGGGTGAGCGAGAGCTTTTACGAGCCGCTGGGTGACGCGGGGAGCGGGCGCTGGCTGGCCACCGAGCACACGGTGGGGCCGTGGGATCCGAAAGCGGAGCACGGCGGGCCGCCGAGCGCGCTGCTCGGCCGGGCCATCGAGCGGTGCAAGCCCCGCGACGAGATGATCATCAGCCGGTTCACCTGCGAAATCCTCGGGCCGGTGCCGGTGGGCGAGCTCGCGGTGACCGCGCGGGTGGCCCGGCCGGGCCGTAGCGTGGAAATGGTCGAGGCGGTGCTGGAAGGCGGCGGCAGGCCGGTGGCCACGGCGCGCGCCTGGCGGGTGCTGCGCACCCCCGCCCCGGGCGTGCCCGCCGACCCGCCCGCGGCGCCGCCGCTGCCCGCCGAGCCGATGGCCCGCACCCCCGAGGGCTGGATCGACGGCTACCTGTCCGCCATCGAATGGCGGCCGGTGCACGGCGAGTTCGGCGTGCCAGGCCCGGCCACCGTATGGTCCCGGCAGCGCTACCCGCTGGTCCCGGGCGAAGAGCCCAGCCCGCTGCAGCGCGTGCTCATCGTGGCCGACAGCGGGAACGGGCTGGCCAGCGAGCTGGACATCAGCCACTGGCAGTTCATCAACCCCGAGCTCAGTGTGCACCTATACCGCGAGCCGGCCGGGGAGTGGATCTGCCTGGCCGCATGGACCACGATCTCCACCGGCGGCGCCGGGCTGGCCTCCACCGTGCTGTCGGACCGCAGCGGCCCGGTCGGCTCCGGCGCCCAGTCCCTCCTGGTCACCCCGCGCCGCTGACGTCCGGCCCGGCCAGCCCGCTGGGCGTTAGGGGACCACCATGACCGGGCACTGGGCGTGCTTGGCCAGCCAGCCGGGCACCGAGCCGGCCAGCTGGTGCCAGACGCGGGTCGACGCGCCGATGACCAGCGCGTCCGCGCCGTACTCCGCGGCGGCGGAGGCAAGCTCCCTGGCCGGGCTGCCGCGCCGGGTGAGCACGCAGACCTTCAGTCCGGTGCTGTCGGCGACCTGGTCGAACTCGGTGAGCAGCCAGCGGTCCAGCTCGTCACGGTCCCGCTGCATCCCGACCACCTGGCCGGTCAGCGGCTCGCAGTACACCCCCGCGGGGCAGATGTGCACGATCAGCAGGGTGCGGTTCAGCCGCCGGGCCATGCCCGCCGCGTAGGCCAGCGCGTGCCTGCTCGACTCCGACCCGTCGTAGCCGACGATCAGCGGGTGCTCGAGCCGGACCCCGGGCGGCCTTTCCTCGGGCGGGCAGGGTAGCTCGCGCGAGTCCTTTTTCTCCGAATCGGGCGGGCTGTGCCGGTCCTGACGGCCGTGCCATAGCTGCCGGCGGCGCCCTTCTGGCTGTCCCGGCGCTGGCTGCGACTCTGCCTGGGCCATCGTCTCGTCCTAGCGGGAAACCGCATATTCCCGGTGCGGGCTATATCCCCGCTCATCCGCACCGTAGTCCGGATGAGCCTGACTGTCATTGCGCTACCCGGATCTCCTCTCCTGGAACATAGGTTAGTTTGTATTAAGCAACCAATCCAGTAGCGGACGAGAAGTGTGAGGTCAGAGGGCATGGCCCGGACGGAATAGAATCGGTTCCGTGCCCGAACTGCCCGAAGTCGAGTCGCTCGCCGCATTTTTGCGCGAGCGCGCCGTCGGCCAGGTGATCGAGCGCGCCGAGGTGGCCGCGATCTCGGTGCTCAAGACCTACCAGCCGGACGTCACCGCGCTGGCCGGCCGCACCATCGCAGGCGCCACCCGGCACGGCAAGTTCCTCGACCTCGACCTCTCCACGCCCGGCGAACCGCTGCACCTGCTGATCCACCTGGCCCGCGGCGGCTGGCTGCGCTGGCGGGACAGCCTGCCCGACGCGCCGGCCAAGCCGGGCAAGAGCCCGCTGGCCTTCCGGCTCCGGCTGGCCGGCGGGGCGGGTTTCGACCTGACCGAGGCCGGCACCAGGAAGCGGCTGGCCGTCTATCTGGTCACCGACCCGGCGCAGGTGCCCGGGGTGGCCCGGCTGGGCCCGGACCCGCTGGCCGGGGACTTCACCGCCGGCACCCTGGCCGGGCTGCTGGCCGGCCGCCGGACTCAGATCAAAGGCGTGCTCCGCGACCAGTCGGTGATCGCGGGCATCGGCAACGCCTACTCCGACGAGGTGCTGCACGCCGCCAAGATGTCGCCGTTCCGGCTGGCCGCCACGCTCAGCGGCGACGAGGTCGCCGCGCTGTACGAGTTGATGGTGACCACGCTGCGGGAGGCCGTGGCTCGGTCGGCCGGCCTGGCCGCCGGCGACCTGAAGGCGGAGAAGAAGGCCGGGCTGCGGGTGCACGGGCGGGCCGGCCAGCCCTGCCCGGTGTGCGGGGACACCGTGCGCGAGGTCTCGTTCGCCGACTCCGCGCTGCAGTACTGCGCGACCTGCCAGACCGGCGGCAAGCCGCTCGCCGACCGCCGGCTGTCCCGGCTGCTGAAGTAGCTCCGGCGGCATGGCAGGCTGAACTGGTGCACGGGCTGATAAAGGACCTCATTAGTGAGGTCGGTGAGGAACATGTGCTCACCGACTCCGGCCTGCTGGCCGGCTACACAACCGACTGGACCCGCCGCTACCACGGCGACGCGCTGTGCGCCGTCCGGCCAGCCTCGGCCCAGCAGGTGTCCGCGGTCATCCAGGCCTGCGGCGCACATGGCGCCGCGCTGGTGCCGCAAGGCGGCAACACCGGCCTGGTCGGCGGCTCGGTCCCGCCGCCCGGGAAGAACCGCGGCGACGGCCCAGGTGCCGCGGGGCGTCCTTCCAGCCCGGCCCGTACGGCCGTAGGGTGTCTTTCCGGCCAGGCAAATATCGTCGTGCTGTCCACGCGGCGGCTGCGCGAGCTGGCGCCGGTGGACACGCTGGCCGCGCAGGTGACCGCGGCGGCCGGGGTGACGATCGCTGAGCTGCGCGCGCACGCCGCGGCGGCCGGCCTGGACTATGGGGTCAACCTGGCCTCCCGGGAATCGGCCACGGTCGGCGGCACGATCGCCACCAACGCCGGCGGCATCAACACCGTCCGCTACGGCCCGACGAGGGCCCAGTTGCTCGGCGTGCAGGCGGTGCTCGCCGACGGCAGCGTGGTGTCCCATCTGTCCGGGCTGCCCACCGACAACGTCGGTTACGACCTGGCCCAGCTGCTGGCCGGCAGCGAGGGAACGCTGGGCGTGATCACCGCGGCCCGGCTGCGGCTGTGGCCGGCCGGGCCGGGCGCGGTCACCCTGCTGGCCGGGGTGGACGGGGTCGCGGCCGCCGCCGAGCTGCACGCCGGGATCCGCTCGCTGGTCCCCGGGCTGCGCGCCGCAGAGTACTTCGAGGCGGCCGGGGTGGCGCTGGTGCGTGAGGTGACCGGGCTGCCCGCGCCGCCGGTCCCGGACTCCCCCGGATATCTGCTGGCCGAGTTCTCCGGCACCCTCGATGATGCCGAGCGGCTTGCGCCGCTGCCAGCGCTGGAGAGCGCGGCGATCGCGGCGGATCCGCCGGGACGTGCCGCGCTGTGGGCGTACCGGGAACGGCACACCGAAGCGATCTCCACGGCCGGCATCCCGCACAAGATGGACATCGCGGTGCCGCTGGCCAGGATCGCCGAGTTCCGCGCCGGGCTGGATGCTGCGGTCCGCGCGGCGGCCCGCGGCGGCCAGCCGCCCCGGGTGTTCGCCTTCGGCCACATCGGCGCCGGCAACCTGCACGTGAACGTGCTCGGCCCAGACCCCGCCGACGGCGCGGTGGACGAGGCGGTGATGCGGCTGGCCGCGGCGCACGGCGGCACGATCTCGGCCGAGCACGGGATCGGCCGGGCCAAGGCGCGGCTGCTGCACCTGTCCCGCTCGCCCGCCGAGATCTCCGCCATGCGGGCGGTGAAGACCGCGCTCGACCCCGCTGGCCTGCTCAATCCGGGCGTGCTGCTGGCCTGACCGCCGCCGCCCGGACCTGGCGGCCAGCGCTCGCCGGGCCGGCCTTTTGCATGAGTTGCGGCGCCCGTTCCATGATCGGGTGGCACGATGATGTGGTGGGTCTAGACACGCCGCCGGTAAGCCGGCAGCTGCGGGTGGACGCGACGGCCAGGGCGGTCATCGAGTCCGCGGCCGACGCGATCGTCGCGTTCGACACCGACCGCACCGTGCTGCTGTGGAACCCGGCCGCGGAGCGGATGTTCGGCTGGACCGCCGCCGAGGTGACCGGATCCGACCCGCAAATCATCCCGGAAGAGCTCAAGGCCGAGCACAACGCGGTGCTGGAGCGGGTGAGCAGCGGCGGCCCGGTGTCGTTCGCCACCCGCCGGGTGGCCAAGGACGGCTCGCTCCTCGACGTGCGCATCGACACCAGCCCGCTCAGCTCAACCGGCGGCCAGGTGATCGGCTGGGTCGACGTGTTCCACCGCACCGGCGAGGACGAGCGGGCGCGGCACCACATGGCCGAGCGGGCCCGCGTGGTGCGCCGCCTCGGCGACGTGGTCGCGGACATGAACGCCCAGCGGGATCTGCCCGCGGTGCTGGACCGGATCGCGGCCAGCCTGCGCGAGCTGACCGGGGCCGACGCCGGCGGGTTCGTGATCATCGAGGACAGCGTGCTGCGGCTGGTCAGCATGGACGGGCTGCCGGCCAGCCTGCGCGGGCGCACCGCCGCGCTGCGCGGCAGCCTGGTGGACAACCTGATGCAGTCCGGCAAGACGGTGATGATGACCACCGGCGAGTCCGGCGGCTTCGACGACCTGATCTGGTCCGCGCTGCCCGGCCTGCACACCATCGCGCTCAGCCTGTCGCACGTCGGCGGCCGGCCCTACGGCGCGCTGTACGCGCTGTACAGCAGGCGGAAAGTCGGGCACGTCGAGCTCGAGCTGCTCGAGCTGCTGGCCGGGCACGCCGGGGTCGCCCTGGGCAACGCCATGGCCTTCGAGGAACTGGTCCGGCAGCGGGCCCATGAGCGCGCGGTCATCGACGGCAGCGCGGACGGCATCGCCGTGCTCGACGGCGGGGGGTACGTGCTGCAGTGGAACCCGGCAGCGGACCGGCTGACCGGCATCCCGGCCGGCCAGGTCGCGGGCAGGCCGCCGCCGTTCCCGCTGCCCGAGCCGGGTGAGAAGCTCACCCACCGGCTGCGCAGCGGCCGCTGGCTGGACGTGCTGTGCAACCGGCTGGACGGCAGCGACGAGCGGGTGCTCGACTTCCGCGACGTCACCGCGGCCAAGGAACTCGAGGAGGCCAAGGACCTGTTCCTGGCCACCACCAGCCACGAGCTGCGCACGCCGATCACCGTGGTGCAGGGCTTCGCCAGCACGCTGGCCCGCCGCTGGGACAAGCTGCCCGACACCGACCGGCAGACGGCCGTGCAGACCATCGCCGAACGGGCCGGCTCGCTCGGCCGGCTGGTCGAGCAGCTGCTGCTCGGCTCGCGGGCGGGCGCCGAGCAGCTGGCGGTCACCAACGGCCCGTTCGACCTGGCCGCGATGCTGTCCGCGTCCGCGTCGGCGTTCCGCACCCTGTCCGATAAGCACGCGCTGCTGGCCGACGTCCCCGAGCAGCTGCCCGCCGCCTACGGGGACGAGCTGGCCACCGACATCATCATCGGCCAGCTGCTGGAGAACGCCTTCAAGTACTCGCCCGACGGCGGCACGGTGACGGTGCGCGCGCTGGCCTGCGACGGCCGGATCGAGGTCACGGTGGCCGACCAGGGCATCGGCATCGCGCCCGGCGACCACGAGCGGATATTCGAGCGGTTCGTGCAGGGCGAGACCGGTGACCGGCGCCGGTTCGGCGGCATCGGCCTCGGCCTGTACATCGCCCGCCGGCTGGCCCGCGCGCAGGCGGGCGACCTGACCGCGCTGTCCCGGCCCGAAGGCGGCACGGTCATGCTGCTCCGGCTACAGCGCGCCGACACCCTGGCCGCCTGCTGATCGAGGACTGAAACCCCATGCACCTGCTGCCGGCATCACCCCCCGGACGTCGCCCGGCCAGCCGCTGGGCCGGGCTGCTCGCCACCTCGGCCATCCTGGCCTGCGGCGGCGCCGTGGCGGCCCCGGGCGGCCCGGCCGCGTGGGCCGCTGCGCAGCCGTCTCGGATAATCAGAACGCCACCGCCCTCCGGGCCGTCGACGGGGCAGCAGCCAGCCACCCCGATGACCGTGGTCCGCACCGGTACCCCGCACCACCGCGGAGCCGTCCCCGACCGGGCCCCGCCCGGGTACGGGCCGGCCCAGCTGCAGAGTGCCTACAACCTGACCGCCGCGGCCGGCAGCCAGGGCGGCGGCGAGACGGTGGCCGTGGTCGCCGCCTACGACGACCCCCAGGCCGCGTCCGACCTGGCCGTGTACAGGGCCCAGTACGGCCTGCCCGGCTGCGACACCGGCACCGGCGCCGGTTGCGTGACCAAGGTCAACGAGCAGGGGCAGGCCAGCCCGCTGCCCGGCCCCGAGCCATCCGGCAACGACTGGGCGCAGGACGAATCGGTCAGCCTGGACATGATCTCCGCCATCTGCCCCAGCTGCCACATCCTGCTCGTCGAGGCCAGTACCAGCAGCATCACCGACCTGGGCACCGCGGAGAACTCCGCCGCGGCCAGCGGGGCGAAGTTCGTGGCCAACGGCTGGAGCACCGGCGAGTTCGGCACCGAGAACTACTACGACAACCTGTACTTCCACCACCCAGGGGTGGCGATCACCGCCGCGGCCGGCGGATCCGGCTACGGCACCAGCTGGCCGTCCTCGTCGCAGTTCGTGACGTCGGTCGGCGGGACGTCGCTGACCGCCGCCACCGGCTCGGCCCGCGGCTGGACCGAGACGGTGTGGAACGACGGCAACGGCCACGCGACCGGCTCCGGATGCTCGCTGGCCGAGCCCAAGCCGTCCTGGCAGAAGGCCGACGACTCCACGCCTGGCGGCTGCCTCAACCGCACCGGGAACGACGTCGCCGCGGTAGCCGACCCGCAGACCGGGGTGGCCGTCTACGACACCTACAACTCCGGCGCCGGGTGGAGCGTGGCCGGCGGCACCAGCGTGGCTTCGCCGATCATCGCCTCGGTATACGCCCTGGCCGGCGCCCCGGCCGCGGCCAGCTACCCCGCCTCCTACCTGTACCAGAGCGGGCAGGCCACGCACCTGTACGACGTGACCACGGGGTCCGACGGCAGCTGCGAGGCTGACCGGCAGTACCTGTGCAACGCCGGCACCGGCTACGACGGCCCGACCGGCCTGGGCACCCCGGACGGCGTCGCGGCGTTCCAGAACACCGGGACCGGCCACATCGTGACGGTGACCGACCCCGGCACCCAGGACGAAGAGACGGGCACCCCGGTGTTCCTGGCCATGCAGGCCGCCCACCCCTCGGGCTTCCCGCTCAAGTGGTCGGTCAAGGGCCTCCCGGCTGGGTTGTCGATGGGCGCGCACACCGGCCGCATCACCGGCACGCTGACCAGTTCGGCCAGCATCAGCAAGGTGACGGTCACGGCCGCGGACAGCACCGGCGCGGCCGGCTCGGTCACCTTCAGCCTGGTGGCGGTGAAGCCGCTCACCACCGGGTACCACGTGGTCTCCGGCCCGGTGCGCCTCGACCTCGGCGGCAAATGCCTGGACGACCTGGACAACGGCACCAGCCCGGGCACCGAGGTGGTCAGCTCCAGCTGCAGCGGCCACATCGCGCAGAACTGGGCGTACCACCCGGACGGGAACCCGGGCGGGGCGGGCATGCTCACCATCCACAACCTGTGCCTGGACCTCAAGGGCGGCGCCACCGCCCCGCAGACCAAGACCGTGCTGGAGACGTGCGACGGGGCGGCCAGCCAGCAGTGGCAGATCACCGGGTCGGCAGGCCAGCTGTACAGCACCGACGCCGGCCTGTGCCTGGCCGATCCGGGCGGCAGCACGGTCAACCGGACGCAGCTTCAGGTGGGCGTGTGCAACGGCGCGGCCAACCAGGCCTGGACCCTGCCGGCCAGTCCCGTCCAGTCCGGTGTGGCCGGGCTGTGCGTGGCCGACACCGGCGACGTGACCAGCAACGGCAACAAGATCCAGGTCTCGAAGTGCAGCGGAAGCGTGCAGCAGAAATGGGCCGACGAGCCGGACGAGACGCTGCGGCTGAACGGCGGCAAGTGCCTGACTGTCAGCGGCGGCGGCAAGCTGGACGGGGCCAAGATCGTGCTGGACGCGTGCGGCGCCGGCAGCGACCAGCAGTGGGTCACCGGCCCCGGCGGCGAGCTGATCAACGTGAACTCAGGCCGCTGCCTGGACGACCCGGGCAACAGCACGGCCAACGGCACCGCGCTGGTCCAGCAGGACTGCTACGGGCAGCCCGGCGAAATCTGGGCCCTGACCTGACCTGACTCTGACCCGGGCCGGACCTGGGCCGGACTTGCTAGACCGGCTGGCGGTCCTTGGCCGCCCCGCCGGAGGCGGTCAGGTAGGCGTCGATGATCCCGGGCACGTCGTCACCCGCCTGGACGATCCGCCCCTTCTCCAGCCAGATCACCCGGTTGCAGTTCTCCTCGATCTCGGCCAGGTTGTGCGCCACCAGGAACACCGTGCCGGCCCGTGCGCGCAGTTCGTCGATGCGCCGGCGGCTCTTCTGCCGGAACTCCGCGTCCCCGGTGGCCAGCGCCTCGTCCACCAGCAGGATGTCGTGGCTCTTCGCCGAGGCGATGGCGAACCTGAGCCGGGAGCCCATGCCGGTGGAGTACGTCTTCATCGGCAGGTTGACGAAGTCGCCGACCCCGGAGAACTCCACGATCTGCGGGTAACTGTCCTTGACCTCCTGCCGGGTCATGCCCATGGCCAGGCAGCCGAGGATCACGTTCTTGT
The DNA here is from genome assembly GCA_036501145.1 of Streptosporangiaceae bacterium. Taxonomy (GTDB): domain Bacteria; phylum Actinomycetota; class Actinomycetes; order Streptosporangiales; family Streptosporangiaceae; genus PALSA-505. The sequence goes on along the minus strand of DASYAV010000074.1, from coordinate 1,398 downwards.
CCCCGGTCAGGTCCTCCAGCAGCGCCGCGTTCACCCCGAGCAGCGCGCCGTGGCCGTCGGTGTAGACCACCCCCTGCTCGGCCGGCAGCAGCCCGGCGACCGCGCGCAGCAGGGTGGACTTGCCCGAGCCGTTCCGCCCGATCACACCCACGGCGTCGCCGCGGTAGGCGACGAAGGAGACGCCCCTGATCGCGTGCACCTCACGCACCGAGGGGCGGCGCTGCCTGCGCAGCATCCGCAGCATCGCGGTGGCGGCGGTGCCGCGGTCGCCACCCGCGCCGTACACGCGGTACACGACGTGCAGGTCGTCCACGACCACCATCGGATCAGCCACGGCCGTACTGCACCTCCGCCCGCCAGAAGAAGACGAACCCGACAACCAGGATCACCACGGCCCACAGCGCGCCGAACAGCCACAGGCCGGGCTGGCTGACGACGGCGTGGCAGTGTGCGCTGTTGAACAGGTTGCTGGCCTGGAACTGCTTGTACTTCGCGGGGGAAGAGAAGCTCTTCGCCGGCGGCGGGCTGAAGTACTGGTTGCACAGCGCGGCGTTATAGGGCTTGCTGCCCGGTGTACTCTGCCGCTGCGACTGCATCAGCGCGTTCCGGGTCAGCGTGATGTAGATCGCCGCCGGGTTGTACTGCAGGATCCTGGCGATCGTCGGATGCGCGTGCAGGTTGTGGAAGGTCTGGATGCTGAACATGACGCCGGAGGCGTAGAACCAGGTCCGCACGAGGAACGGCAGCAGCTGGCTGACGTCGTCGAACCCGGCGCCGAACCGGGCCAGGATGAACGCCGCACCCACGTTGAACAGCGTCTGCATGGCCAGCACCGGGACGATCAGCAGCCAGTGCCAGCTGAGCGGCTCCCCGACCGCCAGCACGGTCGCGAAGATCACGACCAGCGAGATGGCCAGCTGCTCCAGCTCGATCAGCACATAGCCGAGCGGCAGGCAGGCCCGGGGAAAGTACAGCGCCCTGATCAGCGGCAGGCTGTCCCACATCACCCGCGAGGAGATGATGAACGAGCGCTGCGTGAAGTTGAAGATGAAGACGCCGACGACCAGGAAGGCGATGAAGTTCGGCACTCCGCGGCTGGTGTCCAGGATCAGCCCGAAGATCAGGTAGTACACCGCCACGTTCAGCAGCGGCGTCAGGACCTGCCAGACCTGGCCGAGCCGCGCCTCGGTGTACATCGCCACGTTCTGCGCGGTGGCGAAGCCGGTGACGAAGTACCGCCGCCGCCAGACCCGTTTGATGTATTCCAGCAGCGGCGGGCGGGCCGCGCTCGGCTTGAGGCCGTGCTCGGCGGCCAGCCCGGCCAGCGACCCCGGCGGGATCATCGTGTTCTGGCCGGCTTCGGCCGTGTCCTGCTCGCCGTCGCCGTCGGCGGCGGCG
>DASYAV010000073.1:0-34810 GCA_036501145.1 Streptosporangiaceae bacterium | reverse complement strand
GTTATAATCGGACTCGTCTCCACTCGGCGCTCGGCTACGGACTCCGCAGGAAGTCCACGACGAGTACCTGAACCGGCAGCTCGCAGCATGAAATAGCGTCAATTCAGCTGTCCGGAAAACGCGGGGCGGCCCAGGGCCTGGTGAACCCCCCAAGGGTGCTCCGCGTGCCGTCTGCCTGCCCAAACGCTGTCAACGGGCACTGCTTCCATGTTCCCGACCTCCCACCCCCAACTTCAGGATGGGAGGTCGGGAACACTCCAGCAGCAAGACAGCAGGCAGGCAGACGGCACACTACGCAACAGCTATCTGCAAAAAGCGGCGGGGGGAAACCCAAGGGACACCCGCTCCCCCTTCGACCCCGCAGGTTTCCCTTAGGTTTCCCCCCGCACCCCCCATCCTCACTCTTCCTGAGCCCACCCAAGAGAACGCCAGTACCTGCAGTCACCGGCACACGAGGAAACTGCCCCCTTGCGGCTCGGCGGTACAGCCAGTCACGGGCCGAGAAATGCTCGGGCCGCATGCCTGGAACTGAGTACGTGCAACGCCACGTGCTGCCCGTGCTCGGAGATGAGGGCGCGTTCTCGCTCAGGCTCCTTATGACGAACCCGCCAGATACCCCCGGCCAACCACCATTCATCGCGCAACCGCCGGATCACAGAGTCCTCGCAACCTTCGGGCATCTTGGTGCCGGCTGGCCTACGAACTCCGCGCACGAACGCCCGACCGGCGCAAACCCACCACGGTGTGTCCAGGACGACAACTGTGTCCGCTCGCTCCAGGCGAAGATCGAGCGTTTCGGTATAGTTGCCGTCGGCGATCCAGGCGTCGCCCGCGAGCAGGCTGCGCTGCTTCACCCGCCACTCGTCATCCGACGGCTTCACCCATCCCGGCTTCCAGTAGTGGAAGTCGAGATGGATCACCGGCAGACCGGTCCTCACCGACAAGGCCTTCGCGAAGGTGCTCTTCCCGGACCCGGCCATCCCGGTAACGATGACGCGACGGCCCACCGCCCCCGATCCATTGTCCATCAAGACCAGCGTCCCACAGTGCGCTGGAGGAGGACGAACGTTGCTGTCGCGGCACTAGCACATCCGCCCCTGAGCAGCGAAAGGGGGCGCCCTCTAGACACGAGAACGCCCCCTAGTCAAGGGAACCTGACCGGATCGCCGATCAGGCCAGGTCGTACCTGCCAGCCTTGACGCTGGCCATGAAAGTGCGCCAGCCGGCAGGTGAGACGATGAGCTTCGGCCCGTCAGGGTTCTTGCTGTCGCGGACGGCTACCACGTCGGGCAGGTTGCCCGCGACCTCCACACAGCTGCCGCCGCCGTTGCCGCTGTAGCTGGCCTTCCGCCAGCGCGGCTCTATTGTGTCTTCCACTGCTCTGCCGCCTCCCGAATCAGCGCCAGGCTGGCCGCGCGGGGCAGCGCGTCAGCCTGCACACGAACAAACATATGGGCCGCCCGGCGAACGTGTGACCTGGTTTCCGTGGTCACGTCCTCCACGGTCTCCATCAGCAGCACCTCAGGTGCTCCGTCACCACTGGCCATGCAGAACGATCCGCCAAGCCCGGCGTTAGCGCCTGTAGCAACGGGGACCACCTGGACACTGATGTTAGTCCGCTGGGACTGTTCCGCGACGTGGGCCAGCGCGTCGTGCATGACGCCCGGTGAGCCGATGAGATTGCGGAGCACCGTCTCATAGACCACGGCCACCACCTGCGGAGGGTCGGCCCGGTCCAGGATTTCCTGCCTGCCGAGCCGCACCGAGACCTGCGCCTCGGCGGCGTCCTCGTCCATCCCCATGGCAAGAAACAGCGCACGGGCGTAATCGGCCGTCTGCAGCAGGCCCGGCAGCAGCACGGGCGACCACAGCCGAAGCGTGTGGGCCTTGCCCTCAGCATCGAGCCAGCCTTCGAACCAGGTCGGTACCGGCCCGTCCGCGCGTCTCGCGAGCACTGCCCAGCGTTCGAACAGCTCCTCATCCAGGCCGCACACCTGGCACCACGCGGCCAGCACATCAGGGGTCGGTGGCCGGTCCCCGGTCTCGGCCTTAGCGATGACCGACCGGTCGAACCCGAGCTTGGCGGCCAGCGTTTCCTGACTGCTGAACCCGGCAGCGACCCGGGCCCGCCGCAACTCGTCACCCAGCCGCGCACGAGGGTCGGTCTCGGGGTCGCGTCTGGCCATTGTGGCGGCCCTCCAGGCAAGTCGTGGCGGATCGTGGCATAGGCCCGTGCCACCTAGCCCCATTGTGCCCGTGCCTGCGAAATTGAGCCACATGGCAGCACAGAGTGACACGCACGACACACAGGCCGGAGCGACGGCTGACCTGGCCCGCCTCGGTGCAGAACTGGCCGCACGCGGCTACGAGGCTGCCATCCGCACACCCCCAGCCCGGCTCGCGTATCTCACGGTCACCAACCCCCGGGCAACCATGCTCAGTGAGCGTGTGTACATCCAGAACGGATCCTTCTACTGGTCGTGGGCCGAACCCATCACCGCATGCACCGACGTGACCTCCGCAGCGGCCACCGTCGCCCATGTACTGCACGCCACCGGGGGTGGCACGTGATCACCCGCCCCGGACCCGAAGCGCAGCAGCCCGTGCCCGGCGACACCGAAGCGTGGGCCATCGCCGAAGACATCAACCGGCAGCATGAGCACTGGCTCGTCATGTGGGGGACCTACAGCAGGGAATACGTCGCCTACCCCCTGTTCCGCAGGCGTCAGCGCGTCATCGTCACCGCCGACCAGCCCGCCGACCTCCTCACCCGCATGCAGCAGACCGAGCAGGCAATCCGAGTCCAGCCCGAAGGGCATAACCGCGATGACGCAACCACCCGGTAAACCAGATGCCCCCCAGGCACTGCAGGCCAGGAACAATCTCGTCCAAGCCGTGCGGGCTCTGCTCAAGGGAACCGGGCTGGAGATCCGCGAACGCGAACGGGAACTCGTCATCCGCAACCCCCGCGACCCCGATAAAGGCCGCGTCTACATCACCTACGCCACGGGAGAGATCTCACTCCAGAAGACGGTCTGCGACTACTGGGGATACCTCGACGGCCACGGCCGCCCGCTATGGGCCGACCCCGAAACCGAACCAGGGATCGAGGCCGGCCAGATCATCGGCACACTCGGCGGGCGGCTGCCAGGATCATAAGAACTCCCGGCCCGCGTCCGTGCGGCATGGCGCCTCGATGGTGTCGGGCTGACCGAAGCCTGAGCACCTCGTTTCGGGCGGATAACGGGTCAGACGGGATCGGTGAACGAGATCGGCTTGCCGGTGGCGCGGGCATATGCGATCTCCCTGCTCGTGGACTCGCCGATATACCCGCCGGGGTTGACGACCAGAACCCGGTCAGCCAGGTCGATCTTGCGCAGGTGCAGGGCGTCCAGCGCGGTCTTCTGCTCGTTGGTGATCAACTCGTCTGCTTCGCCTGGCGCGACGACGATGACACCTGCGAAGGTCAGATCACGGTTCGCCGCACGCATCTCGTCCACGAACCGGGCAGAGCCGCAGATGCAGACAATCTCAGGTCGGTCGGGCACCGCTCAGTCCCTCGGTCCACCGGGAACCGTCAGTGTGCACGTTGACATCACAGGCAGGCACACGAGCCAACAGTTTACGCAGCGAGATGGACACCACGCGGTTGCACCGTCGCAGGCGGGAGGCGCGGCCCGCACTGGAAATGGCGCTGCTCGACGGCGAAGTCTGGGGTGCACCCGGCTCACCAGCTCCCTTTAGCAACACGGCCTAACCTCGCCAGTGGCCGGGCGGTCAGTCGGCCGCTGCGGAAGTCGGGTCGGAGATGTCGATTGGCGTTGCCGGTACTCCGTCAGTCAGCAGGTCCATCGTCAGACGGCCGAGTTGCGGTGGAAAGATGGTGTCGGTTGATTCCGCCAGTTCCTGGCTTCGCCACCATCGGAAGCCCAGAATGCTTCGCGTTTCGTAGTGACTGAGTTTTGCCGGGACGGGTTCGAAGTGATTGACCCTATGTAGCAGCCACTCTTCGTGGACTGGGACGACCCGGCCGTCGTACTCGTATGTGTGGTCGCGTCGCCAGACGTGGCGGCCCGGCGGCAGGTCGGTCAAGCCGGTCTCTTCGTATGCTTCCCGGGTCGCGGCGTCGTGCAGGGATTCACCGGGTTCGACGCCGCCGCCCACGGGATACCAGCACTCCAGGGCTGCTCGCGGGTCCTTAGCGTGAATCAGAAGCAGGCGGTCATCGGCGTCGAGGAGCAGCAGCTTCACCGCGAGTCTCACCACACGCTGAACCTATGTGATGAACGATTCCCGATTGAGACGCCTCACTGGTGGCTGGGCCCGTTCAGGCGACGGGACACCCTGACGAGCGCCGCTTGGGCTTGCCCGTCCGTTGCGCCGATGGCCTCCCGAGGGTGCCGGGCTGACCGAAGCCTGAGCCACCTCGTTTGGGTGGGGACCCCTAAGCGGGGCAGGCCCGGCCGGGCAAGAGCGGGCAGGCTGGAGAAGCCCGCCCGGCCCCCGGCGAGGTTAGCGCCTGCCCCGCTCCCCACCCAAACCAGGCCACCGGCCCAACCTTCGGCCACCCCTCCCGCCGGCAGCCCCGGCCCTGTGACCGGCCGGCGCGCATGCGCCACGCACGACTCTCAAACGCCGCCAGCGCCGCTCACACCCGCAGGTATCCCAATTACCCTGGCACCGTGCCGGAACGGCGCGTATGAGCACTTCAGGGCGGCGTAAAGAATCTTGAACGAATTTCATGGTACATCTAGACAGGGTCGTACCAGCGACCGGAGTCCTCCCTGCTGATGGAAGACCCGCGCAGCCGTCAAGGAAGACGCAAGTGGATAAGGATTTGCGGCGCGGGCGAGGGCGCGGGTCGTAGCCCATCACCTGGTACATGCCGAACGGGAGAAGAAGGCAGATCACCAGCACGACGATGGTGACCCAGCCGAAGTGGTGAGCGGGGAGCAGATAGTGCGCGGCAGCGGCGAGGGCGATACCCGCCGCGGTCAGAAGCCAGACCACCAGAGCACGGGCGACCGGGGCGCGTTCGGAACAGCGGGCGATGAACTTGACCAGCCCGAGCTGCCAGGGCCCGCTCGCACGCATCTCCAGGTACATGCGGGGGTCGGGGACGTCGGCCCGCTCCGGGTCGGGGTCACCTTCGATGCTGGTCAGGTCGGTGATCTTCATGGGGGGCGCCATGGCGGGCAGCTTTCTGGCAGGGTCTGGATCGGCCCGGAGAAAAGTTCAGTGACCCCTTGGCTGCGCTGCGTAAGGGCGGTTATGCATACGGAGAGCCCCCTACCGCCGCGGTCCCCGGGGGGCCATAGTTAATACCAGCATCCTAATGCATTTTGCCGCGCAATGTGCTGCTGTCGCACAGTCGATATCATGTCATCAGCTTGACAAGCATCAACGACCGTACGTACGCTACCCGAAAGATCATGGCAGTACCCGAAGGAACCCACCGTGTCCGGAATCCTGCCGGGCGGGCTCCTGCTGAACCACACGCCGCGCACCACCTGCGATGAACTCCGCATGCCAGGCGCATACGGCAGCCAGGCAGGCGCCCGCCAGGCCCTGCCGCCACAGGTCCTGCAGCTTCCCCGCGGGTGGGCCCTTCAGGAAGGCTTCCCCATGGCTCACCCGGCATCACCTGCTACGGCCGCGCCCACCAGGGAGCGCGGCCCCGGTTCCGGTCCAGGTGCCGGCGGCCCCCTGGAGCGGGTCACGGTTAACCTCACCGCCCGCAGTTCCCGCGCGCTCAGCGAGGCGGTTCAGTGCACAGGGGACAGCAAGACGGACACGATCAACCGGGCGATTCAGATATACGCCTACGTTGAGCGGGTGCTCGAGGGTGGCGGAGCGGTCTACGTCCGCGAGAACCCAGATGGCGAACCGGAACGCCTGAAGATCTTCTAGCCTCTGCGCTTACCCCCGGCCCGCCAGCGCCAGGTAACCGGGTTCTCCATGCCGCTCGCCATAGGTGGATGCTGCGCGTCCGGTACCAGGCTGGACGCCGACGCCAAGGCCCGGACTGTATCAGGCCTGGTAGCAGCGCGAATATCAGCGAACACGTTCGGTGCTTTAGGTTGCGTATTGACTTGATCGAATATAGATTCGATCAAGCCGGTCGGAGGATTGCCTGCCTTCCTCCTGGCGGTCGATACGAGCGGCCCTGGCGGTCGAGGCGAGCAGGGCGGTTTAGGCGAGCAGGGCGGTTGAGGCAGGCGGCGTGAGCAGGATGTACGGCGAACCGATCGCGGTCACGGTGCGGGACGACAGGCCATTGCGGTTCATCTGGCGGGGACGGCTCTACACCGTGCTCGTGGCGCTCGAGCACTGGGTGGTCAGCAGGGAGTGGTGGCAACGAAACAACCCGGACACCGACGTGCCGCCGGAACGGGAGTTCTGGCGGGTCGAGGCCAGACCGGGCGGTGACGTGCCGGCCGCGGTGTACGAGCTGCGCCGTGACGCCGATACGGGCGACTGGCTGCTCGTCCGGGTCTGGGACTTACCGGGCCCGGCAGCCGGCGCACCAGGCACCGGCAGCCGGGGGCACGGGTCCCGGCGCCCCGGAAGCTGAGGCACCCGGGCGCCGGGTGGCCCAGGCGCCCAGGATCGCGCTACTGGAGGATTGGCACGTTGAGCTGGCCAGCGGATTTCGTCCACCTGCACGTTGCGTCGTCGTACTCGATGCGGTACGGCACGGCGAGCCCGGCCGCCCTGGCCGAGCGGGCCAAGGCGGCAGGCATGCGGGCGCTGGGGCTCACCGACCGGGACGGGCTGTACGGGGCGGTCAAGCACGCTCAGGCGTGCGCCCGGGCGGGTATCTCGCCGATCATCGGCACCGACCTGGCGTTGCGGGACGCGCCGGAATCCCAGGCCGCGCCGCGCCGCCGCCCCGGCCTGCGGCGCCGCCCGCCCAACCCGGCCGTCCCGCCTCCCGTGACCCCGCCGCGTCTGGTGAACGAGACGGCGGCCCGGGTGACCCTGCTGGCCTGCGCCGGTGGCGGCTGGGCGTCGCTGTGCCACCTGGTCAGCGCCGCGCACCGGGCGGGGGAGCGGAGCGTCCCCGCGGTGACCCCGGACCTGGTCGCCGAGCATGCCGACGGGCTGGTCGCGCTGCTCGGCCCGGGCAGCGACGTCGGGCGCGCGGTCGCCGCCGGGCACACCGGGGCCGCGCAGGCCGCCCTGGACCGCTGGCGGGACCGGGCCGAGGTGGTGATCGAGGTCGTGGATCACCTGGGCCCCGGCGGCACCCGGCAGGCCGGCCGGATGCTGCGGCTGGCCCGCGAGGCTGGCCTGCCGGCCGTGCTGACCAACGCGGCCCGCTACCTCGATCCCGCCGATCAGCCGGTGGCGCAGGTGCTCGACGCCGCCCGCCAGCTCACCCCGCTCGGCCGCCGCCATCTGGCCGGGCACAACGCGCAGGCCTATCTGAAAGACAGCGAGCAGATGGCCCGCATCGCGGCGCGGATCTGCGGCTCAGGCCCGGACCCCCGCCCGGCGCGGCGCCCCGGCAGCAGCCCTGGCAACTGCCCCAGCGGCAGCTCCGGCGATGGCCCCGGCAGCAGCCCTGGCGACGGGGCCCTGCCCAGCCCGGTCCCGCACTGCGGCCCTGGCCGCTGCGACGACCCCGCCCACGAGCTGCTGGCCGCCACCGCGGAACTGGCCGAACGCTGCTCCCTCGACCCCCGGGACGACCTGGGCCTCGGCCTGCTGCACCTGCCCGAGGTCCCCGGAGGGGACGAGCTTAGCCAGCTGCGTCGGCGCTGCCATGAGGGAATGCACCGCCGCGGCCTGTCCGGCCCTGGCGCCTTGCCGGGGCACCACCACGAAGCCGCCCAGCGCCTCGCCCGCGAGCTCGACATCATCGCCCGCACCGGGCTCGCCTCGTACTTCCTCACCGTGGCCGACGTGGCCGCCCTGATCAGGTCCCGCGGCATCCGCTGCGCGATCCGCGGTTCCGGCGCGGGCTGCCTGGTCAACTACCTGATCGGCATCTCCGACATCAACCCGCTCGAACATGGCCTGATCATGGAACGGTTCCTGTCCGAGAGCCGCCTCCGCGATGGCGCCGGGCTGCCCGACATCGACCTGGACGTCGAGTCGGCGCGGCGGATCGAGGCCTACCGCGCGATCATCGAACGCTACGGCGAGGAACGCTGCGGCTGCGTCTCGATGATGGAGACCTACCGGGCGCGCAGCGCGATCAGGGACACCGCTGCCGCGTTCGGCCTGCCGCCGCACGAGATCGACGTGATGGCCAAGGCGTTCGGCCACATCCGGGCCCGCGGCATCCGCGCCGCGCTCGCCGATCTGCCCGAGCTGCGCGCCAGCAACCTGGCGGTTTCCCAGCTGACCAGCCTGTTCAAGATCGCGGAGAAACTCGACGGACTCCCTCGGCATATCGCGATGCACCCGTGCGGTGTGGTGCTGTCCAGCGGCACCCTGCCCGACCGCGTCCCGGTTGAGCGCAGCGCGGAGGGCCTGCCGCTGTGCCAGTACGACATGGACGACGTGGAAGCCGCTGGGATGATCAAGCTGGACGTGCTCGGCGTGCGCATGCAGTCGGCGATGACCTACACGCTCGCCGAGATCGAGCGGACCCGCGGCGACCGGGTGGACATCGACTCGGTCGGCGACGGCGACGGGCCGACGTTCGAGATGATCCGCACCGGGCGCACGCTCGGCTGCTTCCAGATCGAGTCGCCCGGCCAGCGGGAGCTGGTGACCCGGCTGGAGCCGCGCGGCATCGGCGACCTGATCGTCGACATATCGCTGTTCCGTCCCGGGCCGGTCAACTCTGACATGATCACCCCCTACCTGAGCATCAAGCACGGCCGGCGTCCGGCCTGCTACCCGCACGAGAACCTGGCCGGGGCGCTCCGCGAGACCGGGGGAGTGGTCATCTTCCACGAGCAGGTTCTCCGGATTCTCCATGTGATGACCGATTGCAGTTTTTCTCATGCCGAACGGCTGCGCCGGGACCTGTCGGACAACTCTGCACGGCCGCGAGTGCAGGCCTGGTTCCAGGGCGCGGCGGCCGGGCGGGGCTACGACAGCGTGACCGTGCAGCGGGTCTGGGAGGTGCTGGAGGCGTTCGGCGGGTTCGGTTTCTGCAAGGCGCACGCGGCGGCGTTCGCCATCCCGACCTACCAGTCGGCCTGGCTGAAGCGGCACTACCCGGCGGCGTTCTACGCGGGGGTGCTGGTGCACGAGCCCGGCATGTATCCCAAGCGGGTGATCGCCGGTGACGCGCGGCTGTCCGGGGTTCCCGTGCTGCCCATGGACGTGAACATCTCGGCCGGCGACTGGCGGGTCGAGCGCGTCGCCCGGCGCTGGGGTGACCAGCCGGGGCGGCGGGAACGGCGGCGTAAGAGCCGGTGGCCCCGGCGGGCCGAGCGGCGCAGGAGAAGGAGAGTGCGGGAGGAAGGGGAGGCCCGGAGGGCGGGCGAAGGGCCGCCCGAAGGGCTGCGGACCGGGCTGCGTGAGGTCAAGGGGATCAGCGACGCCGAGGTGACACGGATCGTCACCGGGCAGCCGTATGCGTCGCTGCGGGACTTCTGGGAACGGGCCCGGGCATCGCGCCCGGTCACCGAGCGGCTGGTGCTGGTGGGTGCGTTCGACGCGGTGTACCCAGGGCCCGGCCAGCCGACCCGGCGTGACCTGCTGTCCAGGGTCGGTGTGCTGGCCGGCCCCGCGGCTCGCGCCGGGGCCACGGCTCGCGCCGGGGCCGCCCGGCTGCGGCCCGCGGGCCCGATGCTCCCCTTCGCCGGGCCCGGTGGCGGGCCCGGTGCCGGGGAGGGGCTGGCCGGGCTGGTCCGGGCCGGCGAACTGCCCGAGATGTCCCTCACCGAACGGGTGGCGGCCGAGCTGGACATCCTTGGCATCGACATCAGCCAGCACGTGGCCGGTTTCTACACCGAGATACTGCGTGCGCTGGGCGTGGTGCACGCGGCCGACCTGCACCGCTGCAGATCGGGTGCGTCCGTGCTGGTGGCCGGGGTGAAGACCTCGACGCAGACGCCGGCCGTCCGGTCCGGCCAGCGGATCATCTTCGCCACCCTGGACGACGGCACCGGGCAGATGAACCTGGCGTTCTTCGAGTCGGTGCAGCCGCGCTGCGCGGCGCGGGTGTTCGGCTCGTGGCTGCTGGTGGTGCGTGGCCGGGTACGCAGGCCACCCGACCCGCGCCGCGAGGGATCCGCGGACGGCGGCCCGGCGGCGTCGGTCAACGCGGCCGAGTGCTGGGACCTGGCCGCGCTGGAGGAAATCCGTGAGGCCCGCGGCATCGGCGCGGTGCGGGCGGCGATGGCGGCCGGGGACGTTCCCGGCCCCGGAGCGGCCGCCGGGCCAGGCCGGGCCGCCCGGGGCCCCGGGGAGACGGCCGCCAGCCCGGACGGCGGCCCGGACGCCAGCCCGGCAGGCGAGATCGTCTACCCGACAGGGTTCCGGCTGTCGCCCTACGCGGAGACCGGCTCGCCGGGCGGGCCGCTGAAGGGCCCGCCGCGCAAGCTCTGGCATGCCAGCCCGGGCAGTTCGGGCGGCTGGGCCGGCCCGGAGCCCGGATCGCGGTCCCCGGCGGGCCGGGATACCGGCTGAGTCAGTCGCCGCCGCCCGCCGTCCCGGTTGCCGTCCCGGGCGGCACGACCACGCTCGGCGCCCGGTCGGCGATGAGCTTCTCCAGCCTGCTCAGCCGGTCGTCGAGGTCCTCCATCGTCACCATGTCGGCGAGCGCGAGCCGGACCGCGGCCAGTTCCCTGGCCAGGAACTCGGCGTCGGCCTGGGTCCGGGATGCGACCTCCCGGTCCCGTTCGATGTTGGCCCGGTCCCTGTCGTCCTGCCGGTTCTGCGCCAGCAGGATGAGCGGCGCCGCGTACGCGGCCTGGGTGGAGAAGGCCAGGTTCAGCAGAATGTACGGGTACGGGTCCCAGTGGTGGACGAACGCGAGGGTGTTGAGGACGATCCAGCCGAGCACGAGGACCGTCTGCCCGGCCAGGAAGCGGCCGGTGCCGAGGAACCTGGCGATGCTTTCCGAGAACCGGCCGAAGGTGTCCGGGTCGTATCGCGTGCCCACCCGCGGCATGGCCCCGCGCGGGACCGAGAGATCTCCCCGGTCACCGAGTCCTCGAAGGGTGAACCGTGTCATTCAGGTGCTCCCTTCCTCGCCAGCCCGCAGGCAGGATCCGGTCCAGGACGTCGTCGACGGTGACCGCACCGACCAGTCGGCCGCCGGAGTCGCAGACCGGCACGCCGATGAGGTTGTATGCGGCGATGCGGACTGCGAGTTCCCGCTCAGGAAGATCCGGCCGGACGAATCCGCCCGCCGTGATGCATTCACCGATTTTAGCCGCGGGGGGCTGGCGCAGCAGAAGCTGGAACCCGATGCTGCCGAGGTAGCGGCCGGTCGGCGTGGTCGTGGGCGGCTCGCAGACGTAGACCTGCGCGGCCTCGGTCACCCGTATCTCCGCCTGCCTGATGTAGGCCAGCACCTCGGCGACGGGAGCGTCCGGCGGGAACACCAGCGGGTGGGAGGTCATCAGCCCGCCCGCTGTCGCCGCGTCATAGCTCAGCAGCCTGCGCAGATCTTCGGCCTGCCCGTCGTCCAGCCTGGCCAGGAGCTGCTCCCGCTGGTCGGCGGGCATCTCGGCGAGCAGGTCCACCGCGTCGTCGGGCTCCATCTCCGCCACGATGCTGGTGGTCCGGTCCAGGCCGAGGCCGGCCAGGAACTTTATCTGCTCATCCTCGGGCATCTCCTCGAGCACGTCGGCCAGTTCCTCGTCCTCGAGCGCGTCGGCGAGCTGACGGCGCCGGGTGGGGGACATCTCCTCGACCTCGTTGGCCAGGTCGGTCGGATGCAGATCCCGCAGCCCGGCGATCTGCTCGGCGAGCGCGCCGGACTTGAACAGCTCGGGGTACTTGTCCCACGGGACGATCGCCGTGTTGTGCCGCAGGCGGCCCTGGCTGATCGCCAGCGAGGTGACCTCCCAGTCGGTGCCGCCACGCCGGGTCTTGGTGATGGCGACGTCGAGTACGGTCCCGGTCCCCGCGGGGTGGCCGCGCAGCTCCGACGTCAGGATCTCCCCGGTCCGCCGGGTGAACCGCCTCAGGTCGACGGTGCCGCCGCGCAGATGCGCGCCGTCGAGCGAGATCTCCTCGACCGCGCTCAGGTTGACGAAGATACGCCGCCGCGGCAGGGTCACGACCAGCCCCAGAGCCTGCGGCGGCTCGTCGGTGGCGGACGGCAGGATCACCACGTCGCGGACCCGGCCGATCGACATGCCCTCGCTGTCCAGCAGCGCACGGCCGGTCAGCCGGGAGACGAAGACTTCGACGGCAGCCATACTGCCCTCCTTCCATCGGCCATGCCCTGAATCGTGTCCGGGGTGATTCTGACCGACAGCATGCCACCGGTCCTACCCCGGGCCGGTGTTCTGTGCGTCCCGGCTATGCGTCGTTAGCCTGCAAATGCCGGTCAAACCGGGCCGGCGTGTACCGGTTCGCATCGGCTGCGAGCCTCCGCCCGGCGAGGTAGCCTGGCAGGACGCGACATGGCAGATGCCGTATCTCAGCGTTTGGCGGTGCCCGTGCTGGGTACCTGCGGCGTCAAAAACCGTCAGATTCCACCGAGCATCTGAACACCGAGGACACATATGGCACCGGCACCCTCCAGGCCTTTGACCACGCTGCTGCGGCTGCTTCCCGCTCCGATCCGCCGCAAGTTCGAAGGGGAAACGGGCCGGCGCTTCCTCCGGTTCGTGCTTGTCGCCCTGGCCGCGGTCATCGCGACCCAGGTCGCGCTGATCGGCTTCCTGGACGGCGCGGACATGGGTGCGGGCACCGCGGGCGGGCTGGCGGCCGTGGTCGGCGCCGTGGTGAGCTACGTGCTCAGCCGCTGGGCGTGGGAGCGCAAGGGCCGCCCGCACCTGCTCAAGGAGACCCTGCCGTTCTGGATCGTGTCCGTGGCCTCGTGGATCGTCCTCGGCCTGGCCACGAAGCTCGGTGTGCACCTGGCCGGCGCGAATGCCGCGCACGGCCTGAAGTGGCACCTGGTGGTCAACGGCACCTACCTCTGTGCCAACGTGCTGACCTTCGCGGTCAGGTTCCTCATCTTCCACTACGTGCTTTTTGCCGACCGTGGTTCGTCGGCCGGGGAGGGAATGCCCAGGCCGACGTCGGTGGCCGAGGGGTTCGCCGAGCTTGAGGAGGAGCCCCGCGCCAAGCTTGAGGAGGAGCCCCGCGCGGAGACCGGCCGGCGTTCTCCCGCGGGCTGACTCCCCCCGGCGTTCACCTGCGCGCTGATTCCCCGCCCCGGGCCGCCTCAGCCGGCCCGGCCTGGGGGTCGGACGGCCCGGCCTGGCCGTCGCGCCCGGGCTTGCTGCCGCGGGACCCGCCACCCAGCATGCGCTCCCGCCACCAGGTGCGGGCGATCACGTTGGCGAAGTGCAGGCCGTAGATCGCGTTGTGGCCCTTCTTGCTCTCGCCGACCTTGCGCCTGTGGATCGTGGCCGGCCGCTCCAGCACCCGGTAGCCGTGGCACATGACCCCGATGAGCAGTTCGGCGGCCTGGTACTGCTGCTGGTCCAGCCGGACCGCGCCGGTTACCTCGGACCGCATGGCCCGCAGGCCGAATGTGGTGTCGCTGATCTTCTGCCCGGTGAGCGCGCTGATCGTGACGGCGAACACCCGCACCCCGAGGCGGCGGATCGGGTCGTGGGTCTCCTCGCTGCCGAGCCTGCGGGAGCCGGTCACGAAGTCGGCGTCACCGTTCACCACCGGGGAGAGCAGCGTGTCGATCTCCGCCGGGTTGTACTGCCCGTCGGCGTCGGTGGTCACGATGTACTCGGCGCCGCCCTCGCGGGCGATCTGGTAGCCGAGCCGCAGCGCCGCGCCCTGGCCCCGGTTGACCGGCACGTCACAGACGACCGCGCCATGGTCGCGGGCCTCCTGGGCGGTGCCGTCCTTGCAGCCGTCGGCGACCACGACCGTCACCGTAGGCAGCCCGCAGACCGCGTTGGGCAGTGCGGAGATGACCGGCCCGATGCCGCCTTCCTCGTTGTAGGCGGCGATGACCAGGGCAACCGGCGACAGCGAACGGACCCGGTCGCCATACTCCTCGCGCATGGCCGCCAGCGCCGCATTGTCGACCGCCAGGTTGTCCACGCCGAGGTTGTTGCTGCGGTTGCCGCTCACTGATCTGCCTCCTGAGAGCCCGAGAACTCGGGCCAGACGGTTGCCAGGCCGGACTTCAGGTCGTAGGCCGGCTTGTAGCCAAGTCCCCGGGCCACCGAGGTGTCCACCTTGACGGCGGGCATCTCGCCTGGCCCGACGGGCACGTACTCGACGGGTATCGGCGCGCCGGTGACGATCCTCGCCGTCTCCACCAGCTCGTTCACCGAGACCGACTGCCCGGAGCCGAGGATCACCGGCCCGGCATGCCCGGCCCGCCAGGCGGCGGTCACGCCGGCGACGATGTCGTCGACGTGTACAACGTCGCGCACCATCGTTCCGTCACCACGCACCTGTACACCTTTGCCATCCCTTGCCGCACGCATCAGCCGGGGGATGAAGCTGTCCTTGGCCTCCATGCCGGGGCCGTAGACGTTGGAGAACCGCATCGAGGCCGCGGCGATGCCGTAGACGCCGGCGTAGGCGCTCAGCAGCATCTCACCGGCCGCCTTGGTGGCGCCGTACGGGCTGAGCGGCCGCATCGGCGCGCGTTCGGTGATGACCGCGCCGCCGACGTTCCCGACGACCGCGTTGGTGGAGGCCAGCAGGAACGACTTCACGCCGGCCGCCCGGGCGGCCTCGAGCAGGTTGAAGGTCCCCGCGACGTTGGTCGCGTAGGTGCCCTCCGGGTCCTTGATCGTCTCAACCACGGAGGTGAGTGCGGCCAGGTGGAAGATCACGTCAACGCCGGGCTGCACGGCGCGGGCGACGTCCGCCTTGCTGCGGATGTCACCGATCACCGGCGTGACCGTGCCGTCGCGGCACGGCAGCAGGTCCAGCACCGTCACCTCGTGCCCTTCGCTGGCCAGTGACCGGGCGAGCCGCCGCCCGATGAAACCGGCTCCGCCGGTTACCAGCACCCGCGAACGCGGTTCAGACCGCATGCGTGCTCCATTTCGACTGAGAAGTCTCCGCCTGAACAGGCCAGACAGGACCGAGAGGCATGGCGCCGACCGCGGGGGCGGCCCTGAATGCGCCCGGTCAGTGTACCCGGCGTGACGCGGCCAACGGCTTAGGAACACGACATGTCGGCTGAGCGAAAGCTCAGCCGCCGATCCCGCGGCGCGCCGGGTCCGGGGCATCCCGGGAACTGGGCCGATATGTCATGCTGGGGTACCGTGACCGGCCGGTCGGGGATGCCAGGAAGGCGATTGTGGCAGCCGCTGACGTTCATCCCGTCGAGGCGGAGGCGTACCGGATTCTCCGCTCACGCATCAACCTGAGTCAGTTGCCGCCGCTGACCCGGGCGGTCACCGAGCGGGTTATTCACGTCAGCGCTGACTTCGACTACGCGGCCGACCTGGTGTGCGACGAGCGGACGCTGGCCGCCGCGGTGGGCGCGCTGGCGGCGGGCGCCCCCGTGGTGGCTGACGGCCCGATGGTGGCCACGGGCCTAGCCGGGTACGAGGTCATCTGCCGGGCCGGGGACTCACTGACTACGCGGCTGGCCCGGGTCACCGGCATCCCGCCGGCCGCCGCCGCGGTCCGGCTGGCGTTCAGCGAGACGGGCCCGGGTGCTGTCTGGGTGGTCGGCACCGCCCCCACCGCGCTCGAGGAGATCATCGGCCGGGGCATCGAGCCCGCACTGGTCATCGGCATGCCGGCCGGCCTCGCGGGCGTGGCCGAGGCCAAGCAGCGGCTGCGGGCCAGCGGTCTGCCGTCGCTGAGCAACGTCTCGGAGAAGGGTGGCGCCGCGGTGGCCGCGGCGGCCACCGCGGCGCTGCTCGACATCACCCGGGAGTACCTCGCCGGCCAGCAGGACCGGGCCGAGGCCCGGCCGCCCGGGGCCGAGGGGCGGGATGGCTAGCCCCGGAACGCGCGCCGGCCCGTACGCTGCCGACCAGCTCGCGGCGGTCTACCGGCTCATCGGGGAGCGTCAGGACCTGCGGGCCGGATTCCGGCCCGACCCGGTGCCCGGCGTCGTGCTGGCCCGGGTGCTCGCCGCGGCCCACCACGTGCCCGCGCCCGGCGCCACCCAGCCCTGGGATTTCGTGGTGATCACCGGCCGGGAGCGCAGGGAGCGGATCGCCGGGCTGGCCCGGCGGCGCCGGGCGGAGTACGCGGCGCGGCGGCCGGCCGCGCACCGGGCCGCCGGCGGCCCCACCGCGGACGGCCGGCTTGTGAACGGCCAGGCCGGGCCGCCCGGGGCGCAGGCCGCGGGCGTCCGCGTGCCGGGCGGGCCGCCCAAGGCCCAGGCCAGGCTGCCCGGGGCCCAGGCCGGGGCCGACCCGGTCCGCGAGGCGCCGCTGACCATCGTGGTGACCTGCGACCAGGCCAGGGGCGGTGAGCACGCCGTGGGCCGGCCCGGGCCGCCGCCGCCCGCGGTCTGCCGGTGTGCGCTCGCGGTGGCCGCCCTGTGGCTGGCGGCCCGCGCCGAGGGGCTCGGCGTCGGCTGGGAGACCTTCGCCGCCGGGCCTGAGCTGGCCGCCGAGCTGCGGCTGCCCGGGCACGTCGACGTGGCCGCCTGCCTGTGCCTGGGCTACCTGCGCGACCCCGGGACCGGGCCGCAGCCTGAGCCCGCCGTCCCCGGCTGGCCCCAGCACCGGCCGCTGGGCTGGGCCGTGCACACCGAAGAGTACGGACGCCGCGGGCTGCCCGGGGAAGAGCCGGTCAGCCTGCTGCGCGAGATGCGTGCCGCGATCCGCCCGCTGGATGTGCCGTCCATGGACGCGGCGCGGGACCGGCGGGACCGGCTGGCCAAACCGCCCGGTTCGCTCGGCGCGCTCGAGACGGTGCCGGTGCAGCTCGCCGGGCTGGCCGGCCGCTGCCCGCCGCCGCTGCCCGAGCCGGCCACGGTGGCTGTGTTCGCCGCCGACCACGGTGTGCACGCCCAGCAGATCACCCGGTGGCCGCAGCAGGTCACTGCGCAGATGGTGGCGAATATCCTGACCGGCGGGGCGGTGGTGAACGCGTTCGCCGTGCAGGCCGGCGCGGAGATCACCGTCGTCGATGTCGGGGTCGCCGCCGAGCTGACGCTGGTGCCTGGCCTGGTGCCCCGGAAGGTGGGCTGGGGAACGGCGGACTTCACCGCAGGCCCGGCCATGACCACCGGTCAGGCCGCCGCCGCGATCGACGTCGGCATCGAGGTGGCCACGGACCTGGTGGGCGCGGGCAGCCGGTGCCTGCTCACCGGGGACATGGGCGTCGCCAACAGCACCGCGTCGGCCGCGCTGATCTGCACCTTCACCGGGCGTGACCCGGCGGAGGTGGCCGGCCGCGGCACCGACGCCGCCACGTTCGCCAGGAAAGTGGCGGTGATCGGCCGCGGGCTGGGGCTGCACCGCCCGGACCCCACCGACCCGGTACGGGTGCTGGCCGCCTTCGGCGGGTTCGAGCACGCCGCGCTCGCCGGGTTCATCCTCGGCGCCGCGGCGCTGCGGGTGCCGGTCATCCTGGACGGCGTGGTGGCCGGGGCCGCGGCGCTGGCGGCCGCTGCCCTGGTGCCGGCCGCGGCAGGCTGCTGCCTGGCCGGCCACCGCAGCGCCGACGCCGGCCACGCCGCCGTGCTCGACCACCTCGGGCTGCGCCCGCTGATCGACCTCGGGCTGCGGCTCGGCGAGGGAACCGGCGCGCTGCTCGCGCTGCCCCTGGTGGCCAGCGCGGTACGCGCGCTGCGCGAAGTGACATCGTTCGACCCGGCCGGGGTCACCGCCAGGAACTGAGCCAGCCAACTGAGCCGACCAACAAGGAAACTGCCGATGAATTCCTCTGGCCCGCCGCCGTACCTGCTGGGCCTGCGCCTGAACCAGCGGCTGGTCGTGGTGGCCGGCGGCGGGGCGCTCGCGGCCCGCCGGGTGCCCACGCTGCTCGACGCCGGGGCACGGGTCCGCATCGTCTCGCCCAGCCTCAGCACGTCCCTGCAGGCCCTGGCGTCAGCCGGCCGGCTCGACTGGGCAGGCCGGCGCTATGCGCCGGGCGATTGCGAGGGTGCCTGGCTGGTGTGTGCTTTCACCAGTGACCCCGCGGTCAACGCCGCCGTTTCCGCTGAGTCTGAACGGCTTCGCGTCTGGTGCGTGCGGTCCGATGACGCCACCGCTTCGGCCGCCTGGACCCCGGCGACCGGCGAGGCCGCCGGGGTGCGGATCGGCGTGCTCAGCGGGGACCCGCGGCGCAGCGCCGGGGTGCGCGACACGGTGCTCGACGGGCTGCGTGCCGGGACCATCGGGGCCCGGCGGGGCCGGGACCGGACCGCCGGCGTGGCGCTGGTCGGTGGCGGGCCCGGCGATCCCGGGCTGATCACCGTGCGGGGCAGGCAACTGCTCGCCGAGGCGGACGTGGTAGTGGCCGACCGGCTCGCCCCGCGGTCGCTGCTCGATGAACTGCCCGCCGGCGTTGAGGTCATCGACGCCGCCAAGATCCCGTACGGTCAGGCGATGAAGCAGGACCGGATCAATGCCGTTCTGGTGTCCAATGCGCTGGCCGGCCAGTTCGTGGTGCGGCTGAAGGGCGGTGATCCCTTCGTGTTCGGGCGGGGTGGTGAGGAACTGCTCGCCTGCCTGCGGGCGGGCGTGCCGGTCACCGTCGTGCCCGGGATCACCAGCGCGGTGGCGGTGCCGGCCGCGGCCGGCGTCCCGGTTACTCACCGCGGCCTCGCGCAGGAGTTTCACGTGGTGTCCGCGCACGCCGACCCCGATGACGAAAGATCGACAGTGAACTGGGCCGCGCTGGCCGCGTCATCTGGCACGCTGGTGCTGATGATGGCCGCGCAGCGGCTCGGCCGCATCGCGTCGGCGCTGATCCGGAACGGCCGTTCACCCACCACTCCCGTAGCGGTCATCGCGGACGGTACTCTGCCCACGCAGCGCACAATTAACGCGACGCTGCAAACCGTGGCAAGCCAGGCAGCCGCGGCCGGGATCCGGCCGCCGGCGGTCATGGTGGTGGGGGAGGTGGTCACCCTCGCTGCGCAGGCAGCGGAGCTGAGCGCGGCGGTCGCCGCCACGCCGCGTGGTTAGCGCGGCAGCCGTCTCGGGAATTCAGCCAAAAGACCACAGAGGAATTGACCACAGCAGGAGAAAGGCCAGGCAGATGGGCGAAGGGCAGGGTGTAGAGCCGCACGCGCGGGTAGACGCGCGGCAGCTCGAGTCCGCTCTGCTGGCGCTGCGGCACCGGATCGTCGATGCCCCGCTGCTGCTGGAGACCCCCGGCGTGGCCGAGGCGAGGGCCGAGCGGCGCAAGCTGCTCGCCCAGGTCGACGACTACCTGCTGCCGCGGATCCGCCAGTCCGGCGCCCCGGTGCTGGTGGCCCTGGTCGGATCGACAGGGGCCGGGAAATCGACGCTGGTGAACAGCATCGTCGGTGCGCAGGTCAGCAACACCGGCATCCGCAGGCCGACCACGAACAGCCCGGTGCTCGCCTGCCATCCCGACGACATCGACTGGTTCGCCGAGAACGTGTTCCTGCCCACCCTGCCCCGGGTGCGCCAGCAGGGCCTGGCCATGCCCGGCCGGGACGGCCTCCTCGTGCTGGCCGGCAACGAGGGGATGCCCAAGGGCGTGGCGCTGCTCGACACCCCGGACATCGACTCGGTGATCGCCGCCCACCACGAGTTCGCGCACCAGTTCCTGGACGCCTCCGACCTGTGGCTGTTCGTCACCACGGCCAACCGGTACGCGGACGCGCCGGTCTGGGAACTGCTGCGGTACGCCAAGGAGCGGGACGCCGCGATCGGCATCGTGCTGTCCCGGGTGCCGCCGCGCTCACGCGCCGAGCTCACCGGCCACTTCATCGCCATGCTGGAGGCCAACGGGCTCGGCGAGGCGGACCGGTTCGTCATCCCCGAGACGGTCATCGTCGATGAGATGCTGCCGCCGACGCTGTTCGGCCCGATCCGGGAGTGGCTCCAGGACGCGGCCCTGCGGGAGGACCGCAGGGTGGCTGTGCTCACCCAGACGATGTCCGGCGTGCTCGACACGTTCCGCACCCGGGTGCCCGAGCTCGCCTCGCACATCGCCACCCAGCTGAACCTGCGGGTGCAGCTGCGGCAGGCGGTCGAGAGCTGCTACACCGCCGCGCTCGCCGAGGTCGAGCAGTCGACCAGGAACGGCTCGCTGCTGCGCGGCGAGACGCTGGCCCGCTGGCAGGACTTCGCCGGCACCGGGGACCTGCTGCGCACCCTGCAGTCGCGCCGCCGCGGCGGCACCGTGGGCCGGCCGCGCAAGCGGCGGATCTCGGCCCGCGCGCAGACGCTGAAGGCGGCCGTCGCGGCCGGCCTCGAAGCGCTCATCGTGTCGGTCGGCGACCGGGCCGCGGAACAGTCGGTGGCCCGCTGGCGCGACCAGACCGCCGGGACCGCGCTGCTCGAGCAGGTGCCGGCGCTGGCCCGGCTGCGCGCCATGCAGCGGCGGTCGGCGGCGCACGAGGGGATCGCGCCGTTCGACGACGACGGCTCGCCGTTCGCGGACTCCGCCACCCAGCCGCCCGGCGCGCCCGCGGAGGACGGCGACGGCGACGG
This sequence comes from Streptosporangiaceae bacterium, assembly GCA_036501145.1. Classification (GTDB taxonomy): domain Bacteria; phylum Actinomycetota; class Actinomycetes; order Streptosporangiales; family Streptosporangiaceae; genus PALSA-505. The sequence goes on along the minus strand of DASYAV010000073.1, from coordinate 14,132 downwards.
CGGCAGCGATGGTGACGGGCACGCTGACCGGCGCGGCGAAGGGGACAGTGCCACCGGCCCAGCCGATCCCGCCGAGGCGGGCACCAGCGCGCCGGACGGCGCCGCGGAACCCGTGGCCGAAGACCCCCCCGACGTGCCCGGCGCCGTCCTGCTGAGCCGGTCCGCACCGGATCTTCGCCGGCGGGCGGCCCAGGCGGTCAGCTCGTGGCAAGATCACGTGATGCACCTCGTTCAGGCCGAGAATGTGACCAAGCGGTCCATCGCCCGCGTGGTGTCCTTCGACGACGAGTCTCTCGCCCTGGTCGTGATCATCGGCCTGCTCGGCTTCGGGGCCGGCGACCCGGGGGCCGGCGACACGGGGGCGGGTGAGGGCACCGGCGCGGCCGCCCAGGAGCTGCTGAGCTCGCTGTTCGGCCCCGGCCCGCTGCGGGACATCGGCACCAAGGCCCGCGAGGACCTGGCCGAGCGGGTCCGGCTGCTGTACGACGAGGAGATGCTGCGGTTCGCCGAGCTCATCGACGCCGAGGGGGAGCCCGAGGAGGACGCGGCGGTGCAGCTTTACCAGGCCACGTACTCACTAGAGGTCGTCAGATGACCGGATTCCCCGACGCCGGGACAGGGCAGCCGGGCCTCGACGACCTCGTCGGCGCCACCGACCCCGGAAGATCCCCGGCGGCCAGCCTGCCCGGCAGGCTGAACGCGCTGGCCCGGCTGGTGCAGATCGGCTCGGCGCGCGGCGGGCCGGACGGGTTCGACAGCGACCTGCTCGACGAGGCGTCCGACCTGCTCGGCCGGGCCGGGGAACGGCTGCGGCTGTCCGGTTCACACACCGTGGTGACCCTGGCCGGCGGCACAGGGAGCGGCAAATCCTCGCTGTTCAACGTGCTCGCGGGGGCGGATTTCTCACCGGTGGGCATCACCCGGCCGACGACCAGTGAGCCGCACGCGTGCGTGTGGGGGATGGCCGGGGCGGGGCCGCTGCTCGACTGGCTCGGTATCCAGCGGCGGCACCGCTACGCCCGGGCCAGCGCACTGGACCAGGGTGAGGAGAACCTGAGCGGGCTGCTGCTGCTCGACCTGCCCGACCACGACTCGGTGACCGCGAACGCCTCCGACGAGGTGGACCGCATGGTCTCGCTGGCCGACCTGATGATCTGGGTGCTGGATCCGCAGAAGTACGCGGACGCGGCCGTGCACACCCGGTACCTGATGCGGATGGGGGCGCATTCCGCGGTCACCGCCGTGCTGCTCAACCAGGTGGACCGGCTCAGTGCCGAGCAGGCCGAGGACTGCCTCACCGACCTGCGCAGGCTGCTCGACTCCGAAGGACTGCACGACGCCCGGGTGCTGCTCACCTCGGCGACTACCGGCGTCGGCATCGATGAGCTGCGCAAGGTGCTCATCGAGACGGTGACGGCACGGCGCGCGGCGGGTGAGCGGATCGAGGCGGACGTGGACACGCTGACCGCCCGGTTCGAGGGGTACGCCCGCGACGGTGCGGCCGTGGTGCCAGAGCCCGCGGCGGCCGCGCTGACCGAGGCGTTCGCGCACGGCGCGGGGATGGCCGCCGCGGGCGAGGCCCTGCAGGGCGCGCGCGAAGTCCGGGCCGGTGAGTACATCGGCTGGCCCATCGCCTCGCTGGCCGCCCAGGTACGCGGCCGCAACCGGGTCAGGAAGACCGGGCTGTGGAACATCGCCGGCCAGCTGCGCAACCTGGCCGCGGGCACCGCGGACGCACAGCCGGCCGAGATCGACAACGCGCTGACCGCGTTCGGCGCCGAGGTGGGGGCCAAGCTGCCCGCACCGTGGCCACGCAGCGTGTACACGGCCGCCAGGTCCAGGGTGGACGCGATACCGGGTGCGCTGGGTGAGGCGATCGTCGAATCGCTGCCGACCGACGGTGGCGTGCCCGCCTGGTGGCGGCTGGTCCGGGCCTGGCAGTGGGTGCTGATCGGCGCGGCGGTGGCCGGCCTCGCCTGGATCGGGGCGATCATCGCGTTCGCCGAGTTCCACGTGGACCGGCAGGTGACCTCGCCGCTGCTCGAGCAGGCGTCCCTGCTGCCCTGGGTGGGCGCGATGATCGTGGCCCTGCTGCTGCTCGGCTGGCTGACGTCGGCCGGCTGTATGAACATGGTCATGCTGGCCGCCGACCGGGAACGCACCCGCGCCGAGCAGGGCATGCGGTCCCGCATCGCCAAGGTGGCCAGGGAACTGGTGCTGATGCCGGTGGAGCAGGAACTGTCGGAATACGACCGGTTCCGCCAGGGACTCAAGACCGCCCGCGCGCCCGCCTGACGCGCCCCTTTTATTACCGCATGCCGGAAACCCGGCCGGCCTACACTGTCCCGGTGGCTGGGTCGGAGGTTGCCGTCGCCGGGCCGGGGCAGGCCCCCCGGTCGTGGGAGTGGCTGGCCTCGCTCCGGCCGGTCTGGTCGGTGCCGGCCGCGATGCGCGCGGTGCGGGCCACCGTCGTCGTGCCCGGCCTGTTCGCGCTGACCGACAAGGTCATCGGCAATCCGCAGATGGTGCTGTTCGCGGTGTTCGGCGGGTTCGCCTCACTGGTGCTGGCCTCGTTCGGCGGGGGCAGGCGGGACAAGGCCATCGCGCACCTGGGGCTGGCCGTCGTGGGCAGCGCGGCGCTGGCCATCGGCACCGCGGTCAGCGGGATCACCTGGCTGGCCGCGCTGGTCACGATCCCGGTGGCGTTCGGCATCTTCTTCGCCGGCGTGGCCGGGCCCAACGCCGCATCGGGGGTCACCGCCGCGCTGCTGATCTACGTGCTGCCGGTCGCCTCGGCCGGCTCGGCAAGCACGATCCCGGACCGGCTGGCCGGCTGGTGGCTGGCCTGCGCGGTGAGCACCGCGGCGGTGCTGCTGCTGTCCCCGCGGCCGCCGGGAGACCGGCTGCGGGCGGCCGCCGCGGCCTCGGCCAGCGCGCTGGCCGCCCATCTGGACTCCCGGCTGCGCGGCGTGCCCGAGCGAGACGGTGAGGTGCCCGCCTGCACAGTGGCCAAGCACAATCTGATCGCCACGTTCAGCGCCACACCGTACCGGCCCACCGGGCTGACCACCGCCGACCAGGCGCTGGCCAACGTCGTCCAGCTGCTCGAATGGTGCACCAGCCTGGTCGCTGACGCGCTGGACGGCCACCTGGTCCTCGGGCGGCCCGGCCCCGACCCGGGCCAGGCCGCACCCGCCGACCGTGACCTGCTCGCCGTGGCCGCCGGGCTGCTGCGGGACGCGGCCGCGCTGCTGTCCGGTCAGGACGCCACGCCGGACATCGCCGGGATGGAGCGGGCCAGCGAGGCCAGCAGCGCGGCCAGCCGGCAGGCGCCACACGGTGATCCGGCCGCTGCCCGGGCGGCCGCCAAGCAGTCCTTCCACGCGCAGTCCATCGCCGTCGCGGCCCGCGCGGTCGCCGAAGACGCCCTGATCATCACCGGGCGGGCCACGCCGGACGTGATCGCCGCCCAGCGCCGCGCCTGGTTCGGCGGGCGGCCGGACGACGGGCCGGCCCCCCGCCGCAGGCTCGGTGGCCTGGCCAGCGCGGCCGGCGTCGTCGGGCGGCACGCGAGCTTCCGCTCGGTCTGGGTGCTGAACAGCCTGCGCGGGGCGCTGGCCCTGGCCGCGGCGGTGGCGGTCGCCGACATCAGCGGCGTGCAGCACGGCTTCTGGGTGGTGCTCGGCACGCTGTCGGTGCTGCGCACGAACGCCGCGTCCACCGGGTCCACCGCGGTGCGGGCGCTGCTGGGCACCGTGGCCGGGTTCGTGATCGGCGCCGCGCTGCTGGTCGGCATCGGCACCGGGCCAGCCGGGCTGTGGGTCGCGCTGCCGGTGGCCGTGCTGGTGGCCGCCTACTCACCGGGCACGATGCCGTTCACCGTCGGCCAGGCCGCCTTCACGATCACCGTCGTGGTGCTGTTCAACCTGCTCGCCCCGGCCGGCTGGACGGTCGGGCTGCTGCGCGTCCAGGACGTGGCCATCGGCTGCGCGGTGAGCCTGGTGGTGGGCGTGCTGTTCTGGCCGCGCGGGGCGGGCTCGGTGGTCGGTGACGATCTCGCCGACGCCTACCGCCGCGGCGGTGCGTATCTGACCCAGGCGGTGGACTGGGCGCTCGGCCTGCGCGGCCTGGCCCCCGACCTCGCGGACGCGGCCGTCACCGCGGGCGTCAGGCTGGACGACGCGCTGCGCGCCTACCTCGCCGAGCAGGGCTCCAAGCGGATCGCCAAGGAGGACCTGTGGCTGCTGGTGATGTCCACCATGCGGCTCAGGCTCACCGCGCACTCGGTGGCCATGCTGCGGGGCCGGGGTGCCTCGGCCTACCGGGACGCCCCGGCTCACGTGGATGAGGCGCGGGCCGCCCTGCGCCACCGGACGGCGGAGCTGACCGAGTTCTACGAGCACATCGCCGCCCAGGTCGGCCGCCCGGACCACGATCACCTGCCGCTGGCCGCGGTCACGGTGCCCGCCGAGCCGGGCGTGCCGGGCACGGCAGCCGACGGCTCGCCGCATCATCACCGACAGACCCTCTGGATCCGCGAGTCCCTGCACCACCTCGGCCAGCGCGCGGCCGCCGTGCCCGGCCCCGCGCTGCACATCGCGCAGCAGCGCCGCACCCCGTGGTGGCGCTGACCCGGGCGTCGCGGGCGTTTTCGCGGCTGGCGTAACCCGTCAGGAAGCGCCGGGCCGAGCGCAGCCGTTAAAGGGAGTAATAATGTAATCATCGTTGTGATTGAAGGCGGTGGGTGTGGTGGCCGATGCCCCGCTTGACGCTTACTCGCAGGTTGTGACCAGGGTCGCCGCGGAGCTGACGCCCAAGGTGGCCAGCCTGCGGGTGCCGCGGCCGGGTGGCGCGGAGCGTGCGGGGGAGGGCCTCGGCTCGGCCGTGGTGTTCACCGGCGACGGGTTCCTGCTCACCAACGCGCACGTGGTCGGCAGGTCGCAGGGCGGGACGGCACTGTTCGGCGACGGGACCAGCGCACCGTTCCGGGTGGTGGGTGCCGACCCGCTGTCCGACCTGGCCGTGGTCCGCGCGGCCGGGGACACCCCGCCGCCCGCCGAGCTCGGCGAGGCGGACCGGCTGGTGGTGGGGCAGCTGGTGGTCGCCGTGGGAAACCCGCTCGGCCTGGCCGGCTCGGTCACCGCCGGCGTGGTGAGCGCGCTCGGCCGTTCGCTGCCCACCCGCGACGGGCAGGGCCGGGCGGCCAGGCTGGTCGAGGACGTGATCCAGACCGACGCGGCGCTCAACCCGGGCAACTCCGGCGGCGCGCTGGCCGACGCGAACGCCCGGGTGGTGGGCATCAACACCGCGGTGGCCGGCGTCGGCCTCGGGCTGGCCGTGCCGGTGAATTCCACCACCCGGCGGATCGTCGCCGCGCTGATGGCCGACGGCCGGGTGCGGCGCGCCTACCTGGGCGTGGTGGTGGCGCCTGCGCCGCTGCCGGCCTGGCTGCGGGAGCGTACGGGCCGCGACCACGGGCTGCGGGTGGCGCAGGTGATGCCGGGCGAGCCGGCCGGCCGGGCCGGGCTGCGCACTGGTGACCTGCTGCTCTCGGTGGCGGGCAGCCCGATGGGCAAGGCGCAGGACCTGCAGCGGCTGATGTTCGGCGAGGCGATCGGCCGGCCGCTGGCGGTCACCGTGATGCGCAACGGCGCGCTGGTGGACGTGATCGCCGAACCCACCGAGCTCGTCGCGGCCTGACCCGGCGGGCGGCCGATTATGCCCCGGCGGGCGGCCGGGGCGCGCGGGCCGTCCACAGATCCGGGCCCGGCGCCGCCGGTATCCACAGCACCGGTGACGATCCTCCCCGGGCCCGCTGGGCCGGCCAGGGTGGCCGCATGGCCGGCATCCACCGGGTGCCACGGCCGCAGCAGCCGGGCGGACAGGTCCCGGCGGAACCGTTCTGGAGGATCGGCGATGTACAACGGCGCATTGGTGACCCTGGCCGGTCACGTGGTCAAGGAACCCAGTCTCACGCTGGTCGGCAACCAGCCCAAGGTGACCATCCGGGTCGCCTGGAACCCCCGCTACCGGGACCGGGTGACCGGGGAATGGAAGGACGGCGCCACCTCGTTCGCCAACGTGGAGTGCTGGCGCAACCTGGCCAACAACGTGAAGTCCTCGCTGTCCAAGGGCAACGCCGTCCTGGTGACCGGCAAGCTGCAGGTGCGCGAGTTCGAGGACCGGGAGGGGCACCGCCGCATCTCGGTGGAGATCTACGCGGACAGCATCGGGCACGACCTGTCCCGCGCGGTCACCCACCTGCTGCGGGGCCAGCGCCGGCCGGACGCGGACGGCGGCGAGCAGCCGGACTGCCTGGCCCCCGGTGAGGTCATCGGGCCGGACCAGGACGGGAGCGGGGCGCTCACCGCAGACGGCGCGATCAGTGCTGAGGTGTTCAATGCCGATGCGGTGGCCGGTCTTGCCGGCGAGACGAACCTTGTCGGCGAGGCGAACCTTGCCGGGGAGACGAAGGAGCCGGTGACGGCGGCCGCGCCGTTCTGACGCCGACCGTCTGGGGAGCGTCAGGCAACCGCATCGCGAGCGCGGGCCCGGAGGGTCTGCGCGAGCGCTCGGCGGAGGTAAGGATGCCGGTCACGGGGCGGTGATTTGCCTGACGCGACCTTCGCAGAAGACGTCCCTGCCTGCTGCCGTTGGCCACGCCGCCGCCGGGCGGACGGCGGCAGGCTGGTCAAGCGGGCCACGTCCGATGACCCGCAGGCGCTCGCCCGGATGTCCCAGCTGTCCGAGGGCCTGGACGAGCTGGTCGCCCAGGTGGCCGACGGCAAACTCGACCCCGGTCATCCTGGGCGGCATCGCCTAACGCGCCCCAGCAGCCGGCCCGCGTGGAAGCACCCAGCCCGATGCCGGCTGGTGGCCCACCCACCCGCCCCCTGGCGGTTTGCCCCCACGGCCTACGGCCGTGTGGACAACCGCGTGGACAACCCGAAAGATGCCCTGGAGGGCACCGGATCCGCAAGGGGAATGGCCGTGCCAGCAAACACTTGGTTACCCAACATCCCCGGACTGGAATGCACGCCATCCGCCGGGATTAGCTGTTACTAACAAGCTTGTGATTCGTTCCACTATGATGGTGGGTCAAGCCGCAAAGACCTCGGTCGAAGCGGCAGGCTCCGGATCCGAGGTCTCAGCAATGTCATGTGGCGTGACGTTGCCTGACTCTACCGGACTGTGATCTCCATTCATAGAGTGGGGGTCACTTTTTGCCGGAACCTGCCTCCACCAGGGTTACGCGGGAACTTTACGCGACCTTAGGAGGCCGCATGTCAGAACAGGATCCCCAGACACGGGATACCTTCGATCGGCTCCTCGACGCAATGCCACGCATTGCCGAGGCAGTCAACGGATTCACATCCGAGAAGAACCAGCGCACGGCGCTGCACGCACTTGTGCGTGCCATCGGGCTGCCGGACGACCAGGCCGAGCCAAGTGCAGCAGACCAGGGGCCAGGACTGACGGTCGTCCCACCGCTGGCTGAGGACCCCCCAGCGGAAGACCAGCAAGAAGACCCGGGAGACCCAGACCCCGGGAAGCCGGACGCCCGAAAGCGCCGCACCCGCAAGCCAGCGGCCAAGAAGACGTGGACTCCGGCGGGTGATGTGAACTTCCGGCCAGCAGACCGGGAGACTCTCCGCGAGTTCGCGGCGAAGAAGGCACCCAGCGCTATCGACGAGCGAAGCCTGATCGCCGTGTACTACATGGAGAAGATCCTAGGCCTTACCTCGATCGATCCGGGGCACGTCGTCGCCGCCTACCGCGACCGCGAGTGGCGTTGCCCGAAGGACCCGGAGGCCTCGCTGAGGACCACCGCGAGTAAGAGGGGCTGGCTGAACACGTCGGACGGGAAGTCAATCCACACGACAATCCACGGCCAGAACCACGTGGAGCACGACATGCCGGCGACCAAGGAAGCTAAGCCGGCGTGACCATCGATGCAACGCAGGCCCTGGGGCTTCTGCCCCAGGGCCTGCGGGATGAACTGCTCCGGGAGTACGCGAAGATCACCCGGAACTTCCGGGAGAGACGCTGGGAAGCTGCCGAACTCGACGGGGCGCGCTTCTGCGAGATCGTCCATACGATCCTCGCTGGATATCTCGACGGCCAGAGTTACCCCAATAGTGCACGCAAGCCAAAGGACCTCAAGGCCGCTTGCGACGCACTGGGCCAAACTCCGAGGTCGGCCGGGCCCGACTCGGTCCGGGTGACCATCCCGCGTATCCTCGTCGGCCTGTACCAGGTGAGAAACAACCGGGGCGTGGCACATATCGGCGGCGACGTCGGCGCGAACCCCATGGATGCCAGCTACGTGCTGCACGCAACACAATGGGTAATGGCCGAACTTGTCCGCATCTTCCACGACACCGACACCGGGACAGCGGCAAAGGTCGTCGATGCGCTCGCAGACCGCACCCTGCCCATCATCTGGGAAGTAAGAGAAACCCGGCGCCTGCTCGACACGTCGCTGAATCTCGCTGACGCCACGCTCTTGCTGCTCTACAACACGCCGGATGGAGCCACCGACCGCGCGCTTGCACGGGATCTGGAACAGAAACACCTGGACAACTACCGGCGCGTCTTGCGTCGGCTACATGATGACAGGCTGATCGAATACCCCGGCCCGAACGCCCGCGCCGTCATCTCACCCAAGGGGAGCAAGCAAATCGAAGAACAAGGTCTTCTGGCACTCTGACGATGACGCCCATGCCCTCACTGGTCGGTGCTCGCCCGGCGCGGCCGGTGACCCGCGGCCTGGCCCTCGCTGACGGCGAGGCGTCCCGCACCGCCTGCGCCCGCGTGCTGATCCGCGGCGGGGTTGACGAGAAGACGGGCGAGGCGCTGTCTGCCGCGGCGGCAGCGGAGCGGGTCTCGTGGTGCGCGGCCCTGACGAAAGGCATGGCCGCCCGGCTGGTGACCGCGCACTGGGAAGCCGACGACGTGCGGGCGCTTGCCGCTGGACAAGACGGGCTGGGAAGGCGGCTGCCGACGCAGGCGTGGATGGCGCTGCGCCGCCTCGGCTGGGGCACCGCCCCGCCGGAGGGTGTCACGGCTAATGATCGCGTCGTCAGGATGGCGCAGGAGCAGGCCGGGCGTATCCTCCGCTCGGCGTGCTGGTGGGACGGACTGATCCGCGCGGTCACCGCGTCCTGGCCCGCCGACCCCGGCAGGCGGACGCCGGAGGAATGGGACGCGGTACGGGCGGCGGTGCCCGGCGGGGAACGCATCCCGTCCGCTGTCTTCCGCGCCCGCACCCGCCAGGTCGCCCGGTTCGCCGCAGCCGAGGGCCGGCTCCCGGCTGACGTGACCGACCTGGAGCCGCCGCCTAGCGTGCCAGGGACGCTCATCCTGGCGGCGTGCGACCGGCAGCAGGCGGTCCTGGAGCGGCACGAGACCGATCCCGGGCTGGCGCTGCTGCGGGTCCAGCTCCCATCCCGCCCCGACCCGCGGTCCTACCGCGACTGGTCGTGGGTGGCGGTCCCGCTGACCCTGCCGCCGACCGTCCCAACCGCCGCCGCGCTGCACCTGCCCACCCTGCGCGCCGCCGGCGGCCGAGTCTGGGCTGACATCGCGTTCACTCACCCGGTGCCGCAGTCCCGCCGGGACGGTCACACGGTAGCGGTCGGGCTTGACTGGGGGCTGAACACCCTCCTGTCCGCCGGGGCCGTGCGGCTGCGCCCGGACGGATCGATCACCGCGCTCGGCGCGGGCGCGCAGTACCGGGCGAACGGGGTGCTGGCCAAGACGCACCGGCTCCGCCGGCACGGCGAGCAACTCCACGCCAAACTCGACCACTACCAGCGGCTCGCCGCCGGGCGGGAGGACCACCCCCTCACGGCGAAAGCTGAGATCCTCCGGGCCGAGGCCCGCCTTGTGGCGAACCCGCCGGTCGCACCTGAACGACGCCCTCGCCTGGTCCGCGGCCCGGTGGGCAGCCGACCAGGCCATCGCGGCCGGGGCGACTGTCATCTACGTCGAGGACCTGCGGTCGATGGAAGCCCGCGGTATGGGCCGCACCCTCAACACCCGCCTGTCGCAGGCGGTCCGCGGCCAGGTCACCGAACGGCTCCGGCATATCGCCGCCGAGCACGGCATCGCGGTCGTTACCGTCCCGCCGCGGGGCACCTCCCGGTGCTGCCCCCGCTGCCTCGCGCCGCTGCGGCACTGCAAGGCCCCCAGCCAGCCCACGGCACCGGGATGGAAATGGGCCAGGTGCCCCGCCTGCGGCTGGCAGGGTGACCGCGACACCGGCGCCTGGCAGCGGATCGCCGCCCGCGGCCTCGCCCACCAGGCCAAGACCACCATCAGCCGCGACACCGGCACCATGGCCGTCCGCGCCATCGACGACCAACTCGAAGCCTGGGCCGTCGTCACCCCTTACGCGTCCGGGCGGGACCGGTCCAAGACCGGGCCCACGCCCCGGAGAACCTCCTCACGCCGCGCGCCCAGGCGACGCGCGGCACCCTCCCCGCCGCGATCACCTCACGGCGGCCAGCGTCCGGAGGGACACGCCGCAACGGCCCGGCCCCCGCTGCCCCGCGCAGTCAGCCGGGACCAGCACGTGAGCACGACCTGCACGGAACCCGCCAGGCCCCCGCACCGGGCGCGGGGGGCGGCACTCGGCGCAGGCTTCCACCTGCACGCCCACGCCACCCTGCCCAGACGGGAACCAGACCCCCAGCCAGCCCCGCACAATTCGGGATAGCTGAGGATCGTTAAGCAGATCAGAGACGCTGGACCTCAGGTCCAGATAACCCCGCGCATCTGGGCTCACTCTCTCCGCGCCGCCGGTGCCGGGCCTGTGCGGCTCCGGCCGGGCCGACGCTGCCGACCCGCTGGCTAGCGGGTCCGTTCTGTGTCTGGACCAACATAGCGGTTTCCGGGGCTCGCTGCACGCATTGCATTTATTGTGTTACCGAGAGTGTTCAAGCTCGCCCTGGCACCACTCAGCGTGACGCGCTCCCTGGTGCCAGGATGCCGGACACGGCCCCGGGCAGGAGGGAATGGCAGTCCAGCAGGCGGCGGCAGGGCAGGACCGGGCGCGCGGCCTTGGCTGGCTCGCCCGGTGGTCCCAGCGCTGGCCGCTGCTGGCCGGGCCGGCCCCGCTGATCGGCTACGTCACCGCGGTGCTCGCCTGCGACCTGGCGCTCATCGGCTGGGAGCTGAGCCGGTCCCGGCCGCACCCTGGCGACCTGCTGCTGTTCTCCGCGCTGCTCATCTGTGGCGCGCTGTGTATCGAGGCGACCCGGCGGCTCGGCATGCCGGCCGGGGTGTCGCGGGACCTGCTGTCGGCCTGGTGGCTGCCGATCGCGCTGCTGCTGCCGCCGGTCTACGCGCTCACCGCGCCGCTCGTGCTCAGCCTGCTGCTGCAGCTGCGGGTACGCAGAACCGCGGTCTACCGGCGGGTGTTCAGCGCCGCCGCGCTCGGGCTTTCGGGCGCGGCGGCGTCGATTGTCTTCGGCCGGTTCGGCCTGCGGCCCGGCACCGAGCGTGACCTCGTCGCCTGGTTCACCTCATCGGGGCCGGGTGCCTGGTTCAGCCACCCGGTGACGGTCGTGATCGCGATCGCCTGCGCGGTGCTGTTCAGCGTGCTGAACGCGACGCTGGTCGCGGTGGCCGCACACGCGGCCGAGCCGCTCGTCGGGTGGCGCGCGGTGTTCTGGGACTCCGAGAGCCTCATCCTCGACGTCACCGAGGTGTGTGTCGGGGTGCTGGTCACCATCGCCTGCGTGCTGAGCCCGCTGTTGCTGTTCGTCGCGCTGCCGCCGGTGATCCTGCTGCAGCGCAGCCTGCTGCACCAGCAGCTGCGGGCGGCCGCCCGCACCGACGCCAAGACCGGCCTGCTGAACGCGGCCGCCTGGCAGCGCGAGGCCGACACCGAGATCAGCCGGGTGCTGCGCAGCAGGCAGCCGCTGGGCCTGCTGCTGGTGGACGTGGACCACTTCAAGCGGGTGAACGACACACACGGGCACCTGGCCGGTGACCAGGTGCTGGCCGCCCTGGCCGGGGTGCTCAGCCGGCACGTGCGCGGCTGCGACGTGGTTGGCCGGTTCGGCGGCGAGGAGTTCGTCGTGCTGCTGCCCGGCGCGGAGGCCGCCGAATCGGTCAAGATCGCCGAACGGCTGCGCGAGCAGGCCGCCGCGATGGCTTCCTCGTCCGGCGGGGCCGAGGCGAGGCCGCCCGGGGACGCGACCGGGCAGCCTGGGGACGCGACCAGGCAGCCCGGGACACTGGCCGGGCGGCCGGTGGTCCAGGCCGGGCCGCCCGAGGCCCAGGCCGGGCCGCCCGAGGTCAGAGCGCCGATAACGGTCTCGATCGGCGCGGCCGTGCTCGGCGTGCACGGCACCGACCTGCAGGGACTGCTCGCCGCCGCCGATCTCGCGCTGTACCGGGCGAAGGCCGGCGGCCGCAACCGGGTCTGCCTGCCAGGCCGCCCCGAACCGGCCGGCGCCGCAGGCGGCGCGGCGCAGCTGCCCGCGGTGACGGTGGTCGACCAGCGGCCCCCGCCGCTGTGCGAGGACACCTCCCGCACGGTGTAACCAGGCCCCGTCCCGGCCTGAGCCGTGTCCGCCGCAGCACCCGGTGGGCTCTAGGCTTGATGTCATGCCGGAGTACATCTACCAAATGCGCGCCGTGCGCAAGGCGCATGGCGGCAAGGTCATCCTCGATGAGGTCACGCTGGCGTTTCTGCCCGGCGCCAAGATCGGCGTGGTCGGGCCCAACGGCATGGGCAAGTCCACGCTGCTGCGGATGATGGCCGGCCAGGAGCAGCCCTCCAACGGCGAGGCCCGGCTGATGCCCGGGTTCACCGTGGGCCTGCTCGCTCAGGAGCCCCAGCTCGACGAGGGCAAGACCGTCCTGCAGAACGTCGAGGAAGGCGTCGCGGAGACCAAGCAGCTGCTCGATGCCTACAACGAGGTCGCGGCCAAGATGGCCGAGGACTACTCCGACGAGCTGCTGACCGAGATGGGCCGGCTGCAGGAGCAGCTCGACCACCGGGACGCCTGGGACATCGACAGCCAGCTCGAGCAGGCCATGGACGCGCTGCGCTGCCCGCCGCCCGATGCGGACGTGTCGGTGCTGTCCGGCGGTGAGCGCCGCCGCGTCGCGCTGTGCCGGCTGCTGCTGTCCCAGCCGGATCTGCTGCTGCTCGACGAGCCGACCAACCACCTCGACGCGGAGAGCGTGCAGTGGCTGGAACAGCACCTGGAGAAGTATCCCGGCACCGTGGTGGCGGTCACCCACGACCGGTACTTCCTGGACAACGTGGCGCAGTGGATCCTCGAGCTGGACCGCGGGCATGCCTACCCGTACGAGGGCAACTACTCGACGTATCTGGAGACCAAGGCGGCCCGGCTCAAGGTCGAGGGCCAGAAGGACGTCAAGAAGCGCAAGCGGCTGGAGGACGAGCTCGAGTGGGTGCGGTCCAGCCCGCGCGCCCGCCAGGCCAAGAGCCGGGCCCGGCTGCAGCGCTATGAGGAGATGGCCGCGGAGGCGGAGAAGAACCGCAAGCTGGACTTCGAGGAGATCCAGATCCCGCCGGGCCCGCGGCTGGGCAGCACCGTGGTCAGCGTGGACAGCCTGGAGAAGGGTTTCGGCGACCGCGAGCTGTTCGAGGGTGTGAGCTTCTCGCTGCCGCGCAACGGCATCGTCGGCGTGATCGGCCCGAACGGCGTCGGCAAGACCACGCTGTTCAAGATGATCGTCGGCGAGGAGAAGCCGGACGCGGGCACGATCAGGGTCGGCGACACCGTCAAGATCTCCTATGTGGACCAGAACCGGGAGCGGATCGACCCGGGCAAGAACGTCTGGGAGGCCATCTCCGACGGCGAGTCCTACATCCGCATCGGCAGCATCGAGGTGCCGAGCCGCGCGTACGTGGCCGCCTTCGGGTTCAAGGGAGCCGACCAGCAGAAGCCGGCCGGGGTGATGTCCGGCGGCGAGCGCAACCGGATGAACCTGGCGCTCACCCTCAAGCAGGGCGGCAACCTGCTGCTGCTCGACGAGCCGACCAACGACCTGGACGTGGAGACGCTGTCCTCGCTGGAGAACGCGCTGGCCGACTTCCCCGGCTGTGCGGTGATCACCAGCCACGACCGCTGGTTCCTGGACCGGGT
>DASYAV010000072.1:0-14849 GCA_036501145.1 Streptosporangiaceae bacterium | reverse complement strand
CGGGCGGCCAGCGCGATCTGCACCTCGCTGCCGGTGGCGATGATGATCACGGCCGGTTCCCCCCTGGCCTCGGCCAGCACATACCCACCGCGGGCGGTGCCCGCCACGCTGGCCAGCTCGCCGGACCGGTCGAGCACCGGGAGGTTCTGCCGGGTCAGGATGAGCCCAGCGGGCTTGTTGCGCTCGATGATGGTGCGCCACGCCAGCGAGGTTTCGTTGGCGTCGGCGGGCCGGACGACTTCGAACCCCGGGATGGCGCGCAGCGCCCACAGGTGCTCCACCGGCTGGTGGGTGGGCCCGTCCTCGCCGAGCCCGATCGAGTCGTGCGTCCAGACGAACGTGACCCCGGCGCCCATCAGCGCGGCCAGCCGGACGGCGCCCCGCATGTAGTCGCTGAACACCAGGAAGGTGCCGCCGTACGGGCGGGTGCCGCCGTGCAGCGCGATGCCGTTGCAGATCGCGCCCATCGCGTGTTCCCTGATGCCGAAGTGCAGCGTCCGCCCGTACTCGTTGCCGGGGAACATCTTGGTCTGGTACTCGGCCGGGATGAAGGACGGCTCGCCCTTCATCGTGGTGAGGTTGCTCTCCGCCAGGTCCGCCGAGCCGCCCCACAGTTCCGGCAGCACCGGCGCCAGCGCATTCAGCACCTGGCCGGAGGCCTTCCTGGTGGCCATCCCCTTCTGGTCGGGCGGGAACACCGGCAGCGCCTCCGCCCAGCCGTCGGGCTGGCGGCCCGCGGCCAGCCGGCCGAACAGCGCCCTGCGCTCGGGGCTGGCCGCCGACCAAGCGGCGAAGGCCTGGTCCCACTGCGCGTGCGCCTCCTTGCCGCGGTCGGCCACCCGGCGGGCGTGACTCACCGCCTCGTCCTCGGCCGGGAAGTTCACCGCGGGGTCGAATTGCAGGATCTCCTTGGTCGCCGCGACCTCGTCCTCGCCGAGCGCGGAGCCGTGCGCCGCACCGGTGTTCTGCTTGTGCGGGGCGGGCCAGCCGATGATCGTGCGCAGCGAGATCAGCGAGGGCCGGTCGGTCACCTGCCGTGCGGCCAGCAGTGCCCGGTACAGCGCCTCAGGGTCCTCGGCGTACCCGCCCGGCTGGCGCCAGCTCAGCCGCTGCACGTGCCAGCCGTAGGCCTCGTACCGGGCGGCGACGTCCTCGGACTTGGCGATCTGCGTGTCGTCCTCGATGGAGATGTGGTTGTCGTCGTACAGCAGCACCAGGTTGCCGAGCTTCTGCACGGCGGCGAGCGAACTCGCTTCGTGGCTGATGCCCTCTTCGATGTCACCGTCCGAGGCGAACGCGTAGACATGGTGGTCGAACGGGCTCTGGCCGTGCGGGGTGCCCGGGTCGAACAGGCCCCGCTCGCGCCGCGCCGCCATGGCCATGCCGACCGCGTTGGCCAGCCCCTGGCCGAGCGGGCCGGTGGTGGTCTCCACACCGGGGGTGTGGCCGTGCTCCGGGTGCCCAGGCGTCAGGCTGCCCCAGCACCGGTACTGCTCGAGGTCGCTGAGCGCGAGGCCGTACCCGGACAGGTAGAGCTGGATGTACAGGGTGAGGCTGGAGTGCCCGCAGGACAGCACGAACCTGTCCCGGCCCGGCCACTTCGGGTCCGCGGGGTCGTGCCGCATGACCCGCTGGAACAGCAGGTAGGCGGCCGGGGCCAGGCTCATCGCGGTGCCTGGGTGCCCGGATCCGGCCTTCTGGGTGGCGTCCATGGCCAGGACCCTGATCAGGTCCACGGCCCGGCGGTCGGTATCGGTCCATTCGAACGTGCTCTCCGGCTGGCTGGTCACCGTGAGATCACCCATCTCCTGTCGTCTTTCGCTCCGGAATGCAGGTCCGCCCCCGTGCCACGCGGCGCCGCAAGGATGAGCCTATCGCCGGGTCGGCCGGGGTCGCCGCACAGCGCCTACTACACTGTGTCGGAGGCTGGCACCAGGGAGGGGTCCTGGGCAGCCCATCCACCCCGAGGGAGCCGATGAGCCGCCTGCGCGCCTACGTCGCGCTGACCAAACCGCGCATCATCGAGCTGCTGCTCATCACCACGCTGCCGACCATGTTCCTGGCCGCCCACGGGCTGCCCCGGCTCTGGCTGGTGCTGGCCACCCTCATCGGCGGGACGGTATCCGCGGGCGGCGCGAACACGCTCAACTGCTACCTGGACCGGGACATCGACGCGCGGATGCGCCGCACCCGGCGCCGTCCCCTGGCCACGTCCCAGGTGACCCCGCCGGAGGTGCTGGTCTTCGGCCTGGTGCTGGCCGCCGCGTCCACCTGCTGGCTGTGGTTCCTGGTGAACTGGCTGTCGGCCGTGCTCGCGCTGGCCGCCGTCGTGTTCTACATCTTCGGGTACACACTGCTGCTCAAGCGCCGCACTACGCAGAACGTGGTGTGGGGCGGCGTGGCCGGCTGCATGCCGGTGCTGATCGGCTGGACCGCGGTCACCGGGCGGCTCGCGCTGGCCCCGTTCGCGCTGTTCGGCGTGGTGTTTTTCTGGACGCCCCCGCACACCTGGGCGCTCGCGATGCGGTACAGGGAGGACTATGCGTCGGCCGGCGTGCCGATGCTGCCCGTCGTGGCGGGCGAGCGAGTGACCACGACCCGGATCCTGTGGTACGCGTGGATCACCATCGGCTGCTCGCTGCTGGTGTGGCCGCCAGCCGGCCCGGGCCTGGCCGTGTACCTCGCGGTGGCGGTGCTGCTGGGCGCGCTGTTCCTGCGCGAGGCCTACCAGTTGCGTGGCCGGATCCGGGCCGGCGCCAGCGGGGTGGCGCTGCGGCCGATGCGGCTTTTCCACTGGTCCAACGCCTACCTCGCGCTGCTGTTCCTGGCCGTGGCGGTCAGCCCGCTGCTGCGTTAGCGCGTGCGGTGGCCGGCCCGGCCGCCGGTAGCATGCCGTGCTATGCCCACTGCCGTGCCGGCGCCCGACCCCCGGGCGGTGATCGATGGGCGGGTGCCCGGCCGCAGGCGGACCGGGCTGGTCATCGGCACGGTGTTCGCGGCGCTATGCGCGCTCGTCGCGCTCGGCGTGTACCTGCTGGAGAGCCTGGGCAGCGGGGAGCACAGCGTCGCGCCGTTCCTCATCGCGCTGCCGTTCGCGCTGGTCCCGGTGCCGCTGTTCGTGTCCCTGGTGCTGCTGCTGGACCGGCTCGAGCCGGAGCCGCGGGCCCACCTCACCTTCGCGTTCCTCTGGGGCGCCGGGGTGGCGGCGCTGTTCGCCTTGATCATCAACACGGCCGGGCTGCTGTTCGTCACCCAGCCCGCGCTTGGCACGACGAACGGCCAGTACATCTCGGCCACGTTTGGTGCCCCGGTGGTCGAGGAAACGCTCAAGGGCGCGTTCCTGGCCGGGATACTGTGGCGGCGGCGTGGCGAACTCGACGGGCCGACCGACGGGATCGTCTACGCGGCCATGGTCGGGCTGGGGTTCGCCATGACCGAGAACATCGGCTACTACCTCGAGGCCGTGGTCCAGCCGGTGTCCGGCGGCACGCACCTGCTGGAGTACACGTTCGTGCTGCGCGGGGTGCTGTCCCCGTTCGCGCACCCCATCTTCACCTCGATGACCGGTCTCGGCGCGGCCTACGCGGCCTCGCACCGGCGGGGCTGGTGGGCGCTGCCGCTGGGCTGGCTGGCCGCGATGATCCTGCACGGCACGTGGAACGGGCTGGCCAGGTTCGGTCTCGGTGGCATCGTGCTGGCCTACGGCATCCTGTTCTGCGTGTTCGCCGGCCTGATGCTGACGCTCCTGCTGGACCGGCGGCACATCGTCGCGCTGATCACCAGAGTGCTGCCGCGGTACGAGCCGACCGGCCTGGTCGCGGTGCGGGATGTGCGGATGCTGGCCACGCTGAAGGCCCGGCGCCAGGCCCGGGCCTGGGCGCTGGCCGCCGGTGGCAGGCCCGCCGCGACCGCGATGGTGGACTACCAGCTGGCCGCGACCGAACTCGCCCTGCTGCACCAGCGGGCCGAGCGGCGGGTGATTGACGCACCGGGGTTCGCCCAGCGGCAGCAGGCGCTGCTCGGCCTGATGCGCACGGCGCGCGAGGCGCTGCCCGGCGGCTACCGGGCGGCCGGCCGGCCTTCGACCGGTCCGCCGGGCTGACCTTCGGGCTCGGCGGCGGCCCACGGCCGGGACGCCAGCGGCGTTCTGCCGCGCAGCGAGAAAAACAGCCGCAGCGCGACGATCCAGATGACGGTGGCGCCGATCTCGTGTACCCACACCAGGCCGGCGGGCAGCCCGCTGAAGTACTGCGCGTAGCCGATGACGCCCTGCAGCCCGATCATGCCCAGCAGCAGCCAGCCGTACCGCACCGCGCCGGGCGGCGCTTCGGCGAACCGCAGGCCGACCACCACGGCCACGGTGAGCCCGCCGAGCAGCCAGCCGATGTCGGCGTGGAACTGGGTGACGCCCTCCAGCGGCAGCCGGTAGCGGGGCACCGAGGCGGCGCCGGCCAGCGGCCCGGTGCCGGTCACCACGGTGCCCGCCGCCAGCATCAGGGTGGTGACCGCCAGCAGCGCCGCCGTCAGCCAGCGCAGCTCGGCCCGGATGCGCAGCCCGGCCGGCACCGGGCGCCCGGCGAACATGGCGAGCAGCGCCACCGCCGCGGCGAGCACGGCCATCGTGGCCAGGAAGTGGGCAG
Organism: Streptosporangiaceae bacterium; assembly: GCA_036501145.1. Classification (GTDB taxonomy): domain Bacteria; phylum Actinomycetota; class Actinomycetes; order Streptosporangiales; family Streptosporangiaceae; genus PALSA-505. The sequence continues at coordinate 10,209 of DASYAV010000072.1, read as the reverse complement.
ACACCGCGACCGGGTTGAGGTCGGTCAGCACCACGATGCCGCCCAGCACGGCCTGGGCGGCCACCCCGGCGGGCTGTGCCGCGGCCAGCCACAGCATCCGCCGCCGGCCGGCCCCGGCTCCGCGGAACCGCCAGGCCGCCACCATCACCAGTACGGACACGATCTCCACCAGCGCCACGAACAGCCGGTTGCCGAACTCCACCCAGGCGTGCACCAGCGTGCTGTGCGCGGAACTCGCCGCGACCACGCTGCTCTGCGTGCACTGCGGCCAGGTATCGCAGCCGAGCCCGGACGCGCTCAGCCGCACCGCCGCGCCGGTGACCACGCTGGCCGCGATGGCCAGCACGCCGGCCAGGGCGATGCGGCGCATCATCACCGGCGTCGGTGACCAGACGGTCGCCACGGCCCGTCCGGCCGCGTGCCGCAGCGCGGCCCGGCGGGCGGCGGGGACGGGCCTGGCGGCGACATCGGCTGGCACGCACTCATGGTAGGAGCGTGTGGCAGACCACGCGCACGCAGGGGGCATCCGCCGGCCATCCCATGACCACCCGATGGGCCGGTCAGCGACCGGCTATTCCCACCGGAAGGTGCGGGCCGCCAGGCCGATACCGACCGCGGCCCAGATCACCAGCACCACGAGATCGGCCCAGGGCAGCCCGCCGGCGTGCTGCAGCACGCTGTGCAGCCCGTCGGACAGCGCGCCGGACGGCAGCAGCTTGAGCGGCCCGCGGGCGCCGGCCGGGAACTTGGTCAGCGGGAACAGCACCCCGCCCACACCGAGCAGCACGAGGTAGACCAGGTTGGCCGCCGCGAGGGTGGCCTCGGCCCGCAGCGTGCCCGCCATGAGCAGGGCCAGCCCGCTGAACGCGGCCGTGCCCAGCACGGCGAGCAGCACCGCCCACACCACCCCGGGGGCGGTGGTGTGCGGCCGCCAGCCGAGCCCGAGACCGGCCAGCACGATGATCACGGCCTGCAGCAGTTCCACCGTGATGACCGTGACGGTCTTGGCCGTGATGAGCCCGGTGCGGGACAGCGGCGTGGCGCCGAGCCGCTTGAGCACGCCGTACCGGCGCTCGAAGCCGGTCGCGATGGCCTGGCTGGTGAACGCGGTGGACATCACGGCCAGCGCGATGATCCCGGGCACCAGGAAGGCCACCCGGCCGGCCCGGCCGCTGCCGACGTTCACGAACGACTCCAGGCTGAACCCGGTGAGCAGCAGCACCGGGATGATCAGCACCAGCAGCAGTTGCTCGCCGTTGCGCAGCAGCGTCGTGAGTTCCTGCCTGGCCTGCGCGCCTACCATGCGCGGGAACGGTGCGGCCCCCGGGGACGGGGTCAGCGGCAGCGCCCCGGTGGGCGGTTCCGGCGTGCGGCCGGCCGCGGCCTGGGCGGTCACGAGCGCAGCTCCCGGCCGGTCAGCTCGAGGAACACGTCCTCCAGGGTGCGGCTTTCCACCCGCAGGTCCTTGGCCAGGATTCCCTGGTCGGCGCACCAGGCGGTGACCGCGGCGAGCAGCGGCGGGTCCACCCGGCCCTGCACCTCGATCACGTAGTGGCCCTCCGGGGACTCCTTGGCGGCGGTGCCGCCGGGCAGCGCCGCCAGCAGGCTGTCGGTGCTCAGCCCGGGCTGCGCACGGAAGCGCAGCTGGCCGTCGCTGCCGGTGAGCTCGGCCGGGGTGCCCTCGGCGACCAGGCGGCCCCGGTCCACGATGGCCACCCGGTCGGCCAGCCGCTCGGCCTCCTCCATGAAGTGCGTGGTCAGGATCACGCTCACCCCGGCGGCCCGCAACTCGGCGATCAGTTCCCAGGTGGCGTGCCGGGCCTGCGGATCCAGGCCCGCGCTGGGTTCGTCGAGGAAGACCAGGTCGGGCCGGCCGATGATGGCTGCCGCCAGCGACAGCCGCTGCTGCTGCCCACCGGACAGCCGGCGGCAGGTGGTGCGCGCACAGCCAGTGAGCCCGAGCCTGCCGAGCAGCGCCGCCGGGTCCAGCGGGCGGGCGTAGAAGCTCGCCATCAGCCGCAGGTAGTCGCCGGCCCGCACGGCCGGCGGCAGCCCGCCGGCCTGGAGCATGACCCCGACCCTGGGCCGCAGCGCGGCCGCGTCGCGTTCCGGATCCAGGCCGAGCACGCGCACCGTCCCGGCGTCCGCGCGGCGGTAGCCCTCACAGATCTCGATCGTGGTGGTCTTGCCGGCCCCGTTCGGCCCGAGCAGTGCGGTGACGCCGGCCCGGGCGGCGGCCAGCGTGAGGCCGTCTACCGCGGTCGCGCTTCCGTAGCGCTTGACCAGACCGGTGACCGCGACCGCCGGAGCGTTCCCCACGAAAGCCGAGTCTATGGGCGGGGCCGGCCGGAAGCCGAGGCCCCCCAAGGGCTGGCCGGTGGCGGCCGTCACCGGGGTCAGGCCGGCCGTGGGTGCGCCGCGGCGCCGACGAGGGCACCGAACAGGCTCGGGTCGTCCCCGGCCTCCGGATGCCACTGCACCGCCAGGACGAAGGCGGGGCCGGGTCCGCGCTGGCCACCGGGGGTGGCCGCGGTCATCTCGACCGCTTCGATGACCCCGTCGCCGGTCCACGCGGTGGCGGTCAGCCCGCGGCCGAGCCGGTCGATGGCCTGATGGTGGTGGGTGGGCACGGGGAACCCGGCGGGCTGGCCGGTGCCGCCGAGTATCTGGGCCAGCCTGCTGCCCGGGGCCACCGTGGCCGGGTGAGAGCCGTAGCCGCCGGGCACCGGCGAGTGCCCGGAGTGGCCGACCAGGCTGGGCAGGTGCTGGTGCAGGGTGCCGCCCAGGGCCACGTTCAGCACCTGCAGTCCCCGGCAGATGCCGAGCAGCGGCAGGCCGAGGGCGAGGGCGGCCGGCACCAGGGCGAACTCGGCGGTGTCCCGGGCGGGGCGGATCCCGGCGGTCTGCGGGTGCGGCTGCGCGCCGAACCGGTCCGGGTCGATGTCGCCGCCGCCGGCCAGGATCAGGCCGTCGAGCCGGTCCAGCGAGTGCTCGACGCCGGCCATCGGCGGCAGCAGCAGCGGGATGCCGCCGGCCCGGTGCACGCTGTCGGCGTAGCGGCGGGGCAGCAGCACGGCCGGGGTGTCCCAGGCACCCCACCTGGCCTGCTCGGTGTAGCAGCTGATCCCGATGACCGGGCGGCGGCCGCCGCCTGGGCCTTCGGCGGCCGGGCCGTAGCCGGTGCCCGGGATGGTCTCGGTGGTCACGATCACCGAGGCTACCTGGGGGATCTTGGCGGTGCGGCCGGTTCAGAGGGGTGTCACATACGCGCCCGAGATGCCGCCGTCCACCAGGAAGCAGGAGGCGGTGATGAACGAGGCGTCGTCGCTGGCCAGGAAGGCGACCGCGGCGGCGATCTCCTCCGCCTCGGCGAACCGGCCCATCGGCACGTGCACCAGCCGCCGGGCGGCCCGCTCGGGGTCCTTGGCGAACAGCTCGCGCAGCAGCGGGGTGTTCACCGGCCCCGGGCACAGCGCGTTCACCCGGATCCCGTCCCTGGCGAACTGCACGCCGAGCTCGCGGCTGAGCGCGAGCACGCCGCCCTTGGAGGCGGTGTAGGAGATCTGCGAGGTGGCCGAGCCCAGCACCGCGACGAACGAGGCGGTGTTGATGACCGAGCCGCGGCCCTGCCGCTGCATGTAGCCGATGGCGTGCTTGCAGCACAGGTACACCGAGGTCAGGTTGACCTGCTGGACACGCTGCCACGCGTCCAGGCCGGTGGTCAGGATCGAGTCGTCGTCGGCGGGGGAGATGCCGGCGTTGTTGAACGCGATGTCCACGCTGCCGTAGGTGTCCCGTGCGGTCTCGTACACCCGCCGCACGTCGTCCTCGACCGACACGTCGGCCTGGATGAACAGCCCGCCGGTCTCGTCGGCGGCCGCCTTGCCCGCGGCCTCGTCCACGTCCACGGCCACGATCCGGGCGCCCTCGGCGGCCAGCCGCAGCGCGCTGGCGAGCCCGATCCCGCTGCCCGCACCGGTGATCACGGCGACCCGGTCGGCTAGGCCCTGCATTCGTCAGTCCTCCGTCGCGATGAGGACGTTCTTAGTCTCGGTGTCCAGCAGCCCACATCCGGACGAGGTGCAGCGGCAGATGCTGGCGCGCACGTTCCCCGGGTGATGCCTGCGGAGCTGGCACAAGTCATTCCGGATCCTCCCGGGTACGGTCGGCGGTGAACCAGGAACCCCGGCTGGTGACGGCCGGGATCCCTGTCCTTCGGGGCGGGGAGTAGTCAAAGGCGCTCGAAGCCACGGCGCAGCTCCCAGTCGGTCACGGCGGAGTCGAAGGCGTCCAGCTCGGTCCGCGCGTAGTTGGCGTAGTGCCCGACCACCTCGCCACCGAACGCACCGGCCGCCAGGTCGCTCTTTTCCCACAGCTCGAGGGCGTCCCGGAGGCTGACCGGCAGCCGCGGGCCCGGGTCGGTGTAGGCGTTGCCCTCGAAGGCGGCCTCGAGCGGCAGCTGGTTGTCGATGCCGTGCAGCCCGGCCGCGATCATCGCCGCCGTGGCCAGGTAGGGGTTCACATCGCCGCCCGGGGCCCGGTTCTCCACCCGGAGCCCGAGGCCGTGCCCGACCAGCCGCATCGCGCAGCTGCGGTTGTCCGCGCCCCAGCGCACCGCGGTGGGCGCGAAACTGCCCGCCTGGTAGCGCTTGTAGGAGTTCACGTTGGGCGCGTAGCACAGGGTCAGCTCGCGCAGCCCGGCCAGCTGGCCGGCCAGGAAGTGCTCGCCGGCCCGCGACATCCCGTGCGCCCGGTCGCCGGCCAGCAGCGGCGTCCCGTCCGTGCCGCGCAGCGAAAGGTGGATGTGACAGGAGTTGCCCTCGCGCTCGTTCGGCTTGGCCATGAACGTGATGCTCATGCCCTGCTGCGCCGCGATCTCCTTGGATCCGGTCTTGTAGACCGAGTGGTTGTCGCAGGTGGTGAGGGCGTCGGCGTAGCGGAAGGCGATCTCGTGCTGGCCGAGGTTGCACTCACCCTTGGCCGACTCGACGTACATGCCCGCGCCGGCCATCCCGGTGCGGATCGCCCGCAGCAGCGGCTCCACCCGCGCGGTGCCGAGGATCGAGTAGTCCACGTTGTACTGGTTGGCCGGGGTCAGGTCCCGGTAGCCCCGGGCGAACGCGTCCTCATAGGAGTCGCGGAACACGCAGAACTCCAGCTCGGTGCCGGCCAGCGCCTGCCACCCCCGGTCGGCGAGCCGCCGCAGCTGGGCGCGCAGGATCTGCCGCGGCGAGGCCACCACGGTGGACGCGTCCTCCCAGGCCAGGTCGGCGAGGACCAGCGCGGTGGCCGGCTGCCACGGGATCCAGCGCAGCGTGCCCAGGTCGGGCACCAGGGTGAAGTCGCCGTAGCCCCGCTCCCAGGACGACATCGCGTACCCCGGCACGGTGTTCATGTCCACGTCCACCGCGAGCAGGTAGTTGCATCCCTCGGCGTGCCCGTCGGCCACCTCGTTGAGGAAGAACTCCGCGGACAGCCGCTTGCCGGCCAGCCGGCCCTGCATGTCGGTGAACGCGATCAGCACGGTGTCGATCTCGCCGGTACTCGCCTGCACGCGGAGCTGCTCCAGGGTGAGCAGCCCCGGCCGCCGGCTCGCGGTGCCCTGATCTGTCATCTGGTCACCACCTTCAGACCGTCAGCTCCTCTTCGATGGCGGCCAGTTCCTCGGCACTGCCCTGGACTCTCGGGCCAGTGAACCACTTGCGCGCCGAGACCAGCCAGTAGATGCCGGCGAAGACTAAGACCTGGCCGAGGAAGTTGAATTCCCCAATATTACTAGTAATATCAGGAGCATTAGCACTGTGAGGTGCACTTCTGGAGCCGAAGTGATCCCGATTGGCATCTACGTCCGCATCTCGGACGATGACCACGACGAGCAAGGCTCTTTAGCCGCGAAGGGGTGAAGCGCCAGGAAGCCGACTGCCGCCGCCTGGCGGCGGACCTCGGCGTAATCGTCGTCCGGGTCTACGATGACAACAACGTCACCGCCGCCGACGAGCACGTCACCCGGCCAGACTTTGAACAGCTCCTCAAAGACCTCGAGACAGGGGTGATTCAGGGCTTCCTCTTTTACCACGCCGACCGCGTCGCCAGGCTGGAACTTGACGCTGCGAGGGTTACACGACTGTACCGCGTGAACCCCCGCCTTATCGGCCGCAGCGTCCAGGGCGGTACGGACCTTTCCACGGACGAAGGTCGCGCCATGTTCGTCATGCAGGCCATCATGGGCGGAATGGAGGTCTCCGCTACCCGCCGTCGCGTGACACGGCGGAACAAGGACGCTGCCGCCGCAGGCAAGAACCACGGCGGAAAGCGCGCTTTCGGCTGGGAAGCCGACCGGAAAACCCTACGCGGCTGGGAAGCGGAACTGATAGCAAGAGCCGTCCAAGGTGTACCCAAGGGCAAGACGATCGGCACGATACGCAGGGAATGGATTGCGGCGGGGGTTACACCTACCGCTGAAGGCAAGGGGCCTTTGCGGGATCATACGGTCCTGACCCGGATTACCAATCCTCGCATCTGCGGCTACCGCGTGTACCTTCCCGCACAGGAAAGGCGCGAAGCCAAGAAGCTATGGCTTCCAGATCATGTCCTGTATGTTGATGGCCGGCCAGTCATAGGCGACTGGGAACCAATTGTCGAAGCAGAGGAATGGCGGGTTTTTGTCGCCACCCTGGAAGAACGCCGGACCAGGCGGAGTGACCACGAGTTCTCGCGCCTCCATGCCAAGTATCTTCTTTCCGGCATTGCCCGCTGCGGCGAGTGCGGCTCCAGACTGTACGGCAAAGTCCAGACGGATGACACTATCCACAGATGTCTGTGCATCAAGCGTGAGGGCGGCTGTGGCGGCATCAAGCGCGCTGGGCCTCCCCTTGACGACCTTGTGGAAACGCTCTTTCTGGAGGCAACTCGCATCGCTCTCGGCGCGGTGAAACGCGACGATGTTGACGACACCATTTATGACGCCCGGATCGCGCAGCTTCGTGAAGAGATCAAGGATGTCATGGCCAGGCGCAAACCGGGCCATCCGCGAAGGATCAGCACGTCTACCGCGATGGATCTGGTGAGCGAACTGGAAGAGGAAATCGCTGACCTCATGTACCAGGCTCGCGCCCTGACGGCGGTGAAGGCGAAAGGCAGAGCGACGCTCCATCTCTGCTGACGGAATGGGAGTCTTACACCATCGACATGAAACGGGACCGGCTACGTCGCGATATCAATGCTGTCGTCGTCAACAAGACTCGCCGTGGCGCGCGGTTCGATCCCGCCTGTATTGAGGTTGTCTGGGGTGGCTGACTCCAGTCCCGCTGGGCCAGGCGTGGCTGGGTCAGCGGTCGACGAGGCGGGGCTGGGGTCGGGGAGCAGGCAGTCGTGGCAGAAGCCGCGGCCGAAGGTGGTCAGCCGGATGCTGCGGTAGACCAGCCGCGGCGCCCGCCCGGCGCTGGCCCGGGCCGCGGCGACGCTCGGCTGCGCCTCGATGAGCTGGTAACGCCCCGGATCCTCGACCTTCTCCTTGGAGAAGTCGATGAGGCCCTGCCGGTTGAGGTTGGTCAGGTAGGGGTGGATCCGGTCCATCCGGCGCAGCCCGGCGTTCTCCGCGATCATGTTCAGCCCGTCGGCGACCAGTTCGGAGCCGATGTCCAGCGGGCGGTAGGTGCGCACGTCCACGGCCGGCTGCGGCCCGGACTGGCAGAGCAGCCGCAGGATGCGCGCCTCGTCCGGGGTGAGCTCCGACAGGATCCGGGCGTAGGCCGGGTGGCCGGCGTCCTGCGGCGCGGTGACGTCCGCGGACTCGGCCAGCAGCGCCGCGCCCATCTCGCGCAGCTCGGCCAGGGTGGCGGCCTGCCCGGGCCGCGCCCCGCGAGACGGCCCGGGCCGGGCCTGGCCGCCGAGCACGGCGGCCAGCGCGTCACGGACCTCGGACGCGACGTCCCGGGCGATCAGCACCGGCGGGTCGCCGTCCAGGGCCCGGCTGAGCACCTCGTTGCCGGCCTGCAGCGCGGTGCCGGCCGCCCAGCCCACCGCCCGCCAGGTGGCGACGGCGGCGAGCCTGGCCACGCCGGGCAGCTCGTCCGGTTCCAGCCAGACGGCGTTGGGCCGGCTATCGGCGCTGGTCATGACGGTCAGCTCCCAACAACATCAGACTCCGAAGATGGCCAGGTGCACGAGCCCGGCGGCCACACCGAGCACCGCGCCGTGCACGAACAGCAGCCACTCGTCCTGCTTGATCGCGGAGCGGAGCAGCTGCACGAAGTCGTCCGGGCCCATCTGCCGCATCTGGCGGGCGATGAAGTCGCGGATCCGCCGCGCCTGGCCCCGGCTGAACTGGCTGTCGGCCAGCACGGCCGGGGCCACCCCGGCCGCCTGCGCCACGATGGCGGCCCGGATCCGCTCGTACTGCCCCGGGCCCAGCGCCACCCGGACGGCGAGCCGGGCCGGGCCCACCGCCTGGTCCACCACCGGCCGCAGCGTGTCGGTCAGCAGCCGCCTGGTCCGGTCGGCGCGCGGGCCGTTCAGCAGCTCGTGCCCGATGTTCTCCAGCGTGATGACGTGCTCGGAGATCAGCGCGGCGTAGCCGTCGGTGACCTCGTGCTGGCGTTTGATGAACAGGCCCTGCCGCCACGGCACCCAGAAGGTAGGGAACACCGGCTCGAAGATCATCGTGACGCCCAGGTAGTTCACCGTCCAGCCGATCACCGCGCCGCCGGCCGGCAGCAGCCAGGCGGCCGGGTAGACGTGCAGCACCGCGAACAGCAGCACGCCGAGCGGGACGCCGAGGTAGAAGCCGAAGTTCTGCATGAACCGCAGCTCCCTGCCGCCAAGGCCCTGGAAGATCTCGTTGAGCAGGTCCCGCCGCTGCTGCAGCTGGCCGATCACCATCAGCTTGGCGTCGATGAGCTGATCGATGTGCTCGCCGATCCGGCCGGTCAGCGTGGCCACCACGCCGGGCAACTGCTGGCGCACCCTCGTGTACACCGCGTCCTTGACGGCCGGCGGAACGTCCGCCCACAGCTGGGGGTCCTCGGCCCGCATGATGGCGTCCACCATGCCGGGCAGCTGGCCGTCCACGGCCACGGTGAGGTGCCCGGCGATCCGCTCCGGCTCCAGCTCGCGGTAGAAGTCGCCGATGCTGCCCAGCTTGGCCAGGCCCTTGTCCACCGCCAGGCTGGCCATCTTGGCCGCCCGCGACGGCACCATGCCCTGCCAGCCGATCTCGCCGGTGTACCGCAGCAGCGGCAGCACCTGCACCCGCCGGGGGAGCAGCGGGAAGATCACCCGCAGCCCCGGCACCCGGACACCCCGGAAACCCAGCGGGCGGAACAGCATGAGCACGCCCGTCCAATTGGTGATGTACCCGATCACCCCGGTGAACAGCGGGATCGTGATCAGGTCGGTCCACGTCCGGCCCAGCCCCGGGATCACCACCCCGGTGAAGGCGAGCGTCACCGGGCCGCCCGCGATCTCCCCAGGCCGCCGTGACGCCGACGGGATCTTTCCATGGTTACCGAACCGTACATCCGGTGCCGGCCGCGCCCTAGCGGTAGTTTGTTAATTTGGGATGTAGAGGTGCAGGCCGCAGCCTGCCGCGACCGAGCTGATCAGGGCTTGCAGCGGCGGGGGCGGGGGCGCATTCGACCAGGCGGCCCACCAGCGCTGCAGCGTGATCCACGGCGCCAGCCAGGCGCGCACGGCCCGGATAGCCCGGGGCCAGCACGGCGGCGGGGACGGCCCGGCGGGCCCGGGCCCCCCTCTCTCCGCCGCCGGCTCCCGGGGACGGCGGCGTGGCGGGGGGCGGCGGATGGGCGAACCAGGCGGCCCAGCAGAAGCTGAACGCGCAGTTGACCAGGACCTGGTGGCGGCGGATCGCGAGGTCGGAGCGGACCTGGAAATCAGCCCAGCCCAGCTCGTCCTTGACCTGCTTATACCCCTGCTCGATCCAGTGCCGGATCCCGTAGATCCGCACGATCTCGGCCAGGCCCGCGGCCGGGTGGGGACTGCCCGCCTCGCGCGGGCCGCCGGGGCGGGGCAGGCTGGTGGCCAGGTACCAGGTGGCTTTGTCCGGCAGGGCGCCGGGGTCGGCGGTGGCGACCACCAGGCGGGTGAAGCCGTCCGGGCCCCACCAGCCCAGGGTCGCGTCGGCGGCCCACCAGGTCTCGGTGTGCCCGTCGCGGAAGGTCCTGGTCACCGGCTGCCAGTCGCCAGGGTCAT
>DASYAV010000071.1:0-2851 GCA_036501145.1 Streptosporangiaceae bacterium | reverse complement strand
CAGGCGGCACGGCGGCTGACCAGCCAGACCGTCGCTGCGATAAGCAGCACCGACAGCGCGAGCAGCCAGCCGCCCTCGATCCACTGGAACGGCCAGAACCGGCTGGCCGGCTGGTAGCTGGTCCACATCGTGTAGCCGTGCGGTGCGAGGCACTGCGCGAACGTTCCAAACGAAGGCTTGCTGCCCTTCCCCGTTGGCGGGGCAGAGCAGAACTGGTTGAGGAGGTTGATGGGGAGATTGGTGAAGGCGAACCTGCCGTCCTTGGTCCACCACTGGCTGATGATCCACGCGGTGCCTGGCAAGTTCTGGCTGCTGGTGACCAGCGGTGTCACGTAGTGCTCGCGCAAGAACCCGTCAGCCGCGACGGCGAGTCCGGCGTAGACGGCCAAGGCGGCGACGATCGCGGGGAGGACCCGGCGGATGAGCATGCCGGCCAGGGCGCCGATCGCGAAGGTAGCCAGCGTCCAGGCGGGGAACGCGACCCCGCGCAGGCTGAACAGGGTAGCGAATGGGGATATCTCGGTAAGGCCAAGGGACTGGTTGCCCGCGGCGAGGTACGGCTGGTAATACCAGGACACCAGCACGCCGAACGCGCCGGCGGCAGCGGCCAGCACGACCCCGAGCAGCACGAGCTTGGCGAGCGCCCAGCGCCACCGGCCGAAGCCCTGCGTCCAGGCGTACCTGAAGGTGCCGGTCTCCAGCTCCCTGGCCAGCACCGGCCCGCCGACGAACGCCCCGATCAGCGCGGGCACCACCTGCAGGAAGACCCCCCCAGGGCTGCCCCCGCTCAACATATGGTTGCCCATGCCATCGAAGCTCCCGACGAGGGCTTGGCAAGCAGGCGCGCTCGCCGGGTGGCAGGCGACCGCGGCCGCGTAGGCGTTGTGCAGCGATGTGCCGATGGTCGCCAGCCACACCGCCAGCGCGCCGAGCAGCACGGCCACGCCGGCCAGCGCGAAGCGGTGCTGGCGCCAGGTGACCCCGGCCATCCGCCGCCACGGCACCGGCCGCAGGCTCGTGTCGTCTTCCTCCGGGCGGGCGTGCCTCGTCAGCGCAGTCATCGCGTCACCTCCGGCGTGGTCTCGCGCAGGTAGGCCATGGCGAGTTCCTCCAGGCTGGCCTGGCCGTGGGTGGCGAGCAGGTCATTGACCTCCCCGGCCAGCCGCACCTGCCCGCGCGCCAGCAGGATGAGGTAATTGGCCACCCGCTCCAGTTCGGTGAGCACGTGTGAGGACAGCAGCACGGAAACACCGTCGGCCGCCGCCGCCGCCAGCACCGTGGCCATGAAGTCGTGCCGGGCGACCGGGTCAAGCATCGCCACCGGTTCATCAAGCACCAGCAGCCGCGGCCGGCGGGCCAGCGCCAGGGTCAGCGCGAGCTGCGCCTGCTGCCCGCCGGACAGCTTGCCCGCCTTCCGCCTGGGCGGGATGGCGAGCTCGGCCAGCCGGGCCTTGGCGTAGGCCTGGTCGAAGCGCCGGTTCAGGGCGCGGGTGATGTAGATCATGTCCGCGACCGACAGGTTCTTGTACAGCGGGGTGTCCTGGGCGACGAATGCGATCCCGTCCAGCGCGGCTGGCGACCCGGCCCGCCGCCCGCCGAGCACGGTGACCGCGCCCGCCGACGGCGCGGTCAGGCCGACCGCCAGGTTCAGCAGCGTGCTCTTGCCTGCCCCGTTCGGCCCGACCAGCGCGGCCACGCGCCCGGCGGGGATCTCAAGCGTGCACTCGCGCAGCGCCCAGGTACCGCCGTAGCGTTTACCCAGGCCGCTGGCCTCGACGACGTTCATCGGTCTCCTCCCATGCTCCAGTCCGGTGTGTCCGCCGCCCACTGTCCTCGGAACCCGGCCCAGTTGTCTGCGGCCGGGGGAGCGAACCGGTTCATCCGCAAGGATGAATCCAAGGCCGCCTCGCGGATGATGCGCACGGCCTGGCCAGGCGCTACCGTCGGGGCATGCAGGCAGTTCGGCGCTTGGCGGGCAGTGACCCCGGCATCTTCGCCGATGCCGGGCTGGCGATCGCCGCGGCCGGGCTGACCGCCGTCGCCGCGTGGCGCCTGCCCGGCCTGATCAGCACCTCGATCGCCGGGCCTTCGTGGCTGCTGGCGCTGCTGCCCCTGCTCATGGGCGCACCGCTGCTGCTGCGACGCCGCGCGCCGCTGCTGATGTGGGCAGCGATCTGGGCGGGCCTAGCGCTGCAGTCCCGGTTCGTCCTGGACGTGCCGAGCCTGTCGTTCACGTTCGTGCTGGTCGCCGCCGCCTACTCCCTGGGCGCCCACGCCAGCCTGCGCCGCGCGGTCGCTGGCCTGGTGGTCGTCGCGCCGGTCATTATCGAGATCAGCCACAAGGGCAGGCTGGGGCTGGCCTACGCGCAAGACGGCGGCAAGCGGGCCGTGGCCTTGTCGTTGCTTCAGATTGTGGCGTTCTTGCTGGCCGGAGTGCTCGTCCGTGCCCGCAGGGAGTCCGCCTCGCTGGCCGCGCGGAGCGCGGCGCTTGAGCGCCAGGCTGAGGAGGCCACGGCGGCCGAGCGGGCGCGGATCGCCAGGGAACTGCACGACATCGTCGCCCACCACCTCAGCGTGATCGTGCTGCAGGCGGCCGGCGCAAGGGCATCGGGCAGGCCGGCCGAGGCGACCCTGGAGAAGATCGAGAGCAGCGCGCGGCAGGCGCTTGGCGAGACCCGCCGCCTGCTCGGCGTCGTGCGCGACCCAGCCGGGGAGGGAGGGCTCGCACCGCAGCCGGGCATCGGCGAGCTTGACGCGCTTGCCGCCAGCGTCCGGGCGGCCGGCCTGCCGGTGAACCTGGTCATCAGCGGTGACCCGGCCCCGCTGCCCGCGACCGTGGAGGTGTCGGTCT
>DASYAV010000070.1:0-2016 GCA_036501145.1 Streptosporangiaceae bacterium | reverse complement strand
CGACGGGGGCCCAACATGTCCCAACATGTTAACGCTAACAAGTCATCGTGCCGCAACATAGAAGAAACACAATCAAATCGTTGCCTTACACCAGCTCGGCAGCCGCCGCCCCGCCGCCCTCCCAGGTCCCCGGCCGGCTGGCCGGGCACAATGCTGGTGGCACGCGGGCGCCGTCTGTGCACGATGCGGCGGGCGCGCTGGCCTGCGGCAACGGCGGAGGGGAAGGGATGCTCGCCAAACAGCGGCAGTCGGTGATCCTGCGGGCCGTGCGGGCCTACGGCAGTGCGCGGGTCAGCGACCTCACCCAGCAACTCGGCGTGTCGGACATGACGATCCGGCGCGACCTGGAGGTGCTGGCCAGCGCCGGGCTGCTCGAGAAGGTGCACGGCGGCGCGGTGCTGCCCGGCGCGCCGAGCAGCCACGAGCCGGGGTTCGAGGCGAAGTCCGGCCGCCAGCTCGCGGAGAAGGACCTCATCGCCCGCGCGGCGGCCAGCCTGGTGACCCCCGGGATGGCGGTCGCGCTGTCGGCGGGCACCACCACCTACGCGCTGGCCGGGCAGCTGCTGACGGTGCCCGGTCTGACCATCGTGACGAACTCGATCCGGGTGGCGAACCTGTTCCGCGGCGGTCCCGGCGACCCGGCCGCGCCGCCGGCCTCGATCGTGCTCACCGGGGGGATGCGGACGCCCTCCGAAGCACTGGTCGGGCCGATCGCCGACCTGGCCATCCGGTCGCTGCACTTCGACCTGCTGTTCCTCGGCTGCCACGGCATCGACCCGGACGCCGGCCTGACCACGCCCAACCTGGCCGAGTCGGAGACCAACCGGGCCTTCATCGGGTCGGCGCGCCGGGTAACCGTCGTCGCGGACCACACCAAGTGGGGCACCGTCGGGCTGAGCTCGTTCGCCGACCTGGACGAGGTGGACACCGTCGTCACCGACGAGGGCCTGCCCGCGCAGGCGCGCAAGCTGGTCTCCGACCGGGTCGGCCAGCTCATCGTGGCCGGCCCCGAGTGACGCCTGGGGTCAGGAGACGGTGACTTCGGGGGTGCCGGTGGCGCCGGTCTCCTGCTGCTCGGCGATCTTCATGGCTTCTTCGATCAGGGTCTCCACGATCTGCGACTCGGGCACGGTCTTGATGACCTGGCCCTTGACGAAGATCTGCCCCTTGCCGTTGCCGGAGGCCACACCGAGGTCGGCTTCGCGGGCCTCACCCGGGCCGTTGACCACGCAGCCCATCACGGCCACCCGGAGCGGCACCTCCATGCCCTCCAGGCCGGCCGTCACCTGGTCGGCCAGCGTGTACACGTCCACCTGGGCGCGGCCGCAGGACGGGCAGGACACGATCTCCAGGCTCCGCTCGCGCAGGCCGAGCGACTCCAGGATCGCGATGCCGACCTTGACCTCCTCCACCGGCGGCGCGGACAGCGACACCCGGATCGTGTCGCCGATGCCCTCGGCCAGCAGCGCGCCGAACGCGACCGACGACTTGACCGTGCCCTGGAACGTCGGGCCGGCCTCGGTGACGCCGAGGTGCAGCGGGTAGTCACAGCGCTCGGACAGCTCGCGGTAGGCATTGATCATCACGACCGGGTCGTGGTGCTTGACCGAGATCTTGATGTCGGTGAACCCGTGCTCCTCGAACAGCGAGCACTCCCACAGCGCCGACTCGACCAGCGCCGCCGACGTCGCCCGGCCGTACTTGGCCAGCAGCCGCTTGTCCAGCGAGCCGGCGTTCACCCCGATCCGGATCGGCACGCCCGCGCCCGACGCCGCCTTGGCGATCTCGGCCACCTTGTCGTCGAAGGCCTTGATGTTGCCCGGGTTCACCCGGACCGCGGCGCAGCCGGCGTCGATCGCGGCGAACACGTACTTCGGCTGGAAGTGGATGTCGGCGATCACCGGGATCTGCGACTTGCGGGCGATGGCCGGCAGCGCCTCGGCGTCGTCCTGGGACGGCACCGCCACCCGGACGATCTGGCAGCCGGACGCGGTCAGCTCCGCGATCTGCTGCAGG
>DASYAV010000069.1:0-1660 GCA_036501145.1 Streptosporangiaceae bacterium | reverse complement strand
CGGCGGCGACCATCCGGTCGGCCAGCCGGGTGACGGTCGACGGGTCGAGGCCGAGCGTGCGTGCAGCCTGCCCGGACGGCACCGGCCCCAGATCAGCCAGCGCGGCCAGCAGCCGGAACTGCGGCAGCGTCACCGCGGCGTCCAGGACATCCAGGCTCCGCAGCGCCACCCCCGCCAGCATCCGGGTAGCGGCCTGCAGCACTTCCGCGGTCCCGGGCGCAAGCTCCGGCCCGCCGTGGTCCGGGGTCATCGACATTTCAGCAGCCCCTTCGCTTGCGACCTGTCCCCGGGAAAGTTGCTGCACCGGCCGGTACCCGCACTTGGCAGGAAGCTGCCGGCCTCGTGGCAGGTGATGCAGGCGCGCTGGCCAGGTTCGGGGACTCATCGCGCCTGACCCCCAAGTGAGCGGCCTCCCGTCACGTTGCGTTCGCCCGCGTAAGGCTACCCCAACCGTGCCGTCCGCCCTCTGGCGATCCGTACCCGCCTCTCAGCGCCCCGCAGGCAGGCCCGAGTGACGTTACCACAAGATGCATGATACAACTATTGCGAGATGCAAATATTGGCTGATGCATACATTATGGATGATCAGGCGAACCCAGAACTTCACGCGGATCCGGCCGCGGTGGACGCGGTGCTGACCGCCAGCCGGTCCCTGGTGGCGGTCGCCACCAGGTCTCTTGGCGCGGCCGCGGAAGAGACGACGATCGCCCAGTACCGGGCGCTGGTGGTGCTGGCGTCCCGTGGCCCGCGGCGGATGGTGGACCTGGCCGAGGCGCTGGACGTCGCGCCGTCGACGGCCGGGCGGATGTGCGACCGGCTGGTGCGTAAGGGCCTGGTCCGCAGGCACCGGGCGCGCGGCGACCGCCGCGCGGTCCTGGTCTCTGTCACCGCGGCAGGCCGGCGGGTGGTCGACGAGGCGACCAGCCGGCGCCGCGCTCTGATCGCGGAGATCCTGGGCCGGCTGCCCGTGCCCGCGCAGCAGGCCGTGGCGCAGGCGCTGCGGGCGTTCGCGGACGCCGCCGGTGAGGTTCCGGACAGCGAGTGGCCGGCGGCCGTGCCCGCCGGCCAGGGGCCGGCGCCGCTTCAGCGGGGCGGGCCAGAACTCCCGGTTCCGGCCACCCGCGATCGGGCGAAGGAGCGGGCATGACGGCGGTTACGGCGGGGAGCCCGGCTATCGCGCGGGCGGCGGCGTGGCTGCGGGCGGGCCGGGGCGGGATGTTCCTGCTCGCCCTTCTGGTGGGGGCCGGGGCGGGGCTCGGCGCGGTGGCGTTCCGGTACCTGATCTATTTCTTCACCTGGCTGGCGACCGGGCACAGCCAGTTCGGCCAGGCCGGGTATACGGGCAGCTCCCACCTGCCGTGGCTCGGGCTCGGGTTCTTCGTGGTCATCCCGGTGGTCGGCGGGCTGCTGTACGGGCCGCTGATCTACCAGTGGGCGCGGGAGGCACGCGGGCACGGCGTGCCCGAGGTGATGATCGCGGTCGCCGACAACGGCGGCCGGATCCGCTGGCAGGTCAGCGTCGTCAAGGCACTCGCGTCGGCGATATGCATCGGTGTCGGCAGCTCAGTTGGCCGGGAAGGACCGATCGTGCAGATCGGGTCGGCGCTGGCCTCCAGCTTCGGCCAGTGGGTGCGGATGCCGGAGAACCGGCTGCGGGTCC
>DASYAV010000068.1:0-6595 GCA_036501145.1 Streptosporangiaceae bacterium | reverse complement strand
CCGCCAGCACTGCCGCGGCGGACGCGATGAGGATCCGCGCCATCCGGCGGCGGCCAGGCGTCATCCGCTCAGGCCTGGCGGAGGATCGGGCCGGCATACCTGGCCGGGCCGCCAGGTGGTCGCGATCTCGCTGAGCGCCCTGGAAATGCAGGCCAGATCCACGCGAGAAGGCGAGCGGCTCTGCCGCCAGTCATCGGCGGACCCTGCGTGCCGCTCATCGGCGTCCCCTCTCCGTCCTCGTGCCCGCCTGCCACGTTCGGCAGGTCACTGTCGTATCCGTACTGTAGTACCTAAGTTCCTTAGGTTAAAAGGATGCCTGGTGGCGCAAGGAACCCCGGCGCGGCGGGCCATGCATCATGCACACGATCTGGTGATCGGGCAGGCCCACCGCTGTGCTCAGCGGGCCAGCGTTCTGGCGACCTGTGCGATGCCCTGTGCCCTGCGGGGCGCCCCCGCATCCTCATGGCCAACCACCGACGCACCGACTTATCCGCGACCACCGTCATGAACCGGAGACCGCCGCCACGCGTCAGCCTGTGTAGCGCGGAGCAGCCTGGTAAGCGCGGGCTGGTTGCCGCGGCCCGCGGCCGGGGCGACGGAGCGTAGTTCGTCCGCGCAGCCAAGCCTGCGACAACGTGTAGTAGAAATCACGGCGGCTGCCGGGAACTTTCCGGTCCGCCTAGCGCACTAGCACGGCGTGGAATGCGTCGGCGCATCAGGTGACCCGGCGACCCCGGGCGCCAGCGGCGAGGAGGCCGTATGACCTGCCGGAACGGGAAGACGAAGATGACATCTTGCTCATGTTGCCCAGGGAGCCTCCCGCCACTGCGCAGCCGCTGCGTACAGTGACGGCACGGGGCTGCCTGCCTTCACTCCGGCCCGCCAGCCATCGAAAGGAGCGGCCTTCGTGCCCGGCATGAACTCGGGGCTGAACCCGGCCGACCCGACGATCGTGAACGCGTTCAGGTCCGCGCTGCTGCACCAGTGGCTCATCGCCGCCGCGATCTTCGTGCTGCTGCTGCTGGTGTGGGGCGCCACCAGGACCTGGGTGACCGTTCAGGTGACCGGCAGCGAGGCCGCGGCTCCCGGCGGCACCGGCGGCACGGCAGCCGTCGCACCGCCGCAGGACGCAGGCGCCACAGCGCCGGCGCCGGGCGCTGTCGCGGCGCCGCAGGCGGCCAAGGCCCGGGCTGAGCCGCGGGCGCGCCGGCTGCTCCGGATCGGCTTCGGCCTGATCTGGGTGTTCGACGGCATCTTGCAGGCGCAGCCGAAGATGGCCGCCGGCATGCCGTCGCAGGTTATCGAGCCCACCGCGGCGAGCTCGCCGGCCTGGGTGCAGCACCTGGTGAATTTCGGCGGGACCATCTGGTCCTACCACCCGGTCCAGGCGGGTGCCTCGGCGGTGTGGATCCAGGCCGGGATCGGCCTGTGGCTGATCGTCGCCGAGCGCGGCTGGTGGTCGCGGGCCGCCGGGCTGGCCAGCGTCGGGTGGGGGCTGGTGGTGTGGGTGTTCGGCGAGTCGTTCGGCGGCATCTTCGCCCCCGGCCTTACCTGGCTGTTCGGCGCGCCGGGCGCGGTGCTGTTCTACGCGGCCGCCGGGGCGCTCATCGCGCTGCCCGAACGGGCCTGGCGGACGCCTAGGACCGGCCGGCTCATCCTGGCCGGGACGGGGATTTTCTTCACCGGCATGGCGGTGCTGCAGGCCTGGCCCGGCCGCGGATTCTGGCAGGGCACCGCGGGCGGGCAGCCGGGCACGCTGACCGGCATGGTGCAGTCGATGTCGCAGACATCGCAGCCGCACCTGCTGTCCGCCCTGGTTTCTTCCTTCGCGTCGTTCACCGCCGCGCAGGGGTTCGCGGTGAACCTGTTCACGGTGATCGTGCTGGCCGTGCTCGGCGCGACGTTCCTCACCGGCCGGCCCCGGCTGGTCCGCGCGGCGGTGATCGCCGGCACGGTGCTGTGCCTGGCCGACTGGGTGCTGATCGAGGACCTCGGCTTCCTCGGTGGGCTCGGCACCGACCCCAACAGCATGATCCCGATGATCCTGGTGTTCACCGCCGGGTACCTCGCGCTCACCCCGGCCCCGGCGGCCGCGGAACAATCCGCCGCCGCGCCGGCCGGGGTGCCGTGGCCGGAGCGGCTGCGCCCGGCTGCGGTCCGCGGCGCCGTCGGCGCCGTCAGCGCCCGCACGGCCGTCGCCCTCGGCGCGATCGGCGTCATCTTGGTCGGCGCCGCCCCGATGGCCGCGGCGTCGGTCCACCGCAACGCGGACCCGATCATCGCCGAGGCCATCTCCGGCTCCACGGCCGCGCTCGACCAGCCGGCCCCCGCCTTCCGGCTGACCAGCCAGGACGGCAGGCAGGTCACGCTGGCGAGCCTGCGCGGCAAGGTGGTGCTGCTGGTCTTCCTGGACCCGGTGTGCGTGTCGGACTGCCCGCTGATCGCCCAGGAGGTCCGGGCGGCCGGGCAGCTCCTCGGCACCGACGCCCGGCAGGTCGAGCTGGTCGCCATCGTCATCAACCCGCTCTACTACAGCGTGGCCTACACCCGGGCATTCGACCGGCAGGAAAACCTCGACACGGTGCCGAACTGGCTGTACCTGACCGGCTCCCCCGGCCAGCTTGAGCACGTCTGGCGCGGCTTCGGCGTCACCGCGCAGATCAGCACGGGAGGCGCGATGATCGCACACGACGACATCGCCTTCATCCTCGACCGCTCCGGGCACATCCGCGAGGAACTCAGCGACGACCCCGGGCCCGGCACCACCAGCTCCACGTCGTCGTATGCGGTGCTGCTGGCCGGCGCCGCGCGGCAGACACTGGGGCAGCCGTGAAGCGGCCCGCCGCTCGCGTGGCGGGAGGCCCCCGCGCCTCCGCAGCGGGTCCCCGCCGCGCCTTCGCCGCGGCGGTGATCACCGTGCTGGCCGGGTGCGCCGCCGGATGCGGCCAAGCGGCCAGCCACCAGGCCCCGCCGACCGTGCCTGCCGTGGCGCCGTCGCTGAACACCTCACTCGCCACCACGGCAGGCACCTGGGCCGCCGTCGTCATGGGCGGCTCCAGCGCGGACGACAACGCGTTCTCGCAGCTGTTCACCCGCCCCGCCGGCAGCACCCGCTGGAAACTGGTCACCCCTCCGGGGGTGGCGACCAACGGCGGATTCGTGCTCGCAGCCCAGGGCAACCGGGCGCTGATCGCCGGGTTCCGGCCCGGCGTCGACCTCACGTTCTCCGCGCTGACCGCCACCCGCGACACCGGCACGACCTGGCAGCCCGGCAGCCCGCTGCAGCCCGGCCTGGCCGGCGTGCCCGACGCGCTGGCCGCCGCGCCCGGCGGCGGGCGGATGCTCGCGCTGCTGCTCGGCGGCACCCTCACCCAGTCAGCCGACCAAGGAACGCACTGGACCGCGTTGTCCGACCTGCGCTCCCTCGCGGAAACCGCGGCCGGCCGGCGCTGCTCCCCGGCCGGGCTCACCGCCGTATCCTTCACCCCCGCAGGCGCGCCGCTGGCAGCCGCGGCATGCACCCGGCCGGGTATCACCGGCATCTTCAGCTACACCGCCGGCAGCTGGAAGGCCGCCGGGCCTTCCCTCGCGGCCCCGCTGGCTCGTGCGGCCACCGGGGTGTTGCGGCTGACCGGCACGCCGGCCGGCAACGAGGCGCTGCTGGTCGCCGGCACCGGGACAGCCGCCAGCCTGCTCGCCGCGCGGACCAGCGACGGCGGCGCGCACTGGACCGTGTCCGCGCCGGTCCGGCTGGGCGCGGCAGCCGTCCGGTCGTCCGGCTTCGGCGCCGGCGGCGCCGCGTGGGCCGTGCTCACCGACGGCCGCGCCGAGACGATCAGCGGCCAGGCCACAGCCTGGCGCGCACTGCCCGCCGTGCCGCCCGGAACCGCCGCACTCGCCCCCGGCCCCGGCGGCAGCTTCGACGCGCTCGCGGTCAGCGCCAGCAAGCTCACCGTCTGGCAGCTCAGCCCGGGAACCACCGCATGGACCACGACACAGGTCATCAGCGTGCCCATCGAGTACGGCTCCTCCTGACCGCCATGCACAACGCACCGGCAACCGGTCCCCCAGCCTGTCCCTGGTACAGCAACTGTTCCTGCTGGACACCTCGCACGAGCTCCGCACCCCGATCACCGTGGCGCTCGGCCATGCGGAGCTGATCGAGCAGGCGGCCACCGATAAGCAGGTCGCCGAGGACGCCTGCGCGGTCGTCGGCGAGCTGGGCCGGCTCGGCAGGGTGGCTGGCAGGCTGCTACTGCTCACTTCAGCGCAGGACCCGGGCTTCCTGGACCTGGCGCCGGTCCCCGCCGACTCGATGGTGATCGACACACTGGATCGCTGGGGCCACGCGCCGCTGGCAGCTCGGCGAGCTGACCGAGGCCAGCATCCCGGCCGACCGCGACCGCCTCGCGGTCGCGGTGGACGCGGAAAACGCGATCGCCCACACCGATGCCGGTGACCGCATCGAGCTCAGCGCCCGCATCCAGGACGGGCAGGCCGTCTTCGCCGTGGCCGACTGCGGGTGCGGCATCCCGGAAGCCTACCGCGGCGCGGTCCGGGTCCGCAGCAGCCCCGGCCGCGGCTCCACGTTCGAGCTGCTGATCCCCCACGCATCACCAGCCCAGGACACGCCCGGGTCACGCGGACCGGCCCAGGCTCGCCGCCAGCGCCCGACGAAGACTGATCCGCCGGCGGCATCGCGGCACCGGACAGCCGGTGCTGCTGCTACCGGGCGGCGGGTTTGCGGGCGGCGAGCCGTTCGATGACGCCGAGCTTGAACCGGTCGCGCTGCTCGATCCGGAATCCCGCGGCCTGGATGTGGCGCAGCGGACGGCGGGTGAAGTGCTCACCTTGCAGCGGCACGGTGAGAAGCTCCAGCCCCCGCTGGATGACGCGGACAGGCCAGGCCGATCCCTCGATGTGGTCGGCGAGCAGCATCAGCCCGCCGGGGCGCAGCACCCGGCTCATCTCAGTGATGGCTCGCCCGTCGTCGGGGATAGCGCACAGCGAGAAGGTGCAGACTGCGGTGTTGAAGCTGGCGTCGGGAAAGGGCAGCGCCAGGGCGTCAGCCTCGCGCAGGTCGACCGGGTGTCCGAGCCGCCGGGCGCGGTCGCGGGCGACGGCGAGCATGGCGGGGCTGAAGTCGATCCCGGTCAGCTGGACATTCTCGTCGTAGAACGGCAGGTTCAGGCCGGTCCCGATGGCCACTTCCAAGGTTTGCCCGGTCGCGCGGGAGCACACCCACTGGCGGCTGTCACCGAACAGGTGCCGGCCGAAGAATCCCATCTGCTTGTCGTAGCCCGCGGAATGCTTGTCCCAGTAGCGGCGCCACCGGTCATGGCCAGGCTCCTCAGCAGGCATCAGGCTCCCTCCCGTCGCGGCAGCCGCGCTGTGCGGGCGGCGTGCTCAGCGGTGATCCGGGGCTCTTTCTTCGTCTTCATCATCGTCGTTTTCTTCTTCCCAGGCTTCGAGGCCTTCTTTGACGGCAAGTGCCGCGATGACCAGCGCGGCGGCGGGGTCGGCCCACCACCAGCCCAGTCCGGCGTTCAGGCCCACGCCGAGCAGGGCAGCAGCGGAGGTGAACGCGCAGAACGCGCTTTCGGCGGCGTCGGCGATGAGCGTCCGATTGCCGAGCGCCCGCCCGGTCCGGTTTTTGGCCAGCGCCAGCCCGGGCATGACGACGAGCGCGGCGGCGGTGACCGCGAGCCCTGGCACTGAATGCTCGGGCCTGGATTGCGTGGCCAGGTTCACGGTGCCTTCGACGGCGAGGTAGGCGGCCAGGACGAAGAAGGTCACGCCGATGAGCCTGACCGCGCGGGTCTGGCGTTCCTCGCCTTCGCCGCGGAGCTGCCATACGACGATGGCGGCGGCGCAGAACTCGATCACCGAGTCCAGGCCGAAGCCCACCAGGGCAGCCGATGACGCCATGATCCCGGCAGTGACGGCAACCGCGGCTTCAACGGTCATCCATGCCATGCTGGCGTACTCCAGCCAGAAGCCGCGTCGCCGCAGCCTGGCAGCACTATCTATCGCGCTCACCGGGCGCGCGGTCCGATCGCATCGAGTGTCACACGAGCCAGTGTCCCAACCGAGATCGCCGGACGGCACCCAGGGCTGCCGGCCCGGGCGGGGTGCTGGCCGAACTGTTGTCCTATGCTCTGTACGCACGATTGGCGGCCGGCTCAAGGTCGGCCACCAAGCAGCGGTGACCTAGGCCGGGACGACCGGGCTGCAGGCGGTCTGGCGTGAGTACGGCATCGCGGTTGCGGCGTCCGGTATGGCGGCGATCTCGTGCACACCGCCACCGTGTACTTCATAGGCTCGTACGGCACTGAGTGCCATGCGGCCACCCCCGTCGCCGAGTGCACTTCCGCCGGCACGGCCTACCTTCCGCCCGGCGAGATCAGCGGGTGGGGCGAGGGAATCGTGACCGGGCCCTGCGGCCGCCGCCCTCGGCCCTATCGCCAGCGTCCAGCCCAGCCCGGCCGCCCCGGCACCGCGAGCCACCACAGCCGCCATCGTGTTGTCTTGCCGACCGCGGCGAACACGGCCGCAAGCACGAACGTGAGCTGCGCGAACAGCAGGTGAGCGAGGA
>DASYAV010000067.1:0-4089 GCA_036501145.1 Streptosporangiaceae bacterium | reverse complement strand
CGTGCATCGATCTCCGTTGGCCATCCGGTATCAGCGCGGAGTAATCCTGATGGTGGCCGGCGTGATTGAGCCCGAATAACCCGTAGCAGATGAGGCGGGCCGGGTTCTGCGGTGCTGGGCTGTTCTGGGCCGGGAGACCGGGCCGGATGAACACATGAACGGGCGGAGAGCCGGTGAGGAGCACGTCAATGGCACACGCAGGCACGGATAGCACGGACTCCGAACGCACCACCGCATTCGGACTTCGCTACCTGATTCGTTTCGAGGAGGACACGCTGCGCCAGCGGCCGCTGTGGATCCGGCTGATCGTCGAGTTCGTCGGCACCTTCGTGCTGGTAACGGTGGCCGCCGGCGCTGGCGTGATCAACCACTATGCGGGCGGCGACCCGGTCAGCCGGACCGCCGCGGTGGTCGCGCCCGGCGCAGCCGTCATGGCCATGATCTACGCCTGGGGACCGTTGTCCGGGCTGCACATCAACCCGGCGGTCACCTTCGCCTTCACCGCCCGCGGGGTGTTCCCCGCCAGATGGGTGGTGCCCTACTGGGTGGCCCAGTTGGCCGGCGCGGTCGGTGCGGCCTTGTTCCTGCAGGGCATGTTCACGCACGTGAGCGCGGGGGGAAACTATCCGATCTCTGCACCCGGTGGCGATTGGCGGTCGCTGGTGATGGAGACCGTGCTGACCGCGGTCCTGGTTTCCATCATCCTCAACACCGCGACCGGGTCCCGTAGCATCGGCCACAACGCCGCCCTCGCGGTCGGCTCCACGGTCGCGCTGCTGGGACTGTTCGCCAGCCCGATCAGCGGGGCCTCGATGAACCCCGCCCGCAGCCTCGGCCCCGACATCGTCGGCAACGACTACACCGGCTGGTGGATCTACCTCGCCGGCCCGGTGCTCGGCGCGGTGATCGCCGTCGCCATCATCGATGCCGTGCGCGGGCTGCCGGACAAGGCCGAGCTGGCGGCCGCCGAGGGCGGCGACCTGCCCATGACGGATGCCGACGGGGAGCAACCCTCGCCCGAGGCGGGGGGCCCTGCCAGCGGGTGACGTGCCCCAACCCTGCCCCGCCCGCCCACCTGGCCGGGCTGCTCGTCTCCAGCTGACAAAAAGAAATGGCGAGGTTGTCATTTTGTGATAAAGAACTCGTCACGTCTGTCCGCCGACCGGCCCGGGGCTGAGTATAAAACGGGGATAAACGTAAAACCTTGACAAACTGTCCCAT
The DNA here is from genome assembly GCA_036501145.1 of Streptosporangiaceae bacterium. Taxonomy (GTDB): domain Bacteria; phylum Actinomycetota; class Actinomycetes; order Streptosporangiales; family Streptosporangiaceae; genus PALSA-505. Next base: position 2,868 of record DASYAV010000067.1, on the reverse strand, counting down.
TAAGACTCTAATTTAACCTGCCAGTAACCCGCGGGCGAATCGTGCACGGTAAAGGCCGGGCAATCCGACTGGATGCCCAGCTCAATATGTCCTGCCCAGAACTGCTGACCCCTCAAGTTGATCTTGGAGAAGGCCAGGTCGCGTCGCTGTGACCGGCAGTTACGCGCTGGCCGGCGCCAGGAGCAAACCGTTCGTCAAGACGAACATGCAGGTTAGGACCTCACCACCGGCTCCCCGCTGAAACGGCGCTTCAGTGCGGGCGATCTGCCTGCTCGCCACCGGCCTGCGGCGAAGGTGTGAGAACAAACACCGAAGACTTCAGAACAATGGGAAAGGAACTGCGATGAAAGCGTCCAGAAGGCGGAGCCACCGGTTTTTGCGCGGCAGCGTGACGTCGGCGGCCGCGGTAGCGCTGATCGCTGTCGGTGTCCCGGCGGCCGCGCTGGCCACGCACACGGGTTCGCACGCGAAGCCGGCCCAGGTCGGGCCGGGCTACCCCCCGCCGGGTGGCATCTACTCGTCGTTCACCAACTGCCCGCTGCTCAACCCCATCATGCAAGAGGCCGTTTTCCCGCCGTCCGCCACCGCGCCCAACGACCTTTCCCTCGCTGCGTGCGTCGCCGGGAACGCCACCAGCGGCTCGATCACGCTCGGCAACATCACGACACCGGTGGTTCAGCCGGTGAACGTACAGTTCGGCTTCTGGACTCCGCCGGACGCCTCTAACGGCGGCGACAACACCTCGGGGATCAGCGAGTACGCCGGCGGGGTCCTGCCGCCGCCCGCGGGCCTGTCCGCGATGCTGGTCACCAAACCGGATCAGATCCCGCAGTCGCTGACCACCGCGCTGGGCTGCGCCACCGCCACCAACAGGACCGTCAAGAACCTCTGCCAGCAGGCGGAGAACTTCGGCGGGAAATACAACCGGGTGTACGCGCTGGCCCAGTCCGCGGGGCAGATCACGAACTTCGGAGTGCTCTCCTGGACCCAGCGGGTCAAGTTCAAGCTGATCAACCCGCTGCTCGGCAGCAGTTGCTCCATCGGCTCGGACAACAACCCGATCGTGCTGAACCCGGCGCTGTCGGTGAACCCCGGCGGCCAGCTGGAGGAACTGCCCGACCCCAACCCGGCCAAGCACCCCAACACCTTTGTCCTCGCGATCACTAGCGCCAGCGCCACCGACACCACCTTCACCGCGCCGGGAGTCACCGGCTGCGGCCCCGGTGGCGCGAAGAACATCGCGATCGACGAGGCGCTCGATGCGGGCACCGGCCTGCCCTCGGCGTCCGGGGTCAACAGCCTCACCCTCAGCGGCGCCTTCGGCATCGCGGCCAACGAGTACGGCATCTTCAACCAGCCCCAGACGACTCCCAACGCCAAAGTCCTGCTGTCGGCGTTCAACGCCAGCAGCAAGTCCGGCGGCTCGCAGGCAGGCGCCCGCAAGATCACCGGCGCTGCTGCGTACAAGCTGCTGCACAGCCTCGGCGCCCGCTAACTGACAGCCTGGCGCCCGCTAACTGATTTCCCGGTAACGGGGGGAGCGCGTCCCCGCCGGTGCTCCTCCGGTTACCGGAAGCTGTGCCTGGTGGCGCCGAACGGGTCGCCCTTGGCGTGCGCGAACACCTTGGCAGGGGTCACCGAGAACACCATCGCCTCGCCGCTGCCGTCCAGACCGCGGAAGCAGCCGCCGCGGGCGGTGAACTGCCACCGCCCGTCCCATTTGGCGGTGAACGCCGCGGCGACGCGGCTGAGCACGGCATCGTCGGTGACCTGTATCGCATCGCCCTCCACCACCACGTCCAGCCCGCCGTCCCACCGGTTGCAGCCGGTGGTCAGCACCACGTGCGGGTTGGCGCGCATGTTGGCGAATTTCTGCTCGGTGGCGCCGGTGGAGAACCAGACGGCTTCCTCGGCCCACGCCGCGACGACCGGGGTGACGTGCGGCCGCCCGTCCGCCCGGACCGTGGAGATCCAGAACAGCTCGGCGGTTTCCAGCGCCCGCCGGGTCTGCGCCCAGTCCACGGCGGTCGCGGCCGGGTCGCTGTAGGTCTGGTCGAACGTGGTGACAGGTGTGCGCATCGGCATCTCCCAATCGCGGCATCGGCCATGCCCGCCCGGCCGTGGCGCGGCCCGGGCGGGCCAGTGCTGGATAAGACCGGCCACCGGCGCGGAATTAACCGCCGCGCCCGGTTCCGGACGGCGGGCGGTCAGGGTAGCAGCGCCCGCTGATTGGCAGACAGGAAGTCATCGAAGCTGCGGGCGGCACGGCCGAGTTATCCAGATACCGGTCCAGGGGCCGGCGGCGGATCATCGCGCAGCCGGCTGTAGAGGCAGCCGTCGCGCCACTGGCCGGCCCGGAACTCGGCCGCCCGTATCACTCCTTCGAGTGTGAAGCCGGCCTTCTCCAGTGCCTTCTGCTCGGCGACGTTCTCCGCGTGGGTCGCGGCCTGGATGCGCTGGGCCGGCGTGTGCGCGAACAGGTAGTCGCAGAGCAGTGCCTGGGCGCGCCAGCCGACGCCTCTCCCACGCCACTCCGGCAGCAGGACGATCCCGATTTCCCAGTACCCCCCGGCCCCGCTGTACAGCCCGGCCGAAAAGCTGACGAACCCGGCCACCGCCCGGTCCGGGCCGGTCCTCTCTGGGTCGGTCACCTCCACGATGAGCCGGCTGTTGTCGGTGCCCAGGTAGCCGTCGGCCGCGAACCTGCGCGCCGGTTGCTGAGCATCACGGAATCCGGCCCAGTCCAGTCCGATCAGGCCTGGCTCGACCGTGAACCGCCGGAACATCTCCAGGTCATCCTCGATCACCGGCCGGAGCCGCAGCGGGCCATCGCTCACATGCATAGCCACCAGTCTCGCCCCTGGCCGC
>DASYAV010000066.1:0-37967 GCA_036501145.1 Streptosporangiaceae bacterium | reverse complement strand
GCGGTGCTGAGGGTCTGCTCCGCACCGAACTGCTCGAAGGTGGTGACGCGGTGGAAGCCCAGGCGGGTGGCGAGCTTCACCGACCGCTGGTTTGCTGTCTGGGTCACCACCAGGACCGGCTGGTCAGGGAGTTCGGCGGCGGCGGCGCGCAGCAATGCTGTCGCGGCCCCGAACGCGAGCCCCGCGCCCCACGCGCGGCGCCGCAGTTGATAGGACAGCTCCAGTTCCCCGCCGCCTTCGGTGACGTGCCCAGGCAGGCCGGCGGGCCGGCGATCGAGTACCAGCAGGCCGATGAGCCGATCCATCGTGCCGTCCGCGATGACGTAGCTGCCGGGCCCGGCCGTCACGCTGGCCGGGCCGGCCGCATCAAGGTACCGCTCGAGGTCACCGCGGGGTCTCGGACCGCCGAGGTACTCCCGCACCGGTGGGTCGGTCCGCAGCTCGATGATTCCCCCGCGGTCGGCGTCGTGTGCCTTGCGCAGCACAACGCGGTCCGACGTGACCTCCATGGCGGACACCGTGGGCAAGGAGTTCATGACACCATCCTGGCAGCCCGTTACTTGACCCAGCCCTGCAGCGGTGTAATCATAATTACATGACTACTGATCAAGGTACCAAGGGGTCCGGGCGGGACAACGACCCCGAGGAGAAGCTCCGCGGCTGGTTCACCGGCCGCCTGCCTGCCGACTGGTTCGCCGCGGCGCCCGGCATCGCCCTCGACCGTGAGGAGATCACGGTGATCGGCGAGCTGCCGGTGCCCGGCTCGCGGTCCGGCGCGTCCGAGGCCGAGCAGGCCGAGGCCGCCGACGGGCGGATCCGCAGGTTCCGCGAGGAGACCAGGGACCAGCGCATCGAGGTCGCCAGGGAGGCCGAGCACAGGTTCGGCCGCAAGGTGTCCTGGGGCGCCAGCTGCGGCGACCGGACGGTGATGTTCACCACGCTGTCCGTGCCGGTGATGACCAGGCTGCGCCAGCCGCAGCGCCTGGTGCTCGACACGCTCGTCGACGCCGGGGTGGCCAGGAGCCGTAGCGAGGCACTGGCCTGGTGCGTCAAGCTGGTGGGCGAGCACGAGGACTCCTGGCTGGCCGACCTGCGCGAGGCGCTGCGGCACGTCGAGCAGGTACGGTCCGAGGGACCGGGCGCGCGCGAGGTCTAGGCGTGTGACCCGGGCCGGCCGCCCGGGGCCCAGGCCACGCTCCCCGAGGCCCACGCCGGTCCCGGTCACCGGTGCTACCCCGGCCCCCGCGGGCCGGCCCCGGCCGCCTGGCCACACTCTGTGACATATGTCACACAATGCTCGGGACCGGGTCATTCTTTGATCGGGTCACCTGGCCAATTGAGCTAACCCAACTCGTCAATTGGTCTAAACCACGCGCGCATTTCCCTGGCAGATGGCTCACGTTGCGCGATAAAGCCCTCCACTGCGCCTCATGACGCGGCCTCCCGCCCGTCACCCCCCGCCGACCTGCGCTAACGCCCCAGGGTGACCTGGGATAATTGATGCCGCGTTGTCGGGGTACACTCCCGAAATCCCGCCCCGAACCAAGGCGACACGTGCCTGGCATCGAGCGGGAGGGGCGCTCATGAGGAGGAGCAGTAGTGGCGTATGAGGTGAAGGCGAGGACGGTCGAGTGGAATCCGACCGCTGAACGGCTTCGCGAGCTGACCGAGAAAATGCCGAACAGTCAGCTCACGGAGTTCGGCAACGTGGTCGTGAAGGCGCGTGTGGATTCCCGCAGCACGCGGTCGACTTTCATTGTGGAAGATTCGACCAACGCTACCAGCCAGACAATAGACCGGGACGAGTACAACCGCGTCGCCGCACGCCAGGACGAATATATTGCGGACAGCGATATGGTCGTCGTGGACGGTTATATCGGATCGGATCCTGCATTCCGCACCAGGGCACGCCTGGTAATGGAGGCGGCCAACGCGAACGTGGCCGGCATGCAAAGGCAGCTCTATTACCCGGCCGGCGACGACTACGACCCGGCCACCTGGGAGCCGGAGACGACCGTCGTCTACACGCCGAACCTCGAGGCACCCGGCTACCCCAGCGACCGGCTCATCGCCGTGGACCTGAACGCCAACATCACCCGCGTGCTCAACTCGGACTACTTCGGTGAGTCCAAGAAGGGCGGCCTGCGGATGTGGAACAACATCGTCTACGGCCGCGGCGGGCTGTCCCTGCACGCCGGCTGCAAGGTCATCCCGGTCGGCGGCCGGAACCGGACCGTGCTGATCGTGGGGCTGTCCGGGACCGGCAAGACCACCACGACGTTCACCAAGCAGCTGGACAGCAAGCCGGCCCAGGACGACTTCATCGCCCTGATGCCCGGCGGCAAGGTGTACACCACCGAGAACGGCTGCTTCGCCAAGACCTTCGGGCTGGACCCGGACTTCGAGCCCGCCATCTACAACGCCACCACCAAGCCGGACGCCTACCTGGAGAACGTCTCGGTCGACGCCGACGGCAAGGTGGACTTCTTCGACACCTCCTACACCAAGAACGGCCGCACAACGTGGCCGTTCGCCTACGTCGACCCGTGGCCGCCGAACGAGGTGGGCACGGCCGAGATCCTGCTCATCCTCAACCGCAACGAGAACATCGTGCCCGGCGTCGCCCGGCTGGACCGGGACCAGGCGGCCGCCTACTTCATGCTCGGCGAGACCACCGGCACCTCGGCCGGCGGCAAGGACGAGGAGGGCAAGTTCCTCCGGGTGCCCGGCACCAACCCGTTCTTCCCGCGGGACATGGCCGACATGGGCAACCGCATGCTCGGGCTGCTGGACAGCCACGAGCTCGAGGTCTACGTGCTGAATACCGGGCGGGTCGGCGGCCGGGAGGACAACCCGGGCTCGAAGAAGGTCAAGATCCCGCACTCGTCCGCGATCGTGCAGGCGATCGTGCAGGGCACCATCGAGTGGGCCACCGACCCCGACTTCGGCTACGAGGTCGCGTCGTCGCTGCCCGGCATCGACGACCTGGAGATCCTGCAGCCGAAGCGGCTGTACGAGCGGCAGGGCCGGATGGACGAGTACAACGCGATGGTCGCCAGGCTGAAGAGCGAGCGCAAGGACTACCTGGCCTCGTTCGCCGGCCTGGACGAGGCGATCCTCAAGTCGATCGGCTGACCGCATCAGCCGGCTGCCGGATGCGGGTCCCCGTGGGTCACCACGGGGACCCGTGGCTTGTACGCCGTCAGCGTCACGTCCACGGTGACCGGCACCGGATCGGGCAGCACCGCCAGCCGGGCCGCCAGCGGGCCGGCCTCCAGGTGCCGCGCGCTCGGCCCCATCGCGACCAGCGCGGCCACCTCCGGGTGGGACAGCCGCAGCCGCCTGACGTGCGGCCGCCGCGCGCTGACCGCGAAGTGCCCGCCCAGCTGGGCGGCCAGCCGCTCGTCCTTGTGCCGGTCCACCCGCAGCAGGCCGAGCGGGCCGATCAGCTCGCCGAGGTGGCCGGGCTCCGGCGTGACCACCAGCAGCTGGCCGCGCGGATGCAGGACGCGCCGCAGTTCCGCGCCGTTCCTCGGCGCGAACACGCTCAGCAGGGCCGCCGCGGCGCCGTCGGCGACCGGCAGCTGCCGCCACACGTCGCAGCCGGCCGCGCCGATCCGGGGGTGCGCCCGGGCCGCCCGGCGCAGCGCGAACTTGGACACGTCCAGCGCCAGGCCCGCCCGGCCCGGCCACCGGTCCAGCACGGCGGCCAGGAAGTAACCGGTGCCCGCCCCCGCGTCAGCCACGCAGCCAGGAACGCCGTCCGGCAGGTCCACCGCCCCGGTGAGCTCGTGGGCCAGCGGCGCGAAGTGGCCCGCGGCCAGGAACTCCGCGCGGGCCGCCACCATCGCCGCGCTGTCGCCGGCCCCGCCGGTGGCGCCGGCCGGCAGCAGGCTGACGTAGCCCTGCCGGGCGATGTCGAACGTGTGCCCGGCCGCGCAGCGCAGCGATCCGCCGGCCCGGGCCAGGCCATCCGCGCAGTACGGGCAGGCCAGATAGCCGATGACGTCGTCCAGCACGACTTCATTCTCGCCGGGCCGGCGCCGGCTGTTTGCCAGCCGGCCGGCCGGACTAGGCAGAACTTTTACCCAGCGTCCCGCCAGCCACAGCCGAAACGCGGCCGATCAGGTGAAATCCTTGTATACGGTTCTAGTAGGCCAGGCCAGGCCAGGCCACGCGGCCCGGGCCGGATCGCCATCAGTCGGGCCGGGGCGGGCCGCCCGCGGCCAGAGCTGTGGAAGGCGGCGGATGGGAATTCGCAAGCTCATTTACCGGCTCTATGAGCGCCGGCTCGAGGCGTCCCTGTCGCAGTCGCACGACGCGATCCCGCGGCACGTCGGCGTGCTCTGCGATGGCAACCGCCGGTGGGCGCGGTCGGCCGGGCTGACCGACGTCAGCGACGGCCACCAGGCCGGTGCGGACAACATCTTCGAGTTGCTCGGCTGGTGCCGTGAGGTCGGCGTCGAGGTGGTCACGCTCTGGCTGCTGTCCACCGACAACCTGTCCCGCCCCACCGACGAGGTGGGGCCGCTGCTGCGCATCATCGAGGACACGGTGACCGAACTGGTCGCGCAGCGCTGGCACGTCAACCCGATGGGGGCGCTCGACCTGCTGCCCGGCGAGACCAGCCAGGTGCTCAAGGACGCCGCCAACGCCACTGCGGACTGCCCGGGCATCCTGGTCAACGTGGCGGTCTGTTACGGGGGGCGCCGGGAGATCGCCGACGCGGTGCGGTCCCTGCTGCAGGACCACGCCACCCGGGGCACCTCGATCGAGGAACTCGCCGAGATCCTGGACGTCGAGCAGATCGCCGCGCACCTGTACACGGCCGGCCAGCCCGACCCGGATCTGGTCATCCGCACGTCCGGGGAGCAGCGCCTGTCCGGGTTCCTGCTCTGGCAGAGCGCGCACTCGGAATTTTACTTCTGCGATGCCTACTGGCCCGCTTTCCGTAAGGTCGATTTCCTCCGCGCGCTGCGTTCATACGCTGCCCGGCATCGCCGCTTTGGTTCCTGACTCTGAGTGCCGCAACGGTACTTCCTTAAAGTGGCCGTCCGCGGGTACCTTCAGTGGTAACGGGCGGCAAGTAGCCGCTCCCCGGGAAAGGCCCTGCCAATCCTCGAGCTTCGTGTCATGGCACGCAGGCGAGATGACCGGAGGGCCGGTGCGCGGCCCTTTGGGGCTGCCCCGGTCCGACCGACACGTCTGTGTCCGAGCGGTCGTCACCCCTGGCGGCCAGAGGAGAGCGTGTGCCTAGTCCCTCGAGCCAGCGCCGGCCCAAGACCGGCCACCGAACCTACGTCCTCGACACCAGCGTCCTGCTCGCCGACCCCGCGGCCATCACCCGCTTCGCCGAGCACCGCATCGTACTGCCGATCGTGGTCATCACCGAGCTGGAGGCCAAGCGCAACCACCCCGAACTCGGCTACTTCGCCCGCCAGGCGCTGCACTTCCTGGACGAGCTGCGGATCAGGCACGGCCGGCTGGACACCGAGCTGCCGGTCGGCGACCAGGGCGGCACTGTCCGGGTCGAGCTGAATCACGCCGACCCGCAGGTGCTGCCCGCGGGGTTCCGGCTCGGCGACAACGACACGCGCATCCTGTCGGTCGCCCGCAGCCTGGCCGCCGAAGGCGATGACGTGGTCCTGGTCAGCAAGGATCTCCCGCTGCGGGTGAAGGCCGCCTCCATCGGCCTGCCCGCCCAGGAGTACCGCGCCGAGCTGCCCGCCGACTCGGGCTGGACCGGCATGCGGGAGCTCAGCGTGAACGCTGACCAGCTGCAGGAGCTGTACGACACGGGCAAGCTGGACAGCGAGGAGGCCAGGGAGCTGCCCTGCCACACCGGGCTGGTGCTGACCGCGCCGGGCGGCAGTGCGCTGGGGCGGGTGCTGGCGGACAAGTCGGTGCGCCTGGTGCGCGGGGACCGGGAGGCGTTCGGGCTGCACGGCCGCAGCGCCGAGCAGCGGATCGCGCTGGACCTGCTGCTCGACCCCGAGGTGGGCATCGTCTCGATGGGCGGCCGGGCCGGCACCGGCAAGTCGGCGCTGGCCCTGTGTGCCGGCCTGGAGGCCGTGCTGGAACGCAAGCAGCACCGCAAGATGCTGGTCTTCCGCCCGCTCTACGCGGTCGGCGGCCAGGACCTCGGCTACCTGCCGGGCACCGAGGCGGACAAGATGAACCCGTGGGCGCAGGCCGTCTACGACACCCTGTCCGCGGTCACCACGCAGGACGTCATCGACGAGGTGCTGCACCGGGACCTGCTGGAGGTGCTGCCGCTCACCTACATCCGGGGACGGTCGCTGCACGACGCCTTCGTCATCGTGGACGAGGCGCAGTCGCTGGAACGCGGCGTGCTGCTCACCGTGCTGTCCCGGATCGGCGCGGGCTCCCGGGTGGTGCTCACCCACGACGTCGCCCAGCGCGACAACCTGCGGGTCGGCCGGCACGACGGCGTGGTCGCGGTGATCGAGAAGCTGAAGGGGCACCCGCTGTTCGCCCACGTCACCCTGGTCCGCTCGGAACGGTCGCAGATCGCCGCCCTGGTCACCGAGATGCTGGAGGACTCCGGCCTGGAGGCGGGCCTGTGATCTAGCGCCGCGGGCCGGCGGCGGGAGTCAGCTCCAGGGGATGGCCAGCTCGCCGAGCAGCGCCTTGAGTGCCTGCGCGGCCTGGCGGAACCCGGCGGGGCCGCTGAAGCCGCCGTACCGGCCCGCCTGCGCCAGGTGCGGCTCCAGCGACATGTAGCCGGCGAAGCCCGAGTCGCGCAGCGCGGTCAGCGTCTGCCGGATCTCGCCGTCGCCCTGGCCGGCCGGCACGACCTGCCCGGTCGCCGCCAGCGCGTCCTTGACCTGGAGGTAGACCAGGTGCGGCCGAAGCAGGCCGTAGCCTTCGGTGTGCGGCCGCACACCGACCTGCACGAAGTTGGCCGCGTCGAACGTCGCCCGCAGGGCGGGGGAGCCGACCGATTCGATCAGGTCGGCGCACCGCTGCGGGGTGTCGCCGTAGATCAGCTTCTCGTTCTCGTGCGCGAGCACCAGCCCGTGCTCGCCTGCCACCGCCGCCAGCGCCGCCATCCGGTCGATCACCTGCTGGCGGTGCCGCTCCGGCGGCTCGCCGGGCGGCATGAAGAACGAGAACACCCGCACGATCGTGGTGCCGAGCCGGGCCGCTACCTCGGCGATCCGGCGCATCCTGGCCAGTTCGGCGGTCAGCGGCGCGCCGACGCCGGTCTTGCCGATGGGTGAGCCGATGGCCGAGACCCGCACCCCGGCGGCGTCCAGCGCGCGGCCGAACCTGGTCAGCTGGGCATCGGTCAGGTCGGCCACGTTGACCGACCACGCGCTGCGCAGCTCGAGATGGGTGATGGACTCGGCGGCCAGCGTCTCCAGCTGCTCGCCCGGGTCGGCGGAGATCTCGTCGGCGAACCCGCTGAGCACGACGCTCACCGCGGGCCGCCCTGCTGCGGGACGCGGGCGGCGCCGGCCGCCGGCAGGGTGATGGTGCGGCCCTCGCGGGCCGACTGGTAGACGGCGCAGACGATCTCGAGCGCGTCGCGCCCGTCCTGCCCGGTGACCGCCGGTGTCCGGCCCTCGTCGATCGCGGCCAGCAGGTCGGCGATCTGCGCGGCGTGGCCGGACGTGCCCACCGCCGCCGCCCCGGCGAGAGCCGTGGGGTCGGCCGCGGCGGCCTGGCCTGCGCCGTCACCAGCGTTCGTGCCGCCGTCACCGGTCTTCGCGCCGCCGGCGCCGGCGGCCGGGCCGGCCAGCAGCGACCGGTGCACGATCTGCCCGTCCTCGACGACGACCGTGCCGCCCGTCCCGGCCAGCTCCAGCCGCTGCGGGAAGCCGGGATACATCGCCGTGCTGGCGATGACCGTGCCGACCGCGCCGGAGGCGAACCGCAGCAGGGCGAGCGCGACGTCCTCTGCCTCCACCCGGTGATCGGCGGTCTGGCACAGCGCGGTCACCTCGGTGACCGGCCCGGCGCACCAGCGCAGCAGGTCCACATAGTGCACGCCCTGGTTCATCAGCGCCCCGCCGTCCAGCGCCAGCGTGCCGCGCCAGCCCGCGCTGTCGTAGTAGTCCTGGGTCCGGTACCACTTGGTGCTGGCCTCGCCGAATACGAGCCGGCCGAGGGCGCCTTCGGCGAGCAGCCCGCGCAGCTCGGTCAGCCCCGGGTCGAACCGGTGCTGGGAGATGACCGTCAGGGCCACACCGGCGTCAGCGGCCGCCGCGATCAGCCGGTCGGCCGCGGCCAGCGTGACGTCGATCGGCTTCTCCACGACGAGGTGCTTGCCCGCCGCGGCCGCCCGCACACCCACCTCCGCGTGCATGCCGCTCGGCACGCACACGCACACCACATCGACGTCCGGCCGGGCCAGCAGCTCGTCCAGGCCGGGCTCCGCGCTCGCCCCGGTGGCCTCGGCGAGAGCGGCGGCCCGCGGCGCGTCCACGTCCGTGACCGCGGCCAGCAGGGCGCCGGGCAGCGACGCGATGGCCTCCGCGTGGGTCGCCGCGATCACCCCGGCCCCGACGATGCCGAACCCGCAGGTCGCGCTCACCGTGCTCCTTTCGAGTCCCGCAGCCAGCTGCCGACTAGGTCCAGGTGCTGGGGCAGCGCCATTTCCGGTTCCTCGATCTCCGGGTGCCAGCGTTTCTCCCATTCGACGGAGATCCAGCCGCGGTAGCCGCCGTCGTCCAGCAGGCCCAGTATCTCCCGCACCGGCACCTCACCCTCGCCGAGCGGGACGAGCTGCCAGCCGTCCGCCCGGCCGGGGTCCCGCCGGGCGTCCTTGACCTGCGCGAGCAGGATGCGCCCGGCGAGATTCCGGTACACCTCGTCCGCGCTCTCGCCCACCCGGTGCGGGTGGTGACTGTCCCACACCGCGCCGACCCACGGCGATTCCACCAGCGCCAGCAGCTCCGCCACCTGCGCGGACGCCGAGAAGGCGTCGTGCGTCTCGACGCCGATCCGCACCCCGAGCCGCTCGGCCGCGGGGATGGCCGCCCCGAGCACCCGGGCCGCGGCCTCGACCTGGCGCCGGCGGGCGGCGGCGTCGCCGTCCAGCGTCCCGCCGAACACGCGCACCATCGGCGACTCCCAGTCGCTGGCCAGCTCGAGGAACGCCAGCAGCTCCGGCCCGGGATCGTCACCGGTCAGCTTGATCGAGCTGTCCACGGCCACCACCGGCAGCCCGGCCGCGTCGGTGGTCTGCTTGACCGCGGCGCGGGCGGCGGCGGGCATCGCGGGGTCGATCAGCTCACCGTCGATGAGCCGCAGTTCCACTCCGGTGTAGCCCCAGGAACGGCCGAGGGACACGGCCGTGGCCAGGCTGGCCGCCGGGAACGCGAGCGTGCTGAATGCGATGCGCATGTCTCCCTTTCGCTAGTGCCCCCGGGCACGGGCCCGCCCCCGGTCCCGCGGCGGGACCGGGGGCGCGCCCGTTACGGGTGGCCGGTTACGACCTCGGCGTCAGGTGCAGGATCACCACCTCGTCGCTGCCGGAGCCGGGGCCGTTGTTGGTGCCGGACGGCTGTCCGCTGTCGTACGGGTTCGCCTGGGTCGGCCAGCCGGTGAAGTCCTGGGAGTTGTACTCGAACCACTCCGAGGCCGTGGTCACCGGGATGACCGGCAGGTTGGCGGCCACGTACTTCTCCAGCGGCACCAGGTCGGCGGTCTGCTGCGCGACCGTGTGTGCCGAGCTGAGCTTGGCCAGATCGGCGTCGACGGCCGGGTCCTTCAGCCGCTCGTAGTCGCCGACGGCCGACGAGCCGCTGGCCAGCGAGCTGTCCAGCCAGCCGTCGTACTCGTTGTACGGCGTGATGCCGCCGTTGGACCAGTGCTCGGTCATCTGGAAGTCGCCGTCGGCCACGTCGGTGTTCCACGCGTTCACCGAGATGCCCTGGAACGTGGCGTCGATGCCCGCGGCCCGCAGTTCACCGGCCGCGATCGAGTCCACCTCGGACATGTCGGTGTAGGCGGACGGGCTGATGATGGTGAACGCCACCGTCTTCCCGCCCTTCTGGTAGTAGCCGTTGCTGCCCTTGGTGTAGCCGGCGCTCTTCAGCACCTGCCCGGCCGCGGCGGCGTTGCCGGTGGCGGACCACGTCGACTGCCCCGGCCCGTTCCAGGCAGAGAAGGTCGGCTCGGTCAGGCCGGTCGAGTTGAGCTCGGGGTTCTCCAGGCCGGCCTCGCCTTCGGATGCGAGCACCGTCCGGTTCACCGCCAGGCTGACCGCCTTGCGCACCGGCAGCTGGTTGGTCGGCCACTTGTTCAGGTTGCCCTCGAGGCTCTCGTCACCGCCGGCCGCCTCCCAGTAGTGGTGGTAGGCGGGGGACTTGGCCACGAACTGCTTCTGCAGGCCGGGGATGAAGTTCCCGGTCCAGGTGATCTGCCCGGAGAACAGCGCGCTGAGCGCTCCGGTGTTGGAGGTGTACACGGGGAAGTACACCTTCGCGACCTTCACCTTCGACGGCTGCCAGTAGTGCGGGTTCTTCACCAGGGTGAAGCCCTGCGGGGTGAAGCTGCCGAGCATGTACGGCCCGGTGCCGACCGGGTTCGCGGCCGTGTAGGTGGCCGGGTTGCCCGCCTTGCTCCAGATCGCCTTGGGCACGATCGCCTGGCCGGCGATCTGCTCCAGGTTGGTGTACTGCGGGGTCGGGAAGTTCACCGTCACGGTGTCGCCGGACGTGCTGACCGACGTGATCTTCAGCCCGCCGGAGTTGATCGATGCGTTCGCCTTCACCAGGTCGAAGGTGTAAGCCACGTCGGCCGGGGTCATCGCCGAGCCGTTGTTCCACTTCACCCCCTGGCGGATGGTGAACGTGATCGCCTTGCCGCCGTTCGACCATTTGAAGCTGGTGGCCAGCCACGGGTAGTACGTCGGCGGTTTCGCGATGTCGAACTGGATCAGCGGCTCGAAGATCAGCCCGGTCGCGCCCATGCCGTAGGCGGCCTGGGTGGGCACGAACGGATTGAACGCCGCGGTGATCGTGCTCTCCGGCGAGCTCTCCATCACCAGGGTCGCTGACGAGCCCGAACCCGAGCCCGCGCTGCCGCCCGAGCCCGAGTTACCGCCGGACGAGCACGCGCCGAGCCCGATGGCGATGATGCCGGCCGAGGCGGTGGTCAGCAGCTTTCTGTGACTCAGCAATCTCCTCATCATTGCGTCTTTCCTGTCTCGAAAGGTCGTGGGGGGTTTGCAGGTGTGGTGGTGCGGAGGGTGCAGTCAGTCGCCACCCCCTCGCGGTCCGGGCGGCCCGGCGTCGGCCGCCAGCCCGGGCGCGGCGGCGTCCAGCCGCCAGCAGGCTGCTTCCCGGGTGGCGTTGATCTGCAGTAGTGCGGGGTTCTCCCGGCGGCAGCGGTCCTCGGCCAGCGGGCACCGCGGGCTGAACGGGCAGCCGTCCGCGGCCGGCCCGGCCCCGGCCGTGCTCTTCCTGGTGCTCCGGCTGCCCTGCCGCAGCGCCCCGCCGAGGTCGTCCGGGTCGGGAGCCGAGGCGATGAGCAGCTGGGTGTAGGGATGCGCCGGGCGCTGGGTCACCTCCTCGGCCGGGCCGCGCTCGACGATCTGCCCGCCGTACATGACGAGCACCTCGTCGGCGAAGTACCGGGCCGAGGCGATGTCGTGGGTGATGTAGAGCAGCGCGAGCCTGAACCGGCGCCGCAGGTCGTCGAGCAGGTTCAGCATCTCCAGCCGGATCGACACGTCCAGCATGGACACCGGCTCGTCGGCGAGCAGCACGCTCGGCCGCGCGGCGAGCGCGCGGGCGAAGCTGACCCGCTGCCGCTGGCCGCCGGACAGCTCGTGCGGGTACTTGCCGAGGAACTGGCCGGCCGGGGTCAGCCGCACCTGGCCGAGCAGCGTGCCCACCTCCTGGCCCACCTCGTCAGGCCGCTTGTGCTGCTGCAGCCGCACCGGCCGCTGCAGGTGGTAGCGCACGGTGTGCACCGGGTTGAGCGAGGCGAACGGGTCCTGGAAGACCAGCTGGACCTCGCTCTTGTACCGCCGGAACGCCCGCCGGGTGGCCAGGCTGACCGGCTGGCCGTGCAGCCGGATCGAGCCGCCGGTCAGGGTCTCCTGCCCGGCCAGCAGCCTGGCCACGGTCGACTTGCCCGATCCGCTCTCGCCGACCAGGGCGACGACCTTGCCGCGGTGCAGGCTGAGGTCCACCTCGCGGACCGCGTGCAGCGTCTGGCCGCGGCCGAGCCGGAAGTCCTTGCTGATCGCGACGGCCTGCATGGCGAGCTCGCCCGGCTCGGCGGCGGCCTGCGCCAGCTCGCCGCCGGCCGGTGGCTGGCCCGCTGACACGCCGGTCACGCCCCGGCCTCCTCGCGGCCGGCCACGGCCTCGGCCGGGGAGCGGCTGGGCAGCGGGGTGTCCGGCAGCACGAACGGGCAGGCCGTCACGTGACTGGGATCGGCGGAAGGGGCGACCGGGGCGGTGGTCATGTCGATCTCCCGGCAGGCGTCGGTGCCGTACCCGCAGCGTGGCAGGAACGGGCAGCCGGGCGGCGGGGTGAGCAGGTCGGGCGGGGTGCCCGGGATGCCGGCCAGCTCGCGCCGCTCGCCGCGCAGCGAGGGGAACGAGCCGATCAGGCCCTTGGTGTAGGGGTGCGAGGGCTCGTGCTGGATGTCGTGCGCGGTGCCGATCTCCAGCAGCTGGCCCGCGTACATCACCGCGATCCGGTCGGCCAGCTCGAGCAGCAGGGACAGGTCGTGCGTGATGAACAGGATGGCGAAGCCCAGCTGCTCCTTCAGCTCGACGATCTGGCTGAGGATGTCGCGCTGCACCACGACGTCGAGCGCCGTGGTCGGCTCGTCCATGATGACGACTTCCGGGTCGGTGGCCATCGCCATCGCGATGGACACCCGCTGGCGCATCCCGCCGGACAGCTCGTGCGGGTAGCTGCGCAGCCGGGAGCGCGGGATGCCGACCAGGTCGAGCAGCGTGCCGGCTTTCTCCTGCGCCTCGTGCCGGGGAAGGCGCAGGTGTGCGTGGATGACGTCGAGCAGCTGGTTGCGGACGTTCAGCACCGGGTTGAGCGCGTTCATCGCGCTCTGGAACACGATGGCGATCTCCCGCCAGCGCAACCGCTTGATCTGGCCGGGGTCCAGCCGCAGGATGTCCACCGGATCGGCCATCCGTCGGCCGTGGTAGCGGACGCTGCCGCCGGTGATCACGGCGGGCGGCCGGAGCAGCCGGGTGGCGCCGTAGGCCAGCGTGGACTTGCCCGAGCCACTCTCCCCGGCCAGGCCGACGACCTCCCCGGGCGCCAGCGCGAGGTTCATCTTGCTGACCGCGCGGACGTCGCCGCGGCCGGTGCGGTAGGCGACGGAGAAGTCCCGGATGTCGAGCACCGGCCCGCCCTGGGCCGGGGCGGGCACCGGGTCGCCGGGCCCGCCGGCGTGGTTGCTCATCACCGTCGGTCACCGCCGGAGTCGAGGAGCGAGCTGCGTGAGAACGAGTGCGCGAACCGGGCCAGCGCGCCGCGCTGCGGCGACGTGTCCGCCAGCACCGGGGTCGGGTCGGCGGGCCGCACCCGGCGCCCGCCGACCCGGAGTGCGTGCCCGGCGTCCCGCAGCCGGGGGTTGCCGAGCTCGTCGATGCCGGAGTTCAGCAGGACCAGGGCGGTGCCCATCAGCGCCACGGCCAGCCCGGGCGGTGCGAACCACCACCACGCGCCGAGCTGCAGTGCCTGCTGGCTCTGCGCCCAGTAGAGCACCGTGCCCAGGCTCCAGCTGTTCAGGTCGGCCAGCCCGATGAATGCCAGCGCCACCGAGGCGCCGATCGCGTACAGCACCGTGTTCACGAAGCTGGCCGCGATCAGGCTCACCTCGTTCGGCACGATCTCGAACGCGAGGATCCGCCAGGTCGGCTCGCCGGTCTCCCGGGCCGCGGCGATGAAGTCGCGGTTGCGGATGGCCAGCGTCTGTGCCCTGATCACCCGGGCTCCCCACGGCCAGCCGAGCACGCTCAGCACGACGATCGTGGCCAGCTCGCCCTTCTGCGGCAGGTAGCCGAGCAGCACGATCAGCAGCGGCACCGCCGGGATGACCAGGAACACGTTGGACACCAGCGAGAGCACTTCGTCCCACACGCCGCCGAGGAAGGCCGCCGTCACGCCCACGATGACCGACAGGGCGGTGGCCACCACGCCGACGATCACGGCGAGCTCGAGGGTGAGCCGGATCCCCACCAGGAGCTGGGACAGCACGTCCTGGCCGCTCTGCGTGGTGCCGAGCAGGTGCGCCGCGTCCGGCGGGTGCATGGACAGCGCGGGCGCGGTGTTCTGGAAGCCCGGGTCGTATGGCGTGACCATCGGGCCGATGATCGCGGCCAGCACGAACAGGCCGAGCAGGATGGCGCCGGCCTTGGCCTTGGTCGGCAGCCGCCGCCAGCGGCCGATCTGCCGGGCCTCCTCGGGGGCGGCGGCCGGCTCGGTGGTGAGCGGCAGCGCGACGGTCATCGGGTCACCCCCCTGGCCCGGGCGCGCGGATCGGCGAGCACGATGATCACGTCGACGATCAGGTTGGCGAGCAGCACGGCAAAGGTGATGACCAGGAAGATGGCCTGCATCAGCGGGTAGTCGTTCGAGGTGACCGCGTTCAGCAGCAGCAGCCCGATGCCCGGGTAGGAGAAGACGATCTCCATGATGATCGCCCCGGAGACCACGAAGCCCAGCGCCAGGCCGAACCCCTGCAGCTGCGGCAGCAGCGCGTTGCGGGCCGCGTAGGTGAACACCACCCGGCGGCTGGGCAGGCCCTTGGCCTGCGCGGCCAGCACGTAGTCCTCACCGACGGTGGTGATCATCACGTTGCGCATCTGCAGCATCCAGCCCGCCACCGACGTGATCACGATGGTGAAGGCGGGCAGCAGCGAGTGGTAGATGGCGCTGCTGATGAAGTCCCAGTGCCAGCCCGGGGCCAGCCCGCCCCCGTAGCCCTGGCCCAGCGGGAAGACGTGCGTGCTGACCGCCAGCAGCTCGAGCAGGATCAGCGCCAGGAAGAAGTAGGGGACCGCCTGCAGGAACATCAGCCCGGGCAGCACCCGGTCCAGCCAGCCACCGTGCCGCCAGCCGGCCACGATGCCCAGCGCGGTGCCGAGGAGGAAGGCGATGATGGTGGCCATCCCGACGAGGGTGATCGTCCACGGGATCGTCTGGCCGAGCAGGGTGGACACCTTGGCCGGGTAGTTGATCACGTCGGTGCCGAAGTTGAAGTGGAACACGTCGTTCAGGTACGACCCGTACTGGTCCCAGATCGAGCCGGGGTGGCCCACGCCCAGCATCGCCTCCAGTGCCCGGTAGGCCGAGGGCTGCAGGTTCGGGAACTTCGACATGATGTTCTGCACGGCGTTCCCCGGCATCAGCCGCGGGATGAAGAAGTTGACGGTCAGCGCCGCCCAGGCTGCGACGATGTAGAAGGACAGCCGGCGGATGATGAAGGGCATCTCGGGGTGGCCTAACTCTTCGTGGCCGGGCGGGGGCGGCGGCGGGCGCCAGGCGCGGCGGGTTGTGCCGTGGCGGGCATGACCCTGGCCGGGGTGAGCGGCTTGACCGGCAGCCGGGTCTCGGTGCCTGGCGGGCAGCCGCAGCTGGAGCGGATCACCAGCTCGGTGGGCAGCAGTTCGAGCTTGGGCCGCAGGCCGGGTTGGGCGATGCGGTCCAGCAGCCGGCCGCAGGCGTGCTCGCCGAGCAGCCGCATCGGCTGGTGCACGGTGGTCAGCGGCGGATCGTTGAGTGCCCCCGGGTAGATGTCGTCGAAGCCGGTCACTGCGACGTCCTGCGGCACCCGCACCCCCGCTTTGGCCAGCGCCTGCAGCATGCCCATGGCCATCTGGTCGTTGGCGCAGACGATCGCGTCCGGCGCCACCTCGTGCCAGCGGTCCAGCAGTGACTCCCCGGCTTCCACCCCGCTGCGCACGCTGAAGATTCCGCGGTAGGAGCCGGCCAGTGCGCTGTATGGGTGCGTGGCCAGCACGTTCTCCAGGGCCAGCCGCCGCTCCCAGGCGTCCGGCACGTCCGTCGGGCCGTCCACGTGGAACACCCGCTTGGGGCGGTGCTCCTCGACGAGGTGGGTGATGAGGGCCGTCGCCCCGGAGTAGTTGTCCGCCTTGACCACATCGGTCCGGCCTGGTGCGCCGGCCACGGCGACCACCGGCAGCCGCGCGGTCACCCGGGGCTCGAGGGCGTAGGGGATGATGCCCTCACCGACCAGCAGGCCGTCCACCTTGCCGGTGAGCGACAGCAGCCGGGGCAGATCCTGCTCCTCGTCCTCATACAGGCAGGTGATCAGCAGCGACCAGCGGTGGTCGTCCCTGATCCGCGCCTGCACGCCGCGCAGCAGCTCGTCGTAGTACAGCAGGCCCATGTTCTCGATGTCGTACTGCTTGGCCTCGCGGTCCACGTAGACCAGCCCGATGACGTCCTTGCGGCGCCGGGACAGGCTCTGCGCGGCACTGTCCGGCACGTAACCGAGCTGCTCGATGACCTCCAGCACCCGGGCCCGGGTTGACTCCCTGACCCGGTCCTGGCCGTGCACAACCCGGGAGACCGTGGCGGTCGAAACGCCGGCCAGCCGGGCGACGTCGTAAAGGGTTGCCATTTTCGCTGCCGTTCGTCACCGGTAAGGGGTGTAGCTGCAGGCCGGAGTATGTCCAGGCCGTCTGGCTACCACGTCTGGCGCAGCCGTTCATAATGCGCCAAAGCCATATCTAACCGCTTACATCCGCTGATCTAAGCGCTTACACTAAAGCTCGTCATTACCGCCGTCAAGGCTTCGGCGGTAACGGCAGCGACTCGATTCAGGACCGCGGGTAACCGGAGGCCTGACCGGGCCGGCGAGACTTCAGGCAGCCGACAGGAGGGTCCATGACGATCGCGGAGTCCGGTACCGGAGATGCCCTGCCGTTCCCCGACGGCTTCGCCTGGGGGGCGGCCACGGCGGCCTACCAGATCGAGGGGGCGGTGGCCGAGGGCGGCCGCGGCCGGTCGGTCTGGGACACCTTCTGCCACACCCCGGGCAACGTGCGCGGCGGTGACACCGGCGACATCGCCTGCGACTCCTACCACCGCTACCCCGAGGACGTCGCGCTGATGGCCTCGCTCGGGCTGACCGCCTACCGGTTCTCCGTCTCCTGGCCGCGGGTGCAGCCCGGCGGCCGCGGCCCGCTGAACAGCCACGGGCTCGACTACTACAAGGCGCTGCTCGACGAGCTGGCCCGGCACGGCATCGCGCCCGCCGTCACGCTGTACCACTGGGACCTGCCGCAGGAGCTGCAGGACGAGGGCGGCTGGGCGGTGCGCGGCACCGCCGGGCGGTTCGCCGACTACGCCGCGCTGCTCGCCGCCGAGCTCGGCGACCGGGTGCCGCGGTGGATCACGCTGAACGAGCCGCAGGTGGTCGCCGATCACGGCTACCGGACCGGGGCGCACGCGCCCGGCGTGCGGGACAACGCGGCGGCCGCGGCGGCCACCCACCACCTGCTGCTCGGCCACGGCCTGGCGGTGCGCGCGCTGCGCGCCGGGCTGCCGGCCGGCGCCGAGGTCGGCATCACCCTGGACGCGCATCCGGTGCAGGTGCTGGGCGATGCACCTGACGGCCCCGACGGCCGTCTCGAGCAGGCGCGGCTGATCGCCGACGCCCAGCTGAACGGGGTGTTTCTCGAGCCGCTGCTGGACGGCCGGTACCCCGGACACGCCCCGGCGGCGGTGCTGCCGCCGGACTCGCTGATCGCCGACGGCGACCTGGACACGATCAGCCAGCCGGTCGACTTCCACGGCGTCAACTACTACGCGTCGGTCTACCTGCGGGCCGGCGACCCGGACGATCTCCGGCAGCACGAGATCCGGCCCGCGGACGCGCTGCCGCCCGGGGTCGTGGAGTACCGGCCGCCGCAGTTCGACATCACCCCGATGGACTGGCTGGTGGACGCCGACGGGCTGTACGAGCACCTGATGCGGCTGTCCAAGCAGGCCCCCGGCCTGGCCCTGTACGTCACCGAGAACGGCTGCGCCGCCGAGGACTACGTCACCCCGGAGGGCGTGGTGAACGACACCGCGCGGATCCGGTACCTGCACGAGCACCTGGCCGCCGCGGCCCGGGCGGCGCGGGACGGCGCCAGCCTGGCCGGCTACTACGTCTGGTCGCTGCTGGACAACTTCGAATGGGGCTGGGGTTACCAGAAGCGGTTCGGCATCGTGTTCGTGGACTTCCCCACCCAGCGGCGGATCCCCAAGCAGAGCGCCCAGTTCTACGCCAGCGTCGCCCGTGCCAACGCGGTGCCGCCGCTGCCGGGCAGCTGGCCGGCCTGGTCCAGTCACCGCAGCTAGCAGGGCCTCGCGAAACCGCTTTACCGCGGCAGAACGAGTGCCGGAGGAACGGGTCGTCTCCGCCGTATGCGTGCATCCTCAAACGCCTCCGGGCTCACCACTCATGGTTGAGAGGGCGTCCGGAGCGGCAGATTTGGTACTGCAGACCGTAGGTCGTCGTCTGTGAGCATCTTGGTTGACGCAAACCCCTTAGCCTTGCTGAGGGGCCAGGACTCGAGAAGGGCAGACAGCGCATCACGCAGAGCTACTGTGAACGCCGCCTCGACTTCTTTGATCGGTCCCCAGATTATAGTGCCGGTCGATTTTGGTGATTCAAGGAGGCGGTATAGCTGGTCACACGAATATCCGGAATGACCTGGTCTACCGAGATGTTCGATTAATTCCTTGAGCTGCGATTGCGGTACGTCGAGAATGAGGGCATAACGAAACATTATCAAGTCGGTCAGACGATGAAGGCGCGTCCCTGGCTCGTTATCCTTGCCAAAGTAAGCATCAATCTCTGCTTGGAGGGCGCCAAGCTTTATACGCTCAGCAATGAACTTATCGTCAACAATCTGGCGACGGGTGTCACGCTCTCCTTGTGCCGGCAGCGAGTGCCTGAGTTCGGCCACAATGCGGCTCTGAGTGGGCCTTCAGCTCGCCGACCTGCGCTTTCGTCGTTCGCGAAAGCCGACGTTGTGGCACTAAGCCTGGTCAGTAGAGTGAGGCCGTTCTCCGCAGGGTTGCGGCCGGTGGAGACCGGTCCGGCCGCTTCGGCTGGGCACGTACAGGCTGACCTCGTGAGCGTGACGCGAGACGAGTGCCGGCGCGGTTGAATGATGCTGGAGGCAGGTAAGGCATGGCGAATCCGCATTTCGCGAACCTTGGCGATGTCTGGAAGCACCTGTTGCTCACCGAGGTCATCAGCTGGTTGCGGCCTGGGCACTACGTCGAGACCCACGCCGGGTCGGTCAGCTATCGGCTCGTCGACGACGTCGAGCGCGACCTTGGCGCGGGCATGTTCCTCAGAGCGTCATCGGAAATCGAGCCCTTGCGGAGCAGCCCTTACCGGCGGCACATCCTGGAGTTCGCTCGCGGCACCGAGCCGTCGTACCCAGGTTCGCCACTCCTGGCGATGACGCTGCTTGGCCACGCGTGCCGATATGTCTTTTGTGACACGGACCCGGCAAGCGTCGCGGACCTGCAGGCTGCGCGGGAACGCTTCGGGCTGCGGGACAAGATCCGGGTGATCCACGGTGACGGCCTCGCTCAGACAACGGCGCTGCTGCAAGCCCATGCCATTGGCGCGGCCAGCCTGGTGCACGTCGACCCGTTTGACTTCCGCGTGGCTGGTCCGGGCGTTGGCAGCGCACTCGAACTGGTCACGTGCCTTGCTGCTGCCAGTATCCCGACATTCGCCTGGTACGGGGTGACAGCGCCATCAGCCGCCCACGAGCTGTTCCATGAAGTGACCACCGCGGCGCCCGGGGCACGGGCCTGGTGCGCCGAACTGCGTGTCGGCGGACAGCGAGCGAACGCGGCAGGCATCGGCTCGGGCTGCGGCGTTTTGTTCACAGCCGCGGACCTGGCTGCAGCCGAGTCGATGCGGCGGGCAGCTGACGCCTACGTTCGCGCATTCAACGAGCACAGCGTCGCTGCCAATGCCGGCGTATACGTCACGGTCAGTTTCGTCACGTCCGCATCCGACACCAGCTGAGAGACGCCGGGCCAGCTGCGCCATACCCTCAATGCGATCAACGGAACTGCTGAGTTGCGCACTAGTGTGGCCGAAGTCAGGTTATACGCTCAGCAATGAACTTATCGTCAACAATCTGGCGACGGGTGTCACGCTCTCCTTGTGCCGGCAGCGAGTGCCGCACCCATCGCTCGTAGAAGGAGAGGTCGGTATGGATTCTGTAAGCGATGTCCGTTAGGCGTGTCACCAGGCCAATCCTGAACTGCCGGTCCATTCGGCGATCTTGGTATCTCTTTGTTATGCCCGCGAATCGTCGGTCCGGTCCAACTACGCCAGCATGCTCTTTTCGGTCCCGTCGCGTCCGCAACGTCTATATGCCGGCCGTACCGTGGCTGGGGAGAGTTACTCGCCACCTGCTCGGAGGCTGGTGACAGCCCTCACCAGTCCGTCCCGAGTCAGTTCATTCATGACATCGTCGACCGTTACAGGACGTTGCGTCCGTGAATCAACGATTTGCTGAACGCATGCCCACACCGCTTGCCGGTCAATGCCAATCTGGTCAAGAACGAAATCCTCTGGTGATTTCGCTTTAATATTCCACGGGGCTAGCTTGTCGGCCGGAAAATGCTTGAGGTTCAATGTGACGATCACCTGTGCATCCGCCTTGATTGCGGCAGCAAGCACATGTCTGTCGTCGCGATCGGGGAGGTCAAGGCAGCTGATCAGCGGCTCTTAGCCGGACACCAGGCAATCACGGACTGCTGCGGTCATGAGGCTGCGCAGTCGGTCAGCCTTTTCCTCGGAAACATCAGGAATATTCTTCCGCAGTGCATCGAGTACTTCGTCGAGGATTTCGTCAGTCCACTTCGCCTGCACCAGGTGCGGTAGCTGGGCTATGCGGATGAGAAGGTCGCGCAGCGTGTTGGGGTAGAGCACGTTGGCGTCATAGACCGCGATGAAGGCCATGGTCAGTAAACGTCCAGTTCCTCACTGAGCCGTGCCAGCTCATCTGCTGCGGTGCGGCGTTTCAGATCATCTCGCCGCTTGTATTCCACCAGCGCATCAAAGGTGATCCGGCGGTGTCGGCCAACTTTGCGGAAGGGGATCTGACCGGACTCCAGCAAGCCGATCAGGTATGGCCGCGACACGTTCAGTACGTTGGCGGCCTGCTGAGTTGTCAGTTCAGCATCCTTCGGAATGATCTGGACACCCTGGTCCTTGGCCAGGATCTCAAGGATCTGTGCGAACAGGATGGCTGTTGCCCGTGGGATGACTAGAGCATCATGCTCGCCCACTTCGGCGAGGGGCTCGATGGGGTCGTCGTCAGGGTGGCTCATCAGATAGTCACTGATTCGCCGCGCCGCACGCTCCGCAACTTCGGTGTTAACGTCTCCTGGCTCGATAGAGCCGATAGTCCTGCCAGCCATCTCACACCTCCCGATATTCGCATTATCCGCAATAAGCGAAGCAAACGCAAGCCGGTCGCTTGACCCAGCTCGCCCCGCGCCCAGCGGCCTGGTCAGGCGGTGTGGCCAAGCACGTGGCGAGGCGGCCGGTAGCCTGTGGTCCAGCCGTTGCGGCCGTGGCAGGACACGAGACCCAGGAGACTATCCGGTATGACCTTCGACTTGCCTTCCCTGCTGGCCGAGCGGGCCGGCCAGGGCTACGACCTGCAGGACCAGTACCTCAAGCCGCACCTGTCCCGGATGCTGCACGTGATCGGCTTCGACAAGGTGTACACCAAGGGCGAGGGCGGCTACCTGTGGGACGCCGACGGGAACCGCTATCTGGACTTCCTCACCGGGTTCGGGGTGTTCGGGATGGGCCGCAACCACCCGGTCATCCGCAAGGCGCTGCACGACGTGCTGGACAGCGAGCTGGCCGACCTGGTGCAGTTCGAGTGTGCGCTGCTGCCCGGGCTGCTCGCCGAGCGGCTGCTGGCCAAGGCCCCGGGCCTGGACCGCGCCTACTTCAGCAACGGCGGCACCGAGGCCGTCGAGACGGCGCTGAAGTTCGCCCGCTACGCCACCGGCAAGCACCGGATCATCTTCTGCGACCACGGGTTCCACGGCCTGACCCTCGGCGCTCTGTCGGTGAACGGCTCGGCTGAGTTCCGCCGCGGCTTCGACCCGCTGCTGCCCGACGCCAAGATCGCGCTGGGCGACCTGGACGCGCTGGCCGCCGAGCTGCGCAAGGGCGACGTGGCCGGCCTGGTCGTCGAGCCCATCCAGGGCAAGGGCGTGCACGTCACCCCGCCAGGATTCCTGGCCGCCGCGCAGAAGCTGCTGCACGAGCACGGCGCGGTGCTCATCGCCGACGAGATTCAGTGCGGCCTCGGCCGGTCCGGCCGGTTCTTCGCCTACCAGCACGAGGACGTGCAGCCGGACATCGTCACCGCGGGCAAGGCGCTGTCCGGCGGGTACATCCCGATCGGCGCCACGCTGGCCAAGGACTGGATCTTCCAGAAGGTCTACTCCTCGATGGACCGGCCGTTCGTGCACGACTCCACGTTCGGGCACAACGCGATGGCGATGACCGCCGGGCTGGCCACGCTCGCCGTCATCGAGGACGAGCAGCTGACCGAGAATGCCGAGCGGGCCGGCGCGGCGCTGATGGGCGCGCTGTCGGGCATGGTGGACGGCTACGACCTGCTGGGCGAGATCAGGGGCCGCGGGCTGATGATCGGCATGGAGTTCTGCAAGCCCAGGTCGCTCAAGCTGCGCACCGGCTGGAACATGCTCCAGGCGGCCAGGCACGGGCTGTTCGCGCAGATGATCGTGGTCTTCCTGTTCCAGCGGCACCACATTCTCACCCAGGTCGCCGCCGACCACGACGAAGTGATCAAGCTGCTGCCCACGCTGACCATCGGCGACACAGAGATCAAGCAGTTCTCCGACGCGTTCACTGACGTGATGGACGACGCCGGCCGCGGCAGCGGGCTGATGTGGGACTTCGGCCGCACCCTGATCAAGCAGGCGATGAAGCGCTGACCGCGGCCCTTTGAGGCTGGCCGGGGCACCGTCGGCGGCTGGCCGCGGGCGCTGGCGGCTGGCTGCGGGCGCGGGTCAGCCGCCGAGCAGGGTCTCGGCGATACCGAGGTCGGCCTGGCTGGTGATCCGGAACCCCTGCTCGCTGCCGGCGACCAGCCGCACCGGGACGGCGGGCAGGTAACGCAGCACGACCGCGCAGTCGTCGGCCTGCCGGTAGGCCGGATCGGTCAGCGCGAGCTGGTAGCCGCGGCGGATCACCGGCAGGCGGAAACCCTGCGGGTACTGCCGGTAGCGGAGCCTGTCACGCGGTGGCCGGTCGGTGATGACGCCTTCCTCGACCGCCACCATCGTGTCCGAGGCCGGCACCGCCGCACAGACCGCCTCGCTGTCTGCCAGGGCGGCCAGGCAGTCGGCGATGACACGCGGGCCGATCAGCGGGTGGTCGGCGTCGTGGATCAGCACGTCACACTCGTCCACCGGGCCGATGGCGGTGAGCACCTCGAGGACCCTGGCGATGGACCGGGCCCTGCCGCCGGCGTCCCGGACGATCTCCGGTGCCGGGTGATAGGTGCGCCCGGCCAGCGCCGGCCCGGCGATCAGCATCACCTCGTCCACCCCCGGCGCGGCGGCGAACGCGGCGAGCGAGTGCTCGACGATGGGCCGTCCCGCCAGCGGGGCGAGCAGATCCGCTCCTCCAGGCGTCCCTGGCCGTCCGGGCTCTCCCGGTTCTGGACCTCCCGGTTCCGCCTGGGTGTCGCTGTCCCCGGCGTAGATCACCGCTACCGTGCGCCGGGACGGGCTGGCTGAGTGGTTCACCGGGCAACACCGTCCACCAGCCGGGCCGCGACCGCCAGATCATGCGGGTAAGTGATCTTCATGTTGCGGCTGTCACCCGGGATGCAGCGGACCGGGACACCGGTGTGCCTGGCCACGCAGGCGGCGGTGTCCGTGCCGTAGAAGCCGTCCGCGGCCGCCCGTTCGTAGGCGGCCAGCAGCGCCCGCGCCGGGAAGCCCTGCGGGGTCTGCATCGCCATCATCGTGCCCAGGTCCGCCTCGGCCAGGGTGCCGTCCGGGCTGGCCATCAGCACGCCCTCACGCGGCACCCCGGGCACCGCGCCGCCCGGTTCCGCCGCGGCCGCCAGCACCGCCGCCACCAGGCCGGGTGTCACCAGCGGCCGCGCCGCGTCGTGGATCAGCACGGTGCCGATCTGGCCGGACTCGATCCCTGGCGCCAGATGGCACAGCGCCATCAGTTCGGAGTCCTGCCGCTGCGCCCCGCCGTGCACGATGTCCACCGGCTGCCCGGGAAGCTCGTCGGCCAGCACCTGCCGGGCCAGGTCCAGGTCCTGCGGGCGCACCACCAGGACCAGCCGGCCGATTTCCGCGATGCCGGCGAAGACCAGCAGCGACCAGGCCAGCACGGGCCGGCCGAGCAGCGGCAGGTAGACCTTGTTCCGCTCGCCGCCGACCCGCACCCCCGACCCGCTGGCCAGGACCACCGCCGCGGCATTCTGCCCGGTATCGCGTTCGCGCACGGGCGCATGCTAGCCCATGATCATTTCCACTTGACACGCAAAGTGGTGGGAATTACGCCGGATATCACCTGTTTTGCCCCCACCAGATTGAATGTTAACTGCTGGCGGGCTGTGCGCCGGACCTTGATCATTTTCTCTCTTCACGCGTTAGCGTGCGGATCTCGCCCGAAATGCCGGAGTCGCCCGACGCTAACGCATGCAAAGTGAAGCCGGGTCCCGGTTGCCTGCGTGCGTGGCGGTGACGGGCACGGTGGGGATGAGGTTGCTGCAACTGCCCGGTGTGCCGGGGGCGGTGACGGACAGTTTCCGCGTGCCGTGCTGCCCTGCCGGTGTGACGGGCAGTTTCCGTGTTCCGTGCCGTTCCCGCAGGTGTGACGGCCAGCCTCCGGGGCGCGCGCGCCGCACACCGGTACGCTGAATCGCAGCCGGCGTTATGTGCACCCGGGTGGCGAGCGGATAACGCGGCTTGTGCGCGAGGTACAGCACGTCCATCGGGCACAGCATTCGTCAGGCACAGCACGTTCGTAACAGCACAGCACGTTCGCAAGGCACAGCATTCCAGCCGTCGGCGAGGCCGCTGCATTTGTCCGGGCCCGTGGCTCGCCAGTGGGAGGCCTCCATGACCGTGGCGCTGCTGCTCGCGGCGGCGCCCGACCGGCTGTCCGCGATGGCCCACCCGTACCAGCGGGCCGGCGAGGGGCCGGCCGTCGGCGCCCCGTGGCTGGACTTCATGGGTGACCGCCTCATGTCGGCCGGCGTGCGCCAGGTGGACGTGGCCATGTGCACGGACGCGGCGGACGGGCTGCGGGCGGTCGCCGCGATCGCCCGGGGTACCGGCGAGCCGGTGCTGGTGTGCACCTCGGCCCGGGCACTCGCCACCCCCCGGGCGGAACTGGCCGCGCTGCTCGGCGGCACCGGCACCGCGGCGCTGACCACCGACGGCGCGCTGCTCGTGGCGAGCAGGGACCTGCCGGCCGTGGCCGACGCCGCCGAATCCCTGGCCGCCACGATCGCCGCGGGCCAGCACCAGGGCCGGGCCGCCCGGGGCCCGGGCCGGGCCGCCCGGGGGCCAGGCCAGGCTGGCCGCGTGTCGCTGCGCCGGATGACCCGCCGGACCAGGGTGAGCGGCGATCTGGACGGCGCCGTGGACTCGCTGATCGAGTGCATTTCCGGGAACGGCGTCCGGGTGGTCGCGCTCGACGGCCACGGCATGCGGGTGGCGCCGCCCAACGGCAACAGCAACGGCAATGCCAGCGGCGTCGGCAATGGCGCCGGCGTCGCCAATGGCACCGCTGCCGGCATTGGCACCGGGCATGGAAACGGTAACGGGAAGGGCCGCGGGTCCACGGACACCGCCAGGGGCCGGGGCGCCCGAGGCCCTGGCCGGGGCCGGCCACCCGTGTCCACACCGGAGCCAGGCCTGCTGACGGCGTTCGTGGTGGGCCCGGTGGCGGCCAGGATGGCCCGGTGGGCACCGGTCCGCGGGCTCGTCCCCAACGCCTTCACGGTCGCGGCGTTCGCGCTGTCGGTCTGCGCGGCGGCCTGGTTCGCCGGCGGCAGCCGGTCCTCGCTGGCGGCGGGGGCGGCCTTGATATGCGTGGCGCTGCCGCTGCGGCAGGCGCGCGGCTGGCTGGCCGGGAGCAGCCGGGCCGCCGCCGCGTTCGGCGGCTGGCTCACCGCCCTGTCCGGCACGGCCGCCGAGTACGCGGTATACGCGGGGCTGGCCGTCGGCTGGGCCGGGGTGAGCCCACGGCACGCGTGGGGGTACGCCACCGCTGCGATGATCTTGCTGGCGGTGCGGCAGATGGCCGACGGCTGCTACGCGGCGGTGACGGGCCAGAACGCGCGCCCGGCCGGGACCGGTCACCGGCTGCTGCGGCTGACCGGGCAGAGCATCGCGCTGCCCGCCGCGGAGCGGACGCTGCTGATCGCCGTGACGGCGGCCGCCTGGGGACCGCGGGTCGCGCTGACCGCGGTCATCGGCTGGAGCGCCGTCGCCCTCGGCTACGTGCTGGCCGAGCGGTCGGTGACCCGGCCACGCGAGCCCGAGGCAGATGCGAAGCCGCCCGGGACCAGGGCCGTCGGGGGGCCGGCCCGTGCGCTGGTGCTGAGCCGCGACGACGGGCCGCTGGCCAGCAGGGTGGGCGCGGTGGTACAGGGCCAGCTGCCGCCGCTGCTTCCCGCCATCGCCGGGATCACCGTCACCGCCATGCTCGCCGCGCTCGGCCTGCACAACCTGCCAGGGCCGCTGCTGCTGGCCCCGGCGGTGGCCATGCTGCTCGCTGCGCTCGGCGCGCAGAGCCCGCACACCGGGCGGTTCGACTGGCTGGTCCCGCCGCTGCTGCAGGCCGGCCAGTACGTGTACCTGACCGCGGTCGCCGCCGCCGCGAACGTGCCCGCGCCCGCCACATACGTGCTGATCGCGGCCATCGCGCTGCACCACGTCGACGTGCTGCAGCGCGAGCGGCACGACATAGCGCCCTCGCACCGGGTGACCGCGGCCGGCCTGGGCTGGGAGGGCAGAATGCTGGTCGCCGGGTTCGGCGGCATGCTGGGCATCGAGCCGTTCGTGTGCATCGCGCTGGCCGGGTACCTATGGGCGCTGTTCGGCTGGGACAGCCTGAGCAGCTGGGCGATGCTGGCCGGCGGAGCGGGGCCCGGGGCCGGCCGGCCAGCGTGAGATACGGGGGATTTCCCACATGCGCGTCACAGGCGCGGCTGGTTAGGATCGTTTTCGTGGAGGGGCCCACATGTCGATGGTCAGGGTAAGGCCCTGGCCCCCGGGGAAGAGCGCGGCTAGCCGGCAGCCGTGGTGGCACTCGCTCACCACGATCCCGCGCCGCTGGGCAGTCACGCTGTTTATCGCGTGCGCTGCGTATGCGGGCGGTGTCGCCCTGTTCACCAGCAACCACCTGCACTGGCTGTGGGGCACGGCCGCGGCCATCGGGTACCTGCTGGCCGCCGTGGCCGTGCTGGCCTGGAAGTCGCGCGGCTTCGATCTCGCCCTGGCGCTGGCCATGGGCGGCGCGCTGCTGTTCCCGCTGGGCTGGCTCGCCGCCACCGGCGCGCAGCAGCCCGAGGTCAGCGTCATCATCCGGTCCGCGCAGCTGCTGATCCACCACGGCACCCCCTACCAGGGCACCGCGGCGCTCGCGGCCGCCCACCTGCCCTACGACTACGACCCGTACCTGCCGGTGATGACGCTGTTTGGGCTGCCGCGTGCGCTCGCCGCCGGAATGATCACCGACCCGCGGATCTGGTTCGGTGCCGCGTTCCTGGTCCTGTTCGGCCTGGCCCTCGCGCTCGGCGGGGCCAGGGAGTGGATCCGGTGGACCGTGCTGATCACGGCCAGCCCGATCATCGCCCTGGAACTGGCCGTCGGCGGCACCGACATACCGGTGCTCGCGCTGATGTGCCTGGGCCTGGCCCTGCTGTGGCCCACCCTGCCCGCCCCCGGGACCCGCGGGCATGCGTCGCGCCCGGTGCTGGCCGGGGTGACGCTCGGCGTCGGCGCCGCGATGAAGGCCACCGCGTGGCCGCTGCTCATCATCGCCGTCGCGCTGCTCGCGGTCAGGGACGGCAAGCGGGCCGTCATCACGTTCACGGTGAGCGCGCTGGCCATGTGCGCGGTGCTGATCGGGCCGGTGCTGGCCGTGTGGCCGGGCGCCCTGGTGGTGAACACGATCGCCTTCCCGCTGGGGCTGACCAAGAGCCCGTCGCCCGCGGCCAGCCCGCTGCCCGGGCACGCGCTGGCGGAGACCGGGCACGCCGGCCACCTGGTCGCCGTCGTCCTGCTGGTGCTGGCCGGCCTGGCCATCGCCATGTCACTGGTGGTGCGGCCGCCGCGGGACGTGCCCGCCGCCACCTGGCGGCTGATCATCGGCCTCGCGCTGATGTTCCTGCTCGCCCCGGCCACCAGGTTCGGTTACTTCGTGTACCCGCTCGGCCTGGTGGCCTGGCTGCTGGCCACCGTGGCCGGACGGCGGCTCACCGCACGGCACGATGGCGTGTCCGCGGTGGGCAGCCGCGCCCCGCCGGGCTGACCGCCTGGCCTGGGCCTCGGGCGGCCTGGCCTCAGGTTCCTTGGGACGGGTTGTCAGGTCCGGTGAAGGCGCCCTTGTCGCTGCAGATGTTCGTGCCGCCGTTGATCCCGCCGTACTTCTTGTTCAGGTTCGAGGACGAGGACGGCGACGGCGACGGGGATGACGAGGGGTTCGACGTCGAGGAGTTCGACGTGGTCGTGGTCAGCCCGCTGAAGTCCGACCCGATGATCAGGTCGAGGGTGCCGGGCGTGAGGTTGGGGTCCTTCTGCACCTGCACCTGGATCGACCCGAGCGCCGCCTTGAGCGTGTTCACGTCGGTCATGTCGGTCGAGCTGGCGTACTCGATGACGCTGCTGGTGTAGGTGCTGCTGGGCGCGTTGGTCGAGCCGGCCACCTTGAATCCGAGGTTGGTCAGCTGGCTGGCCGCCTGGCCGGCCGCGCCCTGCTGGCCGTTGCCGTTCAGCACTTCGACCTGGACGTTGCCCGGGCTGGTGGTGGGCTGCGTGGAGGGTGTGGAGCCCTTCGACGTCTTGGGCAGCGTGATGTCGTGCGCGATCGCGTAGAACAGCTTGTTAGCCTCAGGCTGCTCCCAGATCACCCGGTTCTGGTCGGTCGGGTCCGCGCCGTTCGGTGCGGTGACGAACTGGACCGACTGGTTGGTGAGCCCCTTCAGGTCCTCGGCCAGCGACACCAGGGCACCGAACGACAGCCCGTCGTCGGTGGTCAGCGCCTTGGCCGTGTCGTGCAGGACCGAGTAGAGCTTGGTGTAGTCCGTCAGCAGCTTGCCGGACTTCACCTCCTGGATCAGCGCGGCCATCAGGTACTGCTGGCGCTGGATCCGCTGAATGTCGGAGCCTTCGCCGACGTACCGCTCGCGCCAGAAGGCCAGTGCCTGCGACCCCATCACGTGATGCCGGCCCGCGGTCAGGTTGATCCCGGACTTCGGGTCCTTGATCGCCTCGGGCAGGCAGACGTCCACGCCGCCGATGTCGTTGATGACCTTCTCGAACCCGGTGAACGTGAGCCCGAGATAGTGGTTGATCCGGATCCCGGTCTGCTGCTCGATCGTCTTCCACAGGCAGGGCGGGCCGCCGTAGGCGTAGGTGGCGTTCAGCATCTCGGTCTGGCCCGGCGAGTCCGGCTGGCCCGGGTCGCCCAGGCCGTCGGCGGAACACGCGATGACCGGCACCTCGGTGTCCCGGGGCAGGCTGACCACCACCGCGCCCTTGTGATTGGGCCGGATGTGCAGTATCAGCATGGTGTCCGAGCGCTGGCCCTGGACGTTGGCGCCGAACTTCTTGTTGCTGCCGCCGCGGCTGTCCGAGCCGACGACCAGGATGTTCTCCGAGCCGTCGTAGGCGGGTGGCTGGTGGCCGCCGATGGTGGCGGTGCTGAACGTCTCGATGCTGTGCAGGGTGCCCAGGTAGGCGGCGTAAGCCGCCAGGGATGTGCCGGCGACCAGGACGGTTACGACGACCGCGATCGTGCCGATGATCCGGCCCTTGCGGGACAGCCGCCGCCGGCCGGTGGACGGGCCACGCCGGCCGCGTGGCAGATCGTCGTCCTCACCGGACTCGTCGTAGCGGCTCATACCTCTCCAGGCGCATCGCCACTCAGCATCCGGTGCAGGCGGTCCGGCGCTTCGTGCAGGTTATTGTATGCGGCCTTTGCCGGATGGAACCGTTTTGCGAGTTTCTTTGCCCAGTCCACAGCCGGCGCTGACCTCGGCGTAGTGATCTGTACCCCTGAATGGTCAGACGTTCACCTCGGGCGCAAAGTTCCTGGACAGCGCGCTGATAGCGGGCCGTATGCGTGCCAGGGATGGGCTTTTTGCCACGGGCCTCTATGGTGGGGTACGTGCGTCCTGGACTCCGCCGACGGCGCCAGCCTGCCGGTTCTGGCCAGCCCGCAGATAGGCCGGGCCGGCCGGCCGATACAGCCATGCCCGCAAACGGTGATCAGCCACCGGACACCGCCGAGCTGGGCGAGGCCACGCAGGCCGAGCCGGGTGCCTTCCCGCCCACGGCCGGCCTGGGCGACGGCGGCGATGCGGAAGCCGTTCATTCAGGAAGCATGGTGGAGGAAGCCGCCACCGCGGATCTGGCCACCGCGGAACCGGGCACCACCGAGACCGGTGCCGAGACCGCGGCCGAGGAAGCGGGGGACGGCGCGGAGCCGGCCACCACCACCCCGGCCCGGCGGCGCCGTGCCTGGCTGGGCGCGACGCGGCTGGGCCGGCACGCGCGGGCGGCCGCCGCGTGGGTGCCGTTCCGCCGGGTGCCGGTCACCGGGCTGGAGTTCTCCCGGCTCACCCTGCTGCCCGTGCTGCTGGTCGTCGCGTGGCTGCTGCCGGCCATCCCGTTGCTGCTGGCCGGGAGCTTCGCGCTGGCCCCGATGCTGGTGATCTCGATCCCGCTGGCGCTGGTGCTGATCGCCGGGGCACTGCGCCGGGTGCCGCGCCGCTGGCCGATGAGCGCGCAGGCCGGCCAGGGCCTGGGCCCGCCCGCCCCGCTGTGGTCGCTGCTGGCCACAGTGGCGGTGGCGGCGGGATTCATCGCCTGGCAGATCGTGATGAAGTCGCAGGCGCTCATCGTGACCCGGGATCCCGGCGTCTACCTGCAGTTCGGCTACTGGATCGCGCAGCACGGCACGGTCTCCATCCCCACCTCCGCGACCGTCTTCGGCGGCCTGCACCCGGGCCTCAGCTTCGCCAGCGCCGGGTTCACCCAGCACGGGGCGCACCTGTCGCCGGACTTCATGGCCGGGCTGCCGAGCGTGCTCGCGGCCGGGTTCTGGGCCGGCGGGACCGGCGCGGCGCTGCTCGTCCCGGCGGTGCTCGGCGGGCTCGCGGTGCTCACGTTCGGCGGGCTCACCGGCCGGCTGGCCGGGCCGCGGTGGGCGCCCGCCGGCGCGCTGGTGCTCGCCCTCGCGCTGCCCGAGCAGTACACCAGCCGCACCGCCTTCGCCGAGCCGCTCACCCAGATCCTGCTGTTCGGCGGGCTCTGCCTGATCATCGACGCGCTGTCGGTGCCGCCCGCCCCGGCGACCCCGCCCGCCGCGGCGACCGGCACGGCGATCCTCCCGGCAGCCCCGCTCCGGCGGCGCTGGGCGCTGCCCGCGCCCACCCCGACCACCACGCTGGCCACGCTGGGCGGGCTGGCCCTCGGCCTCACCGCGGTGGCGCGGATCGACGGGTTGAGCGTCGCGCTGCCGGCCCTGCTGGTCATCGGGGTCATGGTGGCCGGCCACCGCCGGCCGTGGCTGGCGCTCAGCATCGGGCTGCTCGTCGGCGCCGGCTACGGCCTGGCCGACGGGTATCAGCTGGCGCGGCCGTACCTCGACTCGCTGTCGTCCTGGATGGGCCCGTTCGGCATCATCGCGGGCGGCGTCGCCGTGGTCACCCTGGACGTGGCACTGGTGTGGCGGTACGCCGGGCTCGGCCGGTTCACCAAGCGGGTGTTCGCGGCGCGGCCGCTGCGCTGGCTGCCCGAGGTGCTGGCGGGCCTGACCGTGCTTGTCGCGGTGGGCTTCGCGATCCGCCCGTACGTGCAGACCGCGCGCGGCGACACGAACGCGGGCGTGGTCAAGTACGTCGGCTACCTGCAGCGGGTCGCCGGGCTGCCGCTGGACCCGCACCGGCTGTACGCCGAGGACACGCTCTACTGGGTGATCTGGTACATCGGCCTGCCCGCGCTGCTGCTCGGTGTGTTCGGTCTGGCGCTGCTCACCCGCAAGGTGACGCGAGCCCTGCTGACCTGGGACGACGCCGGCGGCGCGGCCCGGCTGTGGGCGGTGCCGCTGCTGATCATCGGCTGGGTCACGGTCACCGTGCTGTGGCGGCCGGGCACCGTGCCGGACCAGCCGTGGGCGGCCCGCCGGCTGGTGCCGGTGGTGCTGCCCGGGCTGATCCTGGCCGCCGTGTGGGCCGCGGCCTGGCTGAACGCCCGGGCCGGGATGCGTGGCGCGGGCAGGACGCTGTCCGCGGCGGTGGTGGCGCTGTGCGTCGCCGCGCTGCTGCTGCCGACCACGCTGACCACGTTCGGCGTCGGGGTGAGCCACCTCGGCCAGCGCACGG
This sequence comes from Streptosporangiaceae bacterium, assembly GCA_036501145.1. GTDB lineage: Bacteria > Actinomycetota > Actinomycetes > Streptosporangiales > Streptosporangiaceae > PALSA-505. Next base: position 5,320 of record DASYAV010000066.1, on the reverse strand, counting down.
CGAAGGCGCCGGCCGGCGGCCTCGCGCTGCAGCGCACCGGCCTGGGCCAGGCGGCCGCCGTGGGCCGGCTGTGCGGCTCGATCGGCGCGGGTGCGTCGGTGGTCATCGTGGATCCGCGGGTCGCCAGCCAGTTCACCCAGCTCATCCGGGGCATGTGCAACGACCCGGTGGCGGTGATGAACCGGCCGTCGGCGCTCGCCGTGCAGCCGGTGGTGACCGGGATCGTGGCGGCGCACCGGCGGCCGGTGCTGCTCGGCGGCTCGTCCCGGCAGGTCAGCCGGTACGGCAGCGCGCCACGTCAGATCCTCAGCCTGGCGACCACCCAGGACGCGCAGGTGCTGACCCATCCGCCGTCCGGCAACTGGCCGGCCCGGTACGAGATCTGGATGATCCAGCCCAGTTAGTTAGGCTCCGCAGTGTGCGGTTCCGCGACTTCAAGCTCGAGCGGTACTTCGGCGAGTGGGAGTTCAGCGCGAAAATCCTGCTCAGCAGCAGCGACCCGGAGTCGATGCGGCTGCCCGACCTGCTCGCGCTGGCCGACGAGGACGGCCGCCGCCGCTTCGGGGAGCTGTGGCTCGGCTACACCGAATCGCCCGGGCTGCCCGCGCTCCGCGAGGCGGTGGCCGGCCAGTACACGTCCTGCCAGCCCGGCGACATCCTGGTGTTCAGCGCGCCGGAGGAGGCGGTCTTCCACGTGGCCGTGGCCGTGCTCGAGCCGGGCGACCAGATGGTCGGCATCACCCCGGCCTACCAGTCGTCCTATGAGATACCGCGCACGCTCGGCGCCGAGATCACCCTGGTGCCGCTGCGCGAGGACCGCGGCTGGGCGCTGGATCTGGACGAGCTCGCGAGCCGGCTGACCAGCCGCACCAAACTGATCTACGTCAACTTCCCGCACAACCCGACCGGCGCCATGATCAGCCCCGCGGACCAGCGGCGCCTGGTCGAGCTGGCCGACTCCTGCGGCGCCCACCTGCTCAGCGACGAGGTGTACCGCGGGCTGGAGTTCGACCCGGCCGGCCGGCTGCCCGCCGCGGCCGACCTGTACCCGCGGGCGATCAGCCTGGGCGGGCTGTCCAAGGCCTACGGCCTGCCCGGCGTCCGTCTCGGCTGGATCGCGTGCCGCGACGCCGCGCTCAGCCGGCGGCTGCTCGCGGCCAAGGACTTCACCACGATCTGCGCCGCCGCCCCCAGCGAGGTACTGGCCCTCATCGCGGTCCGGGCCGCCGACCAGCTCATCGGCCGGGCGCTGGCCGGCATCACCCGCAACCTGGCGCTGGTGGACCAGTTCTTCGCCGAGCGCCCCGGCGTGTTCGGCTGGGCCCGGCCCCGGGCCGGCAGTGTCGGCTTCCCCGAACTGCTGCTGGACATGCCGGTGGCCGAGTTCTGCCGTCGCCTGGTCACCGAGCAGGGTGTGCTGCTGGTGCCGGCCGGCATGTTCGAGTCCGGCACCAACCACTTCCGGATCGGGCTCGGCCGGTCCAGCCTGCCCGCCGGGCTCGCCGTCCTGAGAGATTTCCTTGACGGCTTGCGCCCGGCCGGCCAGGCCCCGCTCACCGGGTAGCGATCCCGGCCCCGATTTGCCCGCAGCGCCCGGTGCACCTAAAGTAGGGGCACACGACGCGGGGTGGAGCAGTTCGGTAGCTCGCTGGGCTCATAACCCAGAGGTCGCAGGTTCAAATCCTGCCCCCGCTACCAAGAAGTACCAGGTCAGAGGCCTGATCGCCAGAGCGGCGGTCGGGCCTTTTGATCATCCGTTGGCGGTTCGTTGGCGGGATGGAAGCCCGCAGGGCGGCATCGAACGGTCCAGGTTGGCTGAGAACGACAGCTTTGACACCAGGTTTCGTTCCGGACGGACGAAGGATCCGCGTTAGCTGCGGTCCGGCAGAGCGCCAAGCCAGAGCTGGCTGAACGGTGCGTGACGCTCTCTCAAGGCGGCGACGGCGGTTCAAACCCGCTCGGGGCTGCTCAGCCAGCACATGAAGACGCTGCGTGAGGCCGGGATCACCCGCACTCGCATGGAAGCCACTCGCTGCTACGTGTCCCTGCGCGAGGACTTCAACGCCAGGTTCCCCGGCCTCATCCCCGCCGTCCTGGCCCTCACCGACGACGAGCAGACCTGACCTGGCTCACCCCGAACACAAGGATGAGGTTCAGCGACATCCCGACGCTGACGCGGACCGGGCACGCGCCACCCCGAAGTTGCAGAGCACCGAAAGCGACCAGCAGGCCGACGATCTCAGCTCCAGTGTTCGGCCACCTCGCCAAGAAACTCGGAAACACGAGAATTTTTTGAAACCCGCATCATATAGAGAACGAGCTCCACTGGATGTGACATGACCTTCGATGAGGACCGCTCCCAGACTCGCACCCGCAGCTGGTCCGCGCATCATGGCCAGCCTCCGCAACCTCGTCATGACCATCCTGCGGCTCACCGGCGCCAGCAGCATCGCCGCCGCATTGCGCCACCAGGCACGGAGGCCCAGCCGTCCGATATGAACGATCATGAAATACTTACGACTTTGCCGGGGTCCTGCCGATAAGCCTCACTGACTCAACGGGCCATTTTCCATTGAGCGATCACCCTCGTCGCGCGCAGCCGCACCAGCAGCTCGTCCGGCACGGCGGCACGGGCGCCGAACTGCTCGGCATTCTCAGGCCCCATGTAGCGGCAGCGGATCGCCGTGGCCCAGCGGAAGAGCTCGCCAGGATCGTTCGAGAGGGCAACTCGCCCTTCGATCATGGCGAAGTGATATGGCGGCTCCTGGTGGTCCACGCACAACGCCGCATGGGGGTCACGTCGCAGCGCCCGGCCCTTGATGCTGTTCTTGTCAGTGGTCAGCACGATATCGTCACCGTCGAGGACGAACCAGATGGGGGTCACGTGCGGACGCCCGTCCGAGCGCGTCACCGCCAGCTTGCCAGTCAAGGTGCCGGTCATCACGAAGTCGCGCCACTCTATGTCGGTCATCTGCGGCATGCGGCCAAGGCTACAGACACTGACCCCGACGGGCTGCGTAAGATCATGTGCGCCATGCGATCTTGATCTTGTTTGGCGTGCTGTTGCCGCATCTGGATGACGTGTCCGAGCATCCTGAGGCGAGGTCATCATCTCATTGTCCGGCTCCTGACGGTCTGTGGCCCGTGCGATCCGCCTCGTTCCCTCCGCGTAGCCAGCTGTCGCGGGGCTGGGGAGGGCATACGCGATCGGGAGGTGATTGCCAGGTAGTACTCAGCGGGCTGTTACCGGCCGCGTGGTACAACGTTGGCTTTGGCGAGGCCGGGGAAGACGGCACAGATGGGTGAGCGCTGATGTTCTTCATCACGTACCTGTGGCGGGAGCTGCGCTTCCGGGTGCGCCAGGCCGGTTTCATCACGCTGGGCCTGGCGATGGGGGTCGGTCTTGTGGCTACCGTGTCCGCCGCGTCGGCCGGGGTAGCTAAGGCGCAGGCCACGGTGCTCGGCGCGCTGTATGGGGTGGGCACCGACGTGACCGTGACCGGCGCATTGGCCCGCCCGGTCGCACGGGGCACGGTATCGCCGCAGGGCGCCCGGCTTCCGCAGAGCATCGTGACGACCCCGGACGGCCCGCAGGGCTGCACCAAGGGGAGGTGCGTGAAGATGGCCGGGAAAACGCTGACCTCCCTGGAACCGGCGTACTCGGGAATCAGCGCGTCGAAGGTGGCCGAGGCAGCCAGGCTGCGGGGGGTGGCAGCAGCGGCCGGGGGAATCACGGTGCTTGGCTCGACGATGGCGTTCGCCGAACACGGAGGCGGCGCACAGGCGGGCGGCTACACCATCGACGGCGTGGACACCGCCGACGCCTCGCTCGGCCCGCTGGGCTCGGCGTCGCTGGTCTCCGGGCACTGGTTTACCGCGGCCCAGGCAGACGCCCACGTCGCGATCGCAGACTCCGGGTACGCCAGATCCCACGGCCTGACGGCCGGCTCGGCCGTCACCATTGGCAAGGCGAAGTACACGGTCACCGGGATCGTCAGCCAGCCGCAGGCCAGCAGCCCGCCCAGCATCTATGTCCCGCTGGCGCGGGCCCAGGCCATGCCGCCGGCTGGCGCCAGCATGACCGGCGAGGTGAACACGATCTACCTGTCCGCGGCCAGGGCCGCCGACATTCCCGCGGTGAGCAAGGAGATCTCCCAGCTGCTGCCCGGCACCACGGTGACCACCGCGAGCAGCCTGGCTGGCCAGGTGACCGGGTCGCTGGCCAGCGCCGCCAGGCTGGCCGGCGACCTAGGCCGGTGGCTGTCAGCGCTGGCGCTGGCTGCCGCGTTCGCCGTGGCCTGCCTGCTGACGATGGCCGCCGTGAGCCGCCGGGCCGGCGACTTCGGCATCTTGAAGGCGATCGGCTGGCGGTCTCGGCGGATCGCCGCCCAGGTGCTCGGCGAGTCCGCGGTCATCGGCATCACCGGCGCCGCGGCCGGGGTGGGGGTCGGGTTCGCCGGCGTAGCAGTCCTCGCCGCGGCCGCGCCGCACGTGTCCGCGATAGCCGGCTCGGACAACCTGCCCGTCGCCACCTCCCAGCCCGGCGCCCACCATGTCATCGTCGGCGGCACGGCCCTGATCCACCGGGTACCTGTTCCGCTGAACCCCACGGTCAGCGCGGGCGTAGTCGCGCTGGCCATAGCGCTGGCCCTGGCCGGCGGCCTGCTTGCCGGGGCGCTCGCCAGCTGGCAGATCGCCAGGCTGCGGCCCGCCGAGGCACTGGCCCGGGTCGCCTGACCAACACACAGCCAACCAGCGCCGCCAAGCCCCTACCAGAAGACCGGGCCAAGTAGGGGGAGAGGATTCCGGCCCACTCACACGCCGCGGGGTACACCGTCCTGATCGCCCAGGCCGCCGCATGTCGCTCACCGAGTCCACGCCCGGGTCCCACATGGCCGCCGGCCGACTCATGATCGACGCGGCCAACGATCTGCTCACGGCGTGGGACGGCACGACCGCACGCACCTACGGCGACACCGCTAAGGCAGTTGCCTACGCCCGCGAGCACCACCCGATGTGGGTGATCTGGCCCGAGTACTGGTATCTCACCGGGTAAACCGGCCACCCGCCACCAGAGTCCACATCCGCATCCAGTTCCTCTCCGAGGCCATCCTCCTCGCGGCACTCGGCGGAGCCGCCGGCGTCGGGGTCGGAGTGACCGCCACCGCGATGCAGAACGCTAGTCAGCGAGCTGTCCCCGGGCCGGTACGCCTTCCACGATTTGCTCCGCGCGTACGCCGCCGGCCTGGCTGACGGGACCGACGACACAGGACGGCAGCAGGCCAGGGCCAGAATGCTCGATCACTACCTGCACACCGCC
>DASYAV010000065.1:0-12748 GCA_036501145.1 Streptosporangiaceae bacterium | reverse complement strand
TACGAGCACTGCCTTGCGGCCGGCCTGCTCGACCCAGCGGGCAGTCTCCCGGGCGTCGTCGTGCTCGTCAAGGTAAGAGATGAGTACGTCAGCCCCTTCGCGGGCGAAGGCAATCGCGACTGCCCGCCCGATGCCGCTGTCAGCACCGGTGATCACCGCGGCCTTGCCCTCCAGCCGCCCCGAACCCCGGTAGCTCTCCTCGCCGTGGTCCGGGCGCGGGTTCATCTCACCGGTCCGGCCCGGAGGCTCCTGTTGCTGCGCTGGCTGATTCATGTCTTCCCCTCCGGCAGCCGACGGCCATCCCTGCCCGGCACGGGCAGGGACGACGCGTTGACTACAGATCCAGCGGGCTCCCTGAGCCCTGCCTGACGTTCGTGGATTCGTGCCTGCGCCGGGGTCTTCCGTGCCCGGCTGGAGCCGTTTATGTCACGCCTCCTTATCCCGCCCCGCTCTGCCCGGCTAACTGCCAGCGGAAGCCATCCTCAAACCACGGGAAGCCACGCCGGCTGCAATTCCGCGCGGGTGCCGGGTGCGCTGCTGTGCGACGCCATGACCGGATGCCGGTCACCCGTTCTTGCCGGGGTGGAGGATGACCTTGGTCCAGCCGTCGGTGCGCTTGTCGAACTGGTCGTAGGCGCGGACGGCCTCGTCCAGGGACAGCTCATGCGAGATGATCTGCGCAGGACTGGCCTGGCCGCGGATGATGAGGTCGCGCAGCCACCGGTTGTAGCGCATGACCGGGCACTGGCCTGAGCCGATGGTGATGCCCTTGGTGAAGGCGGTGCCGTAGTCGAAGTCGTAGCGGCCGTGCTTGGCGTCCTCGGTCGCGGCGCCCTCGTCGGACGGCTCGTAGACGCCGACGACACCGATCTTGCCGGTAGCCCGGACCACCTGGACCAGTGCGTCGAGGACCAGTCCCGGGTGTTCCTGCCCGGCCGGGTCGTGGGCTTGGTAGCCGACCGCCTCGACGCCGCAGTCGACGCCGAACCCGTCGGTGGCGTCCATGATGGCCTCGATGGCGTCGCTCTCGGCCAGGTTGACCGCGGTGGCCCCCATCTTCTCGGCCAGGGCCAGCCGGTCGGCATGGAAGTCGACGACGAACGTCTGGGCGGCGCCGCGGATCCTGGCGCTGAGTGCGGCCATCAGCCCGACCGGTCCGGCGCCGAAGATCGCCACCGTCCTCCCCGGCTCTACCCCGGCCAGCTCGGTGCCGTGGTAGCCGGTCGGGAAGATGTCGGACAGCAGCGTGAAGTCCTGCTCGTGCTCGTTGCCAGGCGGCAGCTCAAGCAGGTTGAAGTCCGCCCACGGCACGCGCAGGTACTCGGCCTGGCCGCCCCGGTAGGGGCCCATCTGCGGGTACCCGTAGCCGGCGCCTGGCTGCCCGGACGGATTCGCGCGCAGGCACGCCGACGTCCAGCCCGCGGTGCAGTTGCGGCAGGTGCCGCAGGCCAGGTTGAACGGCACCGAAACCCTCATCCCGACATTGACCCGGTTCACGCCCGGCCCGGTCTCCTCGACGACGCCCATGTTCTCGTGCCCGAGCACCATGCCCGCCTCAAGCGGAGCCCGCCCTTCGTAGGGATGCAGGTCCGACCCGCAGATGTTCGCGGTCGTGACGCGGATGACCGCATCTCCGGGCTGCTCGACCCGCGGGTCTTCGACTTCCTCGACCGCGAGCTTGAACGGCCCCTGGTATACGACAGCCTTCATTGGCCCACTCCGTTCTCCCGCGGCCGGACACACCTGGCCTGGCATGATCCTCAGCCGTTTCCCCTCTCCGGCCCAGGTCATTGAGATGCCGTGACTCCTGGCCTGGCCGCAGAGCGGTGCCACTACCCCTGCCGACCGCTCCCAACCACGTTCTCCGGGCACGCCGGAACGATTGCTCTCGCGGGAGCAGCGGGCAGGCCGGCGACCATGTTATGAGTGAGTCATATCGGGTAGCCGACTTAATGTGACTGACTCATATTCGCGGGCCGCCAACGTGCTCGGCGCGCTCGCGCTGGCCGTGTGCGAGGCGATTCGGGAGGCAACGCAAGAGCAGGCCGACGGGCTGGCCCGGTCGGAGCCGGACGCGCTGGTGGTCCTGGCTCATTATCCTGGCCGGTCGGTGGGCGACCTCGCGCAGACGCTGGGCCTGACCCACTCGGGTGCGGTGCGCCTGGCTGACCGGCTGGAGACGGCCGGGCTGATAGGCCGTACCAGCCCCGGGCCGGGACGGACGCTGGCCCTGCAGCTGACCGAATCGGGGCGGGCCGCGGCGCTGCGGGTCCTGGCCCGGCGGCAGGCCGCGGTCGAGCAGCTGGTACGCCGGCTCGAGCCCGGCGAGGCGACTGCTCTCGACCGGCTGGCGGGACGGCTGCTAGCAGCCATGACGACGGACCGTGCCAGCGCGCAAAGGCTCTGCCGGCTGTGTGACGAGCCGCTGTGCGCGGCTGGCCCGGGATGCCCGGTAGACCGCGCGGCGGAAGGCTAGCTGATGCCCGGGTCGCGCTACGCGCACGTGCTGCGCCGGACCGGGGTGGCGCGGCTGCTCGCGCCGACGCTGGTCGCGCGCATCCCCGATGCCATCGCCGGCACGGCCATTATCGTCGTGGCGCGCTCAGTGACCGGCTCGTATTCCGCGGCGGGCCTGGCTGCCGGGGCGTTCGGCGCCGGCACCGCGGTGTCGGCGCCGCTGACCGGGCGGGCACTGGACCGGCTGGGCCAGCGCCGGGTGCTGCCCCCGCTTGCGGCCGGGTTCGCCGCTGCGCTGGCCTTCATCGCCCTGGACAGCGCCCACCTGGGCGCGGGCGCGGTCACTGCCTTGGCTGCTACAGCGGGGCTGGCCAGGCCGCCGGTCGAGGCCGCACTACGGGCCCAGTGGCCCCGGCTGGTGCCGCGCGCTGACCTCGATGCGGCCTACTCGCTCGATTCCACCGTGCAGGAACTGATCTGGATCGGCGGCCCGCTGCTGCTGGCTGTCCTGCTCGCGAGCGGTATGCCGCAGCTCCCGCTGCTCGCCTGCGCCGCCGCCAGCATCAGCGGAACCGCCCTCTACACCCTGGGCCTGCCCGCTTCGCGCGACCGGGACACCGCGGCCCGCGCACCCAGCCCGCTGCGCCAGGCCCGGCTGCGGGCGCTGCTGGTCCCCGCTGCCTGCTACGGGATTGCCGCCGGGATCCTCAACCTGGCGCTGGTGGCCTTCGCCGCCGCGCACGGAGGGACATCATGGGCCGGGGTCCTGGTGGCGGTCTGGGGCATCGGCAGCCTGGCCGGCGGCCTGGTCTACGGAAGCCGGGACTGGCGCAGCCGGGTCGAAGACCGGGCCATGGCCTGCCTCGCGCTCTTCGCCGTCCTCTTGATGCTGCTCGCGGCCGCGCCCGGCCTGATCGTGCTGGCCCTGCTGATGATCCCGTTGGGATTGCCGCTATCGCCCTGGCTGGGGTCGCTGAGCGCCTCCGTTCAGCGCGCCGTCCCGGCGGCGGGTTCCACCGAGGCTTTTGCCTGGATTTTCACGGTCATCACGGTCGGCATGTCCGCTGGCAGTGCCTGCGGCGGCGTGATCATCCAGATCGCCAGCACGCAGGCCGCTTTCCTGGCCGCAGGCGGATCGGGGCTGGCGGGCGCCGTGTTCGGCGCGCTCCGCCTCCCCGCCCGCCGTCACCGGCAACCAGACCTCAAACCGTAAATCTCACCTGCCCCGCTTCCCGGCACAGCCAGTGACACCGCGGCCTCGCCTGGGCTGCTCAGACCGCGGGTCCCGCGGTGGCCGCCGCGGACCGGCTCCGCGACGCGGCCGCCGGCCGCGGCGAGAAGCGGGTCACGCTTCGGTCGCGCCGGTCAGCGGCTGAGGCCGCAGGGGAACCACGTGTCCGTTCGGGCTGATGTTCTTCGCTTTTCTGAACGGACGCGGGTGACTGCCGCAGCGCCAGCTGAGACCATGCCGGAGTGCGCCGTGACGCTGTCCCTGCCGGACGGAGGCTGAGCTTCAGCTGTCCTTGCCGGGCATGACTTCCCTGGCCTTAGCTTGTCGACCGCGATGCCGTTCAGGCCCAGGCTGCGGGCGAATCCCTCGTAGGAGACGTCGGGGAGCCGCTGCGACTCGGTGAACTTCGGCGCCCCCTCCATGCCCCGCATCTCCCAGGTGACCTGGTTGAGGTCGTTGTTGTGCAGCACCGCGAGGCGAACACGTGCTGCACGTCCCAGGCGCGCAGCCGCTCAAGCAGGTAGTCGCCGACTGTGGGTGCTGGTGACCGCTCCGCACTACCCGCAACGGACATGCCAAACTACGGCCGCCGTCAACGCGCCGGCCTCCATCCGGCAGCATGCGGAGCCTGCATGCCCGCCTCTGCGCGGGGTAGCGCCGTGATCGCGAGCGGTGCGGCGAACGGAGACACAGACATGGATGACCGTCAGCTGGAACATGACCTCGCCGAGGCGGTGGACGGCGAGGTCCGGTTCGACGCCGGCACGCGGGCCGCGTACTCGACCGACGCGTCGAACTTCCGTCAGGTCCCCATCGGCGTTGTGCTGCCCCGCACGGTGGAGGCGGCCGTGGCGGCGGTCGCGGTCTGCCGCAAGCACGGCGCACCGCTGCTGTCCCGGGGCGGCGGCACCAGCCTGGCGGGCCAGTGCACCAACACGGCGGTCGTCATCGACTGGACGAAGTACTGCCACCGCGTGCTGGACATCGACGCCGACGCGCGGACCTGCACGGTGGAACCGGGGATCGTGCTCGACGTGCTCAACAACGAGCACCTCAAGCCATCTGGCCTGCGGTTCGGTCCCGAGCCTGCCACCCACATGAACTGCACGCTCGGCGGCATGATCGGCAACAACTCCTGCGGGGCGACGGCCCAGCGCACCGGCAAGGTCGTCGACAACATCGCGGCGCTCGAGGTGCTGCTGTACGACGGGACCCGGTTCTGGTGCGGGCCGGCCAGCGACGAGGAGTACACGGCGATCGAGCGCCGCGGCGACCGGCAGGCCAGCATCTACCGTCAGCTCCGCCAGCTGCGCGACGCGTTCGGGGACCAGGTGCGGGCCAGGTACCCGGACATCCCGCGCCGGGTCTCGGGCTACAACCTCGACTCGCTGCTGCCCGAGCACGGTTTCGACGTCGCCGGGCTGCTCGTCGGCAGTGAATCCACGCTGGTCACCGTGCTCCGGGCGAAGCTCAAGCTGGTCGAGGTGCTGCCGGAGAGGTCGCTCGTCGTGCTCGGCTACCCGAGCGTCGAGCGGGCGGCGGACGCGGTTCCGCGGATTCTGGACTGCGGGCGCCAGCCGGTCGCCCTGGAGGGCCTGGACCACCGCCTCATCACCGACGAACAGCTCAAGCACATGAATTCCCGCGCCCTGCAGGAGCTGCCCGAGGGCACCGCGTACCTGATGGTCCAGTTCGGCGGGCACACCCGCGAGGAGGTGGACCAGTCGGCCGAGGAGATGCTCGCCGCCCTGCACGACACCGAGCATGAGCCGGACGTCTCCTTTTACGATGATCCCGCCCGCGAGGACGAACTGTGGGCGGTCCGCGAGGGAGGCCTGGGCGCAACGGCGCACGTGCCCGGACACCGTGACACCTGGGAGGGCTGGGAAGACTCCGCCGTCCACCCCGACCGCCTCGGCGACTACCTGCGCGACCTGAACAAGCTCTACGACGAGTTCGGCTACAGCGACGAGAGCGGACCGAGCCTGTACGGCCACTTCGGCCAGGGCTGCGTGCATACCCGTATCCCGTTCGACCTGTACAGCACCGAGGGAGTGGCGAAGTACCGCCGGTTCATGGAGCGCGCCGCCGATCTAGTCCTCAGCTACGGGGGTTCGCTGTCCGGCGAGCACGGCGACGGCCAGTCCCGCGGCGAGCTGCTCAGCCGGATGTTCGGCGAGGAGCTCGTCGGGGCGTTCCAGGAGCTCAAGCACATCTTCGACCCGGGCGGCAAGATGAACCCGGGCAAGGTAGTCCACCCAGCCGGACTTGACAAGCACCTCAAGCTCGGCGGCGACTGGGCGCCCGCCACCCCGCAGGACCTGTTCTTCAGCTTCCCGCACGACGGCGGCTCGTTCGCGCAGGCCGCCAACCGGTGTGTCGGCATCGGCAAGTGCCGCCACCACGACAACGACGGCGGCACCGTGATGTGCCCCTCCTACCAGGTCACCCTGGAGGAAGAGCACTCCACGCGGGGCCGGGCCCGGTTGCTTTTCGAGATGCTCAACGGCCACGGCGACTCCCCGGTGACCGACGGCTGGCGCAGCGACGAAGTCAAGGACGCCCTCGACCTGTGCCTGGCCTGCAAGGGCTGCAAAACCGACTGCCCGGCCAACGTCGACATGGCCACCTACAAGGCCGAGTTCCTCGCCCACCACTGGCAGGGCCGCCAGTGGCGCCGTCCCCGCTCCGACCTGGCCCTCGGCTGGCTGCCGTGCACCGCCCGCGCGGTCTCCCGGCTCGGGCTGGCCCCGGTCGTGAACGCGGCCACCCAGATCCCGCTGCTGCGCAAGGCCGCCACCCGGCTCGGCGGCCTGGAGGACCGTGAGGTGCCGCTGTTCGCCAACCAGACCCTGGTGGACTGGTTCAAATCCCGCGGGCCGCACGGCGACGGCCACCGCGGCACCGTCCTGCTCTGGCCCGACTCGTTCACCAACTACTTTCACCCGCACGTCGGCCAGGCGGCGGTCGAGGTCCTCGAGTCGGTCGGCTGGCGCGTCGGGCTTCCGGCCGCGCCGGCCTGCTGCGGCCTGACATGGCTCTCCACCGGCCAGCTGCCCACCGGCAAGAAGATCCTGAAGAAGACCGTGGACACCCTGGCGCCGCACGTCCGGGCCGGCGGCTACGTGGTCGGCCTGGAGCCGAGCTGCACCGCGGTGTTCCGCTCCGACGCGGCCGAGCTGTTCCCCGGCGACCAGGACGTGCTCCGGCTCCGCGACCATACCAAGACCCTGGCCGAGCTGCTGACCGAGCACACACCCGGCTACCAGCCGCCGGCGATCCGCAGGCCGGTGCTGACCCAGGTGCACTGCCACCAGCATGCCGTCATGGGCTGGGACGCCGATGCCGAACTGCTCCAGGAAGCGGGCGCGGCTGCCGAGCACCTGGAGACCGGCTGCTGCGGCCTGGCCGGCAACTTCGGCTTCCAGGCCGGCCACGGTGAGGTCAGCCGCGCGATCGCCGAGCGCGCCCTGCTGCCGAAGCTCCGCGCGGCCAGCCCCGGCGCGGTAGTCCTTGCTGACGGTTTCAGCTGCCGCACCCAGATCCACGAGCTGGACAGCGGCGGCCGCGAGGCCATGCACCTCGCGGAGCTGCTCGCCACCGCGGGCAACCTCGGCTACGACCGCCCAGAGCGGGCCGCCGCCCCACGACCTGCCCTGCCCGACGCCGCGAAGCGGACGGCGGCTGTTCTCGCCGCCGCAGCGGCGCTGGCGATGGCGGCCGCGGGAGCGCTGCTACGCAGACGGCTCACCCGCCGGTCCCGAGCCTGACGTCCCGGACCCGGCTGGCATGCCTGTGCTCCGGGGGCGGCGCAGGTGACCGCCGGGACCGTCACGGCGTCACCGTTGTCAACAGATGACGTCTGCACAATGGCCTGCGGCCAGACGTTCGAGACCACGTCGGGCAGGCCCTTCAGGTCGGTCAGCACGCTCATCCAGAACTTGGCGCCCTCGCTCAGCTCGGTGACAATGCTGCTCAGCATGTTATCGAGTGGTGAGCTACCGCGGCTCGCCGCTGCCTGAAGCCGCTTCAATCCCACGTCCAGCATTTCGCCCCTGCGCTCGACCAACCCGTCCGTGTAAGGGCTGGCGGCCGAGTGCGGCCGGGCTGCGGTCGGCTAGGACGCGGACTTGCTCCGTGGCTGGTCGCGCGTCCTGTGGCTCTGGCCCTGGCCTGCAGGGCGCGCACGTAGCCTGCTCGCGGGTGCTCGTTTTGAAGACCGCCCGCTGGCTTGTGCCGCCTGGCGCGGCCGGGTTGTCTTTGTCTGGGGCGGCGGGCAGCCGGACGACTATCAAGACGCCGGTGATGAGGAGCGCGAAGCCGAGCAGCTGGGTGAGGGGCGGCCACTGGGCCCGCGCAGAGTACACGTAGGCATACCCGGCTACGGTCTCCACGTTTACCAGCATTCCGGCCGACACGGTGGACAGCCGGGCGGAGGCCAGGTTCCACAAGACGGTCCCGCCCCAGGAGACCACGGCTCCGAGTACGATCGAGCCGCCGATGAGCCAGCTGATGCTGTGGGTCCCGCTGCCGCCGTGGAGCTGGCGGGTGACCAGAGCGGCCGGTAGGCAGATGAGGGTGACCGCGCCGGTGGACAGCCCGACCAGGGTGGACCACCCGGTGTGCGGGACCTGTGGGTGGCGGTTCAGGAACCTGGCATTGGCCAGGCCGTACCACGTCCACAAGGCCACGGCGCCGAACGCCGCCAGCAGGCCGAAGGCCACGCCGGCGGCGCTGCGGTCGGCCCCGGCCTCCCCGGTACCTGACAGGGTGGCCAGCAAGAGCCCGGCGGTGGCCAGCGCGATCGGCGCGGCCAGCTTGCGCCAGGGGTGGGTGTGCGAGGTGAGGTTGCCTGCGAGGGCCAGGGTGATGGGGATGCAGCCGATGATGATGTCGGTGATCGGCGCGCCGATCAGGTCGATGCCGAGGACCAGCAGCAGGTAGTAGCCGGCGTTGCCGGTGATGGCGAAGGCCAGGGCGGGCCGCCAGTGCTGCCGGGCCAGGCCGCGCAGGACCCGGCCGCCCATCGCGAACAGCAGGGCTGATACCAGGCCGTAGGCCAGGTACCGGCCGGTGGTGACGGCCACCGCTGACCACCCGTGCAGCAGGACTGGCACCAGGAACGCCAGGCCCCAGACCAGGCCGGCCGCGCTTCCCGCGGTGACGCCGGCCCGGCCGCGGCCTGGCGGCCGGTGTCCGTGCCGGGCTGGGTGTCGTTCCTTCATCCCGGGCGACTACCCTAGATGTATGCAACATACACACGATCGGGTGGCGAATATGCTCGGCGTGCTCGCCCTGGCGGTGGCCGACCAGATGGCCGGCGCGATGACCGAGGCGGCCGCCCAGGGCGGCGGCGCGCCGGCGGCGCTGGTGCAGATCGCCGACCACCCTGGCCTGACCATCGAGGAACTGCGTCGCCGCATCGGGCTCAGCCACTCAACGGTGGTCCGGCTGCTGGACCGGCTGGCCGCCCGCGGGCTGGTCCGGCGCGACCGCAACCGGCAGGACGCGCGCACCGCCGGCCTGCGACTCACGGGGCAGGGCCAGGCCCTGGCCCGCTCGGTGCTGGCGGCCAGGAAAGAGGTAACCGCCGCGATCATCACCCGGCTGACGCCGGACCGCCAGCGCGACCTGGAGTCGCTGCTCGATGAAATGCTGGCGGACATACCGGTGACGTCCGGGCACGCCAGCCTGCTGTGCCGGGTGTGCTGCCTGCGCGAGTGCCCGGCCGACCGGTGCCCGGTCGAGCTTCGTTACCAGGAACTGCTAAGCCTGTTATTTAGGCTTTCTGCCTGCGGGTTCCTTCTTGGGTTCGGCTCGTTTGGTGGTCTTGCCCACGTCGTGGCGGGCGGCGGGGCGGCGGTTCTTCGATCCTGGCGGGCGGCCGGGTCCTGGTTTGCCGGGTTTCGGTGCGCTGGCCAGATCGGGCAGGGTCTGGCGGATGTTCCGGAACCCGCGGCGGACCCGGGCGGGAGTCAGCCGCCCGGGCGCACACGGCCGCTGCCAGGGCAGGCGCAGGTCTTCGGCCAGGGTGCGGGCGAGCCGCAGCCGGGCGTAGCAGGCGATGATCAGCCAGGTCCGCCGGCCGGCAGCGGCCGGGTCGCGCAGCTTCGGGCGGGTCCAGCCGGGGACCTGCTTGAAGAACCGGAACGTGTGCCCGATGCCGGAACGGCGCAAGAACGCCTGCCAGCGGCGGTTCACCTCGCCGGCGGAGGTCCCGGCGGCCCGGGACCATAGCCATAGCGGGTCCGGGCTGCGGTTGCCGGGCAGGTGACCGGCGTGCAGCCGGATGAGGGTGCCGGCGATGACCGGCAGCTCGCCGGCGTGGTCTTCCCATCCGCCCCGGCCGGCCAGGCGCTGGCGGAGCCGGCCCCAGGCCATGGCGGTGGCGGTGCCGTACCGGGTCGTCTCGGTGACGGCGGTCACCGCCGGAGCGGGCCAGGTGGCCTCCTCGGCGAGCTTGAGCACGGCCCCGTGACGGGACGGCCAGCCGTTGGTGCCGGGTTCGCGCGCTGGCGCGGGAAAGTACATCACCCGGTCACTGCGCAGCCGCCCCGCCACCTCGACGGGCAGGCCGTCCAGCAGCCAGGCCAGCCGGGTCAGGTCATAGCCGGAATCGAAGACGACCAGCATGTCCGGGTCGCCGGCTGGCGGCGAGCGCGTCATGCTTCCTTGGCCGTGTGGTGCCCGGAGTCGAGGAGGGCGGCCTGGTAGGCCTTCAGTGCTGCCACCGACTAGTGCTGCCACCGACGGTGAGCCCGGCGCTGTAGTCCCCGATCATCGCACGGATCACGCCGGGCGAAGAACGATGATGACCGGTCAGTTGCCTCGCGCCCGGGGCAGCACCTCGGTGGCGAAGAACTCGAAGGCCCCCTCCAGGTTGCCGCCGACCTGCTGCAGGTAGACCTCGTCGAAGCCGGCCTGCTCGAACGAGCTGAGCGTCTCCAGGTACGGCTTCGGGTCCGGCCCGGCGGGTGCCGTGACCAGATCATCGGTGACCAGCGGTGCCAGCTGGCTGAAGTGCCGGGGCGTCGGCAGCAGCTGCGCCGACTCGCCGGGGATGAAGTCGTTGGGCCACAGCTGCCGCAGGGTTGCGCGCGCCTGGGCGGCGTCCGGCGCCCAGCAGCCCTTGAGGCCGCCCTGGACCGGCTTGGAGCCGCCGCCCTGGTCGCGGAAGAGCTTGACCAGGTCGGTCTCCGGGCCGATGCAGATGTAGCCGTCGCCGATCCGCGCCGCCAGCTCGGCGGACTGCTTGCCGAAGCCCGACACGTAAATGGGCGGCGGCTGGGCCGGCCGAGAGTACAGCCGTGCCGTTTCCACCGTGAAATGCTTGCCGTGATGGGTGACCTGGCGGCCGGCGAAGAGCTCGGCGATGATGCCCACGGCTTCCTCGAGCATTTCCCTGCGCACTTCGGCCGCGGGCCACGGCTCGCCGGTGACGTGCTCGTTCAGCGCCTCGCCGGTGCCCACCCCGAGGTTGAACTTGCCGCCGGTCAGCAGGCCTGCGGTCGCCGCCGCCTGGGCGACGATCGCCGGGTGGATCCTCGTAGTCGGGCAGGTCACGGCGGTGGTGACCGGCAGATCGGTCACTTGCGAGATCGCCCCGATCACCGACCAGACGAAGCTCGAGTTCCCCTGCTCATCCAGCCACGGGTGGAAGTGATCAGAGATCCACAATGCCTCGAACCCGGCCTGCTCCGCCATTTTCGCCTGCCGGATCAGGCTGCCGGGTCGTACTCCTCCGACGACAGGAAGTATCCGTAGCGCGTCATGCCCGGCCGCTACCCGGGAGGTGCTCCAATACACCGGCGAAGCGCCGCACGGGCATGCCGGGCTCGGCGCGGTGACCAGGACGGGCGGCGGCCGCCCGGTTTATCCCGCGTCGGGCAGGCACACCTGCAGGACGCCGTCCCGTGTCCGGGTAACGAACACCGGCTGGGGCGCGGTGGCCGGGCCGCGTGCGACCGAGCCGTCCGCCAGCCGGAAGATGCTGCCGTGCCAAGGGCAGGTGACGCACCCGTCGCTGAGGTCGCCATCGGAGAGCGGGCCCGACATGTGGCTGCAGCGGTCGGCCAGCACATGGAACGTCTCTCCGTCCGCCATAACCAGCAGCGGGACCTCCCCCAGCAACACCCGGGCCGGGCGATCGACTGGCAGGTCCGCGACCGCGCCGACATCGTGCCAGCCCGGCTCGACCAGGTGCGGCACCGCCTCGGCGTGGTTCACCCCGCCCGCCTGCCGGAACGAGATATGCCCTCCGAGCAGACCGCCGGCCCCGGCGACGGCAAGCCCCGCGAACCGCAACCCGCGACCGCGGCGCGGGTCGCCCGCCGCCAGCGACGCTCCGTAGAGCCCGCCCGCCGCCGTCACCGCCAGCAGGTGCACCACGCCGACCCGCATTTGCTGCTCGTGCTGCTCCGACCAGTCGGCGGCACCGGAGAGGGCGGCGGGGGCCACGGCCAGGACGCCGAACGCGGCGAGCCGCCGGGCAGCCTGATCGGCCCCGGGCCGTCCGTCCGCCCCGCGCCAGGCATCAACGCCTTGCCAACTGTCGAGGACCGCGGCCGACAGCCACGCGCCGAGCGGGGCCTGCACCAGAACCGGGTGCAGCGCGTGCCCGAGCCAGACTCCGTTCAGCCCGTCCCTCACCTTGCCCGGGGGCAGCTTCCGGGCCACCCGCTGGCCCAACTCGACGAATCGGTCGAGGCCTTTAGCTTGCTCAAGTTTGCTGACGATGCGCATGGCGGCCCAAGTGCCCGGCAGTTTGGGACTCAAACTAGAGCTGGCATTAGCTGCCGGCTCCGGCCGTCGCTCTTTGGTGTATTCCTTGCCGAGCGGGCCCGAGGCTGGCGGCAGCGCGCTGAGCAGCGGGCTGCCTTCGGCCAGCTCGCTGACGTGGGGCGCAGACCTAGCGCTTGTGGTCCTTGGCGCCTTTGGGCAGGTCGCGCCAGTGGGCTTGGGAAACTTCGACGTCGAAGCGTTTCGCGGCGGACAGGATCCGTTTCCAGGCCTTGTCGCGCTCGGCGTCGGTGGCGCCTTGGACCTGGTCGAAGCGCGCGA
>DASYAV010000064.1:0-2531 GCA_036501145.1 Streptosporangiaceae bacterium | reverse complement strand
ATCCCGGCAGGCCCGAACGTGATCGGCCCGGCGGACCGAAGTTCCACCCGGCCTCGCCGCAACCCGAGCTCACCCATCGGACCTCCTCATGTCAGTCCTGCACGCGCGGTAATTAGTTGCTATATGCAGACTACTTCGCCTCCACCCAGCTTGCCGGCGACGGTCACCGCCCCGTAGCCGGACATGTGTCTGGAGTTGATGTGACCTGGTGTGTTCTGCGTGTTTGCCCTGGGTATGAATACGCGCCTAGCGGTGGCCGGCCGAAATGCCGGCATCACGGCGCGATCGGGGGATCTGAACAATGAGCACGATGCCAGAGGGGGATGCGGCCAGCCAGCGGGGCAGTACCGGGCACGGCACTCATCCCGGGACGCCGCCGCAGGCCGGCGTTCCAAGCCAGGAGCGGTACAGCGGCACACAAGCCACGCCCGTCCCCGCGCAGTCGCGCGGCCAGGAGCCGAGCGGTGATTCGGGAAGTCGGCTGGAAAGGGCGACTCCGGTAACAAGGCCTGAGACCCGGGTGACGGCCATCCGCTGGATCTGCCTGATTTTCGACGCCATCCCGTATACCTGGCCGTTCACTGGCCTGCTTGGCTTTATCGTCATCCTGTGCTCGCGGGACCGTCAGCGGATTGGTGATCACCTTGCCAGGACTCTGGTGATTGCCACGGACAGGACGGAAATCACCAGGATCCAGTGACCACCGCTCACCACGACGGCCGGTAGCGTCAGGCGCAGGCAAGCCCAGCCACCAGAAGATGCGCCCGATGGCCACGATGACCGGCGTAGCAGCCGGGGAGAGGGGCGGTTCAGTGACCGACGACTCCGGCCGCGCTGCCTGGCTGCGCGTCGCACGCCGCCACTTGCGCCACGCTGACCCGGTGCTGGCCCGGCTCATCGACGAGCGGCCGGACTTCGATCCGCGGGCGTGGATGACACAGCTGCCGCCGATGGACCTGTATGGTGCCCTGTTGTTCCAGGTGACCGGCCAACAGCTGTCCGTGCCGGCAACCCGCCGGACCCTGGCCCGCATCCAGGCCCTGTTCGGCGGACATCTTCCTTCCCCCGCCGAACTGCTGGGAGTTGACCCAGCCAAGCTCCGCGAGGCAGGGCTGTCGTGGCGGAAGGTAAGCACCCTCCGCGACCTCGCCGAACGGCTTTCTGACGGCCGGCTGAACACGGACGCGCTGAGCCGCCTGCCCGACGACGAGATCATTGCCGAGCTCACCACCATCCCCGGAATAGGCCCGTGGACAGTGCAGGGCGCCCTGCTTATCGCTCTCGGCCGCGAAGACGTCGTGCTGCCGGGCGACCTGGCGCTCCGCAAGGCCGTCCAGGTTAGCTACCAGCTCGACCACCTGCCCAGCCAGCAGGAGGTGCTGGCGATTGCCGACAAGTGGCGGCCCTACCGCAGCCTGGCCACCAGCTACCTGTTCTCCGCCGCGTTCGAACCGGCCGACGCACCTGGTAGCCGTCCGCCTGGCGGGGTCGAAGTCGAAGGACCGGCAGCGGTGCCCCCGCTGTGACGCGGTCAGCCATGACGACACGCGCGGACCTGATCATCGTGGGCGCCGGCCTGGCGGGCTCGGCCGCCGCCTGGGCGGCGTCCGCCCGCGGCCTCGGCGTGGTGGTACT
Source organism: Streptosporangiaceae bacterium (assembly GCA_036501145.1). Classification (GTDB taxonomy): domain Bacteria; phylum Actinomycetota; class Actinomycetes; order Streptosporangiales; family Streptosporangiaceae; genus PALSA-505. Next base: position 896 of record DASYAV010000064.1, on the reverse strand, counting down.
CGAGGCGTTCGGCCCCGGGCACCGCAACGGCAGCTCGCACGGCAGCGCCAGGATCTTCCGCCGCGCCTACCCGGACCCGCTCTACGTGCGACTGGCCGGCACCGCGGGAGAGCTGTGGCGACGGCTGGAGGACCAGGCGGGGGAGCGACTGCTTACGCTGACCGGCGGCATCGACTTCGGCGCCACCCGCGATCCGCGCCGGCTGCACGAGGTGCTGACCAGCTGCGGCGTGCCCGCCGAGTTGCTCGAGCCAGCGGCGGCGGCCGAACGCTGGCCTTACTTCGACTTCGCCGGCGTCGGCCCGGTGATGTTCCACGCCGACGCGGGCGTGCTCGACCCGCACAACGCGATGGCCGCCATGCTCCGGCTGGCGCAAGCGAACGGCGCCGACGTCAGGTTCGGCACCCCGGTCACCCGGCTTGAGGCAGCACCCGCGGGCGGCGGCGCGGTCGCGCACACCGACAGCGGCGCCTTCACGGCGCCGGTGATCGTGGTCGCGGCCGGCGCGTGGATCGCCCCGCTGCTCGATGGCGTGGTCGAACTGCCGCCGTTGCGGGTGACGCAGCAGCAGGTCTTTCACTTCGCCCCGGTCTCAGGTCAGGAAGGCGCGGGCCAGGCGGACCCGTGGCCGGCCTTCATCCACGATGACGGCACTGACTACACGTACGGACTGCCCGGCGGCCGCGACGGCGAGGTGCCAGGAGCGATCAAGGTTGGCGAGCACGCGGGCTTTCGTACGACAACCGCGGCGGACAGGGACTTCACCGTGGACCCGGCCGCGAGGGCGCGCGTCGCGGAATTCGTCGGCAAGCGGATCCCTGGCCTCAGCGCAACCCCGGTCAACGAGGTGACCTGCCTCTACACGTGGACGGCGAACGAGGACTTTATCCTCGACA
>DASYAV010000063.1:0-1774 GCA_036501145.1 Streptosporangiaceae bacterium | reverse complement strand
TTTTTTGTGCCGGCTGCCACCTACCGCGATGTCATGAGATATCCGGACGGCGCACGCCGCTTACCCCGCCCGGTGCGCATGGCCCGGCGGCCCGCCTTGTCCACGCGGGGCACTTACCCTCAGGGCGGAAAGACACCCGGGGGCGCCTAGTAGTACTTTGTTAGGTCTGGGCGGCTTCCGGGTTTTGTAGTGTGATCCTGGCATGATTCCTCAGGAGATCGCCGAGGTCCGGCCCAGGCTGGCGGACTTCGCCTTTGAGATGCTCGGCGGGCTGCCGCGTAAGGATCAGCGGATGGTCGGCGAGCTGTACGTGCGCGGTCTGCTGACCGACGGCCAGCGCAAGTCGATGCAGCCGATGGCGGCGCGGCTGGGCGCGGACCATCAGCGGCTGCAGCAGTTCATCACGTCCTCGACCTGGGATTACGCGGCTGTGCGGCGGAATGTCGCGCGGTGGTTCGCTGCGGAGCAGCCGGCGGATGCGCTCGTCGTCGACGACACCGGCTTCCCGAAGGGCGGGGACGGGTCGCCGTGCGTGGCGCGGCAGTATTCCGGGACGCTGGGCAAGACGGGCAACTGCCAGGTCGGCGTGAGCGTGCACCTGGTGAACGAGCACGCCTCATGCGCGGCGGACTGGCGGCTGTTCTGCCCGGAAAGCTGGGACGACAAGGCCCTGGCCGACCCGGTGCAGGCGGCCCGGGCGCGGCGCCGCCGCGAGCAGGCCCGCATCCCGGACGGCATCCGGCACCGCGAGAAGTGGCGGCTGGCGCTGGAGATGATCGACGAGATGACCGGCCCGGACGGGTGGGGCCTCCTTGAGCAGGTCACCGCGGCTGGCGGCACCCGGCCCGCGGTGACCGCTGATGCCGGCTACGGGGACAACACCACCTTCCGGCTGGAGCTGGGAAACCGGGGCTGGCAGTACGTGGTCGCGGTCAAGGGCACCACCAGCGCGCGCCCGGGCGACGCCCGGCCGGTCACCCGCAGCCCGGGCGGCGGGCCGGGCCGCCCGCCCGGGCCCGCCTACCCCGCGCCGCCGGCGAACCTGCGCACGCTGGCGATCGCCAGCGCGGACAAGATCCGGCAGGTGACCTGGCGGCAGGGCACCAAAGCCACCAAGGGCAACCCGGCCGCATCAATGACCAGCTGTTTCCTGGCGATCCGGGTCCGCCCCGCCAACCGGGGCATCCCCCGCGCCGATGACGGCAGCCTGCCCGAATGCTGGCTGCTGGCCGAATGGCCGCCCGAAGCCAGCGAGCCTTCCGATTACTGGCTGTCCAATCTCCCCGAGGACACCCCCGTCGAAGAACTCGTCCGCCTCGCGAAGATCCGCTGGCGGATCGAGCACGACTACCGGGAACTGAAGACCGGGCTCGGCCTGGACCACTTCGAAGGCCGCTCGTTCACCGGATGGCACCGGCACGTCACCCTCGCCGCCCTCGCCCAGGCCTTCTGCACCATGCTCCGGACCGACCCAAAAGCCCCTGCGCCGGGATGACCCTCTACCAGGCGCTGCGCGAACTGCAGATCGTGCTCGCCGTCATCCTCGGCACCTGCCCCCTGTGCCATCAGCCATTAACTCTTGACCGGCTCGCCGCCGCCCTCGCCGGAACCTAGCCAACTTAACAAAGTACTACTAGATCGTTGATCGGTATTTCCTGGCTGGTGGGAGGGCCTTGCGGCGACACGCTGTAGGGGTGCGTGACCTGCCGCTTCTTGATGAAGACTTGTCCGGGCGCCTGCTCAGGCGTGGCCGTTCTCGCTGAGCACGGTCCGC
>DASYAV010000062.1:0-4666 GCA_036501145.1 Streptosporangiaceae bacterium | reverse complement strand
TCCTCTGTGCGATCGGGGAGGGGTCCATCGGTGGACGCGACCGTTACCAGCCCCCAGACATCTCCGTCCACGATGATCGGCGCGCCGGCGACGCTATAGAGCCCGAGCTCGCGCGCCTTGACGGCAAAAGCGCCACGCCGGCGTGAATAATCCACCACCCGTCCCGCACGGCCTGTCTGCCGGACTCGTCCGCCCAGCCCCGAGGCATGGTACGGCGAGCGTGTGCCCGGCGGGAACGGATGCGGCCGGTCGCTCCAGGCCGCCATCACCGTCGTCGTCTCGCCGTCGTCCTCATAACGCTGAACAGCGGCAACCGGCAGGTGCATCACCCCAGAAACCTCGCGGGCAACAGCGGCGAAGACCTCCCCGGTCGCCGCGCCCCTGGCTACCAGGGTGGCTACACGCTGAAGCGCCGCCTGTTCTTCCCCCAGCCGCTCGATCTCGGTCCGTGCGTCACTATTCGCGATCGCCGTTGCCATGAGCTCGGTGAAGGCGGCCAGACGGTCCAGGGTATCGGCGGGCAGCGGCGGGCGCTGGTAGCCGGCCGCCACCACCACCGCACCCCAGACACGACCGCTGACGATGACGGGAACGCCGGCCGCCATGCCGATGTCGAGCTCCCTCGCCGGCCCGGCAATGGCGCTCCTGATCTGCGTGTAGTCTTCGATCCTGAGTGGCTGGCCGGTCTGTTGCAACGAGGCGACGATGCCCGGGTCACCGGCCGGGCAGGGCCAGGGCCGGCCGAGATAGGACAAGACCTCGCCCGCCCCGGCGATCACCGTTCCAAGGCCTTCCCGCTCATAGCGGAACAGCGCGACGTGCGGAACCCCGAACAAACCAGCGACCTCGGCGGCGACCGCGGTGAAGACGTCTCCCGGGGGAACGGCTTCGGCGACCAGCGTCGCGACGCGGCCGAGCGCCGCCTGCTCAGCGGCAACCTGCTCCAGCTCCGTGCGCGCCGCCGCGTTCGCGATCGCCATGGCGACAAGCTCGGTGAACGCGCCGACGCGCATCTCGGTGTCCGGGGGCAGCGGCTCCGGTCGCGAGGAGCCGACGGCCATAACCCCCCAGAGCCGTCCGCCGGCCAGGACCGGAACCCCGACCGCCGCGCGGACCCCTATGGCGCGGACCTTCTCGGTCACCGGGCCGCTGGCATTGCTGTAGTCGTCGATGCGGGCCGGCTGTTGCGTGCGGAACACGCGGCCGATGATGTTGTCCCCTTCCACTGGTATCCGGGTGCCCGCCGGCAGCGCCTGCCCCCGCAGGTTGCAGGCCCCGACCACCGTCCCCGTCTGATCCCGCTCGTAGCCGATCAGGTGGGCACTGTCGAAGTGCAGGAGCCTGGCGGCCTCCTCGGTCACCGCGGCGAAGACCTCCGCGGGCGAGGGCTGGCGGGCGATCAGCGTCGCCACCCGGCGCAGCGCCGCCTGCTCGTCGGCCAGCACGCCCCGTGCCTGTTCTGACCCGGCCGCGCGGCGGCCGGCCTGAGTCGCGACCGCGCCGACAATCACCGCCATCGCCAGGAACAGGCCGAGCACGAGCACGGTCGCCCTGTCGAGGTTGCGCAGCGGAGGCAGAAAGTACCAGTCGAACGCCAGGATGGTCGCGACCCCGACCGGGAGCGCGTACAAGATCCCGGCGTAGCGGGCGACGGCCAGCACGGCCAGCAGGAGGGGCAGGCCCAGGAGCACAGCAGGCACGTGAGATCTCGCCGCTGTGCTCACCACAGCCGCGACAACGAACGCGGCGACGCCCACCAGCACGGCCAGGACGATCTCCACCCAGAACCGTCGGCGCCGCCATTGCGACCACGAGGTCACCCTAATTACCCGCTTAGTCGACTCCGGACAGCTCAGCGAGGCCCGCAGAGCCCGCTCTGATCCGAGCCTGTCACCTCACGCCCTGGCCAGCAATGGCCAAGGCTGGCCCGGTGTCCCCCGCCATCCTCCGCGGCCACGGCTAGTCGATAATGCAAAGCATGACCAGCAGCGGCAGAACCGGCCAACCCGGTCCCGACGGGACGTGGTGAGCCCCGTCATGACTCGGCCGCGGGTAGTGCTGGCCGAGGACGATGTCCTGCTCCGCGAGGGCCTGGCCAGTCTGCTCGACCGATCCGGCTATGAGGTGGTGGGGCAGGTCGGTGACGGCACGCAGCTGCTTGCGCTAGCCCGCGAGACCGGGCCCGACCTGGTAGTGGCCGATATCCGGATGCCGCCGACGCACACTACTGAGGGACTGGAGGCGGCCCGGGTGATCCGTCAGGAACGGCCTGATACCGGCATCCTGGTGCTGTCCGCTTATGTTGAAGTCCAGCACGCGATGGAGCTGCTGGCTGGCGGAGGTGGCATCGGCTACCTGCTCAAGAGCCGCATCGCCGATGTGGAAGAGTTCCTGGACGCGCTCCAGCGGATCGCCAGGGGCGGCTCAGTCGTGGACCCGGCGCTGGTCCGGGAGCTGGTGACCGCCCGCCGCCGCGAGGACCCGCTCGCCGCGCTCAGTGAACGAGAGCGCCAGGTGCTCGGCCTGATGGCAGAAGGACGCTCCAACGCCGGAATCGCACGGCGGCTCTGGGTCACCGAGGGCACCGTCGAGAAGCACATCAGCAGCATCCTCACCAAGCTGAACGTGCACGAGGCCGACGATGACCACCGCCGCGTCCTCGCCGTGATCACATTCCTCAAGGCCCGCTGAACCCACGAGGCGCGCATGACGCCGGCGGCCGCCCGGCTTCGGGGTAGCAGGCAGCCCGCGGTTGGGGCTGGCTGGGGGGCTGGCCTGGGGGCTGCCGCTGATGTGACCAGACCGCTGGCACGGCATCGTCGGTCATACAGCGGAATCGTCAGCGTCCCCTCGGCGGAGGGCACGGGCGGGCCCAGGAACCAAAGGAGAAAGCAATGATCAGGTCACTCACCCGGCTGAACCCTCTCCGGATGCTGCTGGCACTGCTGGCCGTCGCCGCAGCCGCGGCGGTCCTGGCGGCGTGCAGCTCGTCCGCCACATCCTCCAGCAGCGGCAGCAGCGGCGGCGGCGGCAGCAGCAGCAGCAGCGGCAGTCCCGCCGCGGCGACCGCGGGCAGCCTGAAGACCGCCACGATCGGCGGCGCGACGGTGCTGACGAACGCCGGCGGGTTCACGCTGTACTCGTTCGCCCCCGACACGTCTGCCAAGTCCAACTGCAACGGCACGTGCGCGCAGAACTGGCCGCCGATCAAGGGGCCGACCACTGCATCCGGGGTCACGGGCACCTTCGGCACCATCAAGCGATCCGACGGCTCGGTCCAGGCCACCTTCGACGGGCACCCGCTGTACACCTTCGTCGGCGACACCGCTCCCGGGCAGAACAAGGGCAACGGCCTGAACGCAGCCGGCGGGCTGTGGCACGAAATCACCACCTCCGGCACCGCCCCCGCCGGCAGCTCCTCATCGGGCTCCGGCGGCTACTGATACTGACCCAGGAAACAGGCTCACGCGGAGGACTGACAGATGACAGAGCGGCACAGCATGACCAGGCTGGGAACGGTAAGGGGCGCGGGGCGGGTCGTGCGGGAGAACGCCGAAGGGCCGACGCCCGGCTGGCCCGCGGTCGTCCTGCGCGTGGTGGGTTCGGGTCTGCTGATCGCCACCGCAGCGATCCATCTTGACCTGTACCTGACCGGGTACCGGACGATCCCGACGATCGGGTGGCTGTTCCTGCTGCAGGTGATCGCGGCCTTCGGCCTCGGTCTGGCGGTGCTGGCCATCCCCCGCCGGCCGGCGGGCGCACTGCTGGTCAGCCGGCTGGCGGCCGCGGCGGGAGCCGGCTTCGCCCTGGCTACCCTCGGCGGCTATCTCCTGTCGGTCTGGATCGGGCTGTTCGGGTTCAAGGAGGTCCGCACGAGCGCCGGCATCGCCGCCGGCCTGGTGGAGGTGGCCGCTTTCGTGGTACTGGCCGCGCTCGCGCTTGTTCCCGCCCCGGCGAATCGCGGGGCAGCTGCTCCGGCCACATTCCCTGCCCAGATCCCGCCGGCGGCCGCCCGGGCGGCCGGGATGACCGCTGCGGGCCTGGCGGTTGCGGCACTGGTGCTGTTCGGGCTCGCCCTGACCGGAGCCAACTCGACGGCACCCGCGGCCACGGGCACGGCCCTGAAGACCGCGACGATCGGCGGCACCACGGTACTGACCAACGCCAAGGGCTTCACGCTCTACTCGTTCGCCCCCGACACCCCGACCGCTTCCAAGTGCTACGGGAGCTGCGCCGCGTACTGGCCCCCGGTGACCGGCACCATCGCGGCCGGACAAGGCCTGCCAGGCAAGGTCACCACCATCACCCGTACCGATGGCTCACACCAGCTCACCTACAACGGGCACCCGCTGTACACCTACATCGGCGACTCGGCCCCCGGCCAGGCCAAGGGCAACAACCTCAACCTCAACGGCGGACTCTGGAACGAGATCCGTGTTTCCCGGTGAGAGGCGCCACGGGCCCGTTCGGACGAATCTTTCTTTTCATCCCGAACGGAAGGTGGCGGCTGTCCGAGCCGCATAGTGCGTGCAGCAGAGCCCGGCCGGTGACTCCGTAGGTGCACAGACCGTGCAGGATCGGCTGGCTGAAGCCGCCCCTGGCCGCGAACTTCGGATCGACGTGCAGCGGGTTGCGGTCACCGGACAGGCGGTAGACCAGCGCCTGC
>DASYAV010000061.1:0-1908 GCA_036501145.1 Streptosporangiaceae bacterium | reverse complement strand
CGCCGCGCAGGTGCTGAACAACGCCAGCCGGGTCACGATCCTGGCCGGGGCCGGCTGCGCCGGCGCGCACGACCAGCTGATCACGCTGGCCGAGGCGCTTAAGGCGCCCGTGGTGCACGCGTTCCGCGGCAAGGAGTTCGTTGAGTACGACAACCCGTACGACGTGGGAATGACCGGGCTGATCGGGTTCAGCTCCGGGTACCGGGCCATGGAGCACTGCGACGCGCTGGTCATGCTCGGCACCGACTTCCCCTACCGGCCGTTCCTTCCAGACGGCGTCCCGGTGATCCAGGTCGACGTGCGCGGCGAGCAGATCGGCAAGCGCGTCCCGGTACAAGTCCCGCTGGTCGGCACGGTCAAGGACACCGCCGACGCGCTGCTGCCGCTGCTCCAGGTCAAGAGCGACACCGGTCACCTGGACCGGATGATCAAGCACTACGGGCGCGCCCGCGCCGGGCTTGACCGCCTGGCCAGGCCAGGACGCGGCGGCGGGCCGCTGCACCCGCAGCACGTCGCCGCCACGGTCGACAAGCTGGCCGCCGCGGACGCGGTCTTCACCGCTGACGTCGGCACCCCGTGCATCTGGACCGCCCGCTACGTGCGGATGAACGGCACCCGCAGGCTGATCGGCTCGTTCAACCACGGCAGCATGGCCAACGCGCTGCCGCACGCCATCGGCGCCCAGGCCGCCAGCCCAGGCCGCCAGGTCATCGCCCTGTCCGGCGACGGCGGCCTGGCGATGCTGCTCGGCGAGCTGCTGACGCTGCACCAGATGCGGCTCCCGGTCAAGATCGTCCTGTTCAACAACGGCGCGCTGTCGTTCGTCGAGCTGGAGATGAAGGCGGCGGGGATCCCGACGTTCGGCACCGACCTCGTCGACCCGGACTTCACCGGCATCGCCCGCTCCGCCGGGCTGTTCGGTGCCCGGGTCGAGAAGGCCGGCGAACTGGAAGAGGCGCTGCGGTCCGCGTTCGCCCACGATGGCCCCGCCCTGGTCGACGTGCGCACCGCCCGCCAGGAGCTCTCGCTGCCCCCCAAGCTCACCTACGGCCAGATCAAGGGCTTCACCCTGTACGCGACCAGGACCATCCTGTCCGGCGAAGGATCGGAACTCCTCGAGCTCACCCGCACCAACCTACGAGAACTAGAAGCCGAGTAACTCCCCGCCCTCCGCCCAGGCAGCACGCACGCCCGCCCGGGCAGCCCGCCCGCCCGGGCAGGGCGCCTCCCGGGCAGCACGCCCGCCCGGGCAGAACACCCCGCGGGCAGGGCGCCTCCCCGGGCAGGCCGCCTCCCGGGCAGAACAGCCGCCCGGCACCCGGGCCGCACGCCCACCCCTCGTCTCCCGCCTCAGCACCGTTCACCAAGTGCAGCGTGGTGACCATGAGAGCGATGTGCGAACTGGTACGCGGTTCCTGTATCCTCAGTGCGGCAGGTTCGCGGTTGATTTCGCTTTTCGTGGAATTCTGGCAGCAAATAAGCTGTCAAAATACCACGAAAGCACCGAGCGCCGAGCACCGGACGGCGAGCACCGGACGGCGAGCACCGGACGGCGAAACCCACGCCGCCATCCCGCTGAAGCCGGCCTGCGCGTGACCACGGCCACGCGCCTCTAGCTGTTCGGCGGGACCGCGTTCCGGGTACTCCAGCCTCGGGGGTACCGCATGACACAAGAAACTGGCCGCATCGCGCCAGCAACGGGGGTAACGAGGGCAGCAGGGGCCGGTGGCGAGGACGACGTCTCTGTTCGCCGCTGGCTGATCCTGGGCGTCGTCTGCCTGGGACAGCTGATGGTGGTGCTTGACGCCACGGTGGTGAACATCGCGCTGCCGAGCGCACAGCACGACCTGGCCTTCAACAACGCCGACCGGCAGTGGGTAGTGACCGCCTACTCGCTCGCCTTCGGCG
>DASYAV010000060.1:0-10702 GCA_036501145.1 Streptosporangiaceae bacterium | reverse complement strand
TCGTCAAACGGGCCATCTCCAAGTACCAGGCCCGCGGCCCCCGCATCGACCGGACCAGCTACAAGGCCACCGTCAGCATCGACATCCTGGTCACCCAAAAGATCTTGACAGCCAGCGCCAGCCCCTAACTACACGGCCTTGCGGCTAGTCCTGGTACTCGCCGCGATGCACGCCGCCCGTGTCAAGGCGATCCGTGAGATCCGCCTTGATGACGTCGACCTGGGCAACCGGCGGATCGTCATCGGCGGCCGGGCCCGCCCGCTCGATGACCTCACCCGCCAGGTCCTGCTCGAGTGGCTCACCCACCGCGGCGCCCGCTGGCCCTCGACGGCCAACCCGCACCTGCTGGTCAACCAGATGAGCGCGAACGGGACCGGCTCCGTCAGCACCAGCTACTGCGCTTGGTATTCCCCCGCCCGGGCTTCACCCTTTGCACCTGGCTGACCACCCTGAGCCGCGACGACCTGATCGAGCGGGCGGGCACGCTGTCCCCCGAAAAGCTCAGCGAGATCGACGACGCCCTCCGTGCCGGCGAACAGAGGACGGAATGGACCCCGGCCGCGGCGGCCCAGCTCAGCGAGATCAAGGATTCCCTCCGTCCCGGCGGACTCCAGCAGACGGAGAAGGAACAGACGACCCGCTGACCAGGTCGATCTTGTCCGGACAACCCTCACCCAGAGCGCACCGCCTCGGCTTCAGACGAACCCAAGGGCCGATTCGGCCCACAAGCGTGAACCGCCTTCAGTTCCCTACACAGATCCTTCAGTTCAGCTGAACTCTTGGGATTCGATGGGCTTGACGAAGACCGGTCACCGCGGGGACAGTTAGTTCACGGCGGCGACCGGTCGCCGAGCTGTGGAACAGCCGCCCCAGCCGGGGTTCCATTGGCGAAGGGGATTCGCCCTCTCGGTCGCCAGATGTCAAGCCATCTTCCTTTCACCGCGTCGCTGGGGGACGAGGGTGTCAAGGGGAGGCTTGTCGATGACCAAGGACGCCAGCTTCAAGAAGGTTGTCCGGCGCCACGCCGAGGAGACGGGGCAGCGCTACACCGAAGCGCTGACGGATCTCGAGGGTCTGGGCGCGCGAATGCACCACGAGCCAGATCCTGAGCGGCTCCTGGCTCATCTGCGGGATCGCTACGGCATTGACCCGGTCGCGGCGACGAAGCTCAGTGTGCACAAGACCTACGTGTTCCGCATCGACCGCAAAGACGGCAGCCCGTGGGTCGCCCGCGCGTTTCCCCCCGCCCGGCCGCGGGCCGGTGTAGAGGGCGACGCCGCGATCCTCAGATTCCTGGAGCGGCAGGACTATCCCGCGGAGCGCCTGGCGGCCAGCGAAGCGGTATCTGACGTCGATGGCAGCGCCGTCCTCGTGACGCGGTTCGTTGACGGCGCCCGGCTGCCCGACGGTGCCGCGAAGTTCGCCATGATGGGTGAGCTGCTCGGACGGCTGCACGCGCTGCCCTACGACGATTCCGCCAGCAGGCCGGGTGGCGCAAGTGGCGAGGACCCGGACCACGAGGGCACGCCGCGTCAGGACCTGCTGGCTGCCCTGTCGTTTCTCGACGCCGTCGACACGAAGGTCCCGGCCGCCGAGCGCGAGCGATTCGAGCAGCTCCGCGACCAGGTGCGCTCGGCCGACGACGGTCACGGTCTTCCGGAGGGCCTGCTGCACGGAAACCTCCTGCACGCCCCCGATCACGCCATCCTGAGCGGACAAGGGCCAGTCGCGATCAACTGGAAGGCGTCCGGGCGCGGACCGCGTCTCGCCGACTTCGCTTACCTGCTCTGGGGCACCGGCTCGTGGCACCCACGCCGGCCGAACCAGGCGTGCATCGATGCTGCCGTCAGCGCCTACCGCCGGCACATCGAGCCAACCAGTGACGAACTCGACCGGCTCGAGGCGGTCATGTACATCCGGACCCTCTACCTCGTCTGTTTCGGCTACCGGCGGGATCTCACCAACGGCTCGGCATTCAACGAATGGTGGTTCATCGAACCGTCCGGGTACTTCAGCTCTACCGCAGCCGCGGTCCGGGCCGCGTTCCGCCGCTAGGCCAGGTCGCACCGTCACCGCAGACACCCGGGGAGCGGGCAGAGGCGGGCGGGATTCGGAGCACGGCCGGTGGCACAATCAGCGCCATGGTGGCGCAGGAGCCTCGGGGACAGGCAGATGCGGTGACGGGACGGCTGCGCCTACCGCGCCCTGACCGTCTGGCCGGAGGAGTGACAGCCAGCGGTATCGGCGGGGCGGCCGTGGGCGAGTCTGGGCTGCCGGTGGTAGTGCTGGCGGCTGCGATCCTGGCCGCGGAGCGGGTGTCGGGCGTGCTGGTGGGCAGCGCCGCTTTGTGGCTGCGCGGCGAGCCGGTGAGCGTTGGTGATGTGGATGTGGTGATCGAGCCGGGCGAGGCGAACCTGCGCCGGCTGCACGAGGCGCTGGCCGGCCTGGCGGCCCGGCCACAGGCCGTGCCCGCGGTGCACCGGCTGCGTGACGTGTCGATTGCCACGATCTTCTCGTCATACGGCCGGGTGGACTGCATGCTGGAGCGCGGCCGTCGTGAGTGGGAACCGCTGCGCCAGAATGCGGGATATGTGGCCGTGGCGGACGTGCGGGTTGTCGTCGCCAGCGCCGCCGATGCCTGGGCGCTGCGCAAGCGGTTCAGGAAGCAGTGATGATGAGACAGCGCAGCGGTGTTGGCCTGGTCGAGATGGCCATCCTGGAGGCGCTTGACGCGCGGCGGGCCCGCCCGGGAGGCCGACCGGTCCGGTGCGAGAAGGTCCTGGCCGAGCTTGAGGGTGAGCTGGGGCTGGCCCGCGGCTACGCCTACCCGGTGCTCATCGACCTGATCCAGCCGTGGAAGCTGCCAGCCCCGCTGGTCGAGGGCAGGGGCAACTTCGGCGGCCGCGGGGACGACCCGCCGGCCAGCCCGCGCTACACCGAGGCGCGCGTGTCGCCGGTGGGGCAGGTCGCGCTGGCTGCCGAGCGCGGCGAGATCGCACCGGTTCCCATCGGGATGATCAACGGCAACACTCACCGTGAGGGCATCCGGCCGCCGTTTCGGCCCGGTGCGGTCATCGACGCGATCCGGCAGGTTCTGCTCCGGCCCCGGCTGTCCGGGTCGCTGATCACCGGCATCGTCGGCCCGCCCGATTTCATCACCGGCTGCACCGTGACCGGCGACCTGGCCGCCCTCGCCGCGGGCCAGTACGCCGAGCTCGGCCTGCACGCGAGGGTCACGGTCACCGACGCCGCCTATGTCACGGACCGGAGGACCCGGGCGGCCGTCCCCGGGCACACGCGGCCGGGCTGGGATCCCAGCCGGCCGGTGGTCGTCATCGACAAGTTCCCGCCGTACGCGAACCCCGACGAGGTCGCCCTCAGCATCAGCAAACGCGCCGAGGAATACTCCTGGCACGCCCGCCACCCGGAACTGGCCGTGCTGACCGGGCTGCCGATCGAGGATGTGGCCGACCTCAGCACCTCCCGCGGCGGTTACTGGTTGGCGTGCCTGCCGTCGGACGGCACGCCGCCGGAGGTGCTGCGCGATCAGATCCAGAAGGTCCACGGGGTGAGTATCTACGTCACGACCCGGCTGCCCCGGGCACTACCCGCCATGATCAGAACCTGGACCCGGGCCTTCCCGCATGAAGACCTGACGGGCAGCCTGACAGCCCTGGAGAACGCCCTGGCATCCCGCCTGCAGAGACGCCTGATGCCCCGCTACTGAACCACGATCCGGCCACGGCCATCTCAGAGGCTGGGGACCCGGGCTCCGGCCTGGTCGAGGGCACGTGAACCACATCAAGATGATCAAGCCGCAGATGTTCGGCCGTGCCGGCCTGTCCCTGCTCCGTAAGCGGGCCGGCACGGCCCGGTTCGTTGCTCCCTCAGTAGCTATCGCGTACGTCATTGGTCATCTGCGTGCCGACCGGCGACTGGTGTCAGCATGGGCAGGTCGGCCTGCCGGGAATCCTTCGGCGCCGCAGCCGAGGTGTCGGCGATGCGGTCCATGAGCCGTGCCGCCAGCCGCAGCAGTTCGCGTTCGGTTTCGGTGAGCCCGGTGAGCGCGCTGGCCAGCCAGTCGTCGCGTTGGGCCATGTCACGGCGGAGTGCCTGGCGCCCGGCTTCGGTGATCGTCAGCAGCGACTGCCGTCGGTCTTGCTCATCGCGGGTCCTGGTGATCAGGCGGTCCCGTTCCAGTTCGGCGAGCACCCTGGTGAGCGACTGCGGCTGCTGGTGGTCGGCGGCGGCGGCCTCGCCGGCCGTGGCCGGGCTGCTGCGCAGCAGGTAGCTGAGCACGCTGAGCTTGCTGCTGCTGAGTCCCCCGGAGGGCCGTTCGCTGCGCAGCCGACGAGACAGGCGGGTAACTCCCTGCCGGATCTCCGTAGCCGCGAAGGTCATCTGGCTCTCAGCCGACTGACTTGGCTCTGCACTTGGCATGATACTAAGATAATACTTACTGTTTAGGAGTGCCAGTAGTTGAGTTATCCGGCAAACTCGGGAAAGATAGTAAGCGATGTCTACTGTTTATCAGCTGTGGCAGCGGCTGGCGCACTTCGATCCCGGACTCGGCGACCTGCGCAGGGCCGCCACCGCGATGGCTGCGGTGCTTGCCGCCTGGGGGTCGGCGCTGCTGATCGAGCACCTTGCGGGGCTGGACCTGGGCATCGTGATCCTGGCGATCGTGCTGGCGATAACCACTGCCCGCATCCAGCGCTCGGCCGGCCTGGCCGACCGGCTGGCCGGCCTGGTGGTGCTGCTCGCCGCCGCGCTGGCCGCATCCGGGATCAGCCGCCTGCTGACGGCACGCCCCGATGCCGGGGACGCGCTGTTCGTGGCCGGCATGTTCGCCGCTATCTGGGTCCGGCGCTTCGGCCAGCGCGCCGCCAGGACGGGAACGCTCATCGTGGCGCCGCTGGTCGCCGTGCTCATCATGCCCCCGTCGGGGCTGCCCGGTCTCGGGACGCTGTGGGTGGCCATCATCGCGCTGATCGCCTGGTTCTGGGTCTCGGTGTGCCAGCTTCTCGCCACCCGGATGCGCCTCGCGCCGCCGCATCGCAGGGCGCCGGCCGGGTCACCGGCCGGCGCGACCCGGCGGCGCGTCTCGGTGAGCACGCGCATGGCGCTGCAGATGGCTGCGGGCCTGGCCGCGGCATTCGCCGTCGGGCGGACCGCGTGGCCCGGTCACTGGGAATGGACGGTGCTGACGGCCTTCATCGTGTGCAGCGGTGCCCGCAACCGCGGCGACGTCGTCCTCAAGGGCGTGCTGCGCGGCGCGGGGGCGGCTGCCGGCACGGTCGTGGCCACCGCGATCGCGGGCACGTTCAGCCCGCACGCTGACGCGTCGGTCGCCGTGATGTTCGCGGCTCTGGCGGTCGCGACCTGGCTGCGGGAGTTCAGCTACGCCTGGTGGGCCGGCTGCGTCACCGCCGTGCTGTCCCTGCTGTACGGCTGGTTCGGCCAGGCGCCCGGCGGGCTGCTGGACACCCGGCTGGAGGGCATCGCGGTCGGAGCCGCCCTCGGTATCGCCGCCTCCTGGCTGATCCTTCCCGTCCGGACCCATGACGTGGCGCGCCGCCGCACGGCTGACGCGCTCGCCGCGCTCGGCGGCGTGCTCGGCGCTGACTGGCACGACCCGTCCGCGCTGCACCGCCACCAGATCGCATTCCAGCACGCCACCGCCAGGCTCGCACAGGTCACCCCAGCACTGCGAGCACAGCGTCTGCTGCTTTCGGCACTTCGCGCCAGGCGCCCCGGCACCCGGGGGCTGGCTGACGCCACCGACGCGGTCGAGTGCTCCGTGCGCCCTGTGCGCGCTCTGGTCAGCGCTGCGGCAGCCGACCGCACGGCCATGGCCGACCCGCGCCTCAGCCAGCTGAACCAGGCGGTCGCCGCCAACATCACCGCCGCGCGGAGGGCGATCGGCCGGCGTCCCGGTGCCGCCTACCGGGCGGCCATTGCGGCGGCATGCCCAGCCCTGGCGCAGGACCCAGCCGGCGTCACCGGCACGAATGGCCATGAGCCTGGCCCGCACCGCGACATCCTTCAGGCACTCGCCGACATCGACAGCACCCTCGCCGCCGTCTGCGCAGCATTCGACCTTCCTCCAGAGCCCGTCCCGCCCGCCGACACCGTTAAATCCGCGCCCTCGCAGTGAGGAAGAGCGAACGACCCGGTGAATAAGCCGAGCCGCTGCCGGATTTCAGCCTCAGCAGGGTTACATTCACTGCTCGTACTGGTCACGGCGGAGCCGGGCTGGCGGGAACAGCCAGAGCCGCCCAGGGACCGGGCAACGCGGTCCGCCTGGCGGCCCGCTACTGAGCCACAATCCAGCCACCACGGCCATCTCAGTGGCAGCAGGTGTTAAGCCTGCCGTGCTCGTCCGTCTCCGCTCATCCTTCGGCAGGTGAGCGCTCCTGTAGGCCGTCGATGTCCGGTGACACGCTTCTCGGCCCGGTGTGGTGGTTCTGAGCTGGGCGGGCCTTTTTGAATGGCAGCGGCACGGGGCGCGGTCTGTCATTGAAGTTGGCCCGCTCGGGTTGCTGGGGCTGGTTTGTCATTGAATCTGGCCCGGCGGCTATAGCTGTCCGTCGTGGTGCGGGATGCCAGAATCAGTGGCGTGGTGGATGTTCCTGATACTGCAGTCGTGTCCCACGGCCAGCGTGAGATTCCTGCCGAGGGTGTGCTGGTGCTGTATGAGGCGGTGGGCTGGTGGCCTGAGCGCACTGCGGAGCAGGTGCGCGCCGTGCTGGGTGTGGCACCGGCGGTGGGCGCCTGGCACGGCCAGGACCTGATCGGGTTCGCCCGGGCGGTAACTGACGGCGTCTTGCGCGCGTATGTGGAGGATGTCGTTGTCGCCCCGGACTGGCGTGGCATGGGAATCGGGCAGGCGCTGATAGCTGGCCTGATGGAGCAGCTCGGGCCGGTTCCCGTTGTGACGCTGTTCTGCTCTCCAGACCTTGTCCACTATTACGAGGCCAGCTCTTTCATGAGGACCCATCAGGTCGTAATGCACCGCGCAGAGTCCAGGAGCGGGCCAACTCCAGTGACAAACCCAACAGACGGGCCGGGTTAATTGGCAACGGGCTGACTTGCGTGTCACAGGACATCGATGATGGTTAGGACGGTTTGCTGTGGGATCTGGCCCCTATTTCGTGATGGATACGGCTTCGGTCGCTGGTTGGTTCTGGGCGGTGAGCAGGACGCGCTTGCGGAGCAGCGGGAGTCCGGCCCGTCCGAACATCTGGCGTTTGATCATTTTAAAAGTTACGTGGAATCTGCCGGGGGTGATGATGTTCCCTCGGTGCAACCACGGACTTGGGAGATGGCTTGGGCGGCACGATGGTGCTGAGGGAGAAGTGGCCGGTGATCGGCCGGCACGAGCAGGCGGCGACGTGGCTGCAGATCTGGACTGACCTGGGGCGGGCGCCGAGGACGATCGACGCGTATGCCCGCGGGCTGGCCGAGTACCTGCTGATGTGCGAGCGGGACGGCGTCGACCCGGTCACCGCGAACCGCGCCCACGTCGCCGTCTTCGTGCGGGAGCTGACGTCACGGCCGCACCGGCGCGGTGCGAACGTGGTGGCGATCGACTCGGGGGCCGGGCTGGCCAACGCCACGATCCAGCAGCGCCTGGTGCCAGTCCGGCTGTTCTATGACTTCCTGATGGAGGAAGGGCTGCGCGAGTCGAACCCGGTGGGCCGGGGCCGTTACACTCCCGGCGGACGCGCTGGCGGAGCGCAGCGCGGCCTGGTGCCGCGGCTGACCAGGCTGCCGTGGATTCCGGGTGAGCAGGAGTGGCTGCGGCTGCTGTGGGAGGCCCGCCGCGAGCCGGCGCGCAACCGCCTGATGCTCGCCCTGGCCTACGATGCCGCGCTGCGGCGCGGGGAGCTGTGCTCGCTGCGCACCGACGACGTCGACCCGGCGCACCGCACCCTGCGGATCCGGGCAGAGACGACGAAGAACCGGCTGGAGCGCGTCGTGCCGTACTCGGCCTCAACCGGGGTCCTGCTGTCGCAGTACCTCGCCCACCGGGCCTCGGTCAGCCGGGCCCGGGGGCCGCTGTTCCTGTCGGAGTCGCGGCGCAACCACGCACAGCCGCTGAGCCTGTGGACCTGGTCGAAGGTGGTCCGCCGGATCGCCCTGGCCTCGGGCGTCGAGCGGTTCTCCACGCACACGACCCGGCACCTTTGCCTGACGGACCTGGCCAGGATGGGCTGGGAGGTGCACGCGATCGCCGCCTTCGCCGGGCACCGTCACACTGACTCCACGCTGCGGTATATCCATCTGTCCGGCCGGGAGCTCGCCGGGAAGCTCAGCCAGGGCATGCAGCACATCCACGCTCAGCGCGTCCAGGCCCTGACCAGCTGCGAGGGCCCAGGGGCATCCCGGTGACCGTCCCCTCCGCAGCCGGCCGCCCGGGCCCTTCCGGTCCTTGGCAGTGGCCGGTCGACGCGGCCCGCTACGACACGGCACCCATGCTCCGGCCGGCGGAGCAGGACGCGATAATCGAGCTCGGGGCCGGCAACCTGCGCCGCCTTGCCCGGCACGACCCCGATGCCCGGGGATGGCAGCAGGTCAGGCGCCTGCTGAGACCGCTCGACGATGCCGCCGCTGCGCTGGAGGGGCCGCTGACCTCTCACCGGCGCCGGGCGATGCTGGACGCGACTGCGGTGGTGCTGCTGCGGTGCGCCGAGACCGGCCGGTCCTACTGGGTATGGACCGATGAAGAGTGGGCCGGGCTCCTGGGCCAGGACCAGCACGGGTTCCGCAAGGCTGCCCCTGGCTGGGCCGACGACGCCGTGCGCCCCTACCTGGCCGCGCATGCTTTTCTGCTCGGCGGCTTCACCGCTTTCTACCGGCTTGGCAGCTTCAGCCGCCTGACCCTGGCCTGGCGCGTCTTCGGGCGTGACCGCGTGGACGGCGAGATCGGGCGGATCCGCTCGGTGCTGGCCGGGTGGGGCTACCGGCTCGGCCGCGACGACGACCAGCTGCTGCCGATGGTCGCCTGCCAGGTGCTCCTCCTTAACCGCAGCCCTTACCTGGAGGACCTGAGTACCGGGTTGTTCGAGTGCGCCCGCCGCGAGCGCCTCCTGCCCGCCGCGAGGGGCAACACGCTGCACGCCATGCAGCGGGCCGTCGCCGAGCTGGGCTTCTGCGACCCGCCGCAGCGGCTGACGGGCCGTCACTCGCCCAAGGCTGGTGGCGGTTCGCCCGCCTGGGCGGAGTGGGCGGAGCGCTGGCACGGCACGTCCACGCTCACGCCCCGGGTCCGCGGCGCCGTCCGCGCCACCCTGCTCAAGGTCGGGCGATGGCTGGAGGCCGAGCATCCCGAGGCCGCCGACCCTGCCTGCTGGACTCGGCAGACCTGCGCGGCCTGGATCGCCGCACTGGACCGGATGCAGGTCGGGGACTACGCCCAGCGCACCGCCGGGCTGAAGGGCCGCGCCGGCAAGCCGCTGGAGGCAGCGACGAAGGCAACCCAGCTCAGCGCGGTGCGGACCTTCTTCCGGGACTGCCAGGAATGGGAATGGATCCCCAGGCGATTCGACCCGCAGCGCGCACTGGCCACCCCGCGCAGCGTCGCCGCCCTGCTCGGCCCGGACCCCCGCGTGATCGCCGACGAGGTCTGGGCGAAGCTGATGTGGGCCGGGCTGAACCTCGCAGAAGACGACCTCCCGCAGTCCCAGGCCGGGAACTTCTACCCTCTCGAACTGGTCCGCGCGGTCACGCTGGCTTGGCTGTTCTCCGGGCAGCGCAGCGACGAGATCGCTCGCCTGCGGGTGGGCTGCATCCGCTGGCAGCACGACGGCGCCGAGATCGCCGGCGACTCTGACCAGGTCCTGGCCCGCGACGCAGTCTGCCTGCTGGACGTGCCGGCCCACAAGACCGGCACCGCGTTCACCAAGCCGGTCGACCCGGTCCTGGGCCAGGCCCTCGACGCCTGGCAGGCGATCCGCCCCGCCCAGCCGAAGTTCACCGACCGCCGCACCGGCGAGCTTGTCGACCTGCTGTTCGCCTTCCGGGCACGAAAGGTCTCCACCGTCTACATCAACAACACGGTCATCCCGGTGCTCTGCCGCAAGGCCGGCGTTCCCGCCGCCGACGTCCGCGGGAACATCACCAGCCACCGGGCCCGTTCCACGATCGCCAGCCAGCTCTACAACGCCAAGGAGCCGATGACGCTGTTCGAGCTGCAGGCCTGGCTCGGCCACCGGTCGCCGCAGTCGACGCAGTTCTACGCGAAGATCAGCCCCGTCACGCTCACCCGGGCCTACGACGACGCGGGCTACTTCGCCCGCAACATGCGGACCGTCGAGGTCCTCGTCGACCGCGACGCCGTCGCCTCCGGCGCGGCGGCGGCCGGCGAGCCCTGGCAGCACTACGACCTCGGCCACGGCTACTGCACCTACACCTTCTTCGAGCAGTGCCCGCACCGCATGGCCTGCGCCAAATGCGACTTCTACACCCCGAAGGGCTCCAGCAAGGCACAGATCCTGGAGGCCAGGGAGAACTGCAGAAGATGCGGGCGATGATCCCGCTTACCGAGGACGAGCAGGCCGCCGTCGACGACGGCGACGCCGCCCTCGACCGGCTGCTGGACCGGCTCGCCGACACCCCCACGCCGGCCGGACCGACGCCCCGGCAACTCGATCTCCCTGCCAGCGCCACCATCCTGCCGATCGTCGATGTCCGCCAGATC
>DASYAV010000059.1:0-18277 GCA_036501145.1 Streptosporangiaceae bacterium | reverse complement strand
ACGTCGTTGCCGGCTGCGTTGATGGCCAGTGGGGATCCGGCGCGGGCGGTGCCACCGATGGCCGCGGGTCCGTGCCAGCCGGTGGCCGGGTTGGCCCAGTCGTTGACCACCTGGCCGGCCGGGTTGATGAACACCACGGTGATGCCGGCCTCGTCGCTGGCCACCGGCGAGTCGGCGCGGGCGGTGCCGCCGAGCGGGGCGGGTCCGTGCCAGCCGGTGGAGTTGCCCCAGTCGTGCTCGACCTCGCCGCTGGTGTTGACGAACGCCACGTCGTTACCCGCCCCGTTGATCGCCAGCGGCGAACTCGACGCCACGGGAAGCTCAGAGGAGACGAGCACCCACTTCTCGCCAGTGCCCCAGATCGAGTTGGCGAACGACTGGATGTTCACGTAGCCGGAGTTCTGCACGGTGATGTTGCCCGACCCCATGAAGTCGCCGTTGACCATCTCGACGGTGTTGCTGGACGAGTTGACCCCCGCGATCAGGCCGACGTGGTCGGCATAGGACCCCACCGGGTTGCTCGTGCCGGCCGGGTAGAACACGATGGCGTCACCCACCGCGGGCGTGCCGGAGTCGAACGGCAGGCTCTGGCCACGGTCGTGCCCCCAGGCCGCGAACGACGCCGCCGACGGGGTGAGCACGGACAGGTCGGTGCCGACGCCGGCCTGCTCCCACACCCACTTCGCGAAGTCGGCGCACCACTCCTCGTTCTGGTCCCGGACACCGAAGTTCGGGTCGGTGCCGCACCCGGCGGTGCTGGCGCCCACCCCGACCAGCGCGGTGTAGGCGTCGCAGTCGAGGCTCCACGACGTGCTGGCCGGGGTGTCGCCCCGGCCCACCTGGGACAGCGCGACCGAGGCCACCGTCGAGGTGGTGCCGGCCCGCAGCCCGGGCAGTTTCCGCCGCTGACTGCCTGATTCGCGGCAGGCCGCCGGGATGCTGAGGCCCCAGGCCTTGCGCACCGCGGCCGGCACCGCGCCGGCGCACGGGAACGGCTCGCCGCCCACACCGCGCATCGTCCACGCCGACGTCCCGTGCCGGGTGAACACGCCGATCGCCCCGCCGTCCTGGAAGCGGGTCTGCGCGGCACGTGGGGCCGCCGCGCTGGGCGTGAAGGCGGCTGTCGCCCACTCCACCCCGGTGGAGCCGACCACCGCGGCATGCACGCTGCCCGGCCGGATCCCGCCGACGTCGGACGCTGGCATGCCCTGGTGCGCCGCGTAGGCCCGGGCCAGTTCGGCCTGGCCGGCCGCCGATACCGGGACCAGCCGCGCGACCGCGCGGCCCGCGCCGCCGTCGGTCGCCGACCAGGCCACCCCGGCACAGCAGACCACCAGCCACCCCGACACCGCGCCCGCCGCGGCCCGCCGCAGCGGCCGCCCCGTCCATCTCCAGCCCGTCACCATGCTGCCTCCGCTCCAGGTTCTCCGGTCGCGACCGCTTCGCCCGGGCGTGCGCCAGCGAGCGAATGGGTTCGCCATGCGGCGGCCAGCCTCTCCCGTCCCCGTAGCACGCAAGTAGCGCCCGGGTATCCGGACAGGCAGCACGTTACCGGGACCGGCCTGGCTTGTGATGGAAGATCCGCATTAGCATGCCTGTGGCGGGATAAACGGGCCCGGCCTGGGGCCCTGGCAGGGGATGGCGTCCATGGCGGCGTTGGTGGAGTTCGGCCTGCTCGGTCCGCTCATGGTGCGCTGCGCGGACACCACGCTCCCGGTGCAGCGCGGACACCAGCGGGCGCTGCTGGCGACCCTGCTGCTGGACGCCAACCGCGCGGTGCCGGTGGACACCATCGCGGAGATGCTGTGGGCGAGCGAGCCGCCGCCCTCGGCCGCGGTCACCATCCGCAACTACGTGCGGCGGCTGCGGCGGGCACTGGGCAGCGCCGGGTCGCGGATCGTCACCCAGCCGCGCGGCTACCTGATCCGGGCGGAGCCGGGCGAACTCGACGTGCCCCGGTTCGAGCTGCTCCTCACCGCGGCCCGGACGGCTGCCCGCGGCCGCTCCTGGCCACGGGCCGAAGAACAGGCCCGGCAGGCACTGGAGCTGTGGCGCGGTGAGCCGCTGGCCGACATCGAATCCGAGGCCCTGCAACTGCGCGAGGCGCCCCGGCTGGCTGAACTGCGGCTGCAGGCCCTGGAAACCCGTATCGAGGCCGGCCTGCAGCTTGGGTCACACGCCGAGATGGCTGTCGAACTGTCCCGCCTGACCGCCGCCCACCCGCTGCGCGAGCATCTGCACGCACTGCTGATGCTCGCCCTCTACCGGTGCGGCCGCCAGGCCGACGCGCTCGACGCCTACCAGCGGGTGCGGGCAATCCTCGGCGACGAACTCGGTGCCGGGCCGGGGGCCGAGCTCACCCGGCTGCACCAGCAGATTCTGACTGGGCATTCCGCGCTGGCCTGGCCGCAGCCCGCGGTCACCGGGCGCGGCCCCGCGCCAGGCGCGCCGCGCCAACTGCCCGCCGCGGTCGCGCATTTCACCGGCCGGGGCGCCGATCTGGCGGTGCTGGCCGGCCTGCTGGACACCGCCGGCGCCGGCCCGCCCGCGGTGGTGATCGGGGGGACCGCCGGGGTCGGCAAGACCGCGCTGGCCATCCACTGGGCCCGCCAGGTGGCGGACCGGTTCCCCGGCGGGCAGCTCTACCTGAACCTGCGCGGCTTCGATCCGTCCGGGATTCCAGTCCCGCCGGCGCTGGCCATCCGGGCCCTGCTGGATGCGCTGGGCGTCCCACCGCCCGCGGTCCCGGCCGGCCTGGACGCCATGGCCGGGCTGTACCGCAGCCTGCTGGCCGGGCGGCGGATGCTGATTGTGCTCGACAACGCCCTCGACGAGCAGCAGGTCCGCCCGCTGCTGCCCGGCTCACCCGGCTGCCTGGTGCTGATCACCAGCCGTAGCCAGCTTGCCGGGCTGGTCGCCGCCGACAGTGCACGGCTGCTCACCCTGGACGCCTTCACCGCCACCGAAGCCCGGCAGATGCTCAGCCGCAGTATCGGCGCCGCCCGGGCGGCCACCGAGCCGGACGTGCTCAGCGAGATCGTCAGTCTGTGTGCGCGCATGCCGCTGGCGCTGGCGGTCACCGCCGCCCGGGCGGCGGCCCGGCCACAATTCCCGCTCGCTCCGCTCGCGGCCGAACTCCGCGACGCCCACGGCCGCCTCAGCGCCCTGTCCACCGGCGAAGACCGCACCGACATCCGGGCCGTATTCTCCTGGTCCTGCCAGCAGCTCAGCCCGGCCGCCGCCCGCATGTTCCGGCTGCTGGCTCTGCACCCGGGCCCGGACATCGCCGCCGCGGCGGCCGCCAGCCTGGCCGGCCAGGTCCTGCCGTGGGCCCGGGCGCAGCTGCGCGAGCTGACCCGGCACAGCCTGCTCACCGAGCACGTCCCGGGGCGGTACCTGTTCCACGACCTGCTGTGCGCCTACGCCACCGAGCAGGTGCAGGCCATCGAGTCCGGCGAAGAGCGGCGCGCCGCGACCGCCCGGGTGCTCGACCACTACCTGCACACCGCGCACGCCGCCGCCGTGCTGCTCAACCCGGCCTCCGCCGCGGTCATCATGTTGTCGGCCGGCCTCGGGGTGACGCCCGAGCGGCTGGCCGATCACCCGCAGGCGCTGGCCTGGTTCGACGCCGAGCACCGGGTCCTGCTGTCGGCGGTCACCCTCGCCGCGGGCGAAGGTTTCGACACGCACGCCAAGCTGCTGTCCTGGACGATGGCCAACTACCTGGACCTGCGGGGGTACTGGGACGACTGGGCCGCGTCCCAGCGGACCGCGCTGGCCGCCGCCGACCGGCTCGGCGACGCCGCCGGCCAGGCCGCCGCGCGCCGCCTGCTCGCCCACACCTGCGCCCGGACCGGCGACTTTGACCTGGCCCGCGAGCACCTGACCGACTGCATCGGCCTCTACCGGCGGCTGGGCGACCTGCCCGGGCAGGCCCGCGCGCACCAGACCCTGTGCTGGATAGCAGAACGGCAGGGCCGCGGCGCCGACGCCGTCGGCCACGCCGAGCAGGCCCTGGCCCTGTTCCGGGCCACCGGTGACCGCGCCTCGCAGGCGGTCGCCCTCAACAACCTCGGCTACAGCCGCATCCTGCTCGGCCAGCCTGAGCAGGCCCGGGCGGACTGCGCGCAGGCGCTCGCATTGCACCGGGAGCTGGGTAACCACTACGGCGAAGCCGTCGGCTGGGACAGTCTCGGCGGCGCCGAGTACCAGCTTGGCCACCTGGCCGAGGCCACCACCTGCTACCGGCGCGCGATCGGGCTGCTCCGCGAGCTCGGCGGCCGCTTCCACGAAGCCGCCAGCCTCACCGGACTCGGTGACGTCTGCCTGGCCGCGGGCCGCCCCGGCGAGGCCCGGGACGCCTGGATGCTGGCCCTGGGCATCCTGGACGACCTGCGGCACCCCGACGCCCTCCGGGTCCGCGGCAAGCTGGCCCAGCTCACCGCGCCTGCGGCGACGCGAGCGATCTAGTCTGCCTGGCGCGCATCCGGCCTCGCAGCGGGCCAGCCGCCGGCGGCACCTGGCCTCGGGCCAGGCGGAGAGCACCACCCACGCCCACACCCCGGGACTGAGCGCTGAGTAGTCGCGGCTGTCGGTGTCCCGGCCGCGTACCGGCTTGTGCAGTTCGGCCGGCCGGCGGCCCTCGTCGAGCGCGCCCGGGCCGCCGTACACCCACAGCCGGATCGAATCGAGCGACCTGGTGCGCCGCCCCCACGGGTCGGTGGTAGTGACCGGCATCCGGCTCAGTGCGTCGCCGATGACCGGGTGCATCACCTGCATCAGCGTGGGCATCAGCAGGACCAGGTGGTCGCCGTCAGCTTCCACGGCAACGAGCCGGGACCGAACGGCTCGGCGGCCGCGCGCCGCCCCTGGCCGACCTGGGATGATTCCGGCTACCTGGTCATATGGGGCATTGTCCCATGCTGGGAGAACGCGCCTCCCGTCAAGAACGCTCGGGTAGGCTGACGCGGGTTCCCCAAGCCCCCTCTCTGGATGACCTTTGATGCCGATGCCGACGACAGCAGCGCGATCACCACGTGGCGCCCGGCTGAGGCATTGGACCCGATTGCTGGCCGGGGCGGCGCGGCAGCACTGGCTGCTGACCCTGCTGCTGATGGCCGGGCTGGTCATGCGCATCCTGGTGCAGATCGCCTATCGGCCCGCGCTGTTCTACATCGACACGATCAAGTACCTGTACGGTGCGTACCCGGGCAACGACCCGCCCGGCTACCAGCTGTTCCTCAAGGTCTTCCTGGCGGCCGGCAACCTGGACATGGTGGCCGGCCTGCAGCATCTGCTCGGGCTGGGCATCGCGATCGCGCTGTACGCGCTGCTGCTCCGCCGCGGCGCGCCGCGCTGGATTTCGGCCCTGGCCACGGCGCCGGTGCTGCTGGACGCCTACCAGTTGCAGCTCGAGCAGACGGTGATGCCGGACATCTTGTTCGAGGCGCTCATGGTGGCCGGCATCGTGGTCCTGCTGTGGCGGAACCGGCCGCCCCTGTGGGCGCTGGCGGTGGCCGGCCTGCTGCTCGGCGCCACCGCGCCGATGTGGCAGCCGGGCGAGATCCTGATCCTGCCGGCCGTGATCTACGCAGCGATCATGGCTACCGGCTGGCGCGCCCGGGTGGGCCACGCCGCGCTGATCGCGGTGGCGTTCGCCATCCCGATCATCGCCGTGTCGTTCCGGAACGAACTGGTCCTGCACCGCTTCTCGCTGGCGCCCGCGGCCGGCAGCACGATCTACGGGCGGATGGCCGTTGCGGCCGACTGCGCCACGCTGAAGCTCCCCGCCTACGAGCGGCCGCTCTGCATCCCGCACGCCGAGGCGGTCAAATGGGGGCCGGACAACCTCGACCACGCCTCGTATTCGCCGCTGAAGCACATCGCCCTGCCGTACGGCATGGCCGAGCACGCGGTGGCCACCGACTTCAGCAAGCGGGTGCTCGAGCAGCAGCCGCTGCGGGTGGCCGGCTCGATCCTCGGCGACGCGATGAAACTGTTCGAGGTGCACCGGGTGCAGAGCCCGGGCGACACGCCGATCTGGCGCTGGCAGTTCCAGACCCACTTCCCGACCTACGTCCCGTACGTGACCGTGCAGCACGGCCTGGTCCAGTTCGCCTACCAGGGCCAACTCGGCCTGCCGGTGGTGCTGGGCAACGGGCTGAACTTCGGCGGCGGCCCGCCCAAGGTGATCAAGCCGGTCGCGCACTTCCTGCGGGTCTACCAGCTCAACGGCGGCTACACGCCAGGCCCGCTGTTCCTGTTCACCCTGATCGCCGGGCTGGCCGGGTCCGCGTTCCTGCTGCTGCGGCGCAGGCTGCTGACCGACCGGGACTGGCAGGCCGCGCGGGCATGCGCCGTCATCCTGGCCAGCGGGCTCACCGTGCTGCTGCTGTCGGACGCCTTCGAGTTCTCCTGGCGCTACCAGCTGCCCGCCGTGGTCACCCTGCCGCCGGCCGGGGCGCTCGGCATCACGGTCATCATCGGCCTGCTGCGGGGGCGCCCGGGCGCGGCTACCGCCGAGCCCGCCACCGCCACCGGCCCGGCCGCCGAGGACCAGGGCCAGGGCACCCAGGCCCCGGTCGCCTCGGCCAACGGCTCGGCGCACCCGGCCGCTGGGGACAGTGCCGCTGGGGATAGTGCCGCTGGGGACAGTGCCGCTGGGGACAGTGCCGGTGAGACTGTGCCCGACGAGACCCCTAGCCGAGGGTGAACGGATCCCGGGTGCCGCCGGTGAGCTCGACCCAGATCGCCTTGGTCTGGGTGTACTCGCGCACCGCGTCGATGCCGTTCTCCCGACCGATGCCGCTCAGCCCGTAGCCGCCGAACGGCACGTCCGGCCCGACCACCCGGTAGGCGTTGATCCACACCGTGCCGGCCTTCAGCGCGTGCGCCACCCGGTGACCGCGGTGGATGTCTTTGGTCCACACGGCGCCGGCCAGCCCGTACCGGGTGCCGTTGGCCAGCGCGATGGCCTCCTCTTCGGTGTCGAACGGCAGCACCGCCAGCACCGGCCCGAACACCTCCTCACACGCCACCGTCATCTCCGGGCTGACCCCGGTCAGCACGGTGGGCTGCACGAAGTAGCCGCCCAGCCCGGCCACCGGTTCCCCGCCGGTGGCCACGGTCGCGCCCTGCGCCGGCGCGGTAGAGAAGAACGACAGCACCTTCTGGTACTGCGGCTCGTTGGCCAGCGGGCCCATCTCCGTCGCGGTATCCGCCGGATCGCCGACCTTGATCTCCCGGGCCCGGTTCACGATCTTGTCCACCAGCTGGTCGTGCACCGCCCGCTGTACCAGCAGCCGGGAGCCGGCCATGCAGGTCTGCCCGGTGGCGGCGAACACGCCGGCCACCACGCCGTTGCACACCGCGTCCAGGTCTGCGTCGCCGAACACCACATGCGCGGACTTGCCGCCCAGCTCCAGCAGCGCGCCGGTGATGTTGGCCGCCGCCGCCTTGGCCACCTCCGCGCCAACCCGGGTGGACCCGGTGAAGGCGATCTTGTCGATGCCGGGATGGGCGGCCAGCGCCTGGCCCACCGCCGGGCCGAACCCGGTCACCACGTTGAACACGCCGTCCGGCAGCCCGGCCTGCTGCGCCCGCGCCGCGAGCTCCAGCGTGGACACCGGCGTGTAGTCGCTGGGCTTGGCCACCACCGTGCAGCCCGCCGCCAGCGCCGGGGCCAGCTTCCAGCACAGCAGCAGCAGCGGTGAGTTCCACGGCACGATCGCGCCGACCACGCCGGCCGGCTCGTGCCGGGTGTAGACGAGGAAGTTCGGCTTGTCCGCCGGGATCGTGCTGCCCTCGAGCTTGTCCGCCAGGCCGGCGTAATAGTAGAACCACTCCGGGATGGTGGCCAGCTGGCCGCGCATCTCCCTGGCCAGCTTGCCGGTGTCCCGGGTCTCCAGCTCGGCCAGGTAATCGGCGTCCCGGGCGATCAGATCGCCGATCTTGCGCATGATCTTGGCCCGGCCGAAGCCGGTGAGCGCGCCCCACGGGCCGTCCAGCGCCGCGCGGGCCGCCGCCACCGCCCGGTCCACGTCGCCGGCGCCGCCGTCGACCGCGATCGCCCACGGCTCGCCGCGGAACGGGTCCACGGTCTCGTACTGCCGCCCGGACGCGGCGGGCACCCGCTGTCCCCCTATGACCATCGGGTAGAACGGCAGCGTGCTGGTGGCTGTCCCGGTCCCGGCTGTGTCCTGGTTCATGTCCTGTCCTTCCTGCCCGGCAACCCAAGTTCCGCGCGGATCGCCGCGCTGTGCTCGCCCACCGCCGGGACGGCGCCCATGGCCGCCTCCCGGCCGGGCACGGTCACCGGCGGCAGCAGGGCGCGGGCCGGGCCGCCCGGCGTGCCCACCTCGCGCCACCGGTCCCGCGCGGCCAGCTGCGGGTGCGCGGCGAACTCGGCCGGGGTGCGCAGCCGGGCGTTGGCGATCCCGGCCGCGTCCAGCGCGGTGGCCAGCTGGTCGGCCGGGATCGCCACCAGCGCCGCCTCGATGATCGCGGTCAGCTCACCGTCGTGTTCGACCCGGTCGGTGTTCGTGGCGAACCGCGGGTCGTCGGCCAGCTCCGGCCGGCCGAGGACCTTCTCGCACAGCACGGCCCACTCGCGCTCGTTCTGCAGGCCGAGGAAGACCTGGCCGCCGTCCGCGGCGTACGGCCCGTACGGCGAGATGGACGCGTGCCGGGCGCCGGTCCGCCGGGCCGGCTGGCCGCCGTAGACGCTGTAGTAGAACGGCTGGCTCATCCACTCGCCCAGCGCGTCCAGCATGGCCACGTCCAGGCTGCTGCCCTCGCCGGTGCGCTCCCGCTCATACAGCGCGGCCAGGATGCCGGAGTAGGCGTACATGCCGGCCGCGATGTCGGCGACCGAGATGCCGGCCTTGGCGGGCTCGTCCGGGCTGCCGGTGACCGACAGCAGCCCGGCCTCGCACTGCACCAGCAGGTCGTAGGCCTTCTTGTGCTGGTACGGACCGTCCGGGCCGTAACCGGATATCGAGCAGCAGATCAGCCGGGGGTACCGCCGGCGCAGGTCGCCGGCGGCCAGCCCGAGCCGGCCGGCCGCGCCGGGCGCGAGGTTCTGCACGAAAACGTCGGCCCGGTCCAGCAGCGCGCCCAGCACCCGCCGGCCGTCGTCGTCCTTGACGTCGAGCTCGATGCTCTCCTTGCCCCGGTTCAGCCAGACGAAGTAGCTCGACTGCCCGTGCACGCTGCCGTCGTAGCGGCGGGCGAAGTCGCCGCCCGGCCGCTCCACCTTGATCACCCGCGCGCCGAGGTCGGCCAGCTGCCGGCTGGCGAACGGCGCCGCCACCGCCTGCTCCAGCGCGACCACCAGGATCCCGGCCAGCGGCAGCCGCCCGCCGTCGCTCACGGCGCCACCGAGTTCCTGCTGACCAGCTGGCGGACGATCACGTTGCGCTGGATCTCGTTGGTTCCCTCGCCGACGATCATCAGCGGGGCGTCGCGGAAGTAGCGCTCCACGTCGAACTCCGTCGAGTAGCCGTAGCCGCCGTGGATGCGCACCGCGTCCAGCGCGATCTGCATGGCCGCCTCGGAGGCGAACAGCTTGGCCATCCCGGCTTCCATGTCGGCGCGCTGGCCGGCGTCGAACCGCCGGGCCGCGTGCAGCACCAGCTGGCGGGCCGCGGTCAGCTTGGTCGCCATGTCGGCCAGGTAGTTGCCGACCGACTGGTGCTGCCAGATCGGCTTGCCGAAGCTCTCCCGTTCCTGGGCGTACCGCAGCGCGTCCTCCAGCGCCGCCCTGCCGACCCCGACGGCGCGCGATGCCACCTGGATGCGGCCGATCTCCAGGCCGCGCATCATCTGCGCGAACCCCTCGCCCTCCCGCTCGCCGAGCAGCGCGTCGGCCGGCACCCGGAAGCCGTCGAAGCTCAGCTCGCAGCTCTCGATCCCCTTGTAGCCGAGCTTGGGCAGGTCGCGCGACACCGTGAAGCCTGGCCCCGGCTCGGCCAGCAGGATGCTGATGCCGGTGTGCGCGGGCCTGGCGTCCGGGTCGGTCTTGCACAGCAGCGCGATCAGCCCGGACGTCCGCGCGTTGCTGATCCACATCTTGGACCCGTTGATCACGTAGTCCCCTGGGTCCCCGTCCGCCTCCCCGGACCGCTTCTTTTCGCGCCGGGCGGTCGTGCGCATCGCCTGCAGGTCGGAGCCGCCGCCGGGCTCGGTGAGCGCCATCGTGGCGCGCAGCTCGCCGGTGGCCATCCGCGGCAGGTAGCGGTCCTTCTGCTGCCCGGTGCCGTACCGCTGGATCAGCTTGGCCACCACGGTGTGCCCGCCCATCGCCCCGGCCAGGCTCATCCAGCCGCGGGACAGCTCCTCGGTGACCAGCGCGTAGCACGGCGTGCTGACCTGCGCTTCACCCCACGGCTCCGGAATGGCCAGGCCGAAGATGCCCAGCTGCTTCATCTGGCCGATGAGCTTGCCCGGGTAGCTGTTCGCATGCTCGAGGTCCCGCACCACGGGCTTGACCTCGTGGTCCACGAACTCCCTGACCAGCTCGACGATGGCGCGCTCTTCCGGCGTCAGCTCGTCCACGGCGGCACCTCACTGAAGATCACGGAGATAGTCCCTCCCGCAGCACGTCCGCGGCGTTGTCCCAGGTCCACGCGGTGGGGTCGGTGTCCAGGCCGGTGACGCAGCCGTCCAGCTTGGCCCGCAGCGCAGCCAGGTCCGGCGGGCTGGCGGGCGAGCCGGGCGGGTAGCGCAGGCCAGCCCGCCGGATCTTGCCGCCCGCGGTGTGCACGGTGGCCTCCAGTTCGCCGTCGAGCAGCCCGGCGCCGCCCGGGTCGAGCTTGATCTCGACCAGTCCGGCCAGCCGCTGGGCCGCGGGCCTGCGCACCGCCTCGTCGGTGAAGCTGGCGAAGCCCGGGTAGCCGTCCAGCAGCGCGGCGGCCGCCCCGTACTCCAGGCTGAACTTGCCCTGCAGCCCGGTCTGTGGCCGGTGGTGGATGAGCGGGGTGACGCTCGCCTCCGGGGTGCGCAGCACGATCCGTGCCACCGCGGCCGGGTCGAGGGTGCCGCCGGCCAGCCCGGCGAGCGCGCTGATCGGCCGCTGCAGCGCGTAGCAGCACGGGTAGATCTTGACCGCCAGCCCGCCCGGCACCGCCGGCCCGCCCGCGCCCGGGTGCGCGGCGGGGTCGCCGCCGACCAGGGCCAGCCAGGCCTCCAGCGCCGACGGGTCGGCCCGCGCGCCCGCGGCGGCCAGCCGCGCTGCCCGGATGCCCGCCTCGACGGCGAAGCCGACCTGCAGCGACTTGGCGTCCGTGCCGAACGCCCGCTGCACCCCGCCGGCCGCCGGGATGGCCAGCGCCATGGCCGTGGCGATCTGCCCGGCGGCCAGCCCGGCCGCCACCGCCGCGCCGGCCGCGCTCGCCGGGGCGCCCGCGGTGCAGGTGGCATGCCAGCCGGCCGCGTAGTGCGGCCAGCCCAGGGCGGTGCCGAGCCGGGCCATCACCCCGGCCGCGGCCAGGTAGGCGCGCGCCCCGCCGCCGGTGGCCAGCGCCGTCGGCACGCAGACCGCGCTGATGTGCGTGGTGGACTCCATGTGCAGGTCGTCGAAGTCGAGCACGTGACCGGCGACCGCCCAGCGACCGCCCTCGCCGAGTTCGGCGGCCAGCCCGGTCACCGGGTGATCGCGGGCGGCCAGCGCAACCGCCACGGTGTCCAGCAGCGACCGGTGCGCCAACTCCAGGTCTTCCGGGCTGGGCCGCAAGCCGTGCGCCCAGCCGGCCAGCCTCGTCGCCAGTGAGCTCACCGTGCCTCCGCCCAGCCGCTGCTGCTTCGACGATATGTACGGCCATTTACCGTCGGCGGGCGGGGCCCCGTCAAGGGTCGGCGTCGGCGCGGGCAAGCAAAACCCGCCCGGCCCGGGGTCGTGCGGCCCTGGGGCGGGCGGGTGGCGGCCGCCTGATCGGCGGCCGGTCAGCGGGTCAGGACGGGGACTGCGGCTTGAAGTAGGGGGTGGACTCGCGGTTCCACAGGAAGATCACCGCGCCCAGCCCGGCCAGCCAGACCAGGATGTTGAGCACCAGCCCCAGGCTGGCGTGCGGGCGGGCGAAGTCCAGCAGCAGGAAGATCGTGTTGAGCGCGAACAGCACGGTGCCGACGATCCGGCCGTAGCTGTGCCCGCCCTCGCAGGCCTTGGCCATCCACACCCACAGGCCGATCGAGATGAGTCCCACGATGACCGCGAGCACGATGCTCGACACCTCGAGCGAGTGCACCTGGCTGGGGGTGTCCTTCGGGTAGGCCTTCTCGATCGCGCTCTTGATGCTGCCGATGGTGGCCAGGCCGATGATCATCTCGATCGCACTGAGCGCCGCGCCCGCGTAGATGAACTTGACCGCGTTCCGCACGGTGCCCGGTGTCTCCCCGCGCTGCGGCGGCTGCGCTGGCTGGGCCGCGGTGGGATATGGCTCGTACGACATCAATGCTCCTTACGCCGGGCATCCGTCAGCGCGGGGCCGCTGCCGGCGGCGCACCCGATCTCCGGCTGGCCATAACGGACGACTCGATGTGTCAAGCTACACCGATTCTCCGCCGCT
Organism: Streptosporangiaceae bacterium; assembly: GCA_036501145.1. Classification (GTDB taxonomy): domain Bacteria; phylum Actinomycetota; class Actinomycetes; order Streptosporangiales; family Streptosporangiaceae; genus PALSA-505. The sequence goes on along the minus strand of DASYAV010000059.1, from coordinate 5,714 downwards.
TCGGGCGGTTGGGCTGCGGACCGGTTCTTCCCGCATGAGCCGGGTGTATGCGAATCCGCCGCGGTTGCCGCGCCACCGTCCGCCAAAGAAAACTCTGATCGTTTTTTTCTTAGATATGTTCAAACCTTGCAGAAGCCGGTCCGGCGTCTGTACGGTGAAGTCGGTTCGAGCCGTCATCCCCTGGCCGCACGCCGGCCGGTCCCCTGGGACCCCGGCCGGCGCCCGGCTTCCCCGCCGTCCGGTTTCCCGGAAGGGAGCAAGGCATGGAACCCCCGCACGCCCTGGATCACGCGTCCGGCAGACGCCACCGGGCCGTCCTGCCCATCCTCACCACCACCGCCCTGATCATCGCGAGCCTGGCCGCCGCCGGCCCGGCACGCGCGGCGTACCCCCCGGCCGCCAGACCTGCCGGATCCGCCGTCGCGGCCGCCGGGCACGGCGGGCGGGCCGCGCACGGCGCACCGCACTACGTTCCGCCGCTGGCCGCCTTCACCCGCGCCAACGGCAAGCGGAAGAAGAACAGCGGCGCGGTGATAGACGGCATGACCGAATACCAGGCCGTGGACGCGGCCACGAACGGCTCGGTGATCGGGCCGGATTACACTCAGGGCCAGCTCGCCACCGAGGCGGTCGGCCGGGAAGCGGTGCAGCTCACCGCGCAGGGCCAGTATGTGACGTTCACCCTGACCGCGCCCGCCAACGCCGTCGACCTGAGCTATGCACTCAGCCAGGGCGCGTCCGGCACGCTGTCGGTCTATGTGAACGGGACCAAGCTCAGCCAGGAGCTGAGCCTCACCTCCGCTTACAGCTACATCCAGACCCCGAACATCACCGGCAGCCTGACCCACCACTTCTTCAACGACGCTCGCCTGCTGCTCGGCCAGCAGCTCAGCGCGGGCGACACGGTGAGCTTCCAGGTCGGCACGGGCGACACCGCGGCGCCGTACGCCATCGACGTGGCCGACTTCTACCAGGTCCCCGCGGCGGCCAGCCAGCCCGCGAACTCGGTGTCGGTGGTCGCCAAGGGCGCCGACCCGACCGGGCAGACCGACTCCACCGCGGCCTTCCAGGCCGCGATCTCAGCCGCCAGCGCCGCGGGCGAGACCGTGTGGATCCCGCAGGGCACCTTCCTCGTCGGCTCACCGCTGCAGTTCGGCAGCGCCACCATCGAAGGCGCGGGCGACTGGTACTCGGCCATCGTGTCGAACGAGTTCATCGACAACACCTCGGCGGTGGCCGGGCCGATCAACCTCAGCGGCTTCGCGATCATGGGCAATACGGTCGGCCGTCACGACGACAGCACGCACAACGCGATCGACGGCTCGCTGGGCAGCGGCTGGACCGCGAGCGGGCTGTGGATCCAGGACACCAACGTGGGGTTCTGGCTGCAGTACGGCAACAGCGGCTGCACGGTGAAGAACACCGTGATCCTCTCCACCGACGCGGACGGCCTCAACTTCAACGGCAACGCCTCCGACTGCACCGTGACCAACAACTTCATCCGCAACACCGGCGACGACGGACTGGCCATCTGGTCCTACCCTGCGGCCGACTCCGGCATCACGTTCAGTGACAACACCGTCGAGCAGCCCAACCTGGCCAACGGCATCGCCGATTACGGCGGCTCGGACAACACGATCACCGGCAACGTGATCGCCGACACGAACCCGCTGGGCAGCGGCATGGCCATCTCCAACGAGGCGTTCCTGACGCCGTTCACCCCGTTGTCCGGGACGATCACCGTGTCCGGCAACACGCTGGTCCGCACCGGCGCCGAAAACCCCAACTGGGGCCATCCGATGTGCGCGATCAGGTTCGACTCCTACGACTCGGCCTTCTCCGGTGTCACGGTCAACGTGTCCGGCAACAACATCGACGACAGCCCGTACTGCGCCTACGAGTTCGTCTCCGGCGGCGGCCACGGGTATTCGGTCACCGGGGTGAACATCAACGGCGACACGGTGAATGGCACCGGGACGATCGTCTTCCAGGCTGAGGCCCCGGGGTCGGTGCCGGTCAGCAACGTCGCCGCCAGCAACATTGACGTGGCCGGCGTCTACAACAACCCCTACCCGTCGGGCAGCGGGACGTTCACGTTCAACACCGGGTCCGGGAACTCGGGCTGGAGCACCACGCCGGTGCTCACCTCGTTCCCGAGCCCGGGGAACTCGGGCGGCGGGTGCACCAGCTCCAACCTGGCCCTGTGCGCGACGATGACGGCCAGTGGTTACACCCAGGGCTACCTGCCGTCCAACGCCAACGACGGGAATCCGGACAGCTACTGGGAGAGCACCGACAACGCGTTCCCGCAGTGGCTGGAAGCCGGCCTGAGCCAAGTGCTGACCGTCCGGTCGGTCACCCTCGACCTGCCGCCGCTGTCCAGCTGGCCCAGCCGCACTCAGACGATCGCCGTGCTCGGCAACACCGACGGGACCAACTGGACCACGCTGGTGCCTGCGGCGGAGTACACGTTCGACGGCGCAGACGGAGATTCCGTCACGATCAGCCTGCCATCGCCGAAGCTGCAGTATCTGCAGCTGTACTTCACCGCCAACACCGCCTGGCCGGCCGGCCAGATATCGGAGTTTGAGATCTCTGATTAGGCCGGAGACCCGGCCGCCCGCGGGTGGTGCGGCTTAGCCACCCGCGGGGGATTACCCAGGTCAGCCCGGCGGGCGCAGCCAGACCGCGGTGTCCGCCGGCAGCCGGTCTTCTTCGAGCGGCCCGCTGGCCAGCAGCACGGCCGCGCCGCCCGGCAGGTCCACCGGCGCGGCGGACAGGTTGACCAGGCAGTGCACCCGCCCCGTTCCCGTGCCCCGGTCCCCGCGCTCGAACGCGAGCACCCCGGCGGCCGACGGCAGCCAGCGCATCGGGCCGTCGCCGAGTGCGGGCTCGGTGCCCCGGATGCGCAGCGCGCCGCGGTACAGCTCGAGCATCGAGCCCGGGTCACCGGCCTCAGCCTGCACGGTCAGGTCCCGCCACTCCTTCGGCTGCGGCAGCCACGGGGGCGCGCTGTCGTGGGCCGGGGAGAAGCCGAACGGCGGCTCGGCCCCGGCCCACGGCAGCGGCACCCGGCTGCCGTCCCGGCCGGGGTCGGCGCCGCCGGTGCGGTGCCAGATCGGATCCTGGCGCAGCTCGTCCGGGATGTCCTCGACTTCCCAGAGCCCGAGTTCCTCGCCCTGGTAGACATACACCGACCCGGGCAGGGCCATGGTCAGCAGGGCCGCCGCCCTGGCCCGCCGGGTGCCGAGCTCGATGTCCACCGGCTGGCTGTGGTCGCGGGCATCCAGGCTGAACGAGGTGTCCGGCCTGCCGTACCTGGAAACCTCCCGGTCCACGTCGTGGTTGGCCAGCACCCAGGTGGCCGGCGCTCCGGCCGGGCTGTGCAGCTCCCGCGTGCGGTCGATCACCCGGCGCAGCTCACCCGGGTCCCAGGCGCAGCACAGGTAGGGAAAGTTGAACACAGTGTGCAGCTCGCCGGGGCTCAGGTACCTGGCCAGCCGGGTCGCGTCCGGCAGCCAGATCTCGCCGATCAGCACCCGGTCGCCGTAGCCGTCGGTGAGCGCCCGCCAGGACCGGTAGATCTCGTGTACGTCGTCGCGGTCCACGAAGGGATGCTGACCGCCGTCCGGCCGGCCGGGGCCGTCCGGGCCGATGTCCCGCAGCTGGGGATCCTTGGTGAGCAGTGCGGCGGAGTCGATCCGGATGCCGTCCGCGCCGCGGTCCAGCCAGAACCGCAGCACGTCCTCGAACTCCGCGCGGACCTCCGGGCTGGCCCAGTTGAAGTCCGGCTGCTCGGGTGCGAACAGGTGCAGGTACCACTCACCAGGCGTGCCGTCCGGTTCGGTGAACCGGGTCCAGGCCGGGCCGCCGAAGATGGACTGCCAGTCGTTCGGCGGGCGGTCACCGCCCGGCCCGCGCCCCGGCCGGAACCAGAACCGGGCCCGCTGTGCCGAGCCCGGGGCGGCGGCCAGCGCCTCCCGGAACCACGGGTGCTGGTCGGAGCCGTGGTTCGGCACGACGTCGATGATGATCCGCAGCCCATGGCCGTGCGCCTCGTCGATCAGCGCCTGCGCCTCGGCCAGCGTGCCGAACACCGGGTCGATGCCGCGGTAGTCGGCGATGTCGTAGCCCGCGTCCGACATCGGCGACGGGTACCAGGGGTTGAACCAGATCGCATCGATGCCGAGGTCCGCCAGGTAGCGCAGGTGCGCCCGGACGCCACCCAGGTCACCGATCCCGTCGCCGTTGCCGTCGGCGAAGCTGCGCACGTACAGCTGGTAGATCGCCGCGCCGCGCCACCAGGCGCCGGGCAGCTTGGATCCGAGATCGGGCACGGAGAACCTCTCTCTGTCGCATCAGCCCTTGAGGCCGCCGGCGGTCAGGCCGGACATGATGTTGCGCTGGAAGATCAGGAAAAACACGATCGTAGGCACCGCCGCGATCGCGGACGCGGCGATGATGACGTTCTGCGGGGTGGTGGATACGGCCTCGGTGATCCCGACGTTGAGTGTCTCCCGTGTCGGGTTGTACCCGCCTTCGACCAGCAACGGCCAGAGGAAGTCCTTCCATACGGCGACCAGACCGAAGATCGACACCACCCCGAGGATCGGCCGGGACATCGGCAGCACGACCCGGCGCAGGGTCTGCAGCGCCGACGCGCCGTCGATCGCCGCCGCCGCGATGAGTTCGTCGGGGATCGAGTCGAAGAACCGCTTGAGCAGGAAGATGCTGAAGGCGTTGGCCACCGACGGCAGCCAGATGGCGGCCGGCGAGCCGATCAGGTTCCAGTGGAAGAACGGCAGGTTGTCCACCGTCAGGAACTGCGGCACCACGAGCACCGTAACCGGGATCATCAGCGTGGCCAGCATGAGGTAGAAGACCACGTTCCCGAGCACGGGCCGCAGCTTGGACAGCGAGTACGCGGCGGCCACGTCGAAGACGAGCTGCAACACCAGCGCGCCGACCGCGTAGTAGGCGGTGTTCAATAGCATCAGCCCGACATCGAGCCGGTTCCACGCCTGCACGAAGTTCCCGGGATTCAACTGATGCGGGTAGAGCGTGGGCGGTGTCGCGATCGTTTCCTGCGTCGACTTGAGCCCGTCGGCGAACAGGAAGTACATCGGGCCGATGAACACGAGCGTGAACACCACGAGCACCAGGGTCAGCGTGACTCGGTAGATGATCTTGCCACGGGGGCGGTTTAGTGAGACCGGAGATATCAGCGTCCGGGTCGAGGTCGTCGGGCGGCGCCGGGACTCCCGGGCCGTGGTGCTGGCGGCGGCGATCGAAGCCATGAGCCGTACCTCCTAGCCGCGCTCGCGGGTGACCCACAGGAACCCGCCGGAGAAGACGGCGAGCACCAGCATGAGGACCACGCCGAGCGCCGAGGCGCTGTTGTAGTTGCTTGCGCCGCTCATCGCGAACGCGTACTGGTAGATGAGCATCACCACGGACTGGACGTTGTCGCCCACGCCACCGCCACCGTTGGTCAGCACGAACGACTCGATGAACATCTGCATGGTGGCCACGACCTGCAGCATCAGCAGCAGGACGAGGATCAGCCTGGTCTGCGGGATCGTGACGTGCCTGATCCGGCGGAAGATGCCCGCGCCCTCAAGCTCCGCCGCCTCGTACAGCTCGCCGGGGATGTTCTGCAGCGCGGCCAGGTAGATCAGCGTCGCGCTGCCCATGTTCATCCAGGTCGACGCGAT